>CASDOQ010000042.1 GCA_949282345.1 uncultured bacterium | reverse complement strand
TTCTGCTCAGAACCGATACGCAAAGTAGCCGAAACGTATATGAGGCAAAATGCGGGAAGTCTTAGGTTAGATAACAAAGAGCAGAAGCGTTGAAGTAATACGAGATAGAGAACCGAACCGCCGTATGCCGAACGGCACGTGCGTTGGTGTGGGAGGGGGGTGAAAACCCCCTCTACCCGATTGATTTCGTCCGGCTTCATTTGTTTGTTCCTCCGTATCCTTGTTTCGCTTCAGCAGTGCGGTCATGGTTTCTCCGAGTTCGATCTTGGCCGAATCGTCCGGGTGTCCATAGCCATGCAAGAATGGTTCAAGTCTTTGACATTGTATTTCGGTGTATGCGCAACGATTTTGACCGGATTTGAATGATTTTGAGGAATTTTAGAAAAAAATGATTGAAAATGGTTGACAAAAGGCGGTCTATATGATATAATTCAGTCAAATCCAATCAAAATCATTCAAAAAGGCGAAGAGAAGTCATGCTTACAGAAGAAAGATACAATAAAATCATGTCGGTATTGTCTACGAACAGCTCGGTTTCGGTGGCAGAACTTACAGAGATCACCGGGGCTTCGGAATCCACGATCCGACGCGATTTACTGACGTTGGCAAAAATGGGAAAACTGAAAAAGGTACACGGCGGTGCGGTGACTATGGCCCCGAGTATTCTGTTGCAAGAACCGGATGTGGACGAAAAAATGAAACTGAATGCTTCTGCGAAGGAACGCATTGCCAAGTATGCCGCAGAGACGATTCGCCCAAACGACTTTGTTTTTATCGACGCAGGTACAACGACCGGAAAAATGATTGCGTATATTACCCAAAAGGATGTTACGTTCGTGACGAATGCGTTCAATCATGCATATTTTCTTGCTCGCAGAGGATTTAAGGTATATTTGACCGGCGGAGAAGTAAAAACAACAACAGAGGCTTTGGTGGGCGTCAGTTGTGTGGAAACGATCAATCGGTATAACTTTACCAAATGCTTTCTGGGAACCAACGGTATCCATACGGAGATCGGTTATACCACGCACAATATCGACGAGGCGAGCGTGAAGCGCGCTGCTGTGCAAAAAAGTTATGTGACCTACATTTTAGCAGACCATTCGAAATTCGGGAAGTCGGCAGCCGTCACCTTTGCAGATATAGGAAATGCCTGCATCCTGACGGACAAATTGCCTGACGATCGGTATAAAGAAAGTACAGTTGTCAAGGAGGTGGGAGAATGATCTATACTGTAACGTTTAACCCGGCGATTGATTATCTGGTCTACGTACCGGAGCTTAAGGTCGGCAGTATCATCCGTTCGGAAAAAGAAAAAACATTCTGTGGCGGAAAGGGAATCAATGTATCGCTTGTTTTACAGGAACTCGGCATAGAATCCACCGCTATGGGATTTATCGCCGGTTTTACCGGAAGTGCCATTGAGCAGGCACTCGGCGGCGGAATGATCCATACGGATTTTGTACACTTAAAGGAGGGATTGACCAGGATCAATGTCAAGATCCGTTCGGAATACGAGACGGATATTAACGGACAGGGACCTGCAATTTTCGAAAACGACATCAAAGCTCTGCTTGGAAAACTGAAAGGTTTGAAACAAGGTGATACATTGGTGTTTGCAGGGAGTATTCCTAATACGGTGCCTTCTGATATATATGAAAAGATGATGGAACTGCTCAGCGGAACGGGCGTTCGGTTTGTGGTGGACGCCACCAAGGACCTGCTACTGAATTCCCTGAAATACCGACCGTTTTTCATCAAACCGAATAACGAAGAATTGGGTGAAATTTTCGGCGTCAGGATCGATATGCCGGAAGACGCGATCCGATATGCCGGGAAACTCCGGGAAATGGGCGCCGTGAACGTTCTGGTTTCCATGGGCGGAAAGGGCGCCGTGCTGGTAGACGAAAACGGAAAAGAGTATTATATGCCCGCGATAAGCGGAAAGGTCGTCAATACGGTAGGCGCCGGAGATTCCATGGTGGCGGGTTTTCTTGCGGGATACACGCAGAAAGCAGACTATGGCTACGCCCTGAAACTAGGCACCGCGGCGGGCGGAGCGACCGCGTTCTGCGAAGGACTGGCAGCAAAAGAAGAAATAGTTAGACTGATGAGTCAAATACAGTCCAAGAATCCTAATATTTGAGTCAAATACAACCTCAATCATTATAAAATTCAAGGAGAAAACGAAATGCGTATCACAGATCTTTTGAAGAAAGAAAGCATTTCCCTGAACCGTGCACTTGCCTCAAAGTCGGATGCGATCGACGCCCTGATCGAGTTGCATGAAAAGGCTGGAAACCTCAGGGACAAGGAAGCATACAAAAAAGAGATCCTTGCAAGAGAAGCACAAGGCTCGACCGCTGTCGGGAACGGCATTGCAATTCCCCATGCTAAAACTTCGGCGGTCGCAAAGCCCGGTCTTTCCGCGATCACCGCGCCTGCGGGGGTCGACTATGAGGCACTGGACGGCAATCCCTCCAACCTGCTCTTTATGATTGCCGCTCCCGAAGACGGAAATCTGCATCTGGAGGTGCTTTCCAGACTGATGACCCTTCTGATGGATGAATCGTTCAGGAACGAGCTCTTAGCCGCAAAAAATGCGGATGAATTCCTGGATGTCATCAATCGCAGAGAATCGGAGAAATATCCGGAAGAGCCGAAAGCGGAAGTGAAAAAGGAAGGCTATCGGATCCTGGCAGTAACCGCTTGCCCGACCGGCATCGCCCACACATACATGGCTGCGGAAGCACTTGAAAAAGCGGGTGCGGATATGGGAATTCCGCTCAAAGCCGAAACCAATGGCTCCGGCGGTGCGAAAAACCTGCTGACGAAGGAAGAAATCGCCGCGGCGGACGGCATCATCATCGCCGCTGACAAGAGCGTGGAAATGGGACGCTTTGACGGTAAAAAACTGATCAGCGTCAAGGTCTCCGACGGAATCAAAAAGCCGCAGGAACTGATCAATCGTGTGCTGAGTGATCAGGCCCCGGTTTATCACCATACCGGCGCCAAAGCATTCGACAATCAAGGCGACACGGAAAGCTTCGGCAGAAAGATCTACAAGCATCTGATGAACGGCGTATCCAACATGCTGCCGTTCGTGGTTGCGGGCGGTATCTTTATTGCGATCGCTTTCCTGATCGACACCCTGATGGGAGCACCGCAGGATTCGAATTTCGGTACCAACACACCGGTTGCCGCTTTCTTTAAGACCATCGGCGGTCATGCATTCAGCTTCATGATTCCGATCCTTGCCGGCTTCATCGGCAAATCCATTGCAGACCGCCCCGGCTTTTTGGTCGGTATTGTAGGCGGCTTCCTCGCGACGACGGGTGCTACCTTTGCATCGGTCGGCGGTGACGTACCCTCCGGCTTTCTCGGTGCACTCTTTGCGGGCTTTGTCGGCGGTTATCTGATGCTTGGCCTTGAAAAACTGTGTGAAAAATTTCCGAAATCACTCGAAGGCATCAAACCCGTCCTGATCTATCCGCTTGTGGGTCTTGGAATGATCGCCCTCATCATGTGTGCGGTCAACCCGATCATGGGCGCGCTTAACACGGGGCTGACCAATATGCTGAATTCCATGGGAAGCGTCAGCAAGGTTCTGCTCGGCGGAGCTCTCGGTGCGATGATGTCCATTGATATGGGCGGCCCGTTTAACAAAGCCGCGTATGTATTCGGTACGGCTGCCATCACCTCCGGCAACTATGATATTATGGCAGCGGTTATGATCGGCGGTATGGTTCCTCCGATTGCAATCGCACTGGCAACGACATTCTTCAAAGACAAGTTCACCGCACAGGAAAGGAAGAGCGGTCCTGTAAACTACATCATGGGTCTCGGCTTTATCACCGAAGGGGCAATTCCCTATGCGGCTTCCGATCCGCTGCATGTCATTCCGTCCTGCATGGTCGGCGCAGGAGTGGCCGGTGGTCTCTCGATGCTCTTCAACTGCACGTTGATGGCTCCGCACGGCGGCATCTTCGTATTCGCGGTAGTCGGCAACTGGCCGTTCTATCTGCTGTCTCTGTTCATCGGAGCGGCGGTCGGTATGTTGATGCTCGGTATCTTGAAGAAAAAAGTTACGGAATAAAAGAAAGAATGAAAAGGAGAAACGGTCATGGTATCCAAAAAAGTAACGGTAGTAAATGCAATGGGCTTTCATATGCGTCCTGCAATGAGTTTTGCGGGCGCAATGGCAAAATATCCGTGCGATGTGACAATCTGTGTGAACGGAATCAAAACCGATGGCAAGAGCCTTATGAATATCATTGCCGCTTGCATCAAGTGTGGCATGGAAATCGAGATTTCCTGCAACGGTGAACGCGAGGAAGAGGCGCTGAACGAAGCAGTCACCATGATCGCAAACGGCTTTGGCGAATAAATCCGCAAAGCAACCGGCAGGATTGCAGAGAATTTCCCCAAACTTGAGTCAGTGAGGTGAGAGACATGTATCATGGAATCGGGGCTTCCAAAGGTTACGGTATCGGCAGGGTGACGATTTATCGCGATGCCGATCTGCGCTATACGCCGAGATCCGATTGCGATGCACAGACGGAGAAAATGCGGCTGAACGACGCGCTCAAACTCTTCTTTGAGAGAAATGAACGGCTGAGTGAGCGTGTGCGGGAAACCGCAGGGGAATCGGCGGCGGAGATCATCCTCGGACATATGATGATGATGAAGGATCCGTATATGTGTTCCGAGATCGAAAAACGCATTGATGCCGGGCAATGCGCCGAAGCGGCGGTGGAAGCTGTGTGTGACCTGTTTATTGCCATGTTCAGCGCCGTGGACGACGAGATGACAAAGCAGAGGGCCACAGACGTAAGGGACATCAAATCCGAGATGCTGGCACTGCTTTTAGGGGTACACACGGTAGATCTGTCCGATTTGCCCAAAGATACCGTGCTGGTCGCAAAGGAACTTACGCCGTCGATGACCGCATGCATCGACCGGAAAAACGTGGTCGGCTTTATCACGGAAGTCGGTTCCAAAACCTCGCACGCCGCCATCCTCGCACGGGCGATGGAAATCCCGGCCGTTTTGAGCGTGGAAAACGCAACAGAAAAATTCAAGAATAACCAACTTGTCATCGTGGACGGAATTCATGGTGAAATCCTGACGGATCCAGAAAAGGGAACCGTCGCAGCATACGTCCGACTGAGGATGGATTTTGAGAAGGAACGCGCCGCGCTGGAAAAGTTTATGGGGCTTGAAACTCTCACGAAGGACGGAGAAAAGGTGCAGTTATTTGCCAACATCGGAACGCCGGAGGACGCGAGTCAAGTGATTGCGTATGACGGCGAAGGGGTCGGACTTTTCAGAACCGAGTTCCTGTTTATGGACAGAAGCACCATGCCCGATGAGAACGAACAGTTCGAGGCCTACAAAAAAGCGCTTCTGATCATGAAAAACAAAACCGTCATCATCCGAACGTTGGACATCGGCGGCGATAAGGAAATCCCGTATTTAGGTCTGAAAAAAGAAGAAAATCCGTTCTTGGGTTTCCGGGCGGTGCGCTATTGTCTGAAAAACAGTGAGATGTACAAAACGCAGTTGCGCGCACTTTTGCGTGCCAGTGCCTATGGCGATTTACAGATCATGATCCCGCTTGTTACCGGTGTGGATGAAGTGCGTCAGGTAAAAACACTGATCCGGGAGATCCAGGCAGAACTGGACGAAAAGGTGATTGCGTATAACAAGGATCTCAAGATCGGCGTGATGATTGAGACCCCGTCTGCCGCGATCCTTGCGGATGTGCTTGCCAAAGAAGCGGACTTCTTCAGCATCGGCACAAATGATCTTACCGGCTATACTATGGCGGTCGATCGCGGCAATGCGGACGTGGCGTATCTTTACTCTGCGTTCTCTCCGGCGGTTCTGCGCATGATCCGGCACATCATTTCCGAAGGGAAAAAGGCCGGCATCCCGGTCGGTATGTGCGGGGAGGCCGCCGCAGATCCGCTTCTGATCCCGCTTCTGATCTCTTTCGGGCTCGATGAGTACAGCGTGAATCCGACCTCCTTACTGGCCACCAGAAGAGAGATTTCCCGCTGGAGCAAGCAGGAGGCGGATAAGATCGCCGAAAGCGTGATGGCGTTGGAGACCGAAAAACAGATCGTTTCCGAACTTAGCAGATATATACATCTGTGATACTGCGAAAGCGGAATACAAGCATGAGAATCATGAAACCAATTCCGTCTTTCTCGGACGGGCTCCTGTAACCCCACCCTGTCTTCCGGTCTTAAAAGATGCAAAACGCCGATCTCGGCCTGTTTCGCGGAACCCGACTGGTGTAACGCCATTTCCGGGCGGTTTTGGGAGAGTTTTTCTCTTCGGAAACCGCCCTTTTTTCGTTTCTTCACAAAACTCCATAGCCGTGGTACCGCGCGAAGGCAAACGCATCTGGCTTTGAACCGTTTAGCATGTACGAGCTGGAATTGCAAGTATCGCGTCGCATGTTGCATCTTCTGTTTTTTGATCTGATCCGCTTGATCTGATCCGCTTGACCTTTCCCGGAAAATCGGAAAGTGACAGAATCCCGATAAGAATGCGCGGCATTCTATTGACTTTTCGCTTTCCGGGATGGTATAATGAATCGTAAAAATCCTGTGTTTCCCTGCGCCGTCGCGGATGGCTTTTTGCAAAGTCCTTCCCGCCGGGAACAGACCGAGAGATCTGTTGCGTTCCTCGTATCTCCCGTCGGCAAGTATCGGCTCGGAGCGTGCCGCGGAACAATTTTTATTTTGGATAGTAAGGAGAATAACATGTATCGTATCGTGTGCGTTACCCCGCATCCTGTGGTGGCATTCGCGGCGGATGAACTGAAAAAATATCTGAAAATGATGATGCCCCGCCGCGGCGAGATCGCGGTCTGCCTGCGGCCGGACGAGGCGGAAAATCCCGAGGGGAAAAGCGGGAACGGTGCCTTTGGTGCCGTGACCGGCATGGACGTATTCCGCCTGGGGATCTTATCCGACTTCGGGCTGGATCCCTGCCGCGTGGAGGATGATCGGCTGGATGACGTGCTCTATGCCGACGCCGACGAGCACGGTGGGATCATTGCGGGGAACAATCCGCGCAGCGTGCTGCTTTCGGTCTACCGTTATCTGAAAGAAAACGGTTGTCGCTTCCTTTTTCCGGGGCGCGACGGGGAAGTGATCCCTACCCGGCAGGTCGGAAAGACTTCCTATTGTCTGAGACCCGATTTCCGTTATCGCGGGCAGTGCAATGAAGGAACCGAAAATCAACGCATTATGCTGGATGCGATCGATTTCACCCCGAAGCTCGGGATGAATACCTTCATGCTTGAATTTGACGTGCCGATGGGCTACTACAAAAAATATTACGACCATGAGTACGATCCCGGCATGGAACCCGAAAAACTTACGCATGAGGAAGTTCTGCAATGGAAGCGCGCTTGCGAGGCCGAGATCGCCAAGCGCGGACTGCTGTTCCACGATATGGGTCACGGATGGACGGTCGAGCCGTTCGGCGTTTCGGGAGAGGGCGGGTGGACCCCGGTGGATGAATCTGTCGTCCCGAAGGAATCGATCGAGTATTTTGCCGAGATCAACGGCCGCCGCGGACTCTTGGGCGGGGTCCCGCTGAATACCAACGTCTGTCTGTCAAACGCCGAGGCGCGGCATATTATGTCGGATGCGATCGTCCGGTATGCGGAAGAGCAGAACAACGTGGATTTTCTCCACGTCTGGCTGGCGGACGGGGAGAACAACCATTGCGAATGCGAAAACTGCCGCCGCCTCCCTCCCTCCGACTGGTATATGATCCTGCTCAATGAGGTCGACGCGAAACTGACCGCACGCGGGCTGGATACCCATATTGTATTTATTGCGTACGTGGATACCTTCTGGCCGCCGGTGCAGGAAAAGCTCGTCAACCCGCGGCGCTTCACCATGCTGTTCGCTCCGATCTTCCGCGATTACACCTGCTCCTACGATCTGCCGGCCGATCGCTCGGCCATCGTTCCCTACGTACGGAACAAAACGGTCCGCCCGAAGGACGTGGCGGGTCACCTTGCGTATCTGGAAGACTGGAAAAAAGTTTTCTCCGGCGACTGCTTCTGCTATGAATACCACTTCTGGCATCAGCAGGCGCGGGATCTCGGCGGGCTGGAACTTGCCCGGGAGATCTCGGCGGATATCAAGGGGCTTACGCGCCACGGGCTGAAAGGCATAGTGGAAGACGGCTCCCAGCGCAGCGCTTTCCCGACGGGCTTCCCATTCTACGTGTACGCCGCTACGCTGTTTGACGCTGAAGCCGACCTCGGCCGTTTGGAGGAAGAGTATTTCTCGGCCGCTTTCGGAGAAGACTGGCGGCAGGTCGTCGCTTATCTTGGCGAATTTGCCGATCCGGATTTTGTCCGATTTTTCAATAAAACGATCTCGCCCTCTTCCGAGGAAGGAAAGGCTGTCTGCGCGCGTCTCCTTGCAAAGCGCGACGTTGTCACCGCGTTCCTGCCGGTGATCCGTGAGCATCTTTCCTCCTATTGCCATGCCGCTTCTACCTCCTGGCGGCTCCTCGAATGGCAGGCCAGACACTGCCTGCTGCTCTTTGATCTTTTGCAAAGCGAAAAGAAAGAGGAGGCCTATCTGCGCTGGAAGCAGGAAATGTACCCCCTGCAATATCAGTACGAGAACTGTTACGACCACCCCCTGTTTGCCTATTTCCTCAAGCTTTTCATCCGCTGAGAACCCCGTATCTGCCGATTAGAATAAAAAAGGAAACCGCTTGGTTTCCTTTTTCCTTTCGGTCGGTTGCGCGGATGAGATGTGTCCGGCACTCGGCACGGCGAGGGGGCGCTTGCTTTTTCGCATCAGCGCAGGATGCGGCGGATGATAGCGCATTGCCAGCTTTTCGGAAGGCAGGAGAGCAGGCGCAAAAGAGGATTGCGGTTGAGGGCGTAGGAGAAGGCGGGCGATCGCTTTGAAAGGATCGAGAGCGATTTTTCCGCTAATTTCTCAGGAGAGATGCTCCGGGCTTCCACGCGGTCAACGATCTGCCGGAAGCGGGCGGCGTTATAGCGGTAGAGTTCGGTCTTCTCGCAAAAGCGGGTCAGGGCGTCGGTCGATGCGCCGAGCATATCGGTGCGTACCGCCCCCGCCCGCAGCACCGATACCCGGATGCCAAGCAGTTGCAGTTCCATCCGGAGCGCGTAGGCGTATTTATCGAGCGCCGCCTTGGTGACCGCGTAGATCCCCGTAAAAGGGAGCGGGTCAAGCGGGGCAAGTTCGCTGGTCGTTATGAGAATACGGCTCCCGGGCTTCAGCATCGGAAGAAAAGTTTTGTTTACATAATAAGCGCCAAAAAGATTGATGCGGAAGATCCGCTCGAAGGCTTCGCTCTCGATTTCGACCAAAGAATCGAGCGCGTAGATCCCGGCGTAATGGACGATGGCATACAAAGAATCCGTGACCTCCCGCACCTTCCGGAAGGCGCGTATGACGTCCTCCTCTTCGGTCACGTCGACCGCGAGCGGCATGACGTTCTCTTCTTCGGGGAGCGCCTTTTTATCCAAGGCAAAAACGAAAAATCCCTGCCGGCAGAGGGCGCGGACGGTGGCCCGCCCCATGCCGCCTCCGGCCCCTGTTACCAGAACATAACGCATATCTTTCTCCCGGTGCGGTTTGCTTTTTTCGGCCGCCGGTTTTTCCCCGGGATCTTTCGATCAGGGGCTCCCGGTACGCCGAGGCGGCGACCCGATCTTGATGCCGTATGCGGTCAAAAACCGTTATTGCGCGTCTTTTTTACAGATATTCAGCAGATTTTGAGTCAAAACCTCCGCGTCGGTCTTGATCGCTTCGTACCGCCAGGCGGTCACGCGGTGGCCCGGGTGCGGGTTGGGATAGAGGGTACGGTACCAGAGCGTGTCGCCCTCCCGGTAAGCGAGCGCGGAACCCGCCATTTCAAGATACAGGGTGGAGAGGCGGTAAGCGGTATCCTCTTCCATCATCGAATCGCCGACGATGGTGGAACTCCGCCCGGTCAGCCCGCTGTAGGAGATATTGGAGCCGTAGCGGACGGGAAGGCGCGCTTCGGTGCCGTCGTCAAAGGTGAGGACGTATTCGCCGAGGAGATATTTTTCATCCGCGATGAACTCGCCGTCATAGAAATGTTTGAAGGGAATCAGGAGCGGCGTGGTATGGACGGCCTCGATGCAGTCCTCTGGAAAGGCGCGGTGCGTGAAGCGGAAGGCTTCGTTCATCACCAGATCGACTTCCTCGGGGCAGGCAACGTCGGATGCCCGGAAGCGATGACCGGCCAGCACCCGCGCGTTGTACAAAAGGTCA
>CASDOQ010000041.1 GCA_949282345.1 uncultured bacterium | reverse complement strand
TACTTGATAGTACGGTTTTAAATTTGGCATTTTCGTTCTCCTTGCTGGTTGTAAACACATTATACCGAAAAGGAACGGAAATGCAAGAAAAGTTTTTGAAAATTATTTGTTAGCATTTTGCTTTGCCGTTTGAATAGACCGAACAAGCAAGAATCTTATGGTCGAGCAATTTTTATCAAGCGCCTTATGCCTTGCTTCATCTATATATTCACTTTTCCAAAGCATTTCAAGCCACTTGCTTGTTTCATTTGTTTCTTTGAGTGCGATTTCAAGCTTTGCAATAAAATCGGCACGGCTATGAGCATATTTACTCTCGGCAATATTTGCGCAAATACTTGTCGCACTTCTGCCGATTTGATTTGAGATAACGGTTTCGTGTTGCTTTCGCAACTCTTTTGATAATTTCAAAACATCTACGGATAATTCCATAGACAGATCCCCAAGCTTATCCTCTTTCATAACCACACCACCTTTTTTAAGCTAATTATATCATACTTTCGCTTAAAAATCGACTATAAATCAGCAATCCAAACAAACAGATACAACATCGTTTGCGCGAAGCGAAACATCATTTACGCCGCAGGCGTAACATCGTTGGGCGATAGACCACATCATTTGCGACTTGTCGCAACCTCGTTCATTTGTGCCGCGAGCGGCAATGATGTTGACCTAACGGTCAAATGATGTTGCGTGTGCCACGCAAACGATGTTGTGCCTGACGGCACAAATGAAAAAATCCAACTCGTAAGAGTTGGATTTTTTGGCTGCGGCACTAGGATTCGAACCTAGGTAATGACGGAGTCAGAGTCCGTTGCCTTACCGCTTGGCGATGCCGCAATACTGTTGAGCGGTTCGGTTTTCCGACCCGCTCTCATAGTATAGCACTTTTTGCGCTTTTGTCAAGTCCTTTTCTGCATTTTTTTTACCTTTTTGACACCAGTTCCCCCGGCAGTCAGGATTTTTCTTTTTTCACCCGGCTCTTGATCGGGCCGGAGTCATCCTTCGGCAGCCGGAAGAGCAGACGGCAGAGCGCACGACCGTTGAAGGGAATCAACGGGTAGAGATAACTTCTCTGATTATTCAGCGTTTTGTTGGTGCAGACCAGCAACGCGATCAGGATAAAGCCGCCGATATAGCCGTATATTCCCAGAAGAGCCGTCAGGAGCAATAACAGCATCCGCATGAATTTGAAAGCGTAACCAAGCTCGTAATTCTGCTGCGTGAAGCCCGCCACCGCTACGATCGCCATATACAGGATAACGTCCCCGCAGAGCCAGCCGGCCTTTACGGCAAAATCTCCGAGGATCAGCCCGCCTACCACGCTCATAGAATTGGAAAGGCGGTCGGGAGTATTCATGGAAGCCAGTTTGAGTCCGTCAATGGCGAACTCCGCCAGAAAGAGCTGTACGAGGATAGGCAATTCCCCGGGATCCCGCGGGACGAGAAAGCCGAGCCACGCCGGCAGGAGCGAAAGGTTCTGCAAAAGCAGATACCAAGTCGGCGTAAAAACCAGCGCCAGAAAGAAAACAAACTGGCGCAGAATACGCAGATAGGTCCCGGTCAGCGGTGGGAAATAATAGTCGTCGGTCTGCTGCATGAAGTCAAAGATCGAGGTCGGCAGAACCATGACCTGGGGCGAGGTGTCGCACATCACGAGAATGCTCCCCTCGGCAAGATGCGCCGCGGCCGAATCCGGCCGCTCCAACGTCCGCACCTTGGGAAAGGGGTTATACCAACGGCGCGGGATCAGACACTCGGCAAGCCCCTGATATCCCATCGTCAGGGACGAAGGATGGATCTTGTCGATTTTTTCCGAAATGATCTTCACAGCTTCCGGCGAGGCCACCCCATCCAGGTACGCCACTACGACGTCGGTCTGAGAGGAGCCTTTCAGTTTATGGTACTGCATGGTCAGCCGGGTGTCTCGGATGCGGCGGCGCAAAAGAACAGTGTTGAAGAGCAACGTCTCCACAAACCCATCTTTTGATCCCTGCATGGCACGGTCGCTGGACGGCTCCTCGGGGTCGCGCGCGGGATAGGTGCGCGCATCGATCACAATGGCTTCCCCGCCGAAAGTACTGCCCAACATCACCACCGCGCCCGAAAGCACGAAAAAGATGAGTTGTTCCACATCCCGACAACACTCAACCTCTACGTAAGGCACCTTCCCATCAGCAAAACGCCGCGCCGCCCCTTCCCCGCTCCCGAGGCCGGGAAGCCCCAAAAAGAACTGAAACATCTTCTGGAGGACTCCCTCCTTCACAAAGCCGTCAATATAGAAGAGCGTCATTTCATCTTCCCCGATCAGCAATCGCCTCTGCAGGATATCAAAATTCTCCGATACGCGCAAACGTCCGCTGAGTTCCTCCACATTTGCCCGGTAATCCGGGGATAATTCCGTCATATCTGCCTCCTTGCCGGATTTTACCCTGAGTATGGACGCCGGCAGGGAAAAATATGCAACGAAGGAAGAAAAGCTGAAAAGAAAGTCGCACAAGCGATTGCCCGGTGCGAAGCCGTGCGGAACGCAAGGCGACAGGAAATCAAGAAAGCAAAAGAAAAGAGCCCGGTCGAAGCCGGACTTTTTCATTTTCTTTCGTTTTTGAAATACTGATAGAGGGTGCAGGGGATCATTCCGTTGTAAAGTTTTCTTTTCTTATCAGCGCGTTTTCCGTAGAGGCGTTCAAAATCCGGATGCGAAGTGATGATATAGACCTGCCACGGGGCAAGAGCGCGAAAATGTTCCCCGATCTCACGGTAGAGCCGGTCGACCTGCCCGTCCATCCGCATCCGTTCCCCGTACGGCGGGTTACAGACGATCGTTCCGCGCCGATCGGCAGAGATCTTACGCGCATCGGCCTGAAAGGTGCGTACCGTGCCGCTAAGACCGGCGCGTTCTGTATTCGCCCCTGCCAGCGCGACCATGGCGGGGTCGATATCCGAGGCGTATACGCAAAAGTTATTCCGAAGGATGCGGCTGCGCGCCTCTTCCCTCGCTTCGTGGAAGCGGGACTTTCCGACAAACGGGAACTCCTCTGCAGCAAAGGAACGCCGCAGGCCGGGGGCAATATCACGCGCCAGCATCGCCGCCTCAATGGCGATCGTTCCGCTCCCGCACATGGGATCCCAGAAAAGCACTTCTTCCCGCGGGCGGCTGATCGCGGCCAGCGCGGCGGCCAGCGTTTCCCGGATCGGGGCGATCCCTGCCTCGGTGCGATAGCCCCGCTTGTAGAGCGGTATGCCGGAGGTGTCGATCATCAGCGCGGCCTCGTCTTTGAAAATAAAGAACTCTACCTGATACCGTATCCCGGTCTCAGCAAACCACGACAGCCCGTATTTTTCCGAAAGGCGTGAAACGATCGCCCGTTTGACGATCTTCTGGCAGTCGGGCACCGAGTGCAACAGGCTGGCAATGGCGTGCCCCTTCACAGGGAAGGCATCGTCCCGTCCGATGAACGCCTCCCACGGCAGGGCGCGGGTACCCTCAAAAAGTTCGTCAAAACTTCCCGCCGGGAAACCGCCGAGTTTGATATACACATGCTCGGCATAGCGGAGGAAGATATTGGAGAGCGCCACGGCCTCCTCATCTCCGCGGAAGATCACGCGCCCGTCGATCGTCATGACGCGCTCGTATCCCAGCGCCTCGATCTCCTCCCCGAGAAGATGCTCGAGTCCAAACAGGCAGGTGGCAACCAAATCAAAATGCATCGTCAGTCTCCTACGTTCATCTGTTCCAGCAGTTCTTTTTTCATCGCGGGACGACTGTCCCCGTGGCGGACGAAGAGCATCGTCAGGAAGGAAAACGCCACGAACAGAGCTCCGTACGGGAAAAGCGTGCGCATATCGATATCTAAGAATACGCCGCTGAGGATCGGCGAAACGATCTGGGCAAACATCGACGCCGTGTAGTAGTAGCCCGTATATTTTCCGACGTCCCCGTGTCCCGCCAGTTCGACCGCCATCGGGAAGGAATTCACGTTGATGGTCGCCCAGCCGACGCCGGCCACGGCAAAGAGCAGATTGGAGAAGAAAGCCGGGCTTTCGCGGTCAAGAAAGCTGCCGAGCGCAAAGGAAGCGAAAAGCAGCGCGACCCCGATCAGGACGCTCCGCCGCCGGCCGATACGCGAGGCCAGATATCCGACGGGAATATAGGAGAGGATCGCCGCCGCCTGCGCCACGATCAGCGTCGTGTTATAATCACGGCCGAGGATCTGCCCCGCATAGACCGAATATTTGGAGATCACGGCATTGTACCCCATGTACCAGAAGGCCACCGAGGCAAGGATCAGAAGAAGAGAACGCCGTTCCGCCGGCAAAAGCTGTCCCCCGGCCGGTCTCTCTTCCCCCGGGTCGGGCGATGGCTCCTGCGCCTTTTCCTCCGCCGCCCACGCCGGCTCGCGTACCGTCAGCAGAAAAACGAGCAGAGACGCCAGCATCAGCGCGGCGATCACCCCGAAAAAGAGTACGTAACTCATCAGGGCGTTTTCTTCGCGCCCGGTACCGAAAAGGATCCCGAGCCCCAGAACGACGATCCCGCCGGCCGCCCCCATCAGATTGATCACGGCGTTGGCCTGACTGCGGAGCGGATGCGGCGTGACGTCCGGCATCAGCGCCACGGCGGGGGAACGGAAGACCGCCATCGAAAAAAGGATCATCACGAGAAGCGCCATGAAAAAGATCAGCGTTGCGGGATGCGCGGCGGTCTGCGCCGCCGCCTCGGCAAGATGCGCGGGATCGGTCGGATCGGCTCCCGCCAGATAGGAGAGCTGCAGCCGGTCAACGAACGACAAAAGAAAAAAGAGGAGGGCCGATACCAGCGTGCCGACAAGAATATACGGCGTCCGCCGGCCGAGGCGCGTGTTTGTCCTGTCCGAGAGCGCGCCGAAGACCGGAAGCAGAAAGAGCGCCACAACGTTGTCCGCCGCCATCACCGCGCCGGATACCGTCTGCGAAAGCCCGAACTTATGCGTCAGGATGATCGGCACGACCGTGTCGTATACCTGCCAGAACATACAGATAAGGAAAAAAGCAAAACCTACGCACACGGTGCGCTTGCGGTTCAGTTTCATATCTCCCTCCGATTCCTGTTTTCAAAATTCCGGCGGCTCTTCTCCGCCCGGATCATGCGGGTATCGCCCCATGTCCCCACCACCGCCGTATCGGCAAACCCCGCCTCTTGCAAAAGGCGCATTTCATGCTCGGCCGTCAGCGGAGTATCATAGTGGTACAGGGCCTCATCGCGGATGCCCTCCTCCCGCTTTTTTACTTCCAGTGCCGCGAAGCCGGCTTTTTCAAGATCCTCACTCGCGGCAAAATAGTCGGTCAGGATCAGATATCCCCTGTCGGAGAGGGCTTCATAAAGCCGTCGGTAAAACGCGGCTTTCTGCGCCGCCGGAAAGTGATGAAGCGACTCCACCGATACCGCCGCGTCATACCCTTCCGAAAACTCCACCTCAAAATAGGAACCGCAGATCAGCCGCAAGGGTTTCTCCGGGAATTTTTCTTTCAATCGTCCGAGCATCGCCGGGGACAGATCGATTCCTGTAACCTGCGCGGCAGGATTCAAGCGGAAATAGGCCTCCAGCTCCAACCCGGTTCCACAGCCGAGGTCAAGCACCCGGCATCCCGGATGCATCGGAAGAGCCGCGGCCGTCTCTGCATAAAACTCCCGCGCCCCGGCGATCTCCTCCATCATGTGCCGGTCATACTCCGCCAACCGGGCTTCAAAGAAGCGTTCCATTCGTTCTAACATCCGTCTGCCTCCGTTGCTTCAAACGATATCCTTTGCCCGCAGAGGGCATCCGTCGCTTTCAGGAGAGTTTCAGAGAGCCTGCGCACACGGTGTGCTTGCGGTTCGGTTTCATGCCTCTCTCCGAACTGTTTTTCCGAGAAGCGTTTTCCGCCGTCCCGCCTCGCATCCGAACGACGCCGCAGGCGACCTCACTATACAGGCAGGGATACCGGGAAAACGGCTATAGTTCAGTATAACATTTTCAGCGATGCTTTTCAACCGAAAAATCCAAGTTTACGCAAATTCCGATAAAAATCGTTGCGTATCGGAAAGGATCGGGCGCGCGGAGAAGCACAGTCGACCGAAAGAAACCGAAAAAGACTGCTTTCGCCAAAAAAGCGTCCCCGTTTTCAGTCAAACTTCTGCTATGCTGTATCTGTCGGCAGGAAGGGGGCGCTCCTCCCGGCAAAGCAAAACTCAGCGGATACGGCTCTGAAAGGCGACCGCCCGCCCGAGGATCCTGACAGTATCCAACTCCTCCCCGGAGAAGACCAGGGGAGCATAGCGCGGGTTTTCAGGCGTAAGGATGACCTTTTGCCCCGGTCTGTCATAATAGAAACGCTTGAGCGTGGCTTCTTCTCCTATGATGACCACGGCGATCTGACCGTCCTCGACCGAATCCTGTGCCTTCACGAATACGATATCGCCGTCGTAGATCCGGGCACCGACCATGCTGTCCCCGCTGGCACGGAGGCAAAAATCGGCGTCCACTCCCTCCCCCGCCAGCTCATATCCGCAAAAATCCTGCTCCGCATAAACCGGTTCCCCGCAGGCGACCGAACCAAGCATCGGCACCGCACGGCGACGGATCGGAAAGATCTCGGCCGGAGGCGCCTCGCCGGCGTCCCACCCCATCAGCACTGCAGGGCTGACGTCAAGCGCCCGGGCGATGGCTTCCAGCCGACCGCGTGGGATGTTCGTCGTCTCCCCGCTTTCATAGCGGTATATCGTCTGCCGGCTGGTATCAGCCGCATTTGCCAGTTCCTCCATGGTCTTTCCCGCACGGATGCGGTATTGCCGGATACGCTCACCTGGTTTCATATTTTTTCTCCTTTGTAACACGTTGTGTATACCATAGTACCCTATTTTGCGAAAAATTTCAAGGTCTAAAATAAATTTTTTTGCATTTGTCACTTGATATGTGACGTTTTCTCTGCTATACTACAGTTGTCCCAATCCTTCTCCGCTCTCCGCCTCCGCCCCGGGGCGTGAAAAAATCCCTTACAACCGATACCGAAAGGTATCTTAATTTCAGCCGTGATTGTCACGCAATACGTGACAGAAAGGAAAAATATGCTTCATTATGTAACAACAGATGATGGTTCCCCCTGCCTTTGGCGTGAGCCCGAGGATATCCGGGAAGAAATTGAGGCCCTGCACCGCACGCTCTGTGAGCAGCGCGGTAGAATGCTGCGGGCCGAGGAGGCCAAAGAGGCGCTTTTGCTCTCGCTCTCCGAGCAAGAGGATTATCGGGACGGAGAAAAGATCCGTCTTCTGAGCGATCTATGCGAAGAATGCGAAGAAACGCGGCACGAACTTTTTTTGCTGCGGGATCGGATGGACGCGCTCAGCGAAGAACTGGATGAAGCGCTTTGGTGGATGAAAGGCTTTCAGACTGCATAAGGAGAACACGGAATTCTATGAAAAACAAAAGCGAATCTCTTCCTCTCGGGGTCAACCGCCTCGTCATTGCTCTCTGCGGCGATTATGAACGCCGCCAGCGGATCTTAGAGCGGCAGTGCGCCTCCCCCGATACCCTTGCGCACTTCTACCGCCTGAACAGCGCGATCGACAACGCCGTAGCCGAGGTCTGTGAAGAGGCGATCTGCCGTCAGATCCGCGAGGACATCGGCGCAGGGCGGGGCGCGCGGCGTTCCCCGCTCTATTTTCTCAGCGAAGGAGCCTACAAACAGCGCAAACGGGCGGCCAAATACCGCATTGCGCGCTCCCTGAATCTTCTCTGAAATCGCTGGAAAGAAAACGCACAGGCTCTCCCACGTCAAAAATGATCGGGACGTGAGCCTGTGCGCTTTTCTATATATAGTTTTCTTTTCGTTTCGCGCTTTTTTCGGGCTTTTCCGCTTTGGGTTTTTACAACCGTTTCTTTTTGGCGTATCGGCGGGCCTCCTCGGAAACCAACGGGGCATCCCGGAGGACGGCGCACTTCCGCACGAAGAAGGTAAAGAGCGGCCGGCCATCATCCGTGCAGACCGAAACCGGGTCGATCATCCGCTCGGGATCGAACTGGACCGAATAGACCGGGAGATACTCATGCTCCGAGGCCTCAATCAGCCCATCCTCCGCCGTAGCCACTGTCCGCATATGCTTGCCGGGCAGCTCCACCGCCTGATGATGGAGGCTCAGCACCGTCATACGGTCGGTCGGGCCGTAGAGTGAGGAGAGAACGCTCGGCGTGGTGTAGTTAATTGCGTGCGTCACCTGTGTTCCGGCGGCACCGCGGTGATAGGCGCGGCATTCCGGCGGCAGTTGCTGCATCAGCCGTCCGCCGAGGCAGGCATGGATCATCTGGTGGCCACGGCAGATGCCGAAGATCGGCTTTCCGTAGAGGTAAAACGCCTTGAAAAGCGTCACCTCCCGTTCATCGCGCCGCTCGTCCGGCTGAGTATCGGGGAGACGTTTTTCCCCGTACAGCATCGGGGAAATGTCCGCCCCGCCGGCAAGGATCAACCCGTCAAAATCCTGTTCCTGTTCCCTGCCGGTATACAGAAAGGCCTCTCCGCCTGCTTCGGTCACGGCGCGGACATACTGTGCCGTTTTAGGATCCGAAAGGTCGGCCGTTGCCGCGGAGATCAGGATCCGGGGCGGTCTTTGCGGTGCTTTTCCCTCCCCGGCGTCCGCCGCGGCGGATGCGTCGTCCTCCGGAGTTTTTTCCGGCAGAGCGGTCAACGGATTGACTTCCGCAAGAATCTTTTCTGCCTCCTTGAAGCGGCGGTTCTCCAAAAGATACAGGATGTTATCTCCCTGCTCCGAGAAAACGGTATAGGCAGTCGGGATCGGTTTGGCCGCCGTCAGCGCCCAAGCGATTTTAACATTTTTTTCGGCTTCATGCAATGCCTCCGTCCCGTATGGGAAAAGCATCTGCATCTGACGGACGGCGGCTTCGGCACAGTTGATGTACTCTTCTCCGAAACGGAGAACGCGGCGATAGATACGATTGGCTTCGCCGTAAGCCGCGCAGATGCGGCGGATACTTTCGCGCATCGCCTTCCCGCGTCTGCCGCGTTGGCGTCTCCCGCCACTCCGGCCGCGCCCCGCCACGCCGGCATCTGCCTCGGACGGCGGAGCGGTCCGCGCCGCGCGGACCAGTTCAAAGAACTCCCTCGTAGCGTCCTGCAGATCCTCGCGGCTCTTTTCAAGATCTTCCCGAGCCGTCTCCGCCAGCGCGGAAAAGCGATCGAGCCTCTCCGAGAATCCTTCCTCCCCGGTAAGATCGCGGGAAGCGAAGATCCCCTCCTCGCTCCAAAGGCAACGCACCGGGGTGCGGGCGGGCAACAGGTCACTCAGATTTTTCGCGTTCTCCCGCGTGCCCAAAAATTTCACGTCCTGTAGCTGTGGACATCCGTCGCAGATCTGCCCGTCCGTGACCGAGGGGACCGCGGGAAGCAGAAGCGTCTGTAAACGGCGGCATTCGGAAAATATCCCGCGCGGCAGAACCGCGAGCGACAGCCCGCAGAGCATCATGGTGAGCGACATCTCTCCGGCAAAGGCGTAAGGGCCGACGCGACGCACCGCGCAGAACAGATCGATCTTTGTAAGTTTCGGGCAGGAAGAAAAGGCGGAATCGCCGATCTCGGTGTCCCCGACCACCGTCAGGGAAAGAAGTTCGGGCATCGAGGAAAAGACCCCGCCGCCGATCCGGCAGACCTCGGGCCGCACGACGATATGGCGCACCTGCCGGCAGATCCCGCGCAGAGGGGAGGAGGTCATCTGCTCTACCCGCCCGGAAAGAAGCGTCAGCACCCCGTCTGCCGACAGGGTATACCGGCAGGGCTCCCCATCCGACGAGGCGAACAGTGTTTCGGGAGACGAAGCAGGCAGAGAGCGGACGATCAGACGCCCGGGCAAAAATCCCGCCTCGCCGTATGCGGAAAGAAGCGCCTGCGCGGCCTCGCCGGAACCGTCAAAATCGAGCAGGAAGAGCCGAATGCATCCGGCAAAGGCATTCCGTCCGATCGACTCTATCTCCGGGGAAAGCTGCACGCCACACAGCGCGGTGCAATCCGAAAAAGCAGCGTCCCCGATCCACAAAGCCCCCGAAAGTTCCGCCACCCGCAGTTCGGAAAAACCCGTAAAAGCGTACGCCCCCACGCGGCTGCCGGGGCCTGCCACCACGCGCAAGATCCTCGCTCGCTCGGCATACCACGGCGTATGCGCCGCATCGGTGTAGTCAGGCATTGCGCCGGAAAAGATCAGGTCTCCGTCCTCGGTCAGACGATAGGAAAACGCCGTGTTCTCCTGATGCCGGACGACAGGACGGACCCCGGCCGCAACGAGAGGTTCCGCGCCGGCACCGCACCAGTTCTCTCCTTTCGGCAAAGCCGAAAACGCCTCTGCCGTTCCGGGATAGTTCACCCGCCGGAGAATGGGGCATCCGTCAAAAGCACCGCGCCCGACGAACGACAGCCGGGGCGGAAAAAAGACCGAGGAAAGTAGCGTACAGGCAGAAAAAGCGTATTCGTCGATCGCGAGTTCCTCCTCCGAAAGGAAGACAACCTCATGCAAAGCGCCACAACCCGAAAAAGCATACGGAGCGATATCGGTCAACGAGGCCGGCAACCGGACCGCGTAAAAGGAGCAACCCGCGAAAGCGTAACGTCCGATCGCGGTGATCCCTTCCGAGAGCGAAAGAGAAAGCAGAGACTCCCGCGCAAAATACCACGGGGCACGGCGGCGCATCGAAAAATCGGGGAGGCGACCGCTCCCCTCTATCACGAGTTTATCCCCTTCTATCCGGTAAATGATCCCCGGTGCGGCTATCCCCTCGGCAGCACCGCGTCTTCTGCGTCCAAAACCCATTTTTTCCTCCCGACCGTTATAACCATCCTGAAGCGCCATAGATATATCTATAACTTTATATTTAAAAATATCACATTTCTCTCCGCTTGTCAAGAGAAGGCGCGAGAAAAAAGAAGAGTACGAACGAATAGTTATATTTACATTTTTATCATTTTTCCCATGAGCATTGACAGGATTCAGCATTTATGTTACAATAATAATATAAAATCTTTCTTTATGGGAATCATTCCCCGCCGCATACGCAAAAAGATCGCTGAAGGATCCGTCGCGCCGGGATCCGGTGTCAAAAAACTCTTACCGGCATTCTTATACGGAAGTTCTCTCTTCAAAAACGCACGAAAGGAAACGCCGTGAAAAAAGCAAGAATTCTCCTCCCCCTGTTGATTCTCCTCCTTGTGTTTTCTTCCTTTCTCCTGCCTCCCCTGTCGGCATCGGCCGCCGATCCGCAAATTGTCTCTACCCTTTCCGCCGATGCCACGCCGCTCGAGCGCGCCCTCTACTCCGCCCTGATGGCAGAGGAAGAAAACGTCGATCTGCTGTCTTTCCGTACCGACAGCGCGACCGTCGCGGCGGCACTCCAGAATCTCCGCAACTCGGTCCCGGAACTTTTCCACGTCGGAAACAGTTACACGATCTCGAAGCGGGCGGACGGCACCGTCACACAAGTGACCCCGACCTATTCTCTGCGCGGTACGGCTCTGGCCGAAGCGCGCTCGGAATACGCAATCGCCCTGGCCGACCTCACGGAATTGGCAGAGCAGACCTGGTCGCCCCTTGAGATCTCGCTCTTTTATCACGACCTGCTCTGCACGATCGGGGCCTACGACACCACCTATACGTATTACGACGCATATCATTTCCTGACGCAGGGGACAGGGGTCTGCCAGTCCTATACGCTGACCTACATCGCCCTTCTCTCACATTTCGGCATTCCCGTCACGACGGTATCGGGCACCTCGGCCGACGGCGTGGAATCCCATATATGGAACCTGATCACGCTGGACGGAGAGACCTATCACGTCGATATCACGTGGGACGACGCCCTCTCCTCCGGCAGTGATTGTTTCGGTCGCGCATTGCATACGAACTTCCTGTGCAACGACGAAGAGATCATGAAAAACGGTCACATCATCACCGACTATCGCGCTGCTACCCCGCTGGCAACCGACGACCGCTACGCCGCATCTCCTCTCCGCGCTCTCCGGGAGCCGGCCGCCTTCTGCGGCGGAAGTATCTACGCGATCGAAAAGGAAAGCGGCGCCATTCTCCGCTATTCCGAAGACCTTCTGACCGCCTCGGTATTCTATACGCCGGCAGACGTCAACTGGCGTGCCCCGAGCGGCATGGCCTACGCTTCCCCCTGCCGCTCCCTGGTCGCACACGGCGATCTGCTCTATTACACCGATCCGCATGAGATCCGCGTCTACGATCCCTCGGCCGAACTCGATTCCTCGTTTCAGAAAATTACGGGAAATCAGATCTTTTCCATGGTAAAGAAAGACGGAGATCTCGTCTGCCTGACCGCCAGGGATTACGAGCGGAATCAGGCCGCCACGCTTTCGGTTCCGCTCCCCGTCCTGCGCCCACCTTGTGAGGACGGCATACATCGCTATGCGGTCTATGCCAAAGTGGAGCCCACCTACGCGGAAGAAGGATGGCAGGTGGAACGCTGTACCGTATGCGGGCAGACCCGGAAAGTCACGCTGGAGAAACTCGCCCCGCCGACCGCCGAGGAATTTCTTGCCGCCGTCGCCGCCGCCAGAGACGCCGTCGGGCCGGAGGAACGCTGCCGGACGCTCCTGGCCGCGGAGCGTTTGAACCGCTACGTCCTGAAGACCGAAGAGACAGCCGCGGCACGCGAGGAGCTTTCGCGGCTCGTCGCGGCGTACGACGCCGAGGTGCAAGAGATCAATAACGATTTTGCCGTGGCGACAACCATGCCCCTGCGCATCGTCGCCGGATTTTTCTCCTTTCCGACTTTACTGGCGGTCCTGCTCGTCCTGCTCCGCCAGCGGCTCTGCGTGTAAGGAGGGGACGACATGAAAAACTCTTTGATCCGTCTTTCCGCCCTCCTTCTCCTGCTTCCATTCTTCCTCTTTTTCACGGGATGTTCTTTCCTTTCCGATTTCGGTACGACCGGGGACAGGGACAGGTCGACCGCATCGACCACAGGCGGGATCGCGCCGCCGGCCTCTCCGGCAGAAATCGCCATTGCCGCCACAGAGGCCTCCGATCCGACCCGTATCGACTTCACCGTCCGTTCTGTCTATCTTGAAAAGCAGATCGCGCTGACGGCGGAACTCACCCTGATAAAAAACGGTCAGAGCACCTATTGTTCCTATCGGACCGACCGTCTTCTTACGCTGGATGAAGCCGAAAAGACCGGGGAGCCCATCGGCTCCTTCAGCGGTTTCGTCCGTCTGGAAGGAAACGACATTGTCGAGCACTCCGCGGATATCGACGTCGCGAGCCTGATCGACCGAGCCAATTCGCTCACTCTTTTCGCCCCTGCATTGACTCCTCAGTCCTTTACCTCGGTCACGTGGGAAGAGACCGAAGAGGGGCCGGTCTTCTCGGGCGTTATACGCCCCGAATACATCCCGATGCTTTTCGGCCTTGAAAAGGACGAAAAGATCCCCTCGCTCTCTCTCCGGCTCACTCTCTCCGAAGAGCGCGACCGATTGACCGGCGCGCAGTACCGCTACACGACCGGCGGCGGGGCCGACGTTACGGTCGATGCGGTTTTTTCCTACACCGCGCAGAGCATTCCGAACTCCTGAGGGATGCCGGCCGCCGGGGAATGCCGGCCGCCGGGGAATCCTGTCCGCCAAAGGAGAATAACGTCCGCCGGGAAGTAGAATCCACCGGGGAATCCTGTCCGCCAAAGGAGAATAACGTCCGCCCGGCAAAAAAGGCCTGCCGGGCCATGAAAGTCGCCCGCCCTGCGGAAAAGGACATTGCGCCATGAAAACCGCCGACCGCAGGGAAAGGCCGTTGTTTTGTGAGGTATTTATGAATTTTCAGCACGCATACCGGGAGTACGGCTCGGGAGAACCGCTCCTGCTTCTCCATGGGAACGGCGAAGACGGTTCTCTCTTTGAAAAACAGATCCCCGCCTTCTCGCCCTACTATCGCGTCATCGTCCCCGATACGCGCGGTCACGGTGCCTCGCCTCGCGGGGAGGCCCCCTTTACGCTCTCCCAGTTTGCCGACGATCTTTTGGCTTTTGTCAATCGGCTGGGGCTTCCGCCCTGCCGGATCGTCGGATTTTCGGACGGGGCCAATATCGCGATGCATTTCGCCGTCCGCTACCCCGCTCTTTTGCGGCGGCTCGTCCTCTGTGGCGGGAACTACGCCTCCAGCGGAGTCAAGCCTTCCTTTCAGATCCCGATCGAGCTCGGCTACCGTCTGCTCCGCTGGATCGAAAAGAAAAAGCCCGAACTCCTGCCAAAACGCGAGATGCTCGGTCTGATGACCGAGGATACCGCGCTCCGGCCCGAAGATCTTGTGAAGATTCGCGTGCCGACGCTCGTGATGGCCGGCGACCGCGATCTGATCCGCCGTTCCCATACCGAGGCGATCCACCACCTGATCCCCGGGAGCCGGCTTGCCATCCTCCGGGGACCGCACGATCTGATGCGGAAGAATCCCGTGGCCTTCAACCGTACCGTGCTTGCCTTCCTGCGGGAAGAAAGCCTCCGGGCGCCCGAAAGAACCCCCGACCGATCCCCGAAAACCGACTGCGCCGAAGGCTGACCCATCGGAAAACGCCCGCCGCGTCTTTGGGAGCGCAACTGAACGAAAGATAAAAAGGGGCTGAGTCAAATTGATTTTTTGGCTCAGCCTTATGTTATGGATTAACAAAAACACTCGCCGTTCTTTTGGAATAACGAGTGTTTCTTTATGCAAGGTGCCAGTTATTTGGAATTAATTCCCAAATTTGACTC
>CASDOQ010000040.1 GCA_949282345.1 uncultured bacterium | reverse complement strand
CATGTTCGTGTCCGGTTCCTATAAACCGCGGCGCGCATAACCGGTCGTGCGGAGAAAGGCGTACAAAAATGAATACATTTGAACTGGATCGTACCTATATCGCCAATACCTATGCGCGTTTTCCTGTGGAAATCGTTTCCGGACACGGCGCGCTTTGCCGCGACGCGGATGGCAGGGAATACATTGATCTCGGCACAGGCATCGGCGTCAACATTTTCGGATATACGGATGCGGAGTGGATTTCTGCCGTTACGGCGCAGTTGAACACGTTTCAGCATACGTCCAATTTGTATTATGCCGCGCCGTGCGCAAAGCTTGCCGAACTGCTTTGCCGAAAGACCGGGATGAAAAAAGTTTTTTTCTCCAATTCCGGTGCGGAGGCCAACGAATGCGCGATCAAAGCGGCGCGCAAATACGCGGCAGATCGGCACGGCGAAGACTATAACGTGATTGTCACGCTGAAAAACAGTTTTCACGGGCGCACGCTCACCACGCTGGCGGCGACCGGGCAGGAAGTCTTTCACCGTGATTTCACTCCGCTGACCGAGGGCTTTCACTACGCGGCGGCGGGGGATCTTGGCGGGGTGAAGGAACTGCTTGACACCTACCCGACCGCGGCGGTGATGATCGAGGTCGTGCAGGGAGAAGGCGGCGTGATCCCGTTGGAGAAAGGCTTTGTGCAGGAGCTTTCTGCCCTGTGCGCTCGGCGCGACGTGCTTCTGATCTGCGATGAGATCCAGGTCGGGAACGGCAGAAGCGGCATGTTGTACGGATACATGAATTACGGCATTCAGCCCGATATTTTCACGACCGCCAAGGGGCTTGGCGGCGGACTTCCGCTCGGCGCAACGATCCTTGGGGAAAAAGTCATGGACGTGCTGACGCCGGGCACGCACGGATCGACCTTCGGGGGCAACCCCGTTTGCTGTGCCGGCGCCGTTTCGATCCTTTCCCGTCTGAATGAAGAAATGCTGGCCGGGGTGCGCGAACGCTCGGCCTACGTCTTCAGCGAACTGACCGGGGCGACCGGCGTGCGCTCGGTGACCGGACTCGGGCTGATGCTGGGCGTGGAGACCGACCGTCCGGCGCCGGACGTGATCCGTGACTGTATGGAAAAAGGGGTGCTCGTCATCAGTGCCAAGGGCAAGGTGCGGCTCCTGCCCGCGCTGAACATTCCGATGCCGTTGCTTTCACGGGCAGTACAAATTCTGAAAGAGGTCTGCGCCGGCAGACAGGAGGGCGTATGAGTCTATTCAAAGGCAAAGATTTTCTGAAATTGTTGGATTTTACCCCGGCGGAGATCGGGGCGCTGCTCGATCTTGCGGCGGAACTGAAGGCCAAAAAGAAAAAAGGCGTGCCACACCGCCTGTGCGAAGCGAAAAACCTTGCGCTGATCTTTGAAAAGACCAGCACCCGCACGCGCTGTTCCTTCGAGGTGGCGGCGCGGGATCTCGGCATGGGTGTGACCTATCTGGATCCTACCGGCTCCCAGATCGGAAAAAAGGAGAGCATTGCGGATACCGCCCGCGTCCTCTCGGGGATGTTTGACGGGATCGAATACCGCGGGTTCGGCCAAAGCATCGTGGAAGAACTGGCAGAGTACGCCACCGTGCCGGTTTTCAACGGGTTGACCGATGAATTTCACCCCACGCAGATCTTAGCCGACTTTCTCACCGTACAAGAACATTTCGGAAAACTGAAGGACGTCCGTTTCACCTATATGGGAGACGCCCGCTTCAATATGGGCAATTCCCTGATGGTGGGCTGTGCCAAGATGGGCCTGCATTTCACCGCGGGCGCCCCGAAGGGATATTACCCGGATCCCGCCCTGATCGAGAGGTGCGAGGAGATCGCAAAGGAGACGGGGGCGACGCTTCGCTTCTGTGAGGATCCTGCCGAAGCGGCGCGGGATGCGCAGGTCGTTTACACCGACATATGGGTCTCGATGGGAGAGCCGGATGCGGTCTGGGCGGAACGCATCGAGGCGCTCGCCCCCTATCAGGTCAATGCGGCCTTGATGCGGCATGCCGCGCCGGAGGCCATCTTCATGCACTGTCTGCCCGCCTATCACGATAAAAACACGACCATCGGCCGGGAAAAATGCGAGAAATTCGGAAGAGAGGCCATGGAAGTCGACAATGAGGTTTTTGAGGGCCCGCAGTCGGTCGTCTTTCAGGAGGCGGAAAACCGGATGCATACCATCAAGGCCGTTCTCGCCGCCATGATCGGGGGCGCCCGGTGATGAAACGCTATCTGGTCTTCGCAGACGGCGAGGTGGTCGAAGGCATCGCCTTCGGCGCCTCACACGCCGCGGTGGGGGAACTGGTGTTCACCACCGGCATGGGCGGGTATATCGAAACACTCACCGACCCCAGTTACGCGGGGCAGATCATCCTGCAGACCTTCCCTCTCATCGGCAACTACGGGGTCATCCCGGAGGATTTTGAGGGCAAGAGCGCCGCACGCGGCTACGTGGTGCGCGAGTGGTGCAGGCATCCCTCCAACTTCCGCTGTGAGATGACGCTGGACGCCTATCTGAAGCAGGCCGGGATCCCCGGCCTTTACGGGGTGGACACCCGCGCGATCACGAAAAAGATCCGGGAACACGGCGTGATGAACGCCATGATCACCGACGATCCGAATGTAGATCTTTCCGCTATTTCGGCTTACCGGGTCAGCGACGCCGTGCGCGAGGTCTCCTGCCGGGAGGCCTATACCGTCTCTGCCGAAAATCCTTCCCGCCGCGTGGTCTTGCTCGACTACGGGTGCAAGAAGAACATCGTCAACGAGCTGGTAAAGCGCGGTTGCCTGGTGCGTGTTCTGCCGCATACCGCCACAGCCGAGGAGATCCTCGCCGAAGCGCCGGACGGCGTAATGCTTTCCAACGGCCCCGGAGATCCCGCCGACAACACGGCGGAGATCGCGGTGCTTGCGAAAATTGCGGGGAAAGTCCCGCTTTTCGGCATCTGCCTCGGGCATCAGCTCCTCGCCCTGGCACTCGGCGGGAAGACCGAAAAACTGAAATACGGGCATCGCGGGGTCAATCAACCGGTGACCGATCTTATCACTGGGAGAACCTATATGACCAGTCAGAATCACGGATACGCCGTGGTATCCGACAGCATCCGTCCGATCGGCTCGGTTCGTTTTCGCCATGCAAACGACGGGACCTGCGAGGGAATCGACTACCCCGACCGGCGCGCTTTTTCGGTCCAGTTTCATCCCGAGGCGCATACGGGGCCGCTCGACACCTCGTTTTTGTTCGACCGCTTTATCGCTATGACGGAGGAAAAGGAATATGCCGCTCTGTAAAGACATCAAAAAGGTTCTTGTGATCGGCTCGGGACCTATCGTGATCGGTCAGGCGGCCGAGTTTGACTATGCGGGGGCGCAGGCCTGCCGGGTCCTCAAGGAAGCCGGCGTGAACGTCGTCCTCGTAAACTCCAACCCCGCCACGATCATGACCGACCGCGCCCTGGCGGACGAGATCTACTTAGAACCGCTGAACGTCGCAACACTGAAACGCATTATCCTCAAGGAAAAGCCCGACAGCCTGCTGGCCGGCCTCGGCGGTCAGACAGGGCTGACGCTCGCCATGCAGCTCTCGGCGGACGGCTTTCTGAAGGCCAATGGCGTGCGCCTCCTCGGGACCGACATCGAGGCGATTAACCGGGCGGAAGACCGGGAACTCTTCAAAGAGACGATGGACAGGATCGGGCAGCCTACCGTTCCGTCCGACATCGCGCAGACGGTGGAATCGGCATTGGAAACAGCGGAAAAGATCGGCTACCCCGTGATCGTGCGCCCGGCATTCACCCTGGGCGGGGCCGGCGGCGGCGTGGCGGAGAACGCCCGGGAACTGAGAGAGATAGCCAAAGCGGGACTTGACGCCTCTCCGATCACGCAGATCCTTGTGGAAAAATATATCTTCGGTTGGAAAGAGATCGAATTTGAAACGATGCGCGACGCGCTCGGAAACGTCATTGCCGTATGTAGTATGGAGAACGTCGATCCCGTCGGGGTCCACACGGGAGACAGCATCGTCGTCGCCCCGGCATTGACCCTCTCCGACAGAGAACTGCAGATGCTCCGCAGCGCCTCACTCGAGATCGTTTCGGCGCTCGGCATCGTCGGCGGGTGCAACTGCCAGCTTGCGCTCAACCCCGATTCCTTTGAATACGCCGTCATTGAGGTCAACCCGCGCGTATCGCGTTCTTCGGCCCTTGCAAGCAAGGCGACGGGTTACCCGATCGCCAAGATCACGACGAAGATCGCGCTCGGGTATACGCTTGACGAGATTCGCAACGACATCACCGGGAAGACCTGCGCCTGTTTCGAGCCGGCGCTGGATTACGTGGTGGTCAAATTCCCCAAGTGGCCTTTCGATAAATTCACGGGGATCAGCCGCAAACTCGGCACGCAGATGAGGGCCACCGGGGAGGTCATGGCGATTGGGAACAGCTTCGAGGCGGCATTGATGAAAGCCGTTCGGGGCGCGGAGATCTCGCTGGATACGCTGAACGCCGCCCCCATGGACGGACGGGACGTGGAAGAACGCCTCGCCGACCGGGACGACCGCCGGCTCTTTACGGTATTTGAAGCCTTAAAAAGCGGCATCCCCCCTGAAAAGATCCATGCAATCACCCGCATCGACCTTTTCTTCCTTTACAAACTGCAAAACCTGGCGGAACTCGAAAGCAGACTGGCAAAAGAATGCACGCCGGAACTTTACAAAGAGGCCAAGCGGCTCGGCTATCCCGACTCCGCCATCCGGCGGATCACGGGGAAAGAAGAACTGCCCCATCTCGCCGCCTCCTACAAGATGGTCGATACCTGCGGCGCGGAATTCTCCGCCGAGACCCCCTATTTTTATTCGACCTACGACCGCGCGTGCGAGGCCCGGGAACTGAAACGCTCGGGAAAACCCTGCATCATGGTGCTGGGATCGGGTCCGATCCGGATCGGTCAGGGCATCGAATTCGACTATTCCTCGGTGCACTGCGTGTGGACGCTCAAAGAACTCGGCTACGACGTGGTGATCGTCAACAATAACCCGGAAACCGTCTCGACCGACTACGACACGGCAGACCGCCTCTATTTTGAGCCGCTTTGCGCGGAGGACGTGATGAATATCATCGAAGTCGAGAAGCCGGTCGGCGTGGTCGTTGCCTTCGGCGGGCAGACCGCCATCCGCCTGACCGGTTATCTGGACAGCCATGGCGTGCAGATCCTCGGCACCTCCGCAGAGGGGATCGACGTGGCCGAAGACCGGGAACGCTTTGACAAACTGCTGGAAAAATACGAGATCAAGCGTCCCCGGGGCTGTGGCGTGCTGACCGAAAAGCAAGCCGAAGAAGCGGCGGAGCAGCTTGGTTACCCTGTGCTCCTGCGCCCCTCGTACGTGATCGGCGGGCAAAATATGACGATCGTACACGACGCCGAGCATCTGCGGCGCTATATGCGGCGGATCCTCGCCGGCGGGATCGAAAATCCCGTGCTCGTGGATAAGTACATGATGGGTTCCGAACTGGAAGTCGACGTGATCTCCGACGGAAAAGACGTTCTGATCCCCGGGGTGATGCAACACATCGAGCGGGCCGGCGTGCACAGCGGAGATTCGATCGCCGTCTATCCGCCCTACAACATCAGCGACATCATGATGCGCCGCATCATCGAATCCTCGGAAAAACTGGCGCTTTCGCTCGGTACGAAAGGGCTGGTCAACATTCAGTACCTGATCTGGCATAATGAACTCTACGTGATCGAGGTCAACCCGCGTGCCTCGCGTACCGTCCCCTACATCAGCAAAGTGACCGGCGTACCGATGGTCGATCTGGCCACGCGCGTGATGACCGGGACGGCGGTCAAAGATCTCGGCTACGGCACCGGGCTCTGCAGCACTCCGCCCTATTTTGCCGTCAAAGTACCCGTTTTCTCGTTTGAAAAACTGACCGATGCCAACTCGTATCTTGGGCCCGAGATGAAATCCACGGGGGAGGTGCTCGGAATCGGCAGAACGCTGAACGAAGCCCTCTTCAAAGGGCTGACGGCGGCCGGGCTGACGCCGGCGGCGCCGGCTCCCGGCAAAGAAACGGGGGTATTGCTCAGCGTGGAAGAACATGACCGCACCGAGGTGCTCGCCCTCGCGGAAAAACTCGAAGCGCTCGGGATGCGCCTGTTTGCCACGCCCGATACCGCGGCGGCAGTCGAAACGCTCGGGATCGACGTGACCGTGATCCCCTCGATCGCGGAAAAGGACGGGGTCTTTGATCTGCTCGATGAAGGCCGGATCCGCTATATCGTCTATACCGGCGCGGCGTACGACTCAACGGTTGATCTTTACGTGCAACTGCACCGCCACGCGATGCAGTCGGGCGTTCCCTGCTTCACTTCTCTCGACACCGCCAATGCCCTCGCGGATATCATTGCGGCGGGCTATCGGTGCGACAATACTGAACTAGTCGACATCAACCGGATGCGCACCGGGCGCACCCTTCTCCGCTTTGCCAAAATGGAAGCGACCGGGGACGATTACATTTTCATTGAAAACTTTGACGGCAGCGTCTCATGCCCCGAGTCGCTCAGCATCACGCTCTGCGACCGGCATTACGGTATCGGCGGCTACGGCATCGTTCTGCTCGAGAAAAGCGACGTGGCAGACTGCCGTATGCGCGTATTCAACCGCGACGGAAGCAAAGGTCAGGTAGCGGGCAACAGCCTCCGCAACGTCGGGAAATATCTCTATGATGCAGGTTATGTTTCCCGAAAGACCGTCAGCGTGGAGACCGAAAGCGGAGTCCGCCGTCTGACGCTTTATCTGAAGGACGGCAAGGTTTCTTCGGTCTCGGCCGAGATGGGGCGCGCCTCGCTCGACCCCAAAGCGCTCCCCTGCACTTTTCCCGGGGAACGCGCCGTCAACCTGCCGCTGACGGTCCTCGGAAAAGAATACCGCGTGAGTTGCGTTTCGATGGGCAACCCGCATTGCGTGGTCTTCTGTGACCGCATCGACACGCTCCCGCTTTCCGAGCTCGGGCCGGCCTTTGAAAACGCGCCGGAGTTCCCGGAGCGCGTGAATACCGAATTCGTCCGGGTAGTTAATCCCGTCACCCTGAAGATGCGCGTCTTTGAACGCGGCAACGGCGAGACCTTCGCCTGCGGCAGCGGCGCCTGCGCGGCGGTCGTGGCAGCCGTGGAAAACGGCTATTGCGAAAAAGACCGCGATATCACCGTAAAAGTGCGCGGCGGGGATCTGATCGTCCGTTATACCGACGGCGGCGTGACCCTGACGGGCGATGCCAAACTGATCTTCACGGGCGAGATCCTCTACTGATCGGCGCGGCCGCTCATGCCCTCCCCGACCATAATCAACGCGGCCGGTCTTGCATCCACCCAACCGCAATCGGCGCGCCGGCCATGCATCCGCGGCCGCGCGTCGGCCGCCCCAATTCCAAAAAAGACTGTCCGAATGCGAAAAGCATTTTGGACAGTCTTTTTCTTTGACCGGGAGATTTTCTCGGATGCTATCCCGGTGAACGCTTTTCCGGCTTATATTTTTCAGAGGGAGAATGTCCGAAGAAAGCGAGATAATTCCGGTAAAGTGTAAAAAATGATTGTTTTCAAAGTAAGTTTTATTATTGAGAAAGTCGGCATATCTGCCGACTTTCTCTTGATTATTCTGTCAAAATATGTTATAAAATAATAGAATGCAAAAGCGCAATGCGAAGCAAAGCAAATTTCACTTGGCAATATTTCCGATGAAGAACTGCTGAAAAAGAATCTTGATGAAAACTGTATTCCTGCAAATATTTACAACTGGAATTTTTCTGATTATGATGAGTTTTTACAAGAACGAAGAAAGATGATGGCGGCGCTCATAGAAAAGTATTATAAGGGATTATAATCGCGGCGAAGCCAATGTATGAGGTGTAAAATAAAATTTTCCGAAAAAGTGAAATATGCGAGAATGAAATTGCTTCTGACGCAGGAAGCGCTGGCAAAAGAACTCGGCGTTTCCTACGCCACTATTTGTCGTTGGGAAAAGGAGAACCGCGAACCGCAAATCGTTTCCCAAGGCAAGTTTTACGCTTGATGTGTACGGTCATGTTTCCGAAAAAATGAAGCGTGAAAGTGCGGCGAGAATGCAATCTTATTTTGAAAAAATCAACGCCTAAAAATCTATAAGGGGTATAATAAGGGGTACAAAACCCCGACAAAAAGGAAAAGACACAACATATAGTGTAATTAGAGTCATACTATATATTG
>CASDOQ010000039.1 GCA_949282345.1 uncultured bacterium | reverse complement strand
GCCGTTTTGTGCATTCTCCGGGCTTATACCGAGCGGTCGCGCGGTTCAGTCAGACTGTTTTCCGCACTCGGGACAGAATTTGAAGGGCTTGTCGGAGCGGTACCCGCAGGAGCAGGTATAGCCGTTTTCGGGCTTTGGCTTTCCGCACTCGGAGCAGAAGCGACCGGTGTTGTGCGCCCCGCAGGAGCAGGTCCATCCGTCCTCCTCCGGCATTTTCGTGCCGCATTCGGAGCAGAACTTTCCTGTAACGTTTGCTTTACATTTGGGGCAGGAACGGCCGGAATCGGCCTTTTTTTTCGCCGCTTTGGCGGCCTGCATCTTCTGCGCGTTTTCCAGAAGTGCGCCCTGGGAATCCGAGCCGCCGAGAGCTGAAGCGGCCATCCCGACCCCCATGAAGCCGGTCATCGCACCGGCGGAATTCTTGGCGGCATCCTTCATAGCGGCCATGCGGGCATAGGCAAGACCCCCGGCCATCGCCTCGGGACTTGCGTGCATAACGTTGGTATCGAACTCCTCGATCCGGCGGCGGCTGTCATCATCCGGCGTGACCTTGGAAAGAGCCACCGAGATGATCTCCATGCCGCGGCGGGCGCGCCATTCTTCATCCAGCGTCTCGCTCATATACCGGGCGATGTCGCGCTGGCGGAGCGGGAGCTGACTGAACTTGATCCCCTCCGCCGAGCATCTGGCCAGCGAGGTATCAAGGGCCGTCATGAACTCATCGGAACAGATCTCGCGCAACATTTCGACCGTATAGGTCTCGGTCACGTTCCCGGCCACGCTCGAGAAGAAGATCAGCGGATCGGTGATCTTGAAGGAATACTGTCCGAAATAGCGGATATAAAGTGCCGTCTTATAGTAGGGGTCATCGTAGGGAACCGGCGTTTTGGTTCCGAACTTGTTATCCATGATCTCCTTGACGTTGATATAGTAAACTCTCTGCTGAGAGCCGGTATCGCCGCCGAAGGTGAAGCGGTACCCGATGCGCTTGAAGGAGTCGATCATCCCGCGGAAGAAGTTGCCGCCGAACATCGAAGGCTCCGTGGAGTTATCCCATTTGAAGTATCCGGGCTCGGCGCAGAAATCGGCCACCTTTCCGTCACACAGGATCAGGGCGACCTGCCCCTCGTTTACCGAAATGACCGAACCGTTGGTGATGATATCTTCCGATGCCTTATTGCGGGCCCCGAAAAGCGAACGTTTCGTCGTTTTCATGTGTCCTTTGGCAACCAGCACGTTGTTATCAAGCGAGTCGGCGCAGAAATATTCACGCCACTGGTCGGCAAGCACGGTGCTCGCCCCGGCGGCAAGTGCACGGATAAGTCCCATAATCTGTCTCCTTTATGTATTTTTCTGTACAAAGGCACCCTTCGGAAGGATTTTCCGGAAGGCTTTTGCCGTAGAGAACATTCTTGAAAAAGCGGGCTTTCCCGCCGAAAGCCCGCTCGGCCGATGCCGATATACAATATACAAGACCCGCCGTGCCGTGTAGCGCCGCGAATCGGCCCTGCCTGTAAGCAGGTGGTGCCCTCTCCGCGCTTTTGTGCTCCCAGCATCCGCGTACCCTGCGGCGCAAAGTCGGCAGGGGCGGGAGGTCTGCATCCCGGACGCGAAAGGTCGGGCTCCGATTTCCGAAGTGTAGGCCCAATCAAGGCACTATCACGCACACGGCAGGCCGTATCTTACTGTTCTTCTTCCTCGTCGTAATCAATATCCTGGAAGATCTCGTTGTCAAAATACGCGGCGACCTCTTCCCACTCGTCGTCATCCTCGATGCTCGAGAGGAGGGTCTCCCCGTTTTCATCGGTATCCACACGCAAAATGCCGTATTCCTCGACTTCTTCCTCCGCCGGAACGATCGCAACGTACCGTGCGCCGGAAAGCTCCGCCACACCGACGATCTCGTACTGCTGTTCTTCTCCGGTATCTTCATCGGTCAGGGTGTAAATGTCGCCCGCCAGAATCTCATCCATTTCTCTACTCCGTTCACTCTTCTTTGTGCGCAGGCAAAGCCCGCACCGCTGGGTATCGGGGATCCGGCCGACCGAATTCCCATCTGTATTATATCAAATGCCCGGTTCGGCTGTCAAGTGCCTTTTTCTCCCTCCGGCAAAGAGGCAAGCATCTCTACGATCAGACTGTTGGAGACGAGCATCCCGCGAGGGGAGAGGGCGACCGCTCCCGGCCGCTGCACGAAAAAGTCGGCATACCGATCAAGCACACGCCCGAAGAGCGTGTAAAAATCCCGGTGGAAGCGCGCCTCGTATTCCCGTACCGGGATCCCTTCGCAAAGGCGCAGGCGGAGCATCAGGAACTCTTCCTCCTCCGCGCGGGCGTCGATATACGTCTCGTCCTGCCGAGGCAGAAAGCCGTCCCGCAGATAGGCGTCGAGATCGCGTCCGTACCCGTACCGCCATCCGCCGAAATACGAATAGGCGGAAGGGCCGAAGCCGAGGTATTCCTCCCCCCGCCAGTAGCGGAGGTTATGACGGCTCTCGTAGCCCGGCCTGGCATAATTAGAGATCTCGTACCGCCGGTAGCCGGCGGCCTCAAGCGCCTCAGCCGCCGCCGTAACGGCATCGGCCTGTCGGTCTTCATCCGGCAGGCCGAGAGAAGCGCGCCGGGCGGCAAAAGGGGTTCCTTCTTCGATCTTCAGCGCGTAGGCCGAAATATGTTCCGGCCCCAACGCGGCGAATCCGGCCAGCGTCGCGGCAAGGCTCTCGGGAGTCTCTGCCGGGATGCCGGTCATCAGATCGAGGCTGATATTGTCAAACCCGGCCTCCCGCGCCGCGTGAAACGCACGGACGGCCTCGTCGGCCGTATGGATCCGCCCGAGTAAGGCAAGTTCCCGGTCGGAAAGGCTCTGCACCCCCATGCTGAGCCGGTTGACCCCGGCCGCCCAGAACAGGCGCAGAGCGGCGCCGTCCACCGTCCCCGGATTCACCTCGCAGCTGATCTCGGCCCCCGGCTCGACCCGAAAGGACGAAAAGACCCCGTCAAGCAGACGGGCAAGCAGTTCGCCCGAAAGGAGCGAAGGAGTCCCGCCCCCGAGATAGACGGTATCGACCGTATAATCGGGCGGAAGGGGCGTGCGCCGCATCTCGGAAAAGAGCCTTTCGACGTAGGCGGGCATATCGGAAAGACGCCCCGTATAAGAGCAGAAGTCGCAGTACCCGCACCGCCGCAGGCAAAAAGGGATATGCAGATAGATCCCCGCTTTATGCGTCATCATCGAGTTTGAGGACAGCCATGAACGCCTCGGGAGAGACCTCCACCGAGCCTAAGCGGCGCATCTTCTTTTTCCCTTCTTTCTGCTTTTCCAGCAGTTTTTTCTTTCGGGTAATGTCGCCGCCGTAGCATTTGGCCAGCACGTCCTTCCGCATGGCCTTCACGGTCTCGCGCGCGATGATCTTGGAGCCGACCGCCGCCTGGATCGGGATCTCAAAGAGCTGTCTCGGGATATTTTCCTTCAGCCGTTCTGCGATCCGGCGGGCACGGGCATAGGCCTTTTCTTCATGTACGATAAAGGACAGGGCGTCTACCTGCTCCCCGTTCAGCAGAAAATCAAGCTTCACGAGTTTGCTCTCGCGATATTCGAGAAAATCGTAGTCGAGCGAGGCATATCCCTTGCTCCGGCTTTTCAACGCGTCAAAAAAGTCGTACACGATCTCATTGAGCGGCAGATCGTAATGCAGTTCGGCGCGCCCGGTGTCAAGATACTTCATGTCGAGATAGACCCCGCGCCGCTCCTGACAAAGATCCATCAGCCCGCCGATATACTCGGTCGGCGTGATGATCGAGGCGCGGACGATCGGCTCATAAGCCGTCTCGATCTCGTCCCCGCCGGGATAGCCCGCCGGGTTGTCGATAAAGATCTCTTCCCCGTTCCGCAGCCGGATCTTATAAATCACGCTCGGCGCGGTGGTGATCAGGTCAAGGTTGAACTCACGCTCGAGCCTCTCCTCGATGATCTCCATATGCAGAAGTCCGAGGAATCCGCAACGGAAGCCGAATCCGAGCGCCGCAGAGGTCTCGGGTTCGTAAGAAAGAGCGGCGTCGTTCAGGCGGAGTTTTTCCAGCGCGTCCCGCAGGTCGCCGTAGCGTGCCCCGTCAGCCGGATAGATCCCGGCGTAGACCATCGGGCGCGCCGGACGAAAACCGGGAAGCGGCTCGCGGATCCCGCCCTCGGCCGAGGTCACGGTATCGCCGACGCGGGTATCTCCCACCTCCTTCATGCTGGCGGTGAGATAGCCGACCTCCCCGGCTGTCAGAACGCCGGTACGGCGCAGGTCGAAAGCGCCCGGCACGCCGACCTCCACCACGTCATAAACCGCCCCGGTACTCATGATCCGGATGCGATCCCCGGTGCGGAGCGTTCCGTCCAGCACGCGGATATAGACCACCACGCCGAGATAACTGTCGTAATACGAATCAAAGACGAGGCATTTCAGCGGCGCATCGGGATCCCCGACCGGAGCGGGGATCTCCCGCACGATCGCCTCGAGTACGTCCCCGATATTCTGCCCGGTCTTGGCCGAGATGGCCGGGCAGTCCTCGGCCGGGATGCCGATGATATCCTCGATCTCCTGCCGCACGTGCGCAACGTCGGCGGACGGAAGATCGATCTTGTTGATGACCGGCAGGATCTCGAGATCGTTGTCAATGGCCAGATAGGCGTTGGCAAGCGTCTGCGCTTCGACCCCCTGCGTGGCGTCCACCACCAGGATGGCTCCCTCGCAGGCCTTGAGCGAACGCGACACCTCATACCCGAAGTCAACGTGCCCGGGGGTGTCGATCAGATTGAACAGATAGTCTTCCCCGTCAGAGGCGCGGTAGGTCAGCGTCACGGTGCGGGCCTTGATGGTAATGCCGCGCTCGCGTTCAAGATCCATATTGTCAAGCATCTGCTCTTCGAGATTGTGCAAATCGACCGCGCTCGTCTTTTCAAGGATCCTGTCGGCCAATGTGGATTTTCCGTGGTCGATATGCGCGATGATGGAAAAATTTCGGATGTGTTTCTGTTTTTCGGTCACGTCTTATTCCTTCCCCGCCGGAGCGGCTGTTGTCCCCGTCTGACGGCTCAGACCTCCGCAAAGTGCGAAGCATCCGACTCGTAAGCGGCAATGGCGGCCTCGGCCGCTTCGGCGTTTTCGGCGCCGACAAGGTAATAGATCTTGATCTTCGGCTCGGTTCCCGAGGGACGAATAATGACTTTATCCCCGGTCTCCAATACGAAGCTCAGCACGTCGCTCCCGGGCTGGCCGGTCGGAGTCTTCTCGCCGGTGGCCAGATTTGTAAAGTATCCTTTACTGTAATCCCCGATCGAAGCGATCGTCTGCCCGCCGAGAGATACCGGCGGCTTTTCCCGGAGGCTCTTCATCACCCGGGCGCGGCGGGCAATACCGTCAAGCCCTTCCATGTAGATCTCCGAGGTCTTCTCCCGGTAGGTCCCGTAGGTGCGGTAAAGTTCTTCGAGCGCATCGTAGAGCGTCATGCCGCGTTTTTTATAATAGGCTGTCATCTCGGCGATCATCATGGTCGCCCCGACGGCGTCCTTATCGCGGGCGTAGGAACCGAAGAGATAGCCGTAGCTCTCCTCAAACCCGAAAATAAAGTTTTCGGCCTCGCCGCGCGCTTCGTGCTGTTTGATGACCTCGCCGATATATTTGAAGCCGGTCAGCACATCGTAGAGTTTCACGCCCTGCGTTTTTGCGATCTTGGTCACCATATCGGTGGAAACGATGCTCTTGATGGCAAAAGCCCCCGCCGGGAGTTTTCCGGCGGCGCGGCGGGCGCGGATGACGTAGTCAAGCAGCAGCGCCCCCATCTGGTTGCCCGTGATCGTGGCAAAACTGCCGTCCGGCGTGCGGGTGACGACGCCCACGCGGTCGGAGTCCGGGTCTGTGGCGATGACGAGGTCGCTCCCCACCCGTCCCGCAAGTTCGATCCCGAGGCGGAAGACCTCGGCGTACTCGGGATTCGGCTTCTTGACCGTCGGGAAGTTCCCGTCCGGCCGCATCTGCTCCTCCACGGGATAGATATGGCGATAGCCCATCCGCGCGAGGATCTCGGGTACGAGGATGCGCCCGGCCCCGTGCAAGGGCGTATAGACGATCTTCAGCTCGTCCGCGACGTCCGCGATCACGGAGGGGTCAATGGCGGTCGCCGCAACTGCGGCAAGATATTTTTCGTCAAACTCTCGACCGAGCAGAAGGATCTTCCCGGCGGCGAGGGCCTCTTCGTAAGGGGAAATTTTCGCCCCCGTCAGCACGTCGACCTTCTCCATCGCGGCGCTGACCACGGCGGCCTGCTCCGGGGCGAGCTGTGCGCCGTCCTCCCAGTAGGCCTTATACCCGTTATATTCCTTCGGATTGTGGGATGCCGTGATATTGATGCCCGCGATACAGCCAAGCTCCCGGACGGCAAAGGAAAGCTCCGGGGTCGGGCGCAGGGCGTCGAAAAGATAGGTGCGGATCCCGTTGGCGGCCAGCACCGAGGCGGCCGTGCGGGCAAAGAGTTCCGAGTTGTTGCGGCTGTCGTAAGCAACAACGGCGCCGCGCGCTTCTCCCCCGTTTTGCAGAATGAGATCGGCCATCCCCTGCGTGGCCTGCGCCACCGTATGGACGTTCATCCGACCGGGACCGGGGGTCATGGAAGAACGAAGACCGGCCGTGCCGAACTCCATCCGCCGCCCGAAGGCAAGTTTCCTTTCTTCCTCGGAGGTCATGGCGACCACCGCCGCGCGCTCCTCTTCGGTCAGTTCGGGGGAATTTTTCCATCTTTCATATTCGACAAGATAATCCATTTCGTTCTCCTTGACACATATACAATTTGACACATATACAATCGTTGTTCAAGTGCAAGCATTTTGAGGTGCCGGCCTCCCCCGCAGGCTTTTGAAGCCCCTGCCGCCGCTCCGAAGGCTTTCAACGGCGTATACCGCCGCACGGAGGCTTTTTTTGACCCTCCCTGCCGCCACCCCGGAGCTTCGCCTTGCGGGATTTTTGGGAGATCTTTTCCGGCTCTTTTGCCGGTTTTTCGTTTCCGGATCTTCCGTGCGGGCCGTCAGTTTCCCGCGGAAGCACCCGATCCTTCGCCGTCCGGCAGGGAGGCGCAGGCCTCGAGCGCATCGGCAAGTTGGTCGGGACAGGAGGTCGGACGGCTGCCGCAACGGATCCCCCTCAAACGACCGATCGCTTCCGATACCGTCATCCCCGGAACCAGGGCGGCGATCCCCTGCGTATTTCCCGAGCACCCGCCGGTAAAGCGGACCGCGCGCACAGTGTCTCCCTCTATGGCAACGTCGATCTGGCGGGAGCATACCCCCCGCGGGCGGTAGGTCAGTGTTTTCATCCCATATTCTCCTTTTTCATTACTATCTCTTTTTATCACTATCCCGGATCTTTTTAGATCCTTTATGTTTTTCTTTCTCCACGGGTCTTTCCCTGCCGGGTTCCGGGATACGGAACGGCCGATCTTCGCTCGCGTCTTTTCGGGTCTGCGGGATTCAGATCGCCCGCCGCATGCTGCGCCCCGGTTCACTCTGCCGCCACCTCGCCATAAAAACCGTATCCCGTAAAACCGGGCAGGAACAGGGTGAGATAGGTCAGATAGCGGACGAAGCCGCGCGGGTCCCCCGACAGCGTTGCGTGGACGGAACGCCGCCCTTCCTCGTAAGAAAGCGGAAGGATGTCAAAGGACAAAACCGACAGGCCGCAGTTTTTCGCGGCAGAAAGCACCGGGACGACATCATCCGCCCCCTCGGGCGAAAAACCGAAGCGGAACTGCGTCGGCGTTTGCAGCGCAACGGCCTCCCGCGAAAGGAGCGCCATCACGACCTCGTCCTCTCCCGCCGTCAGGCGACAGAACGCCGCAATATGCAATCCGTAACGGAAGATCAGCTCCCCGACCGAGATCAGGGGAAGATCCGCCGAGGAAAGCGGGAGAATGGCGTAATCGGCATACCCGCCGTCAAGCTCGTTACAGGCCTCGCGGAAGGAGGCGGTGTGCCGGGCCTCCGCCCGCCCGAGAAGATCCGAAAAGGCCAAAAAGGCGCGGTCTGCATGGGGGGAGGCCACGTAGGTGATCCGCGTGCCGGACGGGCGGGGAGCGATCCCCTCCGCAAAATCGGCCAGCGTGGCAGCGCGACCGAAATGCTCCTCGGCGCACGAAAGATAGGCGTCCGCGAAAACGATGCGGTCTTCTTCCGCCAACCACGCGGCGGAAAGTTCGAGTTCCCGCCGGTTTTCGGGAAGCGCGTCGGCGGGAGGCAAGGGTGCTTCGGGAAGGATGTCGCCCGCCGGACAGGCCAGGCAGTCTTCCAACCTTCCGGCGCCGTCCCGCAGGGCTCCGGCAAGAGCCTCGCGGGCCGCCTCGGAAAGATACCCGAGGCGGATCTCCCGGGAAAGCAGGAATTCGCCCCCGCTCCGATCAAGGTTCCGGCGGACTGCCTCCGCCCCCTCACGCATGGAAACGTTCGAGCATCCCGTAACTCGCGCGCAGAAATTCTTTCATTTCGTTGGCGTCGAACGGACGGCAGGAAAGGAGCGCCAGCCGGAAGACCTGTGCGGCCACGTCCTTCTCTTCCTCCGCATATCCGCCGGAAAGCAACCGGGCGATCACGGGGTTGGCCGTGTTCAGCGAAAGCGTTGCCTCGACCGGGATCGGGGCGCCCTCCGGCGCATACAGGCGCATCATCTCGCGCATCCGGCTCTCCTCTTCCCCGATGTGGAAAAGCGCCGGGAACGAGGCGTCCTCGTATTTTTCACATTTCACGGTGATCTTCAGCCCCTCGGCGCTCATCCCGCCGAAAAGCTCCTGCGCGCGTTTTTCCGCGTCGGCATCCGCCTCTTTGGCGAGGGCATCCCCCGCCGCATCGACCCGCAGGCAACGCAGACCCGGCTCGTAAGTCTCGGCGCTCTGCAGGAAGCGGGTCTCTACCATGTTGTGCGCAAGGCATACGCTGTAGCCGCGCTTTTCAAGCAGTTCGATGTACGCGGCCTGTTGTTTTTCGTCGGTGGCGTAATAGAAGATCTTTTCATGCCCCTCTTCCTTGGCCGCTTCCAGCATTTCAGGCAAAGTTTTCTTTACATTCCCGTTCAGCGGGAAGAGGATCGCCTCGCGGACGCGGTCGTAGAATTTCTTATCATGGATGCAGGCGTACTCGGTGAAGGTGGCAATATCGGGCCAGAGCGTTTCGTATTTTGCGCGGTCTTCGCGGATCATCCCGGCCAGTTTATCGGCCACTTTCTTCACGATATACGCCGAGACTTTGCTGACGTAGGCGCTGTTCTGCAGATAACTGCGAGAAACGTTCAGGGGCAGTTCCGGGCAATCGACAACGCCGCGGAGCATCAAAAGATAAGGCGGGATGATCTCCTTGATGTTGTCCGCCACAAAGACCTGATTGTAATAGAGTTTGATCTGTCCTTCGGGATTTTCGTAATTTTCCGCGATCTTCGGGAAAAAGAGAACGCCCTTGAAATTCAGCGGGTAGTCGGCACGCAGATGCAGATGGAAAAGCGGCTCGCGGTAGTCGTGAAACACCCGGCGGTAAAACTCGGTATACTCCTCCTCCCGGCACTCGGCGGCGGGGCGCTGCCAGAGCGGATTCACGTCGTTGATCGGCCTTTCCTCGCTTTTCTTGCCCTCTTCCCCGTCCTTCTTTTCTTCCTCGGCGGGAGCGGCCTCTTCATCGGTCAGATAGATCTCCACCGGGATGAAAGCGCAGTAGCGGTCAAGCACCTCGGCCAGTTTTTCGCGGCTGAGATACTCGGCGTTCTCCTCGTTGATATGCAGAATGACGTCGGTCCCCTGCCCGTCCTTCTCGGCATTTTCGATCGTGTAGGCGCCGTCCTCTGTGCAATCCCAGTGAACGGCAGGCGCGCCGGTATAGGAGCGGGTCAGCAGTTCCACACGGTCAGCGACCATAAAGGCGGAATAAAATCCGAGGCCGAAGTGACCGATGATCCCGTCTCCGGCCCCCTCGCCCTTTCCCTCGTATTTTTCAATGAATTCAAGCGCGCCGGAAAGCGCCATGTTGCAGATGTACTTTTCGACCTCGGCGGCGTCCATCCCGATCCCGTTATCCGAGACCGTCAGCGTCTTTTCGCTCTTGTTCCACCGCACGTCGATCCGATAGGCATCGGGGGCTTCTTCAGCCTCTCCGAGCGAGACCAGCCGCCGATGTTTGGTCACGGCGTCGGCCGCATTCGAGACGAGCTCGCGAAGAAAGATCTCCTTTTCAGAATACATCCATTTCTTGATAATGGGGAAGATATGCTCGGTCTTGACCGAGATACCACCGGTTTTTTTCTCATTTTCCATCCTGATTCCTTCTTTCTTTATCGGATCCGGGCAAGCCCGGGAATCTTTTTTACCCCACGCATCGCGGGAGGGGGAAGCGGAACCCGCACACAGTCTTGCGCCGCCTGTCGACGCGGTGCAGAAGTGTGCGAAGACCCGACAAGCCGCGCCCGAAGACCTGTGCAGGGCTTATCGCGTATATTATACTACATTTTTTATCCAATATCAATCACAGAGATTTTCAAATTGCAAAAAATGCGTGAATTTTTCTCGTCTTTTTTCTTGACAGCGGGAGAAAAACGTGTTATGATGGGAGCGGTCACAGGAACTGAATAATCAAGTCAGGGGTGCGTTTTGCTGAGACGGGCAATGGCCCGAACCCTTTCACCTGATACGGATAATACCGTCGTAGGAAGTACTTTTATTTACCGCCGCACGTGTTTTGTTCGTGTGGCGATTTTTATTTACGGAGGTTTCTTTTATGAACGAAAGAACCAAAAAACTTACCACCACGGCCGTTATGGTCGCCCTTGCCACGGCGCTGGCGCTCGTCAGTGCCGCGATCCCCTTTCTGAACCTGCCCTTCGGAGGCGGATTCACGCTGGCCAGTATGCTCCCCATCGTACTGATCTCCTATCTGTACGGTCTGCGCTGGGGCTTCTCTGCCGCAGGGGTCTACTCGCTCGTTCAGATCGCGCTCGGCGCCTTTACCGGCGGCGGATACGTCATCGCTCTCTTCACCGCAGGGAGCGACAGCTATATGGGGATCGGAACCGGCCTCGGCGTTATTCTGCTTGACTACGTCGTCGCCTATACCGTCCTCGGGATCGGCGGTCTCTTCCGCAAAAAACTCTCTCCCATCCCCGCGCTGGTGCTCGGATCGATCGTCGCGCTCGCGCTCCGCTACCTCGTCCATATCGTTTCGGGCGCGCTCTTCTTCGGGATCTTTGCCGAATGGTTCTTCGGCCAGGAAGGCTTTTACGCCATCGGGCAATGGATCCTGGAGACCTTCTCGGGCGGCGGGCTCTCGATCATTTATTCGGTCTTCTATAACGGTCTGTACATGATCCCCGAGATCATCATCACTGCCGTGGTGGCGGTGCCGGTGGCGCGCCTGCCGCAGGTTCTCTCCACTCTCCGGGCGCAGAAAAAGTAAGGAAACCGCTCCGCCAACATATCGGAATCAAAAAAGGGGCTGAGTCAAATTTGGGAATTAATTCCAAATAACTGACACCTTGCATAAAGAAACACTCGTTATTCCAAAAGAACGGCGAGTGTTTTTGTTAATCCATAACATAAGGCTGAGCCAAAAAATCAATTTGACTCAGCCCTTTCAAAATCCGATCGGAAGAAGCAGGTCAAAACCGCCGACGCCCTTCCGAAACGATCATCTCTTGGATTCCGCGGCCGGGACCCGGTACACGCGACGGTAAAGTAAGGCGCGCAAGCGGTCGAATTCCTCCCGGGTGATCTCCCCGTCGGTCGTCATGAGGAGGAGCGGAACCGGCCTGCGTCCGGCGGAGATCGAGGGTTGCCTATACGCGTAGCGGTTCAGGAAAAAGCCGTTCCGCTGATAGAACCCGACCCGGCGGCAGGTCATCTCGTCGGTCGGCGGTTCGACCTCTAAAACGACCCGTCTGCCGAAGGCGGCCAGCGCATCGCGGAGCATTTTTCCCCCGAGGCCGGCGCCTCGGCAATCGGGAGAAACGGCAAAATGCTCGATATATACCCAAGTGCCGAAATCCCACGCGGCGATAAACGCGCAGATCTTTCCCGTCTCTTCGGCCCGCCGCACGCAGATGTGATAGGCGGGATCCTGCAAAAGGGCTTCCTGCTCCTTGCGCGGACGGTATTCCTCGGGCGGAAAACTCTCTTCCATGAGGTGAAAGACCTGCGGGAATTCTTCTCTCTGCATTTCAGTCATCATGTGTTTCTCCTTACTTTCGGTACGCCGCCGGGACACCGAACTTTTTTTGGCAGAAGTCTTGATTTCTCCGCCCCTTTATGCTATACTGTCAGTGTTACGCCGGTGTGATGGAATTGGCAGACGTGCTGGACTCAAAATCCAGTGGTGGCAACACCGTGCGGGTTCGACCCCCGCCACCGGCACCAGAGAGCACGCGCAGGCGTGCTTTTTTTATACCCGAAGCACCGTGACCGCGGCCGGCATGCACCGCGGACGGAATGATACCATCTTTCAGGAGGTGCCGTTTTGGAATACCGTTTCGGAAAAATCCGGCCGTACGCGGTGCCGGAAAGATTCTGGTCGCGGAAGCCGAATGGCTGGCAAAAGCCGCCGGAAAAGCGCGGGTCCGTCTCGACTGCGCGGCTGACAGCGTTTTTCTCAACCGCTACTATGAGTCCCTCGGCTATCTGCCGGTCGGCCGGTCTACCGACGGCCCGTATATTGGTATCCGAAGGGAAAAGATCTTGCCGACCGACAGCAGTCAGCCGGCGTCGTCCCCGGACGGCACACCGTCCTCGGGAAAAAACCGCAGGAATGTGACCGTCTGATCGCGCATCGAAACCTTCCCGACCCGGAAGCCATATTGCGTAAGTTCTTTTTTGAAACGCAGGAACGCATGGTCGACCGAAAAGCCGAGCGTAGCGGCGATATCGCGAAAAGCCAGCGTCAGCTCATCGCGGTCCAGCATCGCGACATATTCCCACAAAGGCGTATATCTGCTCATAAGATCCTCCATCTTCCGGCGCCGATCGCTGAAGCGACTCCCGGCGCAAAGCACCGTCATTGTACCATATCTTTCCCGGGGTGTCAACCGAAAACGCCTCTTGGGATCCCGGGAATAAGACCCCTCCCGGCGCGGCCGTAAAAGTCGCAGACCCCCGCCGAAAAAGCCTCGCGGAGAAAAGAGAAAGGTTCTGTGCGTAACCTTTTTTTGCGGTACGCATAGGATAATAGCGAAAGGGAGTAATCCCTTCAATAATCTCGGAGGACTTTCTCGATGAATAACTGCTTGTGCCATCTTTTCGACAACAACTGTACCTGGATCATCATTGCCGCGCTGATCGTGCTTTGCTGCTGCTGCAACAACGGCTGATTGCGGTCAGGAGAGGCTGACCTCGCCGAAGGCTGCCCCTTTTCGGGGGCGGCCTTTTGTTTTTCCGGCTTCAGCCGTTTTTGCGTGCTTTTGTCATACGGGTACGCGGCGGCGCATAGAGTGTAGTACATAATTTTCGGGTGGCGGAGGTGCTTTTACGTGTTTATTTGTTCGCTGCGTGCCAGCACGCTGAAGTTTTTCAGTGCGGTACTTCTTTCTCTTGCGCTCTTTCTGACGATCCTCATTTTGGTCGAGCCAACGGTCGTTGACGCGGGCGCGGAGCCGGAGGCGACCGAGGTCGTGAATTACAGTGGTGTCCGAACCGATGAAGAGCGGCGGGAATTTCTCTCTTCTTTCGGCTGGCAGACCGGAGACGCCCCGGCGGACGAAGAAGATTTCGTTCTTCCCGCGGATTTTGACCGCGTGCTGGCGGGCTACAACGAGATTCAGAAGGAGCAGGGGCTTGACCTTTCGCGTTACCGCAATAAAAAAGTGACGCGCTATACCTATGAAGTGGCGGGCTATCCCGATTTTGAGGGAAAAGTCTACGCCAATCTCATTGTTTACAAAAATAAAGTCGTGGCGGCCGACATCTGCTCGGCCGATCCGTACGGCTTCGTTCACGGGCTGAAAAAGGACTGAGACGGCCCGCGGCCGCGCCTCTTATCGGCCGCGCCGCCTGGATCGGCCGCAAAGAAAAAGGCACCTCCGGAGTGCCTTTTTCTTTCAGGAGAGTATGGATCCGCGCCGACATACACGGTATACGGGGGCAGATCAGGCAACGGTCTCCTCTTCAGCAGGAGCCTCCTGCCCGGCTTTCTTTTTCTTGCCGGCGCGGACGACGGGAACCATCCCCGCCAGCGCGATCATTGCCATCACGTTGGGGATGACCATGAGCTGGTTAAAGGTGTCGGTCAGTTCCCACACCAATTCGTTGGAAAGAAAAGAGCCGAGTACGATAAAGCCGATCGCCAGAACCGAATAGACGGTACCGGCCAGTTTTTTCTTTCCGGCAAAGAGATATTCCACGTTGATCTTTCCGAAAAGATTCCAGCCGAGGATGGTGGAAAAAGCAAAGAAGAAGAGACAGACGGCAACGAATCCGTTCCCGATCGAAGCCGTAAAGACCGAGGAAAACGCGCTCTGCGCCATGTTGGTCTTGTCAAGCCCTGCACCGGCGGCCGCCTCGGGACCTGCGGCCAGCGGGCCGTTGCCGGCGTAGAGCGTCATGATGACGACGAGAGCCGTCATCGTCAGCACCACGAAGGTATCGATAAATACGCCGATCATGGCGACCACGCCCTGCTCGTGCGGGTTCTTCACCTTGGCAAGCGCATGGGCGTGCGGGGTCGACCCCATACCGGCTTCGTTCGAGAAAAGACCGCGCTTGACGCCCTGGCTGATCGCCGTTTTAATGGCATACCCGAAGCCGCCGCCGAGAATAGCCTGCGGCGCGAAAGCATAGCGGAAGATCATCCCGACCGCTTCGGGCAGGCGCGTGATATTCACGCAGATGACCACCAGCCCTCCGAGCAGATAGAACCCCGCCATCAGCGGAACGATCTTCTCCGTGACCGAAGCCAGACGCGAAATACCGCCGAGGAAGATAAAGGCGCAGAGCGCCGCCACCACGATCCCGACGACATAGGAAGGGATGCCGAAGGCGGTCTCACAGGAGGCGCCGATCGAGTTCGATTGCACCATCGCGCCCATAAAACCGAGGGCGAGGATCGTCGCCACGGCGAAAAATCCGGCAAGCACCTTGCCGAACCGGCCGCGGAAAGCCGTGCGGATATAATAGACCGGGCCGCCCTTCACGCCTTCCTCAGTCTCCACGCGCGTCTTCTGTGCGAGGACGGCCTCCGCATAAATCGTCGCCATTCCAAAGAAGGCGATGATCCACATCCAGAAGATCGCCCCGGGACCGCCGACGAGGATCGCTCCGCAGGCACCTACAATGTTTCCGGTGCCGACTTGGGCGGCAATGGCCGTGGCCAATGCCTGAAAGGAGGAGAGACCCTCTTTTTGTTTTTTTCCGTTCAGGCTCAGATTGCCGAAGACCTGCCTCATTCCCTCTCCGAAGCACCGCACCTGCACGAAGCGCGTTTTGACCGTATAGAAAAGGCCGACGCCGATGAGCAGAACAATCAGGATATAATCCGACAGGTATGCGTTGATCTTCTGCACGACGTTAAGTATTGTTTCCATTTTCCCTCTTTTGCTGCAAATTTGTATTGACGTTCTTCCGCAAAAAGAAAGAACTGCCGAATGGGCAGTCCGGGAACGGGCAGGCAATGCGGCCGATCAGGCTTTTTGTCTGCTCCGTCCTTTTGCCTGAGAGATTCGGCTTTCGCCTTTCACCTTCGGCACTCCATAAGAGATTCTCCGGAGCTTCCTCCGCCACCAGTTTCCTGCAGGATCCTGACGACTTCATCGGGAATACGGAGTGAGTATAGCACAGCGGGCACCGCCTGTCAAGAGTTTTTTGAAGGATCGCGTATTTTTTTGCGGGATCGTGGAAAACTGATCAAAAAGGGACGGAAGGAAACGCAGAATGGACGAAAAATACGGATTCACCCTGACCCCGCGCGACCGGCTGGTGCGCGCATGGCAGAACGCCGCCGAACTGGTACGCGATTTTGAGACCTACGCAAAGGAAGAAGAAATGCCCCCGGAGGCTTCGGCTCTTTTTGAACGCTGTGCGAAAGAGCAGGCCAAGCAGGCCGCCTCCTTTCTCACGTTGTTGAAGCAATACGGCTGAGACGAAAAAAGCGGGAACCGCCCCCCCCCGGTGGGATGCACCCGCTTTTTTCTTTTCGGCGAATATTCGCTCGTGCTCTTTTTCTCTTGCAAAAAACTGCGGCAAGTGCTATACTTATATCCGACCATCTGAATTCAGATTAGGAGGCAACGATGACCAAAGCGAAACGAGCCGCGCGCAATATCGATATGACCGAGGGCAGCATTTTCCGGTGTCTCATTCTTTTTGCGTTGCCTCTGCTGGCAGGCAATCTGTTTCAACAGTTATATAATATGGTAGACACCTGGGTCATCGGTCAGACCGGGGAAAGCGGGGCTTACGCCGCCGTCGGTAGCGTGGCGCCGATCGTAAACATCTTCATCGGTCTTGCCGGGGGAATTTCCGGCGGGGCGGGGGTCGTCATTTCCCAGTATTACGGGGCAAAGGACGAAGCGGCTGTCAGCCGCGCCGTCCATACCTCGCTGGTCATGATTCTCGTTCTCGGTCTGCTCTTCACGGTCGTGGGAGTTACCGCCACCCCGCTCATGCTCCGGCTCATGCTGCATACCGACGGCGTCGGAGATGCGATCTATCCGCACGCGCTGGAATATCTGACCATTTATTTTTCGGGTATTCTCGCCATGCTCGTGTACAACATGGGAGCCGGGATCCTTCGCGCGGTCGGAGACTCCCGCCATCCGTTCTATTTTCTGCTCGTCTCGGCCGGGATCAACGCGGGGCTGGACGTCGTGTTCGTCTTTTTCTTCTCGATGGGCGTGCGGGGCGTTGCCATTGCCACGGTCATTGCCCAGTTCGTCTCGGCTCTTTTGATCGTCGTCACGCTCTTACGGAGCGATACCTGCGTGCGGCTCCGTCCGCGTTCTCTGCGGGCAGACCGCAACATGCTGAAACTCATCGTCCGCATGGGGATCCCGGCGGGTCTGCAGATGGCGCTCACCGCTTTTTCCAACGTTTTCGTCCAATCCTATATCAGCAACGTAACCATGAGCAAGACCGCCGCACTCGGCGGATGGACGACCTACAGCAAACTCGATCAACTGATCTTTCTCCCGATCCAGACCCTCGGGCTGGCCACCTCAACCTTCGTCGGGCAGAACCTCGGAAACGGGCAGCTTGCCCGCGCCCGGCGCGGCGCCAGAACCGCATGGGGCATGGCCACCGCGATCACGCTCTTTCTGATGCTTCCCATCCTCCTGTTTGCCGCGCCCCTTGCCTCGGTCTTCAACGCCGACCCGGAAGTCGTCTCCTGCGCGGCGCTCCTGCTCCGCTGTCTGACCCCCTTCTATCTCTTCTGCTGTGTGAACCAGATCTATTCCAACGCGCTGCGCGGAGCCGGAAACAGCACCGCCCCCATGGTCATCATGCTCGCTTCTTTCGTGGGATTCCGCCAGATCTATCTCTTCGTCGTGTCGACCTTCCTCTCCAACGATCTCCTTCCGATCGCCTTCGGATATCCCGCCGGATGGGCAGTCTGTGCGCTGATCACGGCCCTGTATTATCGTTTCTACCGTTTCCGTCCGCGCAGCTTTCTCTCTGAAGAAGCGGCGGCGCCGTCCTCCGCCCCCGAAAGGTCCGGGACCTGCTGATCTTGTGTCCGTGCCAGAGGAGCGACCGTCGCTCTTCCTGCCGCTGGGACACCGCCGGGGCACCGCCGCGCGGAGGGCTTGCATTTTTCTCTTCAGTATGCTACAATGAATAAGTTGCCCGTCCCAGGCGGTGCCTGTCCTGCACCACGGCCGTCCTGTATACGGTCGCCTGTCCTCGCCACGTCCGTTCACTGCCGGGATATGTTACAAGGAGTATGCCATGCTACAGACCTTCCGCGATTTTTCCCTGTCCCCCTACGCGCTGATCCCGCCGGGGATCGTGGCTTTTCTTGCGGTACTCTTCCCCTTCTTCTGGACGCCCGCCCTTTTTATTGAAGCGTTTTTCGTCACGGTGCTCCTTTTGTTTCAGGAGGATCTCGCCCCCTGCTTTTTCCCTTTTTTATGCCTCATCATCATCGGGACCATACAGATCCGCGACCTGAGCGTGATCCTTCCACTCCTGCCTTTTGCCATCATTCCTTTCCTGGCGCTCGCCTACCATCTCGGCCGCTATCGGTCGGAATTCCGTCCGGGTCCTGTCTTTTTCGGTCTGTGCGCCACCTCGCTGGCCATCCTCCTCGGCGGCGTGGGAGCCATCCCGGTCTACGAGTATTTTTCTCCCGTCTCTCTCATCTATCTCTTTTCGCTTTCCTTCGGCTTGCTCTTTCTTTATTACGTATACGCCGTCGATTTGAAAAAGAAGAAGAACTACGACCCGTACAGTTACTATCTCCGCGCCATGATGTACGGCGGATTGCTCTGCTGTACGGTGATCCTGAAGGCCTTTCTGACCTACGCGATCGATGCCTCGGGAGACCTGACGATGCTTCGGTATCTGGAGCAGTTCATATACCGTAACTCGGTCGGCAATATCATCGTGATGACGCTCCCGGCTCCCTTCTATTTTGCCCGGCGTTCCGCCGGTCTGCGCCGCATCTTCTATCTGTGTGCCGGTCTGGCGATCTACTTCTGCACGATCCTGACTACCGCACGGACGGCACTGCTTGCCGGCTCCGCCCTTCTTGTGCTCTGCGTGATCTATTTCCTGTGGGGGAAAAACCACCTGAATCTGAAACTCTGCTGCGGAGGCCTGGTCCTCGGCAGTGCCATTCTCTTTTTCGTGCTGGTCCCCGACGGGATCTTCACCCGGATCTTCGACGGATTTCTGTATAACGAGGAGCCGCGCATCCGTCTGCTCCGCGCCGCCGTGGCCGATTTTCTCAACCATCCTCTTTTCGGTATCGGGATCTCCAACACGCACAACGCCTATATCTATTCGGCGGATGGTGTTCTCTCCTTCTACCATATGTATTTTCCGCAGATCTTCGGCAGTATGGGAATCTTCGGTCTTTTGGCCTACGGATGGCAGTTCTTTCTTCGGATGCGGGTCGCACTGGCCGCCCCCGACGAAACGACCATCGGTCTCTTCCTGGTCTATCTCGGCCTCTTCCTCTATTCTCAGACCGATATCGGGGAGTTCTTCCCGGTTCCTTTCCCCCTGCTCGCACTCTACGCGCTGGTCTTGCTGGAACGCCGCGTGGAAGAAAAGACCCCCGTTCCGCTCCTCTCTGCTTTCCCGCCGCACACACGGATCGCACGGATCCTGCTCGGAGAGCAGGGCTGATCCCAAAAGCCGAAGCCCTTTGCCCAGGTTTTCAGAAGAAAGACCGGCAAAGGGCTTTTTCTATTGACAAGTAAAGTTTACATATCGAGCCATTACAGAAGGGGATGTGTAGGGTTCTCTGCTCAGGAGAATCACGTTCTCTGTCAAGAAGAGGGGAGTCACCGATCTTTCTCCCTTTTTTTTCTTGTATTTTTTGCATTTTTCCGTACTAGAAAAAGCCGCCGGTCACATGACCGGCGGCTTGTGGCGTTCCCGAGGTGATTCGAACACCCGACCTACCGCTTAGGAGGCGGTCGCTCTATCCTGCTGAGCTACGGAAACGTATCGGCCATGAAGAGAAAAAGAAGAGACACGGGGGAATGGCGCAAGGGTCTTTGCCAAAGGCGATCCCGGGCGCTTTTTCAGTATAGCACAGCGCGCTGGTTTTTGCAAGAGGGAGCAGGAAAAATCTCTTTTCCGCGCCCGTTCTCTCAAGATCCCTGTATGATATGAACAAAATGTAAACTTTCAAAAAATATGGAAAAAAGGATAGAATTTCGGGATTTTTTTATGTTATAATAACCGATGCGACTGCCGACGCCCGCAAATAGGGGCTTTTTTCGGTATGCGCCCGGATATGCTAACCCAGAAGTTATATATATGGAGGAAAAAGTAAAAGATGAGCAAGAAGTATGTCTATCTCTTCTCTGAGGGCGACGCAAGTATGCGTGAGCTGCTCGGCGGCAAAGGCGCCAACCTGGCGGAAATGACCAAGATCGGTCTTCCTGTTCCCCAGGGGTTCACCATCACCACGGAGGCCTGCACGCAGTACTACGAAGACGGCAAAAAGATCAACGATGAGATCATGGGTCAGATCATGACCTACGTGGCCGAAATGGAAAAGATCAACGGAAAGAAGTTCGGCGATCTCAAAAATCCGCTCCTGGTTTCGGTCCGCAGCGGTGCCCGCGCTTCGATGCCCGGCATGATGGACACCATCCTGAACCTCGGTCTGAATGACGAAGTCGTTGCCTCGATGATCGCCGGCAACCCCGACCCCAAGTTTGAGCGTTTCGTATACGACTCCTACCGTCGCTTTATCCAGATGTTCTCCGACGTCGTCATGGAAGTCGGTAAGAAATATTTTGAACAGCTCATTGACAAGATGAAAAAAGAAAAGGGCGTGGAGTTCGATATCGACCTCACCGCCGCCGACCTCAAGGAACTGGCCAACCAGTTCAAGGCCGAATATAAGAAGCAGCTCGGCGAGGACTTCCCCTCCGACCCGAAGGTCCAGCTTTACGAAGCCATCCGCGCCGTCTTCCGTTCGTGGGATAACCCGCGCGCCAACGTCTACCGCCGCGACAACGATATTCCTTACTCCTGGGGTACCGCCGTCAACGTCATGCCGATGGTCTTCGGGAACCTAAACAACAACTCGGGCACCGGCGTTGCCTTCACCCGTGACCCTGCCACCGGCGAAAAGAAGCTGATGGGCGAGTTCCTCGTCAACGCGCAGGGCGAAGACGTGGTGGCCGGCGTCCGTACCCCGGTGCACATCAACGAGATGGCCAAACAGTTCCCGGAAGCCTACAACGAGTTCGTCAAGGTCTGCGAAACGCTGGAAAAGCACTACCGCGATATGCAGGATATGGAATTTACCGTGGAAAACGGCAAACTCTATATGCTCCAGTGCCGCAACGGTAAGCGCACGGCGCAGGCCGCCCTCAAGATCGCCTGCGACCTCGTGGACGAGGGAATGCGCACGCCGGAAGAGGCCGTCCTGATGATCGATCCCCGCAACCTTGACACCCTGCTCCACCCGCAGTTCGATGCGAAAGCGCTGAAATCCGCCACGCCTCTCGGCCGCGGTCTCGGTGCTTCTCCCGGCGCCGCCTGCGGTCAGATCGTCTTTACGGCGGCCGATGCCGAAGCCTGGAAAGAGGACGGAAAGAAGGTCGTTCTCGTCCGTCTGGAGACCTCTCCCGAGGATATCACCGGCATGAAGGCCGCACAGGGCATTCTGACCGTCCGCGGCGGTATGACCTCCCACGCCGCCGTCGTGGCCCGCGGAATGGGCACCTGCTGCGTCTCGGGTTGCGGTGACATCTCCATGGATGAAGAAAACAAGAAGTTCACGCTGGCAGGAAAGACCTTCCATGAAGGCGACTTCATTTCGATCGACGGTTCTACCGGCGCCATCTACGAGGGGATCATCCCCACCGTGGACGCCAAGATCGCCGGAGAATTCGGCCGGATCATGGCATGGGCGGATGAGTTCCGCGTGCTGAAAGTCCGCACCAACGCCGACGTGCCGCTCGATGCCAAGAAAGCCCGCGAGCTGGGCGCCGAGGGGATCGGCCTCTGCCGTACCGAGCATATGTTCTTTGAGCCGGAGCGCATTGCGGCCTTCCGTGAAATGATCTGCGCGGACACCGTGGAAGAACGTGAAGCGGCCCTTGCCAAAATCATGCCCTATCAGCAGGCCGACTTTGAGGCGCTGTACGAGGCGCTCGAAGGCACGCCCGTGACCATCCGCTTCCTCGACCCGCCTCTGCACGAATTCGTTCCTACCGAAGAAAAAGATATCGAAGCGCTGGCGAAAGCCCAGAACAAGCCGGTTTCCCGCATCAAGGAGATCATCTCCTCGCTGCATGAATTCAACCCGATGATGGGTCACCGCGGTTGCCGTCTGGCCGTCACCTATCCCGAGATCGCAAAAATGCAGACCCGTGCAGTCATCCGTGCGGCCATCGCCGTGGCAAAGCGTCATCCCGAGTGGACGCTGGTTCCCGAGATCATGATCCCGCTGGTGGGCGAGGTGAAGGAACTCAAGTTCGTCAAGGATATCGTCGTGGCTGTTGCCGATGAAGAAATCGCGGCCGCCGGCGCCACCCTCAAGTATGAAGTCGGTACCATGATCGAGATTCCGCGCGCCGCGCTGACCGCGGACGAGATCGCCAAAGAAGCCGAGTTCTTCTGCTTCGGAACCAACGACCTCACGCAGATGACCTTTGGCTTCTCGCGTGACGATGCCGGAAAGTTCCTCGGCGCCTACTATGACCAGAAGATCTACGAGAACGATCCCTTTGCCAAACTCGACCAGACCGGCGTCGGCAAACTGATGGAAATGAGTGTGAAGCTCGGTCGTTCCGTTCGCCCGGACATGCATATCGGTATCTGCGGTGAACACGGCGGCGACCCGGTCTCGGTGGAATTCTGCCACAAGCTGGGCCTCTCCTATGTCTCCTGCTCTCCCTTCCGCGTGCCGATCGCCCGCCTCGCCGCCGCGCAGGCCGCGTTGAAGGAAAAAGCCGCGAAATAATTTTTTTGTGAAAAGGCAAATCGCCTTATAACACAATAGGCAAAACAGATTATAAAATTGACCTTGCAAAAGCAATTTTGCAGGGTCTTTTTTATGCTCAAACCTTGCGAAAAGCACTATAAAATAAGGGATTTTCAAGAAAAACGAAAAAACATTGATTTTTTGGAGTTTTGGCGAATTGTAAAGCCGTTTGCCTTTTTGCCCGAAAATTTTGATGCGCAACTTTGCCACGAAACATCCGGAACAGTCCGGGGACGGTCGTCCCATCCGAGCAATCTTCCAATGCAAAACGGTTCTTCTTTATCAAAGCTATCGGGCAACCGATTTTTCTATAAAAAACAGCGATGGGGCAGCGCTTCCCGCACACAGAAAAGGCACGGTCTTTCCCCGATCTTCTCAACGAAAAAAGGCCGCAGACGGATCTTCTGCGGTCTTATTCGGATGCGGGCTGCCCGCACGCATTCGGAAAGCGGTCAAGCCTTTCAGGGGTCTGTCCACCGAGCGGAAGGCGCGCCGGCATCGGCGATATTGGGCACCGCGCCTCCTGCCCGGCTGACAGAAAAGAAAATTCAGTACAGGCGGGATAAAATGTAATTCTGCAAGCGGATTGGCAGGATCCGGGAGAGAAAAACGAGCAGGCGGTACGATGCGCCGACGGTTCTCAGCGATGGCAGACGGCGGCGCGAGAGGATCTTCACGATCCGTGCGGCGATCTGTTCGGGGCTTGCGCCGCGCCGTTCGTCACGTTCCATCGCCGCAACGCCGGCAGAGATGCGGCCGCCGTAGAGCTCATCTCCGTCTTCACACTTTTTGCGCGCGGCGGTAAAGCCGGTGGCGCAGTCGCCCAGCATCACCGAACCGGCCTCGATCCCAAAGGGACGCACTTCGATCCCGTAGGCGCGCATGAGGACGTTGAGCGCGGCCTTTCCGGCTGAATAATGCGCCTGAAAGGGGATCGGAAAGACCGCCGCCGCAGAGGAGACGGCCAACACCCGCCCGCGGCTTTTTCGCAGGTAGGGGGTCAGGACGCGCAGGGCGTTGTCCACCCCGAAAAAGTTGACGGCAAACTGACGCTCGGCTTCCTCGGGAGGAATAAATTCCACCGCCCCCGAGATGCCGCATCCGGCGCAAAGAAGCGCCGCGTCGATCCGTCCCTCGCGTTCCCCCACCGTATCCACGGCCGCGCGGAGTGCCTCGGGGTCGGTCACGTCACAGATGATCGGAATGCTTCCCTCGGGCGCCCGGCCGGAACGGCTGAGCGCATACACACGGTTCCCCGGGGCGAGTTTTGCGGCGCAGGCCGCCCCGATCCCGCCCGAGGCACCGGTGATCAGAATCACTTTATTTTGCATTCTCGCAAAGGAGGCCTTCCTCATCGAGCGTCTTGGCAATGATGTCGGCGGCTTCATCCAGCAGCGCCTCGGTGTGCGAAGCCATCAGGCTGACGCGGAGCAGGCAATCGTCCGGCGAGGTGGCCGGGGGCAGGACCGGGTTGACGTATACGCCGCGCTCAAACAGCGTTTTGGCAATGCGGAGCGTCGTGATCATATCGCGGGTATGTATCGGGATGATCGGGATCGGCGTTTCGGTGATCGGCACGCCGAGAGCCAGCAGTTTTTCCTTCAGATAGGAAGCGAGGTGGGAGAGGCGTTCGACGCGCTCGGGATGCGCCTTGATCACACGCAGAGCGGTAAGAGCCGTCGCGCAGGCCGCCGGCGGCGTTGATGCGGCGAAGATGAAGGGACGGGAAGTGTGCCGCACAAAGTCGGTCACCGCGGCGGAAGCGGCCATATAGCCGCCGAGGCTGGCAAGCGACTTGGAGAAGGTGCCCATGATCATATCGACCTTATCGCTCAGACCGTAATAGGAAGCGGTTCCGCGTCCGCCCTCTCCGATCACGCCGAGGCCGTGCGCATCGTCCACGAGGATCGCCGCTCCAAATTCCTCCGCCAGTTCCACGATCTCGGGGAGTTTGGCAATGTCTCCACTCATCGAGAAAACGCCGTCGGTCACGATCAGTTTGCCGGCTTCGGACGGAACCGAGGCGAGCCGCTCCCGGAGCATATCCATGTTTCCGTGCCGATAGACCATCGTGCGTGCGCCCGAGAGTTTACAGCCGTCGTAAATGCTGGCATGGTTCTCCCGGTCGCAGAAGATGTAATCGCCGGGGGCGCAGATCGCGCTGATAATGCCGAGGTTGGAAGAGAACCCGGTCGGAAAGATCATGGCGGCCTCTTTACCGACGAATTCCGCCAGCTCGCGTTCGAGTTCTACGTGCATCGAGAGCGTACCGTTCAGATACCGGGAACCGGAGCAACCAGTGCCGAGTTTCCGCACGGCCTCTTCCGCGGCGGCTGTGACTTCGGGATGGACGGTAAGGCCCAGATAGTTGTTGGAGCCGAGCATGATACGGCGTTTGCCTTCCATGATGACCTCGGCATCCTGCCGGGACTGAAGTTCATGGAAGTAGGGGTAAAGCCCCAAGGCCCGGATCTCGGCGGGTTTTGTGAATTCGGCGCATTTTTTGAACAAGGGAAGCATAGTTTTCTCCTTTTCGATACATCCGCCCGGCAAGCGTAGCGCTCCGGGCAATTTTATTCTGATAGTAAATAGGAAACCGGCGTTTCCGCAGGGGTCCGCACGCGGGCGTACGGGGAAAACCCGCCCTGGCCCCCGTATCGGGTGCCCCCACGTGAAAAAGGGCACCGGATCCCGGTAAGCAGGCTTTTTCCTTATATATTATATTCCTTTTCTTCCTCTTTTTCCATTCTCATATTATACAAATTGTTCATATTTCGGATGTAACTTTTTCACATATCGAACCGATTTTGAGACTTTTCGCCGTAAAACAGAAAAATCCACAGAATTTCCCCTGATCTTTCCATCTTACTGAACCTGTACAAGAGAATTTAAAACGAACGGGGAAAATACCAGGCGGAAAGCTCCGCAGGACGTCCGGTCCGAAAAATGCGAAAAGCCTCCTGACCGAGAGAGAAACGAGGCCGTCCCTGCACTTCTCCGCCGGCCGCGCATTCTGGCATAATTCTTTCCCGCACTGCATATGCTGAAACAAAAAAGGCGCAAAGGCCGGTGGAAGAGGTGCCGTATGGGGGATAAGATCAAAAGCTTTTGGAACGCGGCGAAACCCTATCTTTTCTTTTCGCTGCTCTCGCTCGCCGTCGGGGGGCTTTCGGCTCTTTTGTCCGGCGGAGGCATGAAAACGCTCTACGATGAGATCGTGCGGCCGCTTCTTTCCCCGCCCCCGATCGTCTTCCCGATCGTATGGACGTTGCTTTATAGCCTGATGGGGATCGGCGCGGCGCGCGTTTATCTGGCGCGCGACCGGGATCCGGCCGGCGCGCGTACCGCTCTCCTCCTCTTTGCGCTGAATCTTCTCGTCAACTTCCTGTGGTCGCCGCTCTTTTTCGGTCTGCGCGCTTTCTTTCCGGCGCTCTTACTAATCCTCGTGCTAGACGGGGTGGTGATCCGGATGACGTCGGCCTTCCGGCAGGTCGATCAGACGGCCGCCCTTCTTCAGATCCCCTATCTCATCTGGCTCTTCTTTGCCACGTATCTGACCGCCTCGATATGGATTCTGAACCGTTAAAAGGGGGCCGTTAAAAAGGGGGCGCCGTTTGCAAGTCTTTTCTTCCTATGCAATTCACGAAAAAAGCCGGGAATTTCCCAGCTTTTGTAAAGAAAACTTTTCTTACGGATCGATCACCCCGAGAATGATGATTCCGGCGAAGGCGAGGAGGATCGAAAGGTAATGCCACAGCGAGAGCTTTTCCTTCAGGAAGAGGCGGGAAAGCAGGACCGACATGGCGCAATATGCCGAAATGATCGCGGCGGAAAAGCCCGCGTGTTCGGTATCGCCGAGCGCGTACACGTAGGCAAGTTGCCCGGCCGTTTCGCAGACCGCGCCGAAGAGTTTCGGTGCTTCACGCGGGACACGGGGTCTTTCCTTCCGGATCACGAAGACGTAGACCGCGGCCAGGATCCCCATGAACAGGAAGGTCAGTTCATAGCAGACGTTGGCGGTCTCCTCGGCCAGCGGAGTCGGGAAGAGCAGATCCAGGAAAGTGCCGGTATCCTCATCCCGCAGAATGACCGCGTCAATAAAGGTGCCGAGCGCATCGAGCAGGCAATAGAGCAGCGGCAGGATCAGCGCGATCGCCGAGCGGCTGTAGCGGATCCCTTCCGCCTGCCGGAGCGCGCGAGCTTCCTCGCCCTCCCGCCGTTCCACAATGCCAAGACACACCAGTCCGACCCCGATCAGGGCGACCGCCACGAGCGAGATCGGTCCCGGGACCTCATGCAGGAAGACGAAACAAAGGATGGCTGCTACCGCCCCGGAACAGTTGCAGATCGGCGAGGAGATCGAAAGTTCAATGTACCGCAGGCCGATATATCCGAGGATCATCGAGCCGATATATAAGGCCGATGCGGGCAGATAGACGAGAATCTCGGAAAACGTAATCTGAACGCCGCCGACCGTCACCTCCCACAGCGCGTGCAGTCCCATCACAAGACCGACAGCGATCACCATCTTCCAGTGCGAGAGTTTATCGTCGGGGCGTGAGCCGAGTTTAGAGAAGAAATCGGATCCGCTCCAGAAAAAGAATGCGATGAGAGAGAGTAAAAACCACTGCATAGCGTTATCTCTCCGGCCCTGCCGGAGAATCTTTTCCTTTCTTGTTCTTTACCGCCGTCTCCGACGATTTTTTCTTTGATACGTTTATTTATCCACCGTCTCCCGACGGTTTTTGATGCGTTTATTTTTCCACCGCATCCGCGTCGGGAAGCGAAACGAGACCGGCGTCGAGCATCTTCTGCAGCGAGGCCAGTACGCCGAGCTTGGCGTTGTAGAAGGTCAGCCCACCTTGAAAATAGACGGCGTAGGGTGGACGGATCGGCCCGTCTGCCGACAGTTCGATCGAAGAGCCCTGAATGAAGGCGCCGGCCGCCATGATGACCTCGCTGTCATAGCCCGGCATGGCCCAAGGGATCGGCGTCACGTAACTGTCGACCGGGGCCGCGCTCTGGATGCCGCGGCAGAAAGCGACCATCCGCTCGGCACTGCCGAGCGAAACGGCCTGAATGATGTCGTGCCGCTCTTCCCGGCTGTCGGGCACCACGGGGAAACCGAGCGGCTCGTACATATTGGCCGCAAAGATCGCTCCCTTGAGCGCCGAGGCCACCACGGTAGGAGCTAAGAAAAATCCCTGAAAGAGCGCCGGGAGCAGACCGAGATTCGCCCCGACCTCCTGCCCGAGTCCCGGAGCGGACAGGCGGTAGGCACAGCGTTCCACGCATTCGGTCGTGCCGCAGATATATCCTCCGATGGGGGCCAGTCCGCCGCCCGGATTTTTGATCAGCGAACCGACCGTCATATCCGCACCGACGTCACTCGGCTCCACCGTATCCACGAACTCCCCGTAGCAGTTGTCCACCATGACCTTGACGCCGGGTTTTCTCGCCTTGATGAAAGCGATCAGTTCGCCGATCTGCTTCACCGAGAAGGTAGGACGGGTAGCATAGCCTTTGGAACGCTGGATCGTCACCAGCGCCGTGCGCTCGTTGATCGCCGCCGCAATCCCGTCGTAGTCAAAACTTCCGTCGGGCAGAAGTGCCACCTCCCGGTAACCGACCCCGTATTCCGCCAAAGAGCAGGGGGAAGGACGGATGCCGATGACCTCCTCGAGCGTATCGTAAGGCCGTCCGACCGGGGAAAGCAGCTCGTCCCCGGGCCGCAGATTGGCCGACAGGGCGGTCGCCAGCGCGTGGGTACCGCAGGTGATCTGCGGGCGGACGAGCGCGGCCTCGGTATGAAAGGTATCCGCATAGATCCTCTCCAGGCAATCGCGCCCCGCGTCGTTATAACCGTATCCCGTCGTGGCGGCAAAATGCGTGGCGGAAAGCCGGTTTTTCTGCATGGCGGAGAGCACCTTTTGCTGATTGTATTCCGCCCGCGCATCAATCTCGTCAAAGCGCGGCCGCAGTTGCTCTAAAATCCTCTGCCCGTAGTCGTATACCCCGGCGCTGATACCGAGTTTTTCATAGATCTCACAGGGTTTATTGTTTTGCATTTCTCTTTTCTTCTACCTCCGCAAAAAAATCCGCCGCCACCCGGTCCATCAGCTCGGGCTTGCTGATAAAGATCCCGTGTTCCTCGTCTCCCAGCAAAAGGAGCGTGTCTCCGGGGGAAATTCCGAAAACCGACCGCGCCTCCTTCGGGATCACGATCTGCCCGCGTTCTCCGACGCGCACCGTGCCGAAGATATGCCGGGTCGAACGCTTGCCGAGTACGTGTTTTCCGCCTGCCATCGACCGCCCTCCTTTGTGTGAAAAATCATACAAGTATGAATTTTAGCACTTTTTCCCGCGCCTGTCAAGAGTAATCTTTTCTCTTTGAAACGAATGGGATATTTTTGCGGATCCTCTTGTTTTTCCGCTTCGGATATGCTATACTCGCTATAGAAAGGAAGTATATTCCTTAAAATAAGATATCAGGAGCTTTCTATGTTCATTGAACCTCTTTATCGTATCACCGAAGGGACGGCTTGCTTTGCCGTCACCGCGGGGACTGAACTCTCCCTCCCCGCTTCCCTGCCGGCCGACCGCGCCGCCGCGATCCGTAAAACCCTTTCCGCCGCAAAGGTCCCGGACGGATCGGTCTCGCTCCGCCGTCTGACCCTCTCGCTCCGCCCGATCGTCCAGGAGGACGTCCCCGGTTATGATGGTTCTTTTGGAAAGGCAGAAGAATATCTTATCCGCATCGGAGAAAACGCCGAATTGGTCGCCCCGACCGAGGAGGGACTTCTCCGCGG
>CASDOQ010000038.1 GCA_949282345.1 uncultured bacterium | reverse complement strand
AGTCAAATTTGGGAATTAATTCCAAATAACTGGCACCTTGCATAAAGAAACACTCGTTATTCCAAAAGAACGGCGAGTGTTTTTGTTAATCCATAACATAAGGCTGAGCCAAAAAATCAATTTGACTCAGCCCCTTTTTTTGGCGGAGAAGGAGAGATTTGTCCTCCGGCACTCCCCGCGGCAATAGTCGCCATGCGCGCTCTCTCCTTTCGCTTCATGCCTCCTTTGCCTTGGGGTATCGCTTCGCGTCAACGCCCCACCGGGGCCTTGCCGCTTGCTCACTCTCTCGCCGGTTCCCGGCGCTCGGTTCAAATCTCTTTCGCAATAAAAAAGGCAGATGTGTCCATCTGCCTCTGGCGGAGAAGGAGAGATTTGAACTCTCGCGCCGGTTTAAACCCGACCTACACCCTTAGCAGGGGCGCCTCTTCGGCCAACTTGAGTACTTCTCCGTATCGCCATTCATTATAGCCGAAAAGCGTACCTTTGTCAAGGCTTTTTGTGAATTTCATGCAAGAGATGCCAAAGAGCCGGCCGGAAGGATCGAACGCAACAAAAAAGAAAGCCCTGCCGACTCAGACAGATCCGCAGGGCTGCCGCCCTCCCTGGGGCGGCTTTCTTCTTTTTTAAGTTTTTTACGGCCGCCGCCACGCACGGGGGGCAAACAGGATCATCATCGGGAAGAACTCCAACCGGCCGAGCAACATCTCAAAGGAGAGGAGCAACTTGGAAAAGGCCGAAAATCCCGAGAAGTTTCCCGCCGGACCGACGACCGATAACCCGGGTCCGACGTTGCTGATGCAGGCCAGAGAAGCCGTAAAGTTCGTGACCAGATCAAACCCGTCGAAAGAGAGAAAGAGAGCAGTCAGCAACAGCGTCGAGACGTAGATCATCAGATAACTTCCCGTGGCGCGCACCGTTTCCTCCGGCAGGACCTGCCCGTCCAGGCGGGTAACATTGCAGGAACGCGGACGGAGTGTGTGCAGCACCTCGCGCCATGCCCCCTTGATGAGCATCATCACGCGGGAGACCTTCAAGCCTCCGGCTGTCGAGCCGGCACACGCACCGATCAGCATCAGGAAAATCAGTATGGTCTTGGAAAGCGAGGGCCAGAGATCAAAGTTTGCCGTCGCGTAGCCGGTCGTCGAGGAAATACTGGTGACCTGGAAGAACGCCGTGCGGATCGCCTCCCCCACTCCCCCGGTCAGCGAGAAGATATTGACGGCGATCACGCCCGTGGCCGTCAGTGTGATCAGCGCGTAGGCGATCAGTTCCTCGCTTCGGAGAGCCTCGCGCACGCGACCGATCAAGAGGAAGAAATAGAGGTTGAAATTTACCCCGAACAGGAACATAAAGATTGCAACGATCCATTCGGCCGCCGGATTCTGATACCCCGCGATCGAAAGATTTTTGACGGAAAAGCCGCCGGTCCCCGCCGCGCCGAGCGAGGTTACCAGCGCGTCATAGAGCGGCAGTCCCGCGATCAGCAAGGCGACCGTCTGCACAAAAGTCAGGCACACGTAGATGCCGTAGAGGATCATCGCCGTCTGCCGCAATTTGGGCACCAGTTTTCGCTTTTGCGGCCCGGGGATCTCCGCGCGAAGCAGATGCATGGCACGGCTGTTGTCCCCCGGCAGGACCGCCAGCATAAAGACCAGCACGCCCATTCCGCCGACCCAGTGTGTAAAGCTCCGCCAGAAGAGAATCCCGCGCGGCAGGCTCTCGATCTCGGTCAGGATCGAAGCCCCCGTCGTGGTAAAGCCCGAAACCGTTTCAAAAAACGCGTCGAAGAAGCCGGGGATCGCGCCGGAAAAGATAAAGGGCAAGCAGCCGAAGAGCGAAAGGAGGACCCACGCCCCCGCAACGCAGAGGAAGCCTTCGAGAGCGAAGATCCTGGTGTTTTTTGGTCTTTGCAAAACGAGCGGCAAGCCGACCGCCGCCAGCGCCGCCATCGTATACAGAAAAGGAGTCAGCGCCTCGCCATATACGACCGCGCACAAAAGCGGCGCGGTGAGCATCCCGGCCTCCAGAAGGAGCAAAACACCGAAAAGATATCCGACAGTACGGTAATTCATTTCAGGATATCTCCGATACTCTTCATCTGTCCGCCCTTGGTGATCACGACGACGGTGTCGCCTTTATGTACCATATCGTCACCGGTGGGAATGATGACCTCGTTTTTGCGCACGATACAGGCGATCAGCACGCCGGGGCGCGAGGCCAGCGAACGGAGCGGAAGGTCGGTCAACCCGGAGATCTCTTCCTTGACCACGAATTCGAGTGCCTCCACGCTCCCGTCCAGCAGTTTATGGAGAGAGCCGATCTCCGAGTCATGCACCCCGGCACGCGAGCGCACGTACCGCAAAATCTGGGCGGCCGTGGAAGACTTCGGTGAAATAATGCTCTCAAGTCCCGCGCTGTGGAAGAAATCAATATAGGAGATCGTGCCGATCTTGGTAATGACCTTGGGAACGCCGCGGGTCTTGGCGTACAGCGAAATGATGGCGTTCTCTTCATCCACGTCTGAAAGAGCCAAAAAAGCGTCGGTAGAGCCGATCCCCTCTTCCTCCAGAACATCCTGCTTCAGCCCGTCGTCACAGATCACGGTACAGCCGTATTCCTCGGCCAGAGCGCGGCAACGCGCCTTACTCTTCTCGACCACCGTGGAACGAAACCGCCCGCCGCGGAGCAATTCCTCCAGATAATAGGTCGTGCGCCCGCCGCCGACGATCAGAAGATTGCGCACCGGATTTTTATAGAGCCCGATCGCACGGAAAAATTCCGCCGTCTCATGCTCCGGCGCCGTCACGGTCAGAAGGTCGCCCTCTTCAATAATGAAATCGCCGGACGGGATATAGCTCTGTCCGCCGCGCAACACGCCGCAGACCAGAAAGCGGCGGTTCATCCGTCCGCGCAGTTCGTTCAGGCTGACCCCGGTAATCGGTGAACCGCTCCCCACGGAAAATTCGGCCAGTTCCACGCGCCCGTGACAGCAGGTGTCGATCTTCGCCGCAGACGGGAAGCGGAGCATCCGATAGATCTCCTTGGCGGCGGCCAGTTCGGGATTGATGGTCAGGGAGAGATTCATGTCGCTCTTCATCAACTGTATGAACCCGTTATATTCGGGGTTCCGCACCCGGGCGATCGTATGCCGGGTCCCCAGTTTGTGGGCGGCCGAACAGCAGAGAATATTGACTTCGTCTCCCGAGGTCACCGCGATCAGCAGATCGGCGTGTTCCGCTCCTGCTTTCCGCAGGATCGAAATGTCCGCCCCGTTCCCGCTGACGGCAAAAACGTCCAACGTATTGGAGAGTTCCGAAAGCGTGGAACCGTCGGTGTCCACGACCGTCACGTCATGCCCTTCTTCGACAAGCTGGGAACAGATGGCCGTACCGACCGTACCGCTCCCGACAACAATGATATTCATAGGCACCTTTCCTCTCGGGACAAGCCCGGGTTGTGTATCTTGATTATTGTAGCATATCCGAAAAGAAAAAGCAAGAGCGGCAGGGAGAAAGACCGCGCAAAAAACCGGCCGTACGAAATGGCATTTTCCCTCCATACGCCCGGCGCGCAGGCAAAAACGCCGCATGCCAAGAAATGAAAAACGCCGCCCGGCTTTCCCGGCCGGGCGGTCCTTCTTCTTTTGCGGACGATCGAAAGAGGCGGGCGGGGCCCAGAAAAAGAGGCGGGCGGCGCCGGAAAAAGAGGCGGGCGGCGCTCAGACAATCTCTTCGATATAGGCGACCGTCTCCATGGCGGAAATGGCCTGCACGATCTCCGCGTGCGACTTCTTGCGCAGAGCGGGATCGGCCACGCGCATACTGACCGAATAGACCCCGAGCCCCGAGTTGACGTAGGCGGGGTTGGCCTCAATATCGTTGATCTTCAGCCCGAACTGCCGCAGAGAATGGATGAAGACCTGAAGCCCCTCCCGGGATTTCAGTTCAATATGTGCTTCCAGGTAGACCGAGTTGCGCTTCATGTGCTTTTCAAACCGGGGCAGGAGCATGATGACGAGCAAAAAGAGCAAAAAGGCAACGACCCCTACCGTGTACAGCCCGTACCCGATCAGGATCGAGAGGATGCCGATACACCAAAGCCCCACCGAAGTGGTCAGCCCGCGGAGCTGGTTCTTGGAACTGAACAGAATGGTATTGGTGCTGATCACGGCGATGCCGATGATCACCGCCGGGCAAAGGAGCGGCACCGGGACCGACAGTCTGGAGATCAGGTAGATATCCCCGAGCGCGCTCAGCACCGACGCCAGCGAAACGCAGATAAAGGTTCGTATCCCGGCGGAATGAAATTTGGTGGAACGTTCGGTCCCCGCGATCAGGGCAAGGAGCGTGGCGAGAAAGATGCGGAAAAGGCAGGAAAAGACGTTGTAATCGGCGGACCATTCTCCGAGCAGTCCTGCAATGAGATCCATGGTTCTTTACCTCCGGTTAATAAATTTTCTGTATCGGCGCATATAGTCGGAAACCGAGTACTGTTCCCCGGCCGCCTCGTTAAAGGCGCGTTCTTCCTCGGTCCGGGAGGATTCTTCACTGGCAATGGCGGCCTCGATCTGCAAAAGCTGATCCCGCAGCGATTCGACGCGCGGCGGTTCGGAAGGCGATGCGGCCACGGCCAGCTCCTCTTCGCCGTAGGAATGGGAGAGAAAGAGCGCAAGTTTGGCGCACCCGGGACCGATCAGTTCATAGAGGATGCTGGAGGCCAGAATGACGGTCTGCAAGACTTCCCCGACCTCGCCCCCGATGATACGCGCCGCCATGGCCACAAGACCGATGGCCACCCCCGCCTGCGGGATCAAGGCAAGCCCGAGGTAGTTCCGCACCGACCGATCTTTCCCGACGGCAAAACACCCGAGCCACGCGCCGGCATACTTGCCGAGGATCCGGACGAAGAAATACAGCACCCCGATCACGATCAGCGGGATCTCGCCGACGGCGCTCCCGATATCAAAAAGCGCGTCGATGCGGAAATTCATCCCGGAATGGACGAAGAAGAGGAGAAGGATGGGCGGCGAGAAATAGTTGAGTTGTTTGAAGAGTTTGTCGTCATCGGTCAGGTTGATATAGACGGTGCCCATGACCATACAGCCGAGCAGAGGCGAAACGTCCAGTGCCGCGCCGATGCCGCAGATCCCGAAGAGCAACGCCACCGCAATGATCAGCCGGTTGTCGTCCGAACGCTTCTGCATCAGAAACCTGAGAAGATATCCGAAGACAAAGCCGACGGCGATCAGCAGGAGGTTGAAAGCGATCGGGAGCAGGATATCCCCAGCGGCTACCGTCCCGCCGGCCGACGCCGTGGCCAGCGAGATCGAGACGCTGAAGGCCACCAGGCTCACCACGTCGTCAAGCGAGACCGTCGGGAGGAGCGTATCGACGAAATCGCCGTGCGCATGGGTCTGCCGGATCGTCATCATCGTGGAGGCGGGGGCCGTCGCCGAGGCAAGCGCCGCCAGCACTGCCGAAAAAGCCAGCCCCAGTCCGAGGATAAAATAAGCGAGAATAAAGATGAAAAGCGAGGCAATCAGCGCCTCCGACAGCGTGATGACCACCACGCGCCGCCCGTTCTCCCGCAACGTGTCAAGCCGGAAAAATTCCCCTACGCTGAACGCAATGAACGCCAGCGCCACGTCGGGAATAAAACTCATCCCGGAAATGACCGGGGTGGGGATCAGCCCGAGGCAGAAAGGACCGATGGCTACGCCGGTCAGGATATAGGCCGTCACGTTCGGCAATTTCAGCAGTTTTGTCAGCCTGGTGGCCAGAAAGCCCGCCATCAGTATGATCCCCACCGAAATGATGATCGCGGGGACGGAATCGGGCCCGCCCAACCGTTCGTAAAATTCCTGCGGCATAATTCTCCTTTCCGCGCTCCCCACGCCAGGTCTTCTCCGAATCCGCCGTGTGCGACCCCCCGTAGAAAAGGGAAAAAGCCCTTTCTCCTCCGGGAAAGCGGCAATACAGGTCTCTATTTTACTATTATTCTATGCAGGATCGGCCGGACTGACACACCGGCCGTTTTTCTTTTCAGCGGATGCGATCGGTTTTTCCGTGTATTTTTCGCTATTATACCCTGCATTCCGGTATTTGTCAAGCACCGGGGGCAAAATTCCGGCAAAATTCCGATCCCCGCCCCGCAAAAACTCCGCCGGCCCCCAAAACCCCCGGTCTTCGAATTCGAATAGACCGCGGAGGCAGATTCCGAGATCTGGCAATAAAAAATCATTTTTGCCCTTGCAATTTTCAAAAATTCTGCTATAATGAAAACAATACGCGCCCCCGGACAGCCGGGCGCGCGAATAAAGTTTTAAGGAGTTGATTTTCTTTTATGGATCCTTCCGGTAGTATACGGATCGCGGTACTCATCGTTCTCATCTTTCTTTCGGCCTTCTTCTCGGGGACCGAAACGGCCTTCACGAGTTTCAACAAAACGCGGATGAAGACCCTCGCCCAGGACGGGAACAAAAAAGCACGGGCGGTGTTGCAAATCGATGAACATTATGAAAAGTTCCTCTCCACTATCCTCGTTGGAAACAACATCGTCAATATTTCCGCATCCACTATCTCAACCCTGGTCTTCACGCAGTTTCTCGCCGGGAACGCGAGCCTTGCCGCCACGCTTTCCACGGTGGTGATGACGGTGGTGATCCTGATCTTTGGAGAGATCACGCCGAAAATGCTGGGCCGCGACTTTGCCGACGGCTATACGATAAACACGGTTGGGATCGTCCGGTTTCTCATGGTGATCTTCACCCCCCTGACCGCTTTCTTCTCGCTCTGGAAGCGTCTGATCTCGCGTTCCTTCAAAAGCAATGCCGACCTCTCGATCACCGAGGATGAGATCATCACGATGGTCGAAGAAGCGCAAAACGAAGGCGGGATCGACGAGCATGAAGGGAACCTCATCAAGAGCGCCATTGAGTTCAACGATCTGGAAGTTTCCGCTATTCTTACGCCGCGCGTGGATATCGTCGCGTTTTCCGACGATACGCCTCTTGAGGAGATCAGCGAGCTTTTCCGTTCCAGCGGATTCTCGCGCTTGCCGGTCTATCATGAAACGATCGACAATATCATCGGCACGGTGCATGAAAAAGACTTTTACCGGCTGGTACATGAAGGCAAGACCGATATCTCCCTGATCGTGCATGAAGTCATGTTCATCACCGAGGGGATGAAGATCTCCAAACTTCTCCGTAAGTTTCAGGAAGTCAAAACGCATATCGCCATCGTGGTGGACGAATACGGCGGCACCGCCGGTATCGTGACGATGGAAGACGTACTGGAAGGACTCGTCGGAGAGATCTGGGACGAACACGACGAAGTCGTTGAAAACATCAAGCCCCTCTCCGAAGATACCTATCTGATCAATTGCAGCGCCTCCATGAACGACCTTGGCGAGATCTACACGTTCCCAGACGAGGTGCTCAGCGATAACGCCACCGTAAACGGCTGGGTACTCGATAACCTCGGCAAGGTCCCCGAGATCGGAGACTGTTTCGACTACAAAAACCTCTCGGTGGAAGTGACCGCGACCGACGGCCGCCGCGCTTCGGAGATCAAGCTCACCATCCGTCCGATCGTGGAAGAGGACGATGAATCCGACGGACGCGAACAAGAGCAAGAGACCGAAGGATCCGAAAACGGCCGATCCTCCCGCGTCAAAGAGTCTTCCCATACCAAAGAGAAAGAATCTTCCCATACCAAAGAGAAAGAGAGCGTCTCGGAATAACCGACCGCTCGATCCGCCTCTCCGCCTCCGGGTCTTCCGATCCGGGGGCTTCTCTTTTCCAAAGCGGGATCTTCCCGCAAGAAAGCCCGTCAGAACGGCCTGCGCTTGGAAAGGATCAACTTTCGAAAAAGCGGCATTCTGACGGGCTTTCTTTTCTCGGGCCATGCCCCGATAGGCTTTGGGGCATCCCGATTTTTCTTTGCGGAACTTATTTTCCCTCGGATTCCCGATCCTTGTCTTTTTCGCTCTTTCGACGGTCGAAGGCTCCGGGGCAACAGCCGGTACAGCCGGCGCAACCGCACCCGCATCCGCCTCCCCGCTTTTTCCGGGCGCGGAAGGCGAGAATGACCGCCGCCGCCAATGCGGCGGCAACCAGAGAAAGAACGAGCATATCGACCGCGCTCATACAAAGAGTCCCCCGACCGTGTAGACGAGGAAGGCGACCACCCAGGCGACCGCGCACTGAAGCACCACGATCCCGACCGTGGCGAGGCGGGAATTCATTTCACGTCGCCACGCCGCCACCGCCGCGATACAGGGAGTGTACAGAAGCGTGAAGATCAGAAAACTGACGGCGGACAACGCCGAGGGAAAGAGCGAGGGAAGCAGCGTATCCAGAACGCCGGTATCGCATCCCGCCAGGACCGCCAGCGTCGAAACGACCTGTTCCTTGGCGACAAAGCCCGAGATCAGCGCGGTCGAGAAGCGCCAGTTTCCGAAGCCGAGCGGAAGGAAGATCACGGCGATCGCCTGTCCGATCACCGCCAGAAGGCTGGACTCGGAATCGGTCACGGGGTTGAGATGCCAGTCAAAACTCTGCAAAAACCAGATGACCACCGTGGCAATGAAGATGACCGAAAAGGCACGTTCCAGGAAATCGCGGGCCTTTTCCCAGAGCAGGAGCCCGACGCTGCGGAGAGAAGGAAAGCGATAGTTCGGCAGTTCCATGACGAAGGGGACGGGCTTTCCCCGGAAAACCGTCTTTCCGAGGATCAGCGCCGCCAGCACCCCGAGCAGGATGCCGGTGAAATAGAGACAAAACATCACGAGCGCCCCGCGCCCCGGGAAGAAGGCGGCCGCAAAGACCGTATAGATCGGGATCTTGGCCGAACAGCTCATAAAGGGGATCAGCATCATCGTCATTTTCCGGTCGCGGTCCGACGAGACGGTACGGGTCGCCATCAGCGCGGGGACCGAACAGCCGAAGCCGATCAGCATCGGGACGAAGGAACGGCCCGAAAGGCCGAGATGCCGCAGGGGCCTGTCCATCACGAAGGCTACGCGCGCCATATATCCCGTATCTTCCAGCACCGAGAGGAAAAAGAAGAGCGTGACGATGACCGGCAGGAAGGAAAGCACGCTGCCGACGCCGTTGAAGATCCCGTCGATGATCAGACTGTGCACCACGGGGTTCAGCCCGTAGTTCGTCAGCGCCGTGTCGACCAGAGCCGAAAGCCGGTCGATCCCCGCGGCCAGCAGGTTCTGCAGCGCCGCCCCGATCACGTTGAAGGTCAGAAAGAAGATGAGTAACATGATGCCGAGAAAGACCGGGATGGCGGTATATTTCCCGGTCAGGATCTTATCGATCGCCACCGAGCGGCGGTGTTCGCGGCTCTCCCGGCATTTGACGACCGAGGAAGCGACCACTGATTCGATAAAGGAATAGCGCATATCGGCCAGCGCGGCGTTGCGGTCAAGCCCGGATTCGGCCTCCAGCTGTACGAGGCAATGCTCGATCAGTTCACGCTCGTTGGCGTCCAGCCCCAGCCGGTCGGCCGTGTCGTCATCGCTCTCGATCAGTTTGGAAGCCGAGAAGCGAAGCGGAAGCCCGACCTCCTCGGCGTGATCCTGCACCAGATGCATCACGGCGTGGATACAGCGATGGCAGGGGGAGTCGGGCGCGCAGAAATCGGCGCGCACCGGCAGGATATGCCCCTTTGCGACCTCGACGGCGCGGTCGATCAGTTCCGAAACGCCCTCGCCCCGGATCGCGCAGACCGGCACCGCCGGAACCCCCAGTTCCCGGCTCATTTTTTCGATATCCACAGTGCCGCCGTTGGCACGCACCTCGTCCATCATGTTGAGCGCCAGCACCATCGGAACCTCGAGTTCCAGGAGTTGCATGGTCAGATACAGGTTGCGTTCAATATTAGTGGCGTCCAGAATATTGATGATACAGTCTGGCTTTTCCTGCAGGATATAGTCCCGCGTGACGATCTCCTCCTGCGTATAGGGACGGAGCGAATAGATGCCGGGCAGATCCACGACGGTGCAGCCGGTCTTTCCGCGGATCTCTCCGCTCTTGCCTTCCACCGTCACACCGGGAAAGTTACCGACATGGCACCGCATCCCGGTCAGCGCGTTGAAGAGTGCGGTCTTGCCGCAGTTCTGGTTTCCCGCAAGCGCAAACTTCATTTTTTCGCCCCCGTCTTTCCGGCTTCGCCGTCCGCCTTGCAAAGAGCGACCGTAATACCGGCCGCATCCTCACGCCGGAGTGTCAGCTCGTATCCCCGGATGCGGATCTCGATGGGATCTCCCATCGGCGCTACCTTGCACAGGGTCAGCTTCGTGCGGGGGATCAGCCCCATGTCGATCAGCCGGTTACGCAGGGCGCCCTCGCCCCCTACGGCCACGATCTCGGCCGACTGTCCGATCTTCAGTTCATTCAGCGTCATAGCGACCTCTTTTCGGTTTTCCGACGATCGCATTCCGTCGGATTTTCTCTTTCATCATAATCCAAAACGCTTTTTTTGTCAAGAGAAATCCTGCGTTTTCCTGGCCGAAAAAAGCCGATAAAACGGCAGAAAGCCGCGGGGATTTCTTCCTGCGGCTTTCCTTGGATTGTTATGTCTTGTTTACAATATTGTTTTCCGTCGCGGGCGGCGGCAGGTTTTTGAAAATTCTTTGCTTTTCTCTGCTCCGCCCGCCGCTCTGCGCGTTTATTTCCCGCTGGCGCCGTAGTTGGAAAGCACGCGGGCGGAGGGGTCGGAAACATCACAGCCCGGCCACGAGCGGTTCGGCATCCAGAAACCGACGATCATCTCGGCCTGTCCCGGATAATATTCCTCAAAGATCTCGCGGTATAAGAGCGACTCCTTGGTGAAGGGCGTGGCATATGCATACTTCTGCCGCTTTTCTTCGTATTCCGCATCGCTATAGCATCCGGCGGCGTATTCTTTCAGATAATCGACCATGGAGTGCCCCACCGCATCCGAGAACGCGGCCTTCTCACGCCACAGGATCTCCTCGGGCAGATAGTCCCCGCAAAAGGCCTTGCGGAGCAGATACTTCCCCTTGCCGTAGACATTCATCTTCTTGGCCGGATCGACCGAGAGAACATAGCGTACGAAATCCAGATCCCCGAAGGGCACGCGCGCTTCAAGCGAGTTGACCGAAATACAGCGGTCGGCACGCAGAACATCGTACATATGCAGCTCGCGCACGCGCTTTTCGGACTCCTTCTGGAATTCCTCGGGAGTAGGAGCAAAGTCGGTGTACTTATATCCGAAGAGTTCGTCCGAGATCTCCCCGGTCAGCAGAACGCGGATGTCGGTATGCTCATGGATCCATTTGCAAAGCAGGTACATCCCCATGCTGGCGCGGATCGTGGTGATATCGTAGGTACCGAGCAGATGGATCACATCGCGGAGAGAATCCAGCACCTCTTCCCGCGTCATGATGACCTCGGTATGCTCGCTCCCGATATACTCGGCCACACGGCGGGCGTATTTGAGGTCGATGGCGTCTCCGGCCATGCCGATGGCAAACGTACGGATCGGCTTTTCGCTCTTCTTCGCGGCGATGGCGCAGACCAGCGAGGAATCGAGTCCGCCGGAAAGCAGAAAGCCGACCTTGGCGTCGGCCACCAGGCGCTTTTCGACCCCCGCGATCAATTTTTCCCGGATCTTTTGGCAGACGGTCTCCAGATCGTCGTAGCAAACGCTCCCCACGTGCGCAATGTCGGTATACGGGATGAAGCGGCCGCCCCGGTAATAATGCCCGGGCGGGAAGGGCCGGATCTTCGCACAGAGGCCGGTCAGGTTTTTCGGCTCGCTGGCAAAAATCAAGGAGCCTTCACGGCTCTTTCCGTAATAAAGGGGGCGGATCCCGATCGGGTCGCGCGCGGCAATATACTCCCCCGTCTTCCCGTCGTATAAGATCAGCGCAAACTCGGCGTCCAGCATCGGAAACATCGCGGTGCCGTACTCCTTCCACATCGGCAGAAGGATCTCGCAGTCCGAGCCGCTATGAAAAGTATACTTTACAGAAAGCGCTTCTTTCAGCTTCTCATACCCATAGATCTCGCCATTACAAACGACGTAACTGCCGTCGAGTTCAAACGGCTGCATTCCCTCCGGGGTCAGCCCCATGATCGCCAGGCGGTGAAAGCCGAGCCGGCCCCGCCCGGTGTCGATCACGCGGCTGTCATCCGGCCCCCGGGAGACGGTCTCCCGGAAACCCTCTTCAAAATCTTCTTCACGGACGGCCTCGTCACAGCACCCCATGATCGAACACATACCGTTATCCTCCGAATCTTGTTTTCTTGTTCAGCGCACTCCGAACAGCAGGTCGCTGTACGTCGGGAAAGGCCAGTACTCCTTGGCGGTCAGCGTTTCCGCCTCGTCGCATACCACGCGGAGTTCCGCCATCTTCTGCAACATCTTATCCCGGATAAAGCAGGAAGCCTCGGTCACGTCGCTGATGCCGCGATAGGCCAGCAAGGTCGCTTCCAATCCCTCTGCGGCACGGTCGATGCCGTCCGCCAGCAGGGAAAGTTTTTCGATGAGGCCGCGCTCGTACCGGCAGCCAAGTCCCGGGACGGCCGCCGTCTTGGCGGCGCAGCCGTCGGCCACCGCCTTCACGTAGGCGCAAACGGCGGGCAGGATCTGCTTTCTGACCATGTCCACCATGGTCATCCCCTCGATATTGACGGTCTTGCAATAGTTCTCCAGCGTGATCTCATACCGCGATCTGATCTCGGCCTCCGAGAAGATCTTCAGCGAGGTCAGCATCTCGGTGTTCTTCTTCTCGAGGATCGTCGGCAGGGCGTCCGGCGTCGTGCGCAGGTTGGAAAGACCGCGCACTTCGGTGGCCTCCCGGATCCAACGGTCGTCATAGCCGTTCCCATTGAAGATGATGCGCCGGTGATCGTGAATCACCTTTTTGATGAGGTCGTGCAAGGCCCCGGTAAAGTCGGCGGCGCCCTCGAGCACGTCGGCGTACTGGCGCAGAGACTCAGCCACGGCGGCGTTCAGCATGATGTTGGCACAGGCGATACTATTGGAAGAACCGAGCATCCGGAACTCAAACTTGTTGCCGGTAAAGGCGAAGGGCGAGGTGCGGTTGCGGTCGGTCGTGTCGCGGGTAAAGCGCGGCAATACGTGAACGCCGAGCCGCATCACGGTCTTTTCGGCGGCGGAATAGGGCGTATCGTTTTCAATCGCGTCCAGCACGGCCGTCAGCTCTTCCCCGAGGAAGATCGAAATGACGGCAGGCGGGGCCTCGTTCGCGCCGAGGCGGTGGTCGTTTCCGGCCGTGGCAACCGAGAGACGGAGAAGATCCTGATAATCGTCAACCGCCTGCAAGACCGCGGCAAGGAAGAGCAGGAACTGCGCGTTTTCATAGGGCGTCTCGCCCGGGGTCAGCAGGTTGACGCCGGTGTCGGTGGCCATCGACCAGTTGTTGTGCTTGCCGCTGCCGTTGACCCCGGCAAAGGGCTTTTCGTGCAGGAGGCAGACGAGCCCGTGGCGGGAGGCGACCTTCTGCATGATCTCCATCGTCAGCTGGTTATGGTCGCAGGCGACGTTGGTGGTCGTATAGATCGGGGCCAATTCGTGCTGGGCGGGAGCCACCTCGTTATGCTCGGTCTTGGCGAGGATGCCGAGTTTCCAGAGTTCCTCGTTGAGGTCAGCCATAAAGGCCGCCACGCGGGGCTTGATGACGCCGAAGTAGTGGTCGTCAAGTTCCTGTCCCTTCGGCGGCTTGGCACCGAAGAGCGTCCGTCCGCAGAAAACGAGGTCGGGACGCTTGTCGTACATTCCTTTATCGACGAGGAAATATTCCTGCTCGGGTCCGACCGAGGTACGGACGCAGCGCACGTCGGTATTGCCGAAGAGACGGAGGATCCGCATGGCCTGCTTGTTCAGCGCCTGCATCGAACGCAGGAGCGGGGTCTTTTTGTCCAACGCTTCCCCGCCGTAGGAACAGAAGGCCGTCGGGATACAGAGGGTCTTGTCCTTGATAAACGCGTAGGAAGTCGGATCCCACGCGGTATAGCCGCGCGCCTCAAAGGTCGCCCGCAGACCGCCCGAGGGGAAGGAGGAAGCGTCGGGCTCGCCCTTGATGAGTTCCTTGCCGGAGAACTCCATGATGACGCCGCCGTCGGGAGACGGGCTGATAAAACTGTCGTGCTTTTCGGCGGTGATGCCGGTCAGCGGCTGGAACCAGTGCGTGAAATGCGTGGCGCCGTGTTCCACGGCCCAGTCCTTCATGGCGTCAGCCACGGCGTTGGCCACCTCCGTGTCAAGCCGTTCCCCCTCGTCGATCGTCTTTTTGAGAGAGGCGTATACCTTGGAAGGTAATTTTGCCTTCATCACACGGTCGTCAAAGACCAGGCTGCCGAAATAATCCGATACGGTTTTCATAATTTCCTCCTTACGTGAAAGAAAGCGAGACAGGGCCCCTGCCGGGACGCCATTGCCTCGCTTCATTTGATTTTGAAATGAAAAAACGCGCCAGGGAGAACACTCTCCGAGACGCCATTGCCTTGATGCGCTTATTATACTCCGCCCTTTTTTGTTTGTCAAGCCCTTTTTCACATTTTTTTGTTTTTTCTTTCGGATCTTCTCGCCGGATCGGGGATCTTCGCTTTTTTCTCCCCGGACTCCGGAGCCACAACGCGCTCGTTGTGATCTTTGCCGCCTTCGGGTATCTCTGCGCCGCCCTGAGGAAGGGAGGGCGGATGATGCCGGTCTTTGCAAAAATCCCTCTTTTTCCCGGGAAAGATCGACCCCTGTCGATCCCCGGAGCAAAAAAAACGCAAAAAAAGGCGGTCAACCGATTGACAAACGCATCATGTGGTGCTATAATAGGCAGGTAATGAGCAAAGGCGTTCATCACGGGAGTTTTCTCCCACCGATGGGCGCCTTTGTCTTTTTGTTTTTTGTTTCTCATCAGCCATACCCCAAAGTATTCAGGAAATTCCGGAAAGGACAGAACCATGATGAAAAAAGAAGGAGAGATCCGCATCCCCTCGGGATGCGCCATTGCCGCCGTTATATCAAAGGAAGGAAAAAAGATGACCGGCGAGAAGATCATCGCCGCCATGCGCCCGATGCACGACCGTTCCAACGGTCTCGGCGGCGGCTTTGCCGCTTACGGCATCTATCCGGAGTACCGGGAGTGTTACGCCTTCCATATCTTTTTCGATTCCGACGCCGCCCGCAGCGCCTGCGAAACGCTCCTGCGCGAAAGCTTTGAAGTCGTGAAAGCCGAAAATATCCCGATCCGGAAAAATCCGCACATTACCGATCTGCCGCTGATCCGGCGCTACTTCGTCCTGCCGCTCGGCTCGGTGCTCTCGCGCCTCCAGCTGGACGAGAAGGAATACGTTGCGCGTACCGTCATCAAGATCAACTCTACTCTCCCGGGCGCCTACGTCTTCTCCTCGGGAAAAAACATGGGCACCTTCAAGGCCGTCGGATATCCCGAGGACGTCGGGGACTTTTATCGGCTGGAAGAGTACGAAGCCTACTGCTGGACGGCGCACGGCCGTTATCCGACCAACACCCCGGGCTGGTGGGGCGGCGCACATCCTTTTGCTCTTCTCGATTACAGCGTGGTGCATAACGGAGAGATCTCCTCGTACGATGCCAACCGCCGGTTTGCGGAAATGTACGGCTATAAATGCACCCTGCAGACCGACACCGAGGTCATCACCTATATTGCCGACTACCTTCTGCGCCGGCAGGGGCTGACGCTCCGCGAAATGGCACGGGTCATCGCCGCGCCCTTCTGGAGCACGATCAGTGCCATGCCGACCGAAGAGGCCGCGCAGGCGGAATATCTGCGCAAAATCTTCCCAGGACTCCTCGTGACCGGGCCCTTCTCGATCGTCTTGGGATTCACCGGCGGACTGATGGCGCTCAACGACCGGCTGAAACTGCGCTCGATGGTCGTGGCGGAAAAGGACGACCGCGTCTTCATCGCCAGTGAGGAGGCCGCGATCCGCGCCATGGAACCCGACGCCGTGAATTTCTATGCCCCCGCCGGCGGAGAGCCGGTCATCGTACAGATAAAGGAGGGAAGCTACTGATGTCTGCTTTCTATATCAATCCCGATTTCTCGGTCCTGCGTGACCGCGACCGTTGCATTGTCTGCCGGGTCTGTGAGCGGCAATGCGCCAATGAAGTCCATCTCTACCGGGAGGCGGGACACCTGATGTTCAGTGAAGATTCGCGTTGCGTGAACTGCCAGCGTTGCGTGTCTCTCTGCCCGACCCACGCCTTGAAGATCGTGAAAAACCCCTGCACCCTGCGGGAAAACGCAAACTGGGGAGACGACACGGTAAAGGAGATCTACAAGCAGGCCGAAAGCGGCGGCGTCCTCCTGTCCTCGATGGGAAACCCGAAGCCGCTCCCGATCTACTGGGACCGCATCCTTCTGAACGCCTCCCAGGTCACGAATCCCCCGATCGACCCTCTCCGCGAACCGATGGAGACGCGCGTCTTTCTCGGAAAGCGGCCCGAGAAGATCCGCCGCCGGGAGAACGGAAGCCTGGATACCTCGCTCCCGCCGCAGATCGAACTTTCGATGCCGGTGATCTTCTCGGCCATGAGTTACGGCTCGATCAGTTACAACGCACACGAAAGCCTGGCCCGCGCGGCCAAAGCCCTCGGCATCTGCTACAATACCGGCGAGGGCGGTCTGCACGAGGACTTCTACTGCTATGGGGAAAACACCATCGTACAGGTGGCTTCCGGGCGGTTCGGCGTCCATGAGGATTACCTCAACGCCGGCGCGGCGGTCGAGATCAAAATGGGGCAGGGGGCCAAGCCGGGGATCGGCGGCCATCTGCCGGGAACCAAGATCGTCGGGGACGTCTCGCGCACGCGCATGATCCCCGAAGGGTCGGACGCCATCTCCCCGGCCCCGCACCACGATATTTACTCGATAGAGGATCTGCGCCAGCTCGTTTATTCGCTGAAAGAAGCCACGCAGTACAAAAAACCGATCATCGTCAAGGTGGCGGCCGTCCATAACATTGCCGCCATAGCCAGCGGGATCGCGCGCAGCGGCGCCGACATTATCGCCATTGACGGCTTCCGCGGCGGGACGGGCGCGGCCCCGACCCGCATCCGGGACAACGTGGGCATCCCGATCGAACTGGCCCTGGCCGCCGTCGACCAACGCCTGCGGGACGAGGGGATCCGCAACAACGTCTCGCTCGTCGTCGGGGGGAGTATCCGCTCGGCCGCCGACGTTGTCAAGGCCATTGCCCTCGGGGCGGACGCCTGCTATATCGCCACGGCGGCGCTTCTGGCGCTCGGCTGTCATCTCTGCCGCACCTGCCAGAGCGGGAAATGCAACTGGGGCATCGCAACCCAACGCCCGGAACTCGTCAAGCGCCTGAATCCCGATATCGGCTCGGAACGCCTCATCAATCTGATGACGGCGTGGCGGCATGAGATCAAGGAAATGATGGGCGGCATGGGCATCAACTCGATCGAAGCGCTCCGCGGCAACCGGCTGATGCTGCGCGGGGTCGGCATGACCGAAAAAGAACTAAAGATCCTCGGGATCTTCCATGCGGGGGAATAAGATCATGAAAAAAGTTTATGTGGATGAGGCGCATTGCCTCGGATGCCATCTGTGCGAATACAACTGCGCCTTTGCCAACTCGGGTCTTGACGATATGGTAACGGCGCTGAAAGACCGCGCGATCTTCCCGTATATCCGCGTGGAGGGGGACGGAAAGATCAGTTACGCCGTCTCCTGCCGCCACTGCGACGACCCGATCTGCGTCCGGAGCTGTATCGCCGGCGCGATGCAAAAGCGAGAGGACGGCACCGTGCGGGTCGACAAGAGCAAATGTGTCGGCTGTCTGACCTGCGTACTGGTCTGCCCCTACGGCGCGGTAGTTCCGGGGCCAGACGGTCTGGCCGGGAAATGCGAACTCTGCCTTGCCAATTCCTGTGGCAGTCCCGCCTGTGTCCGCGGTTGCCCGAACCGCGCGATCGTATATGAAGAGAGGTGATACCATGCGATATCTGATCATCGGAAACGGGGTCGCCGCCGTATCCTGCGCGGAGGCGATCCGGGAGCGCGACGCGGACGGGGAGATCACCCTGCTTTCGGAAGAAATGCATCCCGCGTACTGCCGCCCGCTCATCTCGTATCTGCTGGAGCGAAAGACCGACCGGGAAAAGATGCTCTACCGCCCGGCCGACTTCTACGAAAAACTGCGGTGCCGCGTAGAATACGGCGTGCGTGCCGTGAAGATCGAACCGGCCGCCCATACCGTCACCGCCGGGGACGGAAGCGTCCATCCCTACGACCGCCTCTGCGTGGCGACGGGTTCCTCTCCTTTCGTCCCGCCGATCGAGGGGCTTGCCGGCGTCCGGGCCCGATACGGCTTTCTGACGCTCGACGATGCGCTGGCACTGGACGAAGCGGCCCTTGCCGGGAGCCGGGTGCTGATCGTCGGGGCGGGGTTGATCGGCCTCAAGTGCGCGGAAGGGCTGCACGGGCGGGTGAAAAGCATTACCGTCTGCGACCTTTCCGACCGTGTTTTGTCAAGTATTCTTGACATTCAGGATGCAAAACCCGTAGAAGAACATCTCTGCGCACAGGGGATCGAACTTCTGCTCGGAGATTCCGCCGTTTCTTTTTCTCCCGGATACGCCGTCATGAAGAGCGGGATCCGCGTTCCTTTTGACCTTCTGGTGACCGCGGTGGGGGTCCGTCCGAACGCTGCCCTTGTGCGCGAGGCAGGCGGAGAATGCGGACGCGGCATCACGGTGGACGAGGCGGGACGCACCTCCCTGCCGGATGTTTTTGCCGCCGGGGACTGCACCGAAAGCCGCGACACCTCGGACGGAAAACAAAAGGTCATGGCGCTGATGCCGAACGCCTGTATACAGGGGCGCGCCGCCGGGATCGCCATGGCGGGCGGGGAGCCTGTGCCGTCCCCACTGATCCCCATGAACTCGCTCGGCCTTCTCGGCCTGCATATCATGACGGCCGGAAGCCGTCCCTCTGCGGAGGAGGGCGGAAGCGAGGAAAGCGTCCGGACCGGAAGCGGTCTGCGCCGCTTCTTCCTTCGGGGGAACCGCCTTGCGGGATTCGTCCTCATCGGGGACGTTACCCGTGCGGGGATCTACACCGATCTCATCCGCACAGGACGCGAACTGACCGAAGAGGAATTCGCCTTTTTGAAAAAAAATCCCGAACTTCGCGCATTTGATGTAAAAACCCGTAGAAATCGGCTGGGAGGTGTGGTATAATGAAAAAGATAGATGCGAAAGAGATGGATTTTACCGCCCTGAATGCGGCCATCCGGGAAGCCGACGGTCCCTGCTGTGTTGAAAACTGCCTCGGTCAACGCTTTATCGGCGCGGGCATGAAGGAGCCGGATATCGAGATCTTCGGCATTCCGGGAAACGCGCTGGGCGCCTACCTCGCCGGCGCGCAGATCACCGTGCGCGGCAACGCGCAGGACGCCGTCGGCGATACGATGAACGACGGGAGCATCGTCATTCACGGAAGCGTCGGGGACGCGGTGGGCTATGCCATGCGCGGCGGGGAGATCTACGTCCGCGGTAACGCCGGATACCGCGCCGGCATCCATATGAAAGAATACCGTGAAAAAAAGCCTGTCCTCGTCATCGGCGGATGCGCCGGCAGTTTTCTCGGGGAGTATCAGGCCGGGGGGCTCATCCTCGTGCTGGCTCTCGGCGCCGGGGAGCGTCCGCCGGTCAGCAACTTCCCGTGTACCGGGATGCACGGCGGCCGGATGGTCCTGCGCAAAGATGCCGCCGGGGTGAAATTCCCCGCCGGGGTCAACTGCCGTCAGGCCACGCCGGAGGACATGGAATCGCTCTCCCCCTATATCCGGAAATTTGCGGCACTCTTCGACTATGACGGCGAGGCGCTCCTTGCCGACCGTTACACCGTCATCACGCCCGACAGCCGCAATCCCTATAAGCAAATGTACGTCGCCAACTGAGAAAGGAAGGAAACTATGAAGTACTCTCCCGATGAGGTCATCCAGTATGTGGCGGAGGAGGATGTAAAATTCATCCGTATGGCGTTCTGCGATGTCCGCGGCCGGCAAAAGAATATTTCGATCATGCCGGAGGAGCTTCCCCGTGCCTTCCGTGACGGGATCGCCGTGGACGCGTCCGCCATACCGGGTTTTGAAGGCGGGGTCCGTTCCGACCTTTTTCTGCATCCCGACCCCTCCACGCTGTCGGTTCTGCCGTGGCGGCCGGAGCACGGGCGGGTGGTGCGGATGTTCTGCACCGTGACCTACCCCGACGGCAGCCCCTTCCCTGCCGATACGCGCGCCCTGCTGGCGGCGGCGGTGCAGGAGGCGAAGAAAGAAGGGGTCGAGTTCGCTTTCGGCTCCGAGATGGAGTTTTACCTTTTCCGCCGGGATGAAAACGGAGAGCCGACCGGCATCCCCTACGACCGGGCCGGGTATATGGATATCGCCCCCGAGGACAAGGGGGAGAACGTGCGGCGCGAGATCTGCCTCACGCTCGAGCAGATGGGCATCCGCCCGGAAAGCTCGCACCACGAGGAGGGCCCCGGACAGAACGAGATCGACTTCCGATACGACGCCCCGCTCGCGGCGGCAGACAATGCCGTGACCTTCCGTGCGGTGGTGAATACGGTGGCCGCCCGGAGCGGCCTATACGCCGACTTCTCTCCGAAACCGCTCCCGGAAGAAGCCGGGAACGGGATGCACCTGAATTTTTCGGCCAAGTCGTCGGACGGTCGGGACGTCATGCCCGCCGTGATCGCCGGCGTGCTCGCCCTCATCCCCGAAATGACCGCATTCCTGAACACGGCGGAGGCCTCCTATGAACGCCTCGGCTGTAAAAAGGCCCCGCAATATATCTCCTGGTCGTACGAAAACCGCTCTCAGCTCGTGCGGATCCCGGCGGCCGCCGGAGAATACCGCCGGGCGGAACTGCGTTCGCCCGACCCGCTGGCCAACCCGTATCTCGCCTTTACGCTTCTGATCCGCGCCGGGCTGTACGGGATCCGGGAGGGATTGGCTCTGCCGCCGCCCGCCGACATCAACTTCTATACGGTCGGGGAGAAAGAAAAGGCCGCGTACCGCCGTCTGCCGGGGAGCCTCGAGGAGGCCAAAGTCCTCGCGCGGGAAAGCGCCTTTATCCGGGAATCTCTCCCGGCGGAGATCACGGATCTCTATACCCGCTGATTTTTTCACATTTCAGGATCAAGGAGGGGGAGCATGGAACTTGCCGAACATATTTACAGTGTTCTTTTCGTCTCCCCTGCCGGAAAATTTGCCGATTCGCTCCTTTCTCTCCTCTCGGGGGATCGCTTTTCGCCGGTCGTTACGCCGACCGATGCGGCCGGGGCGCGCCGCGCCCTCCTCGAGCGGAGCTTTGACCTGGCGCTCATCAACGCCCCCCTGCCGGACGAATTCGGCACCCGCCTCTCGCTCGACATCTGCGACGGGAGCGGGACAGGGGTACTGCTCCTTGTGCGCTCGGAACATTATCCCGACGTGACGGCCCGCGTCTCGCCCTACGGGGTCCTGACGCTCCCGCGCCCCACGACGGCGGCGACCGTCTCCCAGTCTCTCGCACTGCTGTGCGGCACGCGGGAACGCTTGCGCCGCATGGAGCAGAAGACCGCGTCGATCGAAGAAAAGATCGAGGAGATCCGGCTTGTGAACCGCGCCAAATGGCTTCTCATCGAACAGTTGAAAATGACCGAACCCGACGCCCACCGGTATATCGAAAAAACGGCGATGGATCGTTGCGTCACGCGGCGTGCCGTTGCCGAGGGAATCATCAAAACCTATCAGTAAAAAGGGAAAAATATGAAAAAATATATCTTTGTGACCGGAGGCGTTGTTTCCGGTCTCGGCAAAGGCATTACGGCGGCCTCTCTCGGCCGTCTCCTGAAGGCGCGCGGGCTGAAGGTGGCCGCGCAGAAACTCGACCCCTACATCAACGTCGACCCCGGCACCATGAGTCCCTATCAGCACGGTGAGGTCTATGTGACCGAGGACGGAGCCGAGACCGACCTTGACCTCGGGCATTACGAACGCTTTATCGACGAGGACCTCAATAAATATTCCAACCTGACCACCGGGAAGGTCTACTGGAACGTACTGAACAAAGAGCGGCGCGGAGAGTACCTCGGCTCCACGGTGCAGGTCATCCCGCACATCACCAACGAGATCAAGGATTTCGTCTACCGCGTCGGCAAAAAGAGCGGCGCGGACGTGGTCATCACCGAGATCGGCGGCACGATCGGCGACATTGAATCCCAGCCGTTCCTCGAGGCGGTGCGCCAGATCTCCCTGGAAGTCGGACGTGAGAACAGCCTCTTTATCCACGTCACGCTGGTCCCCTTCCTCCGCGGGTCGGACGAGCATAAGTCCAAGCCCACCCAGCACTCGGTGAAGGAACTGCAGGGCATGGGGATCAACCCGAATCTGATCGTTCTGCGCTGTGACGAGCCGCTGGAGGACTCGATCTTCAAAAAGATCTCGCTCTTCTGCAATGTCAAGCCCGACTGCGTGATCGAAAACCGTACCATCCCCTGCCTCTACGAAGCCCCGCTGATGCTCGAGGCCTCGGGATTTTCCTCGGTGGTCTGCCGCGAACTCGGGATCGAGGCGCCGGAACCCGACCTTGCCGAATGGCGCGAGATGGTCGCACGTATCAAACGCGCCGAAAAACAGGTCACGATCGGACTGGTCGGAAAGTACGTCCAGCTACACGACGCCTACCTCTCGGTGGCGGAAGCCCTGCGTCATGCGGGCTATGCGCTCGGCGCACAGGTCACCATCCGGTGGATCGATTCCGAGGGACTGCGTCCCGACAATTACGAACGTGAACTGGCCGGTCTTTCGGGCATTCTGGTTCCCGGCGGCTTCGGCAGCCGCGGGATTGAAGGAATGATCCTCGCCGCCCGTTACGCGCGGGAGAACCGCGTCCCCTACCTTGGCATCTGCCTCGGTATGCAGATTGCCGTCATTGAATTTGCCCGTCACGTGGCAGGGCTTGCCGATGCCAACTCCGGCGAGTTTGACGAACAGTGCGCGCACCGGGTCATTGACTTCATGCCCGGGCAGAGTGACGATATTGACAAGGGCGGCACGCTCCGTCTCGGGGCCTACCCCTGCGAGATCCTCGCCGGCACGACTATGGAACGCTGCTACGGCACTTGTCGGATTACGGAACGCCACCGTCACCGCTACGAATTCAACAACGAATACCGCGACCTGCTTTCGGGGTGCGGGCTGACGCTCTCGGGGCAGTCTCCCGACGGCCGCCTCGTTGAAACGGTCGAACTGACCGACCGGGATTTCTTCGTGGGCGTACAGTACCATCCCGAGTTCAAATCCCGCCCCAACAAGCCCCATCCCCTCTTCCTCGGGCTGGTAGAGGCCGGGCTGAAAAAAGAGAACGCCCAAGACCCCGGAAAGAGGAGACGGCACGGCGCATAAGGTACCGCCGGGGATGCCAAAAACACCAAAGTAAATAAAATAAATAAAATATATAAAGAACATGAAGAGGAGAAAGTATGCACGAACGTTATGAAAACCCCCTCTGCCGGCGCTATGCCGGACGGCAGATGCAGGAGATCTTCTCAGACGACCGGAAGTTTTCCACCTGGCGGCGGCTCTGGGTCGCGCTGGCGGAAAGCGAGCAGGAACTCGGCCTTCCGATCACCGACGAGCAGATCGCCGAGATGCGCGCCCATATCCACGACATCGATTATGCCGTGGCGGACGCGCGCGAGCGCGAGGTGCGGCACGACGTCATGGCGCATATCTACGCCTTTGGGGTGGCTTGCCCGCTGGCCAAGTCGATCATCCACCTCGGAGCCACCAGTTGCTTTGTCGGGGACAATACCGACATCATCCTCCAGCGCGACGCGCTCCTGCGCATCCGCACGCTCCTTTTGCGTACGATCTCGGCGCTGGCCGACTTCGCAGAGCGTTACCGCGACCTGCCGACGTTAGCCTACACGCATTTTCAGGCTGCCCAGCCGACGACGGTCGGCAAACGTGCGACCCTCTGGGCGCAGGATCTCTGCATGGATCTTGAGCATCTTGATTTCGTTCTCGGACGGCTCCGTCTGCTCGGATGCCGCGGCACCACGGGGACCGGGGCCAGCTTTCTCGATCTCTTCGGCGGCGACCGCGAGCGCGTGCGCCAGCTTGAAGAGAAGATCGCGCAAAAAATGGGCTTCTCCTCCTGCTACGCCGTCAGCGGGCAGACCTATACCCGCAAAGTCGATTTCTTTACCCTCTCGGTGCTCTCGGGCATTGCGCAGAGCGCGCAGAAATTCTCAGGAGACATCCGTCTGCTTTCGCATCTGAAAGAGGTGGACGAGCCGTTTGAGGCGGGGCAGGTCGGTTCCTCGGCCATGGCCTACAAACGCAACCCCATGCGCAGCGAGCGCATTTCCTCGCTCTCCCGGTTCGTCATCGCGGAGGCGCTGAACCCGGCCATGACGGCGGGTACGCAGTGGCTTGAACGCACGCTGGATGACTCGGCAGGGCGACGCATCAGCATTCCCGAAGCCTTCCTGGCGACCGACGGGATCCTCACCCTGTACTATAACGTCATCAGCGGTCTTTCGGTCTACCCGAAAGTGGTAGAGCGCCATATGGCCGAAGAACTGCCCTTCATGGCTACCGAAAACATCCTGATGGAATGCGTCAAGGCGGGCGGCGACAGGCAGACCCTGCACGAGGCGATCCGCCGGCACTCGGTGGCCGCCGGGATGGCCGTCAAACAGGAAGGAAAAGAGAACGACTTGCTTGACCGTATCGCGGCCGACCCCGTCTTCGGTCTTACGCGCGCCGACATTGATGCCATTCTCGCCCGGGGCAACTTTACCGGAATGGCGGCGGAACAAACCGATGCCTACGTTTCTGAACTGCGCGCCCTGCTCCGCGAAAATGCCGACGCTCTCGCCGGTGACGCGCCCGACGCCGTGCTGGTCTGAGCCGGCCGCCCGCCGGACGCCGTAACCCCTGAAAATTTCGGATACTGCAACGCAGAAGAGATGTTTCTGTCTGATTTCATTTGAAAAGAGGAATATAATATATGCTTACCGCAATTGTGGGAATCAACTGGGGAGACGAAGGAAAGGGCCGCATGGTCGACCTGCTTTCCTCGGGCTACGAGGTCATCTGTCGATATCAGGGCGGCAACAACGCCGGGCATACCGTCATCAACGAGAGAGGAAAGTTCATTCTGAACCTGCTCCCGTCGGGAATCCTGCGGCCGACCACCGTCAACGTCATGGGCAACGGAATGGTCATCGACCCGGAGCATCTTGTCGGGGAGATCGGAAAACTGACCGATCGCGGCATCGAGATCACACCGAAAAATCTGAAGATCAGCGAAAAAGCCATCGTCTGTATGCCCTACCACCGTCTGCAGGACGTGATGGAGGAAGAGCGGCTGGCCGATAAGAAGTACGGCTCCACCCGCCGGGGCATTGCGCCGGTCTATGCCGATAAATATATGAAAAAGGGCATCCGCATGGAGGATCTGCTTCATCCCGGGACCCTGAAAGAAAAGGTCTGCGACATCGTAGCCTGGAAGAATATCACCGTGACCGGCTATCATCACGCGCCGATCGACCCCGAAGAGACCCTCGCCTGGCTTGAAAAATTCGGCGGAGCCATTGCGCCGTATATCACCGACGTTTCGGCGTATCTTGACGAAGCCATGGCGGAAGGGAAAAATATTCTTTTTGAAGCACAGCTCGGTGCGCTCCGCGACATCGACTTCGGCATCTATCCCTACACCTCCTCCTCCACGACCCTGGCCTCCTACGCCCCGATCGGGGCCGGGATCCCGGGTGCGCGGCTCGACAATACCGTCGGGATCATGAAAGCCTATTCGACCTGCGTCGGAGAAGGGCCGTTCACGGCCGAGCTCTTCGGGGAGGAAGCGGAACGCCTGCGGGAAGCCGGCGGCGAATACGGCGCGGCCACGGGTCGGCCGCGGCGCGTCGGTCCCTTCGATATCCCGGCCTCGCGCTACGGGGTCAGGATGCAGGGGGCCGATTGCCTTGCCCTGACCAAACTGGACGTCCTCTCCTATCTGGAAAAGATCCCGGTCTGCGTGGCGTACGAGATCGACGGCGTCCGCACGACCGAGTTTCCGACCGGGGATCGCCTTTTGCGCGCAAAACCTGTCGTGGAATACCGCGAGGGCTTCGGAGAGGTTTCGGCCTGCCGCCGATACGAAGATCTGCCCGCCGCCGCACGCGACTATATCGAATATCTCGAGGCCGCCGTCGGCTGCCCCGTGCGGTATATCTCGGTCGGTGCGGGACGTGAAGAATACATCGAAAAAAAGTGAGGCAACCGCATGGCACAGCAAACACTCCTGATCCTTGACTTCGGCGGCCAGTACAAAGAGCTGATCGCCCGCCGCGTACGGGAATGCAACGTATATTCGCGCATTGAGCCGGGAGAGATCCCGGCGGAAAAAGTCCGGGAGATCGCCCCGGTCGGCATCATTCTGACCGGCGGCCCGAACAGCGTATACCGCGAGGACTCCCCGCACATCGACCGGGAGATCCTCAAACTCGGCATCCCGGTTCTCGGCATCTGCTACGGCGCACAGCTCATGGCCTACACGCTGGGCGGCACCGTGGAACCTTGCTCGGTCAGCGAATACGGAAAGACCCGTATGACGGTCGATCCCGAAAGCCCGCTCTTTGACGAACTCGAGCCAGAACAGATCGGGCTGATGAGCCATACCGACCGGATCACCGTCCTGCCCGCAGGCTTCACCTCGGTGGCCTCGACGGCCGACTGCCCGAACGCCGCCATGCAAGATCCCCGGCGCGGACTCTTCGCCGTACAGTTCCATCCCGAGGTCGAAAGCACGCCGAACGGAACGCAGATTCTATATAACTTCCTCTTCCGCGTATGCGGGGCGGCCGGCGACTATAATCTGCACGATCTGGAGAAACGTCTGATCGAGCAGGTCCGCGCACAGGTAGGAGACGCCCACGTGCTGCTGGCACTCTCGGGCGGGGTGGATTCCTCGGTCTGCGCGGCCCTGCTCTCGCATGCGCTCCCCGGACGGTTGCACTGTATCTTCGTCGATCATGGTCTTATGCGGAAAAATGAGGGAGATGAAGTCGAGGCCGCCTTCTCGGGGCGCGACCTTGACTTCATCCGCGTGAACGCCGAAGACCGTTTTCTCGAAAAACTTGCCGGCGTGACAGACCCCGAAACCAAAAGAAAGATCATAGGAGCCGAATTTGTGCGGGTCTTTGAAGAAGAATCCGCCAAGCTTCCGGACGTCCGCTTCCTCGCGCAGGGCACGATCTATCCCGACGTGATCGAATCGGGCGGGAGCCATGCCGCCACCATCAAGAGCCATCACAACGTCGGCGGCCTGCCGAAGAATATGCGCTTTTCCGGCGTGGTCGAGCCGCTCCGCAATCTTTTCAAGGATGAGGTCCGCGCCCTCGGCCGTCAGCTCGGTCTCTCCCGCGCTTACGTGGAACGCCAGCCCTTCCCCGGCCCCGGTCTTGCCGTGCGCGTGATGGGCGAGATCACCCGCGAGAAACTGGAGATCCTGCGGGATGCCGACGCCATCTTCCGCGAAGAGGTCGGCCGCCTGCGCGTCCGTCCCGACCAGTATTTTGCCGTCCTGACCGACACGCGTTCGGTCGGAGTGGTCGGAGACTTCCGCACCTACGACTACACCGTAGCCCTGCGCGCCGTCCGCACCTCGGACTTCATGACCTGCGAGTACGCCCCGCTCTCCCACACCCTCCTCGGCCGGGTCTCGGCCCGGATCGTCAACGAGGTAAAAGGGGCCGGCCGTGTCGTCTATGATATCACCGGCAAACCCCCCGCCACCATCGAATGGCAATAAACCCGCCGCCATCAAGTGGCAAAACCCACCAGCATCAAGTAGCAATCAACCCGCTAAAGGATAAACCACCAAAGGCCGCCCCTCCGGGCGGCCTTTTCCCGTCCCGCCCGTGCGTTCCCCTCCGTAGTTCCGCCCTTTTTCCGTCTCACCACGCCGCCTCGCCCCACTCTTGCCGGCTCACCCCGCTTTTTGCCGGCTTGCCTCACTTTTCCCCCTCTCAAAGCTCCTCCGCACAGCCACCTACCACGCCCCGCCGCACAGCCACAAACCCTGCAGCCCCTCCGCACAGCCACAAAAAAACACCCGCTCCATAGAGGAAACGAGTGTTTTTTTAT
>CASDOQ010000037.1 GCA_949282345.1 uncultured bacterium | reverse complement strand
AGGGGAGCAAATGCAGCGCCGTCTTCCGATCGCTTTCCGAGCGGAGCGTCCGGGTAGCCATGGCGGCGGGACCGGTGCATCCGAATCCGAGAAGGAGCGGAACTGCCACTCTGCCAGAGAGCCCCAATTTTCGCATCGGGGCATCCATAAGACAGGCGATGCGCGCCATATAGCCGCTGTCTTCCAGGAGTGAGAGGAGAAAAAAGAAAAGGAGAATGAGCGGTAAAAAAGAAAGAACGCTGGATACTCCGGCAAATATGCCGTCGATCAGAAAACTGCAAAGCGGGCCGGATACGCCGCTTCTTTCGAGAAAAGTGCTGAACACCCGGACGCCCTTTCCCGCGGCGGTCAGCGGGATCCGACAGAGGGTCTGTCCCACCCGGCCGAATACCGTCAGGAAAAAGGAGACGAGGATCAGCAAGAGGATCGGAAGCGCCGCTTTCCCCGACAAGAGGATCCGATCGGCTCTGTTTACTTTTTTTCTCTCCTCCTGCGCTATATTCCGACGCAGAGTTTTGCCGGCAAGCGCCTCGGCCATCCGATAGCGCCAGAGGATAAGCGCTTCCGCATCTTCCTCCCGTACCGGCGGCATTGAAGTTCCGAATGCCTTGTGTATCTGTTCACTTGTGATGGAAAACCCGGCATAATATTTTTCTGCCTGCATGGCCGCCTCGGCTCCCGGTTTGGTATGTAACAGGAGTGATTCATAGGATTTGGGCGGAGCGATGCCGTGGGGGAAGCGGTTCGGCAGTTTCGGTTTGTTTAAGAGCGAACGAAGACGATCCATGCCGGTGCCGCGTTCGGCGGAGAGGATAGCGACCGGAACTCCCAATGCCTCCGTAAGAGCCTGCGGAGAAAAGATTCCTTGCTTTTTTTCGGCAAGATCGCATTTAGTGATCAGTACGATCATCGGGATCCCCAGCGGGAGAAGCTGGAAGGTCAGATAAAGATTCCTGGTAAGATTGCTCCCGTCCACAACGTTCAGGATGGCATCCGGCTTCTCGGAATACAAGAGCCGCCCCGTGATCTCCTCCTCCGGCGTATAGGCGGTCAGGGAATAGATGCCGGGCAGATCGAATACCCGGTGATGCGTTCCGAGGATACTGCCTTCTTTCTTTTCCACGGTTACGCCCGGGAAATTTCCGACGTGCTGGGTACCGCCGCACAGCGCATTGAAAAGCGTGGTTTTCCCGCTGTTCTGGTTTCCGACAAGGGCAAAGAGCATGGCCTTTTCTCCTTCCGGTGATTTCATCTTGTTTCAGTATATGCGGGAGAGCTATTTTTCTTTCCGGTGTATATTTTCCGCCCGCCTTGTCCACAATCCCCTGGAAAGAGGTGTGAATATGAAAAAAACGATTTTGTACATGATAGGGCTACTCTTTGTCGGATTGATGCTCGCGGTCTTCCCGGTCAGCGGGGAAGAAGCGCTTTACGGAGAGGTGATCCGACTGCACGTGCTGGCCGAATCGGACTCCGAGGAGGATCAGGCGCTGAAGCTAGCCGTGCGGGATGCCGTGCTGGAGGAGTACGGGCCGAGGCTTTCCGAGGCCGGTTCGGTCAACGAAGCCGGGGAGCGCGTGGAACGACTCATTGAGGAAATCCGGCAAACCGCGCAGACGGTTGTCAATCAGCACGGAAAGACATATACTGTCAGCGTGGAATACGGCAAAGAGCATTATCCGGAGCGGGAATACGAGAATTATCGGTTTCCGGCCGGGGAGTATCTTTCGCTTCGGATCCGTATCGGGAGCGGGGAAGGGAAAAACTGGTGGTGCGTCCTGTTTCCCCCGCTCTGCCTGGACATGGCAACCGAAAGCCCGGAGGATGATGCGCTGGCCGTGGGTCTGACGCCGGAAGAATACCGTCTGATCCGAGGCGATTCCACCGGCGGTTATCGGATAAGATTCAAAATCCTTGAAATGCTTGACGAGGCCTTTACCGGCAGAAAGTGAGATGCCATGAAAGAGTTGAGAGAGATCGACCCATACGCTTTTACTGTTACACCGTATTCAGCCATAGCCAAAGAGAAAATGATCCTTACGGCGGAAAACGGGGAGGGCGAAAGCAACCCGATGACGGTTTCATGGGGGGGATTTTGCGTTCTCTTCGGGGAGCCGACGGTCCTGTATGCGGTTCGTCCGGAACGATTTACCTATTCCTTCTGCGAATCGGGAAACAGAATTTCACTCTGCTTCCTCCGGCCGGAGTACGAGAAGATCCTGGCCTATTGCGGCTCACATAGCGGCAGGGAGGGGGCAAAGATATCCCGCGCCGGTCTGCATCCCTTTGCACTTCCGTGCGGCGGTATCGGATACGAGGAGGCAAAACTGATCGTCAGCGGTGAAAAATGCTGTAGCGTCCCCTTGCAAGAAGAATCCTTCCCGGGACGCGAGATCCTCGAAAAATGGTATGCAAAAGACGGCTATCACACGTTGTATTTTGCTACGGTGAAGGGAATTTTCGAGGTCGTTTGAGCGAGAAAGAGGGGAAGATTCGCTTGCGGTGAGGTCGGATCTTCGCCCTCTTTTTCTTTCCGGCGGTTTTCGATTTCGATCCGGGGAAGATTCTTGCCCGTTGATCGGCTCTTCCTGCCGCTTGACCGTCAGATACGCCTTTTTGCTTTTTTATCTTTCGCCTCTTGAAAAATCGGCGAAAAAGTGTTACAATATGAAAAAAGCCGATAGAGATCCACAGAAAGGAGCGGAAGGATGGCGGAGAAAAAAGTCCGCGAGATTGCCTATAACCGTAAGGCGCGGCACGACTACTTCGTTGAAGATACTTATGAAGCCGGAATTGCGCTTTTCGGTACCGAGGTCAAGTCGCTTCGCGCCGGGACGGTGAATCTCAAGGATTCCTATTGCACGGTGAAGGACGGGGAAATGTATGCCTGCAATGTCCATATCTCCCCGTATGAAAAGGGAAATATCTTTAACCGCGACCCCCTACGGGAGAAAAAACTCCTCTTGCACAAGAAAGAGATCCTGAAACTCTTCGGACTGGTGAGCCGTGACGGATATTCCCTCATCCCGCTGTCACTTTATTTCTCAGGCGACCGCGTAAAAATCGAAATCGGCCTGTGTCGTGGAAAACATAATTACGACAAGCGGGACGATATGGCTCGTCGGGATTCCGACCGGGTGATCGAACGCGCCATGAAAGAAAGGTGGAGAGCAGAATGAAAATATACGAAGTGCATCTGGCGGAGGAATATCCCTTCCTTGCTAAGGACGGCGCAGATCCGCGTCTTGTTTGCTTTGTACAGGACTATGAGCGGGTAAGAGACGTTACCGCGTCCCCGATGACCCGTCCGGCCGTGCTGGTGGTTCCCGGCGGGGGATATACGCATTATGGTCCCATGGAGGGGGATCCCGTGGCTCTGGAGTTTTTGAACCGTGGTTTTCAGGCTTTTATCCTGTACTATTCCGTGAAGCCCTATCATTTTCCTCAACAAACGCTTGAGATGGCTTCTGCCATGGATTATCTCCATAAAAATGCAGATTCTTTGCATATAGACAAACAAAAGATCGCGCAGATCGGGTTCTCTGCGGGCGGTCATATGCTCGCGTCCTATGCGGCTCTTCTGGATTCTCCGGAGGTTGCGGCGCATATCCGCGGCATCCCGGCTAACGCGGCCATCCTCGGTTACCCGGTCGTGGACGCGGGCGATTCCTGCCAACGTTCCTGCACCGAGCTTTTTGTCGGGCATCCTTTGACCGATGAGGAAATAGAGCGTTTCTCTCCTTCTCTGCACGTCGGGCCGAATACCCCGCCGACCTTCATATGGCATACGGCGACCGATCAGGGAGTATCCTTCATGAACAGCATCAAGTATGCTTGCGCCTTGATCTCCGCCGGAATAAAGACAGAGTTGCATATCTACCCCGAAGGGCCGCACGCGCTTTCCACCGCGACCCGACAAACCGTGAAAGATCCGCACGGCAATATCGCGGTAGCAGTCTCCTCGTGGGTCGGTCTCGTCATGCGGTTCCTTTCCCAGCTTTTTGATCTTTAAGGCGATATACCGTCTGTTTTTCCGTATTTTTTCTCGGTTCTTTCATTTTTATCGGGGCGGATGCCCCGTCTCATGGGCCCGTAAAGGTTTCGACGGGGGTTCTGAGGCATGATAAGCGCGGCGGGCTGGGTAATCCCGTTAAACTGCTCACCTTTAAACAATAAACGACAACAAAAAAGTTGCTCTGGCTGCTTAATTGCAGTGCCGCGGCCTAAGGCCGCCCGTTCCCCGGGGAGGACCACGAACCCGGTGCGAGCGTCAAATCAGTGGGAAACGTGCATCGGTCTTTCGCCCTTGAGCCGGTCACGCATAAAAGGGCTACCGACGCTACAGCCTGTCATTTGGCGGTAGCGTTGCGGAAACCAAACAAATGACTGTCCGCGAAGAAAGTTGTGTCAAGGGATTTTCGGACAGGGGTTCGATTCCCCTCGGGTCCACCATCTTTGTAGTACGAAAAAGCTACAAAACATAAAAAGCACAAGATTTAGCAGGTCTTGTGCTTTTCTGCTGACTGGGTACTTCCCGGGAAAACCTGACGAAGAATCCTTTTCTCCTCCCAAAAGTTGCAGATTTGTTGCACTCGGCGGTATAGATTATAGTAAAAAACCTATGAAAAGATCACGAAACTCTCTGCGTTCAGGTTTCTACATATTCCCCCTGAGCCGTTTCTTCGGAATGTGGCGGGAAGGACCGTGTGCGGGAAAAGAACATCCGTATCAGCAACCGTTTGTTATTGCTTATCCAAAAGAGAATGCCGGGAAATAGTTCTTTACGGAGTGAGGTTTGACCGGCATCCCCGGGGCGTTACCGATGTCGGAGCAAGAACATGAACCGTTTTCAAAAGCGGGGCGATCCTCGCTGAAGACATATAAAGAAAACAGACAGAGCCGGATAAGGGGTTCTGTCTGTTTTTATCATGTCCGGGTAGGAAAATGCAAAGATCAGCGGGATTTTTTCAGATAAGAGATCTCGCTTTCCTCGAGATAACGCCATTTTCCTACGGGAAGATTGTTGAGGCGGAGTTTTCCGATCGAAACGCGGTTCAGACGTCTGACGGTCAGCCCGACGGCGGCACACATCTTTCGGATCTGACGGTTCCGGCCTTCAAAAAGTGTCATTTTCAGAACGGTTCCGTTCTCGGTGGCATCGGTGACTTCGGTCTCCACGGGGCGGATACGATATCCGTCGATTTCGAGCGGGGATCGGAGAAGAGCGAGTTGTTCCTCGGAAACGGCCCCGCCGACCTTGACGCGGTAGACCTTGGGGATCTCGTGCCCCGGGTGAGTCAGCCGGTTGGCAAGGTCACCGTCGTTGGTGAGAAGGAGGGCTCCCTCGGAGATCATATCCAGCCGTCCGACGGGATACACGCGCCCACATTCGGGCGGAATCAGATCGAGGACGCATTTCCGTCCCTGCGGGTCGTGCACCGTGGTGACGTATCCGCGCGGTTTGTTCAAGAGTATATACGTGTGTCCCTGTTCGGCAGGGCGGCGCACGGGAGTTCCGTTATAGAGGATCGTATCGACTTCCGGGTCGGCTTTATCCCCGAGCGAGGCGACACGCCCGTTTACCGTGACTTCACCGGCCAGAATGGCGGCCTCGGCCGCCCGGCGCGAAAGCACGCCGCAATCGGTAAAGATCTTTTGCAGTCGGATTGAATTGTCAGCATTCATGGATTTTATCTTATCGGAAAATTCCGAACCATCCTTTTTTCGTTTTCGGTAATGCAAGATCCTCGGTAAAGATCATCGGAGAAGAGACCGCCTCATCTCCCCGGCCGAAGACAACCTCTCCGGCGAACTGTCCTGCTTTTTGCGGCAGGGTGGGATGCGGCAGGATATCATAGGCCGGGGCGGGCAAGGCCTGTCCGCGGCGCAGGGTCATACGGATCTCATCGCGGTTGGTCGCAAAGCATTCTCCGTCTGTGTTAAAGAGGGGAAGTGAAATCGTAAGTTCGCCCGGGGCGGCCAGCACACGGCTTTCGTATTCGGCAAAGCCGTAGTCCAGCATCTTTTTATGGTCGCTCCAGTCGGACGGGGCATTTAGCGTGACCGAAACCAAGAGAAGCCCATCCCGGCGTGCGGCGCTGACCAGGCAACGCCCGCTCTTTTTGGTGAAGCCGGTCTTGACGCCGACGGCCCCGTCGTAAAAGATAAGCATCTTATTATGGTTGACGAGCGCGCGGGGCAGGGTATGATCCACGGTAGTAAAAAGATAGCGGCGTGTGGAAACGATACGTGCAAAATCGGGGTTTTCCAGCGCGGCGGCTGCAATTTTTGCAAGATCGGCCGCCGTCGTATAATGCTCCGGGTCGTCAAGACCGTGGGGCGTGACGAAATGCGTGCCGGAAAGGCCGAGTTCGGCGGCACGATTGTTCATTTTTTCTGCAAAAGCGGGCAGGGAACCGGCCACGGCATAAGCAAGCGCGGCCGCCGCATCGTTCGCGCTTTGCAGAAGAAGGGCGTACAGGAGCGCTTCCACGGTATAGGCATCACCCGCCCGGAGATAGACCGAGGAGCCTTCCACTCCCACAGCTTCTTTCGGAATACGGATGACGGCAGTGAGCGGAAGAGACTCCAAGGTGACGAGCGCCGTCATGACTTTGGTCGTACTTGCCATCGGGAGGCGGCGGGTCTCATTTTTTCCGCAGAGGATGCGCCCTGATGCCGCATCGCAAAGCGCCGCCGCTTCGGCCGATACGTCCGGCATGACCACGCTCTCGGCAGTGAGACAGTCGTTCTCCTCGGTCGCACGGTCGATTGGCGCTTGGGCGGCGGCTACGGACAAAGTGCGCGTCGGATATTGCACGGTGCGCGCCCCTGCCGGAAGAGCGGCTATGGGAAAGAGGCAAAAAGAGAGCAATAAAAAGGAAAGCAGGCGTTTCAAGAATTTAACCTCCGGGAGTGTATCTGCTCTTACTATTTGCCGGAGGAGAAAAGAGATACGAAAGAAAATCAGGCTTTTTTGTCATCCTTTTCCGGCACGGGGTCTGTTTCCGGCACCGTTTTTTTCTTTGCAAAAACGTCGCGCAGACGGGCAAGGATCTCTGGGGAACGCTCGATCAGCCCCGTGATCTTGTCAACCGAACTGTTGTCGTTATAGCCGGTGATCGGCAATACTTCGGCCGTGCCGGTTGCCGAAAGCACAAGAAAGGCGATCGGGGTAATATTGACGCCGGTCCCGCCGCCTCCGCCGAAGTTATTCGGCTTTCCGGCAGGGGATTCCTTGGCTTTTTTCCCGGCGTAGTCGATCCCGCCCGAGGCAAACCCCATGGTGATGCGGGAGACCGGGAGAACCGTCATCCCCGCAACGGTCACAGGTTCCCCGATGACAGTTTCGGAATTGGCAAATTCCTTAATTTTTTCAAGTGAGGAATTGATGATATCGCTGAATTTACTGTCTGCCATCTGGCATCTCCTTTACACTTGTTTTATCGGTCGCTTCGCGCAGAACAGAAGTTTTGTCCGGCGCGTTATTTTCATTTGGAAGGACTTTTGCTTCCGAATCGGGAATTGCTTCGCGAGGGGCTTTCGCCTTTCTTTTTGGTCTTTTCTGAAAGCGCATATAGGTGCGGAAGCCGTCAAAGAGGATCGAAACGAGCGATCCGACAGCAAAAAACAGGGGATACGTGATCTCGATACAAGCCGAAAAAGAGGAAGAATCGGATAAAAAATCTATTTCCAGCCGGACGTCCTTCTTTTTTTTCAGAACGCCGGCCTCCTCGGGAATTGCGAGCAGATAGGCAAGCGCCTGCGCGACGATCCCGTATTCGACGGCCACTTTGGCGGCATCCTGCCCGCCGCCGAGGGTGATATACAACCGCTTTACCCGGATGCGCAGATGCTTCCGCAGTTTTCGCGTCGTCCGGGAAAGAAAATCGGACGCTAAGCGCAAAAGGAGCCGGATATCGGAAAAACCGAGGCGTTTTTTCTCTTTTTTCTTCGCGGGGGGATCTGCTTTTCTTCCCGGGGAGTTTTCCTGACTGCTTTTTTTATTTGCTTTTTTCTTTCTCTTTTTCTTTCCCTTTTTCTTTTTTTTGTGTGGAACGAGAGAAAAACGCAGGAAAAGATAGCCGAGCGTGAGGCGCACGCGTCCATCGTAACAGAAAACCAGGCGGAGCGGAGAGAGGAAAAGGAGCAGAAAAAAAGCCAAAGCCGAAAACAGTATCCACAGTGCAGGGATCATGCCGTTTCTCCTTTTCTTCGATTCGGGCGGGTCAGATCGTGAACTGTTCCGCCTCTGCTTCCGGCATTTCGGCCGGCTCTTCCAGGGCGGCTTTTTCCTCCGACTCTTTTCTCAGTTCATCGTCCAGCGTCAGCTGGCCCGGATCTGCCGTCTCGATCATATACTGCTGCCCGATGCTCTGGAGGACCTCTGCCGCGTTCTCGGCGTGAATATCGGGCAGATCGGCCAGCGAGGTAAGACCGAAGCAACGCAGAAAATCCGGCGTCGTGCCGAGGAGTACCGGTCTTCCGGGGGCATCCAGGCGCCCCTTGCTTTCGATCAGCCCGCGTTCCAAGAGGTTGTTGACAGCGTAGGCGCTGTCGACCTTCCGTACCTGGTCGATATACGAGCGAGTAACTGGCTGGTTGTATGCGATGACGGCAAGTGTTTCAATCGAGGAGTTGGATAGATTCCCGCTTTTCCGAATGCCGAGAGCGGCCCGGATGTACGGCAGGAATTCGGGCTTCGTGCAAAGCTGACAGGATTCGTCGTATGCCAGCAGGATCACGCCCCGTGAGAGCGGGGAATGGTTGTATTTATCTGCGTATTCGAGCACTAAAGCCTTCATTTCTACCGGGGAAAGTTCAAAGAGGGAAGCGAGTTGTTCATACGTAACGGCATGTCCCGCCGCAAACAGAATGGCTTCGAGGGCCTCTTGCAGATTGAGGTCTTCGGCAGGTTCTTCGAGTTCTACTTTTTCTTCGGCGTCCGGCAGATCAAGTTGCAGGTTCTGTGTCTTTTTCATGGTCAAACTCACTTTCGTTTCTTTCCTCGGGCGTGTATTCAGAATTGAAAATAAAGCGCAGGGAGAGGCAGTCTTCCTGGCCGTTCAGCGTTTCGGTCAGCATTTCCTCTTCTGCCGGCTCTTTGATGAGGATGCGATGGATCTTGACAAGCTCTAAAACGGCGAGGAAAGAAGCGATCAGTTCGGTCTTGTCCTCGGAATCGGAAAGAAGCGCAAAGAGAGAGGCTTCCTTTTCGCGCTCCAGCATTTCCACGATGTGTTCGATCCTTTTTTCGACCGAAACGGTACGCCGGGCAACGAGTGGGGCGATCAGTTTCTTTTCGGAACGCTCCTCCGAAACACGCAATCGTGTCAGGATCGACTGCATGGCACGCGATAGCAGGGCGGAATCAAGTCCGAGCGGAAAGCCCTTTTCCGGCGGGATCTCATCGGTCTCCTTGGCGAATCTTGCGGAATAGTCGGCATAGAGTTTTTGCATATCTGCGGCGGCGGCTTTCGCCTGCTGATAGATCTGCAGAGCGTTTTCCAATTCTACCTTTTTGACGGCAACTTCTTCGGTCGAGCGCGGCAGGAGGATAATGCTTTTTATCAGTAGCAGTTCGCTGGCCATAACGATGAATTCGCTGGTCAGGTTGAGGTCCATTTTTTCCGCCGCATCCATATAAGAAAGATATTGATCGCAGATCTCTGCGATCGGGATGTCGGTAATTTTGTAGCGGTTCTTCTTGATGATCTCAAGCAGAAGATCCATCGGGCCTTCAAACTGGTCAAGGCGGAAAATTATTTCATCCATAATATCCTCATTTAAAGCAGGGAATCAGGCGGAAAAGCGAGAAGATCAGATCCGAAAGCGTGTTGGAAAGCCCGCTGAGCAGTCCCGAGAAAACTCCGAGGTACAAAAGGATCAGCAGAGCGAAGGAAATATACCTCTCGTATTTCATTACGCCGAAATAGAGGCGCGGCGGGAGAAATACCAAAAGAACCCGGGAACCATCGAGAGGAGGGATAGGAATACAGTTGAAAAGCCCGAGCGTAAGGTTGAGATAGTGGAAAAGATAGAGGAACTGAAGCAGATACAGAAAGACCGTAACAAGCGTCTCGGACGGGGAATCGATCGCGTGCAGAATAGCGGAAAAAACGGCGCGCGCGCAACAATAGAAGAACGCGCCGAAAAACGCCATAACGAAATTGGCAAGTGGGCCCGCCAGGGCCGTGATCGCCATATCGCGCCGCGGATGGCGGAAATAGCGGGTATTGATGGGAACCGGCTTGGCCCACCCGAAACGGAAGAAGACCATACAGACGATCCCGATGGGGTCAAGATGCCGCAGGGGGTTCAGCGTAAGGCGGCCGAGATTGCGTGCGGTGGGATCGCCGAGTTTCCAGGCGGAAAAGCCGTGGGCGTATTCGTGTACCGTCAGTGCGATCAGCACGGCGGGGATCGAAAGAAGGATCTCGACCAGATATTGCGTACTCAAGGTTTTTCAATCTCCTCGTTGACGGAAAAGGCGGCGCGCAGGATCTTTTGGCGGAGGGCTTCGCGTCCCTCTCCGTTCAGAGAGGAGAAAGCCAGGATCTGCGTATCGGGCAGTTCGGCCTCCAGCCCCGCGATCGCCGCACGAACGGCGGTGGGGGAGAGCTTGTCCGCTTTGGAGGCTACGACGAGGTGGGGCAGAGCACTCTCCCGGAGAAAATCCAGCATCATGCGGTCATCTTCCGTAGGCCCATGCCGGATGTCCACCAGCTGAACGACCAGCCGGAGCATATCGATATCGGGATTATTGATAAAAAATCCGTCGGTCAGTGCCGACCACTTCTTTTTCTCGCTTTCCGGGCGTTTGGCAAATCCGTACCCAGGCAGGTCAACAAGGTAGAGCTTTCCATCAACATCGTAAAAATTGACGGTAACCGTCTTCCCCGGGGCGGAACTGACGCGCGCCAGCGTCCGCCTGCCGAGAAGTGCGTTGATCAGCGAACTCTTTCCTACGTTGGAACGGCCGGAAAAAGCGATCCGTGGACGTACATCGTGCGGGAACTGAGAGAGAAAGCCTGCGGAAATCTTCAATGAGGCATTCTGATAATTTACCTTGATGCTCATAAATTTCCGGTAACGCTGATGCCGGTGCCGACTGTTGGATAGGGAACCGGAATATCCGGGTATTTCAGCTTGCTCTCCTGTTGATTTTCGGGTTTTACAGCCGTTTGGGAGGAGGGAGGGACCGGCTGGCTCCGCAATACGTTTTTCAGCACGTCGTCCACCGTATCGCAGAGGACAAATTGCAGATGCGCCGCCGCTTCTTTGTCTATCTCATCAAGGTCACATTCGTTATCGCGGGGGATGAGCACGGTTCTGATCCCGGCGCGGTAAGCGGCCATCGTCTTTTCCGTGAGACCGCCGATGGGAAGCACCCGTCCGTGCAATGTGACTTCTCCCGTCATGGCAACGTCACAGCGGGCAGGGATCCCCGTCAGAGCGCTGACGAGCGCCGCTACCATCGTAACTCCGGCGGAAGGACCGTCCTTCGGAACGGCTCCCTCGGGAAAATGGATGTGAATATCCTCTTTGGAAAACGAATCGGGGTCAAGACCGAAAGAGGCGGCCCGGGCGCGTACGCAGCTGTATGCAATGTGCGCGGACTCCTTCATCACGTCCCCGAGTGACCCGGTCAGTTCAATCTTTCCGGTACCGGGCATCGGGAGAGCCTCCACACGCAGAATATCACCGCCGGCACTGGTATAGGCAAGGCCGTTCACCACGCCGACTTCATCCCGGTAAAGCTCTTCTTCGGGACGGAATTTCCGCTTTCCGAGATAGTCCCGGAGATTGTTGGCATCCACGCTGATCCGCGCGGCTTCCCGGGAGGCGATTTTTTTTGCGGCACGGCGGAAGAGCGTTGCAAGTTCGCGCTCCAGATTCCGTACCCCGGCTTCACGGGTATAATGATCGATGATCTCGTATACGGCATCGTCCTGAAGACGGAAATTCCTTTTGTTCAGCCCGTGGCGTTTCATCTGCTTCGGAATCAAATGGTGCCTGGCAATGCCGAACTTCTCGGTACGGGTGTAGGGCTTGACTTCAATGATCTCCATCCGGTCGATCAGTGCCTCGGGGATCCCGTCATAGTAGTTGGCCGTAGCGATGAAAAGGCAGTCGGACAGATCGAGCGGCATTTCAAGGAAATGGTCGCGGAAATATTTGTTCTGCTCGGGATCCAGCACTTCCAGAAGGGCGGAGGATGGGTCGCCGTGCAGATCCCGCGAGAGTTTGTCGATCTCATCCAGAACGATAACGGGATTCATGGATTTTGCGGCGACGAGAGAAGAAGCAATGCGCCCGGGCATGGCTCCGACATAGGTTTTGCGGTGACCGCGGATATCGGCCTCGTCCCGGATACCTCCGAGAGAAATACGGGCATACTTCCGGCCGAGGGCGCGGGCGACCGATGCGGCGACCGAGGTCTTTCCGACGCCGGGAGGACCGACGAGACAGAGGATCTGATTCCGGATATCGGGGGCAAGTTTCCTAACGGCCACGTATTCGAGGATCCGCTCCTTGATTTTGTCAAGGCCGTCGTGGTCGGCGTTCAGCACGCGTTCGACCGCTGTAAGATCAAGTTTGTCTTTGGTTTTTTTGCTCCAGGGAAGTTCGAGACAGGTGTCCAGATAATTGCGCAGAACGACGCTCTCGGCCGCTCCGTAAGGGGTCTTGGCGAGTTTTCCGAGTTCTTTGCGCAGCTTTTCGCGTACCTCGTCGGGCATCGCGGTCTTTTCTATCTTCTCGGTATATTCTTCGATTTCATCCGAATCTTCTCCAAGCTCCTGCTGGATTGCGCGTAATTCCTCGCGCAGGAAGAATTCCTTCTGATGTTCGTCCACTTTTTCGCGCACGGCACTGTGGATCTTTGCCTCACAGGCGAGCAGTTCTTTTTCTTCCTGTAATAGGACAAGAAGACGCTCGAGGCGCGAAAGCGGATGGAAAACCTCCAGTACCGCCTGCTTGTTGCGCGCGTTGAGAAGGACGGCGGACGCAACGAAATCGGCGGAAAGACCGGGGTCCCGGATGGCAGTGGCGGCGGTTCTGATCTCATCCGTCAGTGTGGGATGGATTGGCTGGATCTCCTCCAAGGTACGGGCGAGTTCATCCAACAGCGCATCGGCGAGCAGATCTACCGCGGCGCCGAGGGTCATTTTTTTACATAGGGCATCCGCTCGGAAAAAGCCGTCCGAAAATTTCACGGTCTGGATCCTAGCTCGGCAGACGCCTTCAAAAATTACGGTAAGCGTTCCGTCCGGCGTTTTGGTCACGTGCTTGACAACGCAGACGGTGCCGACCTTATAGAAATCTTTTTCCCCCGGGTCTTCAACGGACGGATCCTTCTGTGCAACGAGAATCGCGCTGGCATCCTGAGAGGCGGCCTGGCTGAACGCCTTAAGCGAAATGCTGCGCGTGATCGAGAGGTTCATTTGTACAGAGGGAAAGGCAACCGTCCCCCGAAGTGGGATCAAAGGGAGGGAAAGTGCTTCGGCTTTCTCAATAAAGTTGCTCATATAACGATCCTGAATCTGAATTTGCATCTATTGTAACGCCATCGGCGCATAATTCATGCAGTATACTACATTATAACACAGAAAGAGCAGGAATTCCATATCTTTTGTTAAAATTCCGATAAAAAATTCTGGAGAGCAAGAATAAGGAAAGGATTTCGATGAGATCATGCCACCGTATCCGGCGACTCATAGCCGATTTTTCCCTTTCTATACGCATTTGCAAAGCGGGAATCTTAAAAAATCGCGGAGCTTTTCCGCCAAAAAAGAAAATTTGGAAAAGAACCAAAAAACTATTGACAAGCCGATTCGTTCATGATATACTATGTTGCAGTATGGTTTTACACACCTAACGAAGCAGAATTTCCGTTCTCACCTTGCCACAAGCGTGCGTCAGGGTTAATATTGCCGCAGGGGTGACCTGCGTCTTTATGCGTGCGGAGATTCGTACGCATTTTTTTACGGATTACGGAGGTAACTACCATTAGCACGAAAGATTTACTGGTAAACGAGAGCATCGTCCTCAAGGAAGTGAGGCTTGTCGGTTCGGAGGGAGAACAGCTCGGCATCATGTCTTCCCGTTCTGCATTGGAATATGCATACGGCCGCGGGCTTGATCTCGTTCTCATGGCGCCCGATGCACAGCCGCCCGTCTGCCGCGTGATGGATTACGGAAAGTACCGTTTTGAGCGCGACAAGAAAGAGAAAGAAGCCAAGCGTAACCAACAAATCGTCAAAATCAAAGAGATCCAGCTTTCCTGCCGGATCGATACGCATGATTTTGAGACACGTGTCAATCAGGCCCGCAAATTTTTGCAGGGCGGTGATAAGGTGAAGACCGTTATCCGCTTCAAGGGACGCGAGATGGCGCATCAGGATATGGGCCGCGCGGTGATCGACCGCTTTCTGGAGGCCTGCTCCGATGTCGGGAGTTGTGACAAACCCCCGGTGATCGACGGTCGTCTTTTGACCGTTATCGTTTCCCCGCTCAAGAACGCACGCTGACCGATCTATCGTTATCAACTCGGTTCCACCGATAGTATTTTAGAAGGAGAAATATCATGGGAAAGATGAAAACACACAAAGCCTCCGCGAAAAGATTTTCGCTGACGGCAGGCGGAAAGATCAAGATCTATCACTCCCAGCATCGCCACAATCTGGGCATCAAGACCGCGAAGAGAAAGAGAACTCTCCGCAAGGGATTTATTTTGAGCAAATCCATGACACCCACGATCAAATCCATGATCCAGCACTGAGCGACTGCCGAGAATATTAGGAGGATTGTAAGATGGCAAGAGTTAAAGGCGCAATGATGACGCGCAAAAGAAGAAAAAGCGTACTGAAGTCCGCAAAGGGCTATTGGGGTTCCAAGAGCAAGCATTTCAAAATGGCGAAGCAGGCCGTTCTCAAGAGCGGGAACTATGCTTTCATCGGCCGCAAGCTGAAGAAGAGAGATTTCCGTTCTCTCTGGATCGCCCGTATTTCCGCCGAAGCAAGAGCCAACGGCATCAACTATTCTCAGCTGATGCACGGTCTCAAGGCGGCTTCGATCGACCTCAACCGCAAGATGCTTTCCGAAATCGCTCTGAACGACAAGGCGGCGTTCCGCGCGCTGGTCGAGCAGGCGAAGGCGGCTCTTTAATATTTCTGACCCGACAGGATTCTGCCGGGTCGTTATTTTTGCACGGAGGTTTTATGCAGATACCGGTACAGAAGATCACAAGCCGGGCCAATCCGCTGGTTCTGACGATGGCCTCGCTGTCCGAGAGAAAATACAGGGAGAAACACGGCCTTTTCCTTGCGGAAGGAATAAAACTTGCCAAAGAAGCCTTTTTGGCGGGAGCGCCGGTCCGTTATGTCTTTTTGACAGAAAGCCGTGCGGAAGAATATCTCCGCTTTCTGGAAAAAGAGGGCGGGAGCACCCTGCGCAGCGGAACAGAAGTCTTTATCCTGTCAGATGGTTGCTTTGAAAAAATATCGACTGAAAAATCTCCGGAAGGGATAATTCTTGCTATAAAACATCTTGACTTTTCAAAAAAATATAATAAAATAAAAAATGTAGCTTTTTATCAGGAGAAAAGCGACTCTTTTTTATTGCTCTCTGCCATCCGCGACCCCGGGAATCTCGGGACGATCCTTCGGAGCGCCGGCGCATTCGGAATTTCCTGCATTCTCCTGAGCGAGGATTGCGCCGACATCTATCATCCGCGCGCTGTCCGTGCGGCGATGGGGGCGGTGTTTCGCGTTGCTACCCGGAGAATCCATGATCCGGTTTCGGAAGTAGGTCTCCTCCGTGCCGCGGGGCGGCGCGTCTTTGCGGCGGAACTGCGCCCGGGAGCCGAATCTCTCCGGGGCTTGCACCCCTGCCTGCATGACGTTTTTATTATCGGAAACGAAGGGCATGGGATCCCGCCGGAACTTTCGGCTGCCTGCAATGCCAGCGTATATATTCCGATTGCGGAAAATGCGGAATCCTTGAATGCGGCCGCCGCGGCCGCAGTCCTGTTATGGGAGCAATCACAGGGGGAATGAATTTTGAGAGATGCTCTGTTCTGGATCTGGCTGAGCCTGCGCGTCACGCCCGGGTCAGCCACTTTCCCGTCCATCATCAAAGCGTTTTCGGACATTTACGATGTTTATACGGCGGACAGAGAGGCGCTGACCGACGCTTTGCCGAAAAATTGCCGGGATCTTGAGGCTCTTTCGGATAAAAGCATTGAAGACGCCAAGAGGGTCCTGACCTATTGCAACCGTGCGGGGATCGTTCCAATCGCTTATGACGATGCACGTTTTCCCGCCTCGCTCCGAAAGATCAAAGCCCCTCCCGTCATGCTCTATTGCCGCGGGCAGATTCCCGCATGGAACGAAAAACTCTGCGTTTCCATCGTCGGAACGCGCAAGATGAACCGCTACGGGATGCAGATGACCTTTGAAGTCGCACGCGATCTTTCGATTGCCGGCGTTATCGTCATCAGCGGCATGGCGCGCGGGATCGATGCGGTTGCCAATGCCGCCGCCATCAACGGCGGCGGTCAGACGGTCGCCGTACTCGGTAGCGGACTCGACATCATCTATCCGCCGGAGCATGAAAAACTCGCCGCTTTCATTACAAGGCACGGCTGCCTTGTCAGCGAATTTCCGCCGGGAACCCGTCCGACCGGGTTGAATTTTCCGGTACGGAACCGCATTATCAGCGGAATGGCCACGGCTGTCGCGGTCATGCAAGGCGAGCTGGAAAGCGGCTCGCTCATCACGGCGCGTCACGCCACCCAACAGGAAAAGACGCTTTTTGCATTGCCCGGCCCGGTAAACGACCCGCTCAGCGGCGCGCCCTGCCTCCTCTTGCGTGAAGGAGCGCATACGTTGACCTGCGCTGACGATATTCTCACGTATTATTCGGAAGAATATTACGGCAAGATCAACATTCAGCGGCTTCTCACCACGGCCCCCGTTCTTTGCGAAAAGGTTCTCACCGATTTTCGCATCCGCATACCGGGTTGCGACATTTCCAAATCTCCGGGATCGGACGTATCCTCAAAAACCGTCGCTCCGCTTGAAAAAGAGAAGGAAGTGAGCCACGCCGTCAGCGTTCCGCCTCGGGAAGCCGCCCCGGGAAAGCCGGATCGATCCCCGGAACCTGCGTGCGACAAACGTCTGACAGGACTTCCGCAGGAGGCGGTTGACCTCTATGCCCGCCTGCCGGAAGGAAAAGAAATACCGGCGGATGAGTTGGCCGGAGACGGTATGAGCGTTTCCAAGGTTATGGCAGTGGCAACACTGCTGGAAATACGCGGTCTTGTCCGTATGCAGCCGGGCGGACGTCTGCTCCGGTGTTAAGTCGAGAATCACAGCAACATCCAAGAAAGGATACAGTATGTCAAATTTAGTCATTGTGGAGTCTCCCGCAAAAGCAAGTACCATCAAAGGGTATCTCGGTTCCAATTATAAGGTCGTTGCTTCCAAGGGGCATATCCGGGATCTGCCGAAAAGCGGTCTCGGGGTCGATATCGAAAACAACTTCACCCCGCATTATATCAATATCCGCGGCAAAGGCGATGTCATTGCTCAACTGAAACAGGATGCCAAAGGGGCAACGCGCGTTTTCCTCGCGACCGACCCTGACCGGGAAGGAGAGGCGATTTCGTGGCATCTGGCCGCCGCGCTCGGGATCCCGCTTGACAAGGCCTGCCGCGTTACCTTCAATGAGATCACAAAGGGGGCCGTCAAGGACGCCATCAAACATCCGAGCACGATCAATCTGGATCTTGTTAATTCCCAGCAGACCCGCCGCATCCTTGACCGGATTGTGGGATACCAACTCAGCCCTTTCCTGTGGAAAAGCATCCGCAGCGGTCTTTCCGCGGGACGTGTGCAGAGTGTGGCCGCCCGCATCATTTCTGAACGTGAGGACGAGATACGCGGTTTTGTTCCTCATGAATACTGGACGGTGCGTGCAGATGTCGCAACGGCAGACGGAGAGACGATCCCGACGCGCTTTTACGGAATCAACGGTACCGAGGTCCGCCTTTCTTCCGAAACGGAGGCCATGGAGGTAACGAATGCTCTCAAGACATTTCCCTTTATTCTGAACAGCATCCGCAAATCGCAAAAGAGCCGGATGCCCGCCCCGCCTTTCACGACCTCTACCTTACAGCAAGAAGCGTCCAAAAAGCTCGGCTTCCAGTCCCAGAGAATTATGCGGACGGCGCAGGAGCTTTACGAAGGGATCAATCTCGGCAGTGAGTTCGGCGGCTTCCTCGGCCTTATCACGTATATGCGTACCGACTCTCTCCGGGTTTCCTCGGTGGCCGCGGAGGCGGCCGCCGCCCTGATCGACGAACAGTACGGCAGTGAATACCGCCCCTCCGCTCCGCGCCAGTTCAAGGCGAAGCCCGGCGCGCAGGATGCCCATGAAGCCATCCGGCCCTCCGACGTGAACATCCGTCCCGACAAAATCAAAAAGTATCTCACGCAGGATCAGTACAAACTCTATAAACTGATCTGGGAACGATTCGTGGCAAGCCAGATGAGTTCCGCCGTCTTTACGCAGGTCTCTCTTGAATTCTCCTGCGGGAAGTATCAGTTCCGCGCCGGCGGAAGCAGCTTGAAATTCCGCGGTTATCTTGCGGTTTACGACAACAGCGCGGATATTGCGGAGGAAGAAGAGGGAAACGGCCTGCCGCCGCTCTCGCATCTGCATGAAAATATGACTCTTCCGATTTCTGCTGAGGAAGCGACCCAACATTTCACCGAGCCGCCTCAGCGGTATACCGAAGCCTCCCTCATCAAATTTCTTGAGGAAAACGGCATCGGCCGGCCGAGCACCTATACCGCCATCATCACCACCATTATCGAACGCAACTATGTGCGCCGTGACGGGAAGCAATTGGTTCCCACGCCGCTCGGCGAGGTCACGACCAAATTGATGAAAGAGAATTTTTCCGAGATCGTGGACTATCAGTTCACTGCGGAGATGGAAGATAAATTTGACGCCATCGCCCGCGGGGAGGAAACGCTTCTTTCGGTCCTTACCGAGTTTTACGGAAGTTTTTCCAAAATGCTGGAGAAGGCAAAAGAGAACGTCAAAGAAGGTACCATCGAAGTCCCGGCGGAGGAATCCGACGTCGTGTGCGAAAAATGCGGCCGGAAGATGATCTATAAATCCGGACGGTACGGGCGCTTCCTGGCCTGCCCGAACTATCCCGAATGCAAAAATACCAAGGCGGTCGGAAAAGACGGCCGCCCGATCGAGAAGAAGGAAGAGACCCCCGAGGTCGCGGACTTCAAGTGCGAGCTCTGCGGTGGCGATATGGTCGTGCGGAACGGTCGGTACGGGAGCTTCTACGCCTGCGCGAATTATCCGCGTTGCCGCTTCACAAAACCGAAGACCACCGAGATCGGCGTGCCCTGCCCGAAGTGCGGGGCAAAGATCATCACCAAATACGGGAAGGGGAAGGTCTTTTACAGTTGTGAGCGGTACCCTGATTGCGATTTTTCAACATGGGATATGCCCCTGCCGGAAAAATGCCCCGAATGCGGAGATATGCTCCTGTATCGGAAGAGCAAAAAGATGGTATTTTGCCGGAACCGCGCATGTTCGTATAAAGAGGAAAACGTAGAAAAATGAGTGAAAAGAACGCCGTTACCGTCATCGGGGCAGGACTTGCCGGCTCCGAGGCGGCATGGCAGATCGCCGAGCGCGGTGTCCCCGTCACGCTGATCGAGATGAAGCCGGGGAAATACACGCCCGCTCATAAAAGCGAGGGATTTGCCGAACTTGTCTGCTCGAATTCCCTGCGTTCCGACTCGCCATCCAACGCCGTAGGGCTCCTCAAGGAGGAGCTGCGGGTAGCCGGTTCGCTCATCATGGAGGCGGCAGACGCAACGTCTGTTCCTGCCGGGAGCGCATTGGCGGTGGACCGTATGCTTTTTTCGGCCTATGTGACCGAAAAACTCCGCGCACATCCGCTGATCGAGATCCGATCGAAGGAGATAACCGAACTGCCGCAGGACGGAATCACGGTCTGCGCGACCGGCCCGTTGACAGCCGATGCGCTGGCGGCCGATATCCGCCGTCTGACGGGAGAAGAATCGTTGCATTTTTTTGATGCGGCTGCTCCGATCGTTTCCGGGGAGAGCATCAACTATGAAAAAGCGTTTTTTGCTTCCCGTTACGGAAAGGGAGACGCGCAGGACTATCTGAACTGCCCGATGAACGAAGCCGAATACCGCGCATTCTATGCGGCATTGCTAGGCGCGGAAGTGGCAAAATTACACGATTTTGAATCGGGCGATCAGGCTCTTACGGTCTTTGAGGGCTGTATGCCGGTGGAGGTCATGGCCGCGCGCGGGGTGGATACGCTCCGCTTCGGTCCGATGAAACCGGTCGGACTGCCGGTTCCCGCTACGGGGCGGGACGCCTACGCGACCGTCCAGCTCCGCCGGGAAAATCGGAACGGGGATATGTATAACCTGGTCGGATTTCAGACTCACCTGACTTTTCCCGAACAACGGCGCGTTTTTCGGATGATCCCGGGCCTTGAGAACGCGGAATTCTATCGCTACGGCGTCATGCACCGGAATACTTATCTGAATTCTCCCGCACTTCTTTCGTCGGATTATTCGATGCGCAAGCGCCCGGATCTGTATTTTGCCGGGCAGATGACCGGGGTGGAGGGATATGTGGAATCCACCGGCTCCGGTCTTGTCGCGGGAATTTCGGCCGCGTGCCGAGCCAAAGGAGAAGAGGCCCTTCCTTTTCCCGCTTTCACGATGCTGGGCGCGATGGCCGCTTATATCAGCGATCCTTCCTGCACCGATTTTCAACCGATGAACGCCAATTTCGGAATTATCGAGCCGCTTCCCGCCCGGGTGCGCGGCGGTAAAAAAATCCGGAATGAAGCCTATGCCGAACAGGCTCTTTCCTATATGAAAGAAAGGTTCGGACAATAACGCTGCCGAGGAGACGGATATGCGCATATTGATAGATGTCATGAGCGGAGACAATGCCCCGGGGGAGATCCTGCGCGGGGCGGTTCTTTCTGCCGAAGAATATCCCACGCTAGAGATCGCCGTCGTCGGGAACGAGGAGATCATCCGAGAGACGGCCGAGGATACCGGGCTTTCTTTACAAGGTATCACGGTCATTCCTTCCCAAAGCGTGGTGGAGATGGAAGACAAGGCCCTGTGCGTTGTGCGCGACAAAAAGGATTCTTCCATGAGTATCGGTCTGCATGAGCTGGCCGCCGGAAACGGAGACGCCTTTGTGAGTGCCGGAAACACCGGCGCGCTTCTTGCCGGAGCCACACTGCTCGTCCGGCGTATTCAGGGGATCAGCCGGGCCGGCATTGCCACGATCCTGCCTTTCCCGAATCCCGTGCTTTTGATGGATGCCGGCGCCAATCTGGAGGTGACCCCCGAAAATCTCGAGCAGTTTGCCGCGATGGGAACCCTGTACATGGGAAAGATCTACGGGATCCACGAGCCGAGAGTCGGTCAGATCAACAACGGGACCGAGTATAACAAGGGGCTTCCGCTTCAGGTAGAAGGCTATGCGCGGCTGTCACGTTCCGGGCTCAACTTCGTCGGAAACGTGGAAGCAAAAATGCTGCCGTTCGATGCCTGCGATATTGCCGTGACAGACGGATTTACCGGAAATATCGTCCTCAAACTCATGGAAGGAATGGGAAAATTCTTTTCCGCCTCCCTGAAGGAACTCTTTTATACCAATACCGCCACCAAGCTTTCCGCCGTGATGATCAAGGGGAAACTGCGCGACTTCAAAAAACGCTTTGATGCTTCCGAGCACGGCGGCGCGCCTCTGCTCGGGATCTCCAAGCCCGTGATCAAAGCGCACGGTTCTTCCGATGCGGTAGCGATCAAAAATGCCGTGCATCAGGCCATGAGTTTTGTGAATACGGGTATCAATTACGAAATTGCCGAATGGGCGGCTGAATTTGACAAAAAACTCCGTGAAGAAAAAGCGGCCGCCAAAGCGGCTGAAGAGGCAGCTGCGGAAACGCCTGCGAACCAAAACGAAACCCGAAACGCCGAAAAGAACGAAGACGGCGTGAACCGGTCGGAGAAGCAACCGATCCCGCCGGTCCAGTGAGGTACTATGACGAATTTCAAGAATTTTTCCTGTCTTGAGGAGAAGATCGGCTATCATTTTTCGGATATGGGGCTTCTGGAGACTGCGATGACCCACTCCTCGTATTCCAACGAAAAAGGCACGCCTTCCTACGAGCGGCTCGAATTTCTCGGCGATGCGGTCTTGCAGATCATCATCAGCAAATGCCTTTATTTTCGGTTTTCCGATCTGCCGGAGGGGTTGCTGACGCGCTTCCGCCAGGATCTCGTCTGCGAAAAAACGCTTGCTGACATCGCGCGCTCGCTTTCTCTCGGAGATTATCTTCTCCTTGGAAAAGGGGAAGAAGCGGGGAACGGGCGGAATCGCCCGTCGATCTTAGCCGACGCGGTCGAGTCCTTGCTTGCGGCGCTATATCTGGATGCCGGTGCCGAGAAGGCCGAGACGATCCTCCTCGACTGGATGAAGGAAAAACTCGAACATTGTGAAGAAAACAAAAAGGGCGACTGTAAGACCCGCCTGCAGCAATTTGTTGAGCAGGACGGGAACGAAACACTTGAATACCGGGTCGTGGACCGGGAAGGACCCGACCATAAGCCCGTCTATATCATGGCGGCCATTATCAGCGGGAACCCGGTAGGAACCGGACGCGGCTCTTCCAAACACGAGGCAGAGCAGGCGGCCGCCCGCGAAGCACTTCGCTATTTTGGTATTCTGTAAAGAAAGGGAATCCGATGTATCTGAAATCACTGGAACTGCACGGCTTCAAATCATTCCCGAACCGGACCGTTCTCACCTTTGAGCGCGGCACGACGGTCATCGTCGGGCCGAACGGGAGCGGAAAATCCAATATCTCCGATGCCATGCGATGGGTATTGGGCGAGCTCTCCAGTCGGAACATCCGAGGTACCAAGATGGAGGACGTGATCTTCGGCGGGACCGACGAGCGTCATCCCATGGGATTTGCCGAGGTTTCCGTCACCTTCGATAATACCGATACCGCTCACCGCGTCGATTCTCCGTACGACGAGATCAAAGTCACGCGGCGCTATTACCGCTCCGGCGACAGTGAATATCTGATCAACGGCCAGCAACGCCGCCTCCGCGATATCACCGAGCTTTTCATGAACACCGGCATCGGGCGTGAGGGCTATTCGATCGTCGGACAGGGGCGCGTTGCCGAATTACTCTCCAAAAAGAGCGAAGACCGGCGTAACGTCTTTGAAGAAGCGGCCGGAATTGCAAAATTCCGTCATCGGAAAGAAGAAACCGAGCGGAAGCGCGCCTCCACCCGCGACAATATGGAGCGCATCATCGACATTTTCGATGAACTGGAAAAACGCCTGGGCCCTTTGACAAAAGAGGCCGAAAAGGCAAAAAAATATCGCGACCTTCTGGAAAAGAAAAAAGTGGCGGATGTATCGCTCTGGCTGTATGATACGCAAAAGATCCGGACCGATCTTGAAAAGGCGCGCGATACCTATCAACTCTCCGTGCGGGAGCTGGAAAACATCGAAGAATCCCTGAATTCTCTGCGTGCGCAGGATCAGAAACTGTTTGATGAGATGGATACCAACCGTCTGGCATCCGAACAGTATCTTCTCAAAATGAATGCGTGCCGGGAAAAGATGCACACCCTGGAAAACGAGATCTCGGTCATGGATACCGAGGTGCGGCACAAGACCGATCTGATCCTGGCCTGCGAGCGGCGCATAGCTGAGATCGAGACCGCAAAAGAGCAGCTTTCCGGGGAGCGGGGAAGCGAATCCGCGAAGATCTCAGGACTGAAAGAAGAACTGAAAAAACTGATGGACGAGCGCCTCGGCATTCTTTCGGACGTACAGAAGCTCACGGCATCGGTTGCACGCCTCGAAAAAGAACTAGCCGATTCGCTCGTCACACTCAATAAATCCGAGAACGCAGCCATGGACCTCAAGGTGAACGTGGATATTCTCAAGCGTTCCTTTGTGGACGGGGACGAGCGGGGGAGAAGCGTCCGCGACGCCATTGCGGAGGGGGAAAAGAAGGAAAGCGAACTGACCGCGGAGGTCGAACGCTGTGAAAAGGCCGCTTCCGGCTTCACCACACGGATCTCCGAACTTGAAAAAGCATCGGCCGACTGCGATGCCGATATAGAACAGCGGCGCGCGGAGCGTGAGGAGCTGGCCGAAAGATCTGCCGCTCTCCGGGCAGAGAAGGCGGCGCTGGAAGAAGCGGCGGCCGCCCTCCGAAAAATGGAAGAGCATTTTGAGGGCTACGGCCGTGCGGTGCGTGCTGTGATGGAAGCCTATCAAAGCGGAAAGCTCCGCGGCGGCGGAACCGTATACGGCCCGCTTTCTCAGCTGATTTCGGTGCGGAGCGAGCATACGACTGCGATCGAGGCAACGCTCGGAGCCGATCTGCAACATATCGTGGTAGAGGATGAGGAGACGGCAAAAGCGGCGATCAACTATCTGCGCGATACGCAGAGCGGACGCACGACTTTCTATCCTCTGACTACCATAAAACCGGGAAACGAGCCCGAGGAGATCCGCGCCTGCGCCTCGCTTGCCGGATACGTGGATCGGGCAGACCGACTGGTTGCGTGCGAAGAGCAGTTCGACAATATTATCGTGTGGCTCCTCTCCCGCACGGTGGTCTTTGATACCATTGACCATGCCATTGCCGCCGCAAGAAAGATCCGTTACCGCGCAAAACTGGTGACGCTGGACGGACAGATCATCAACGCCGGCGGTTCCTTTACGGGCGGTTCTTCGCGTTCCGGCGGTGGGAGCGGTATGCTTTCACGCGGTGCGGATATTGAATCCAAGATGCAGGAATCCGCCGCACTTGCCGAAAAGATCCTTGACCTGACCGAAAAAATAAAGGGGAAGGAAAAAGCCGTTTCGGAACTGGAGCAGGGGAAGCGAGACGCGGAACAGCAGATCGAACTCCTGCGCACCATGGCCCGCGCCCAACTCTCCGCGCTTGACGGGGCGAAACTCCGGCTGCAGGCCAATCGGGAGCAGACCGAAAGCCTGCGGGAAGAATACGCGGTCCTGGCCGGGAAGGGCAAGCAGTACGAAAGCGAACTTCTTTCCTTCACAAAATCACTGGAACAGCAGAATGCAAAAACTGCCGCCTTGCGGAAAGAGCGCGAAGAACGGGACGGAGAGAGAATACGCCTGATCGATGAACGAACCGCCTCGCAGGAGGAGGCCAACGGGCTTGCCATCCGCATTACCGAACTGCAAAAAGAGATCGAGATGACCGAACTTTTGCGGCAGGGGGTCAGCTCGCGCCTGTCTGACTTGGAGCATGAGCGCGAGGGACAAACGAAACTGATGGCGGAATATCGCGCTTCGATCGACGAGGTGAAGAAAAAGCAGGAGGAGAGCCGCGCGGCCGCCAAGGCGGAGGATGAGTGCCTGCGGGAACTGAATCTGAAACGTGAGGAGACCGAAAAAAATGCGTCTTCCTTTAACGCCCGCCTCGGAGAGATCCGGGAGCAAGTACGCATCCGGCAGGAACAGAAAGATAAGTGCGTCAACTCGAATTTTCATGCCGAAAACCGTCTTCGCCGTCTCGAGGAGGATCAGGAACGTCTCGGTTCAAAACTCTGGGACGAATACGAGATCTCTTATGAAGATGCAGTCGCTCTCAACTATCCGCCCGTAACACCAGAAAACCGTGCGGAGATCGGCGCGTTACAGGTCTCCTGCCGCAACAGTATGCGGGCGTTGGAGCCCGTCAACCTCGGCGCCATTGAAGAATACGGCGAGGTCAAGGCCCGGTACGACGAGATGGAGGCGCAGGTCAACGATCTTCGCGTTTCCTATGATAAAATGACTGAGATCATTGAGGAAATGGAAAACAATATGAAAACCCAGTTTGTTTCCGCTTTTGCGGAGATCAATCGGAATTTCGGCATTGTTTTCACCGACCTCTTTGGCGGAGGGCAAGCGGAACTGCTCCTGACGGACCCCGAGGACGTATTGAACTGCGGCATTGAGATCAAGGCCGCCCCTCCCGGAAAAATCATCAAATCGCTCTCTCTTCTGTCGGGCGGTGAGCAGGCATTCGTTGCCATTGCACTCTTTTTTGCCATTCTCCACGTCAACCCCACACCTTTCTGCATCTTTGACGAGATTGAGGCGGCTCTTGACGCGGTCAACGTTTTCCGCTTCGGAGAATACGTAAAGAAAATGAGCAGTGACACGCAGTTTATTCTGATCACACACCGTCCCGGAACGATGGAGATTGCGGAACAGCTATACGGCGTCACCATGCAGGAGCGAGGGGTCTCCCGCGTGCTCCCGATGAACCCCGAACAGATGGAACAGATGAAGGAGGAACTCAAGAGAGATGGCGTTCTTTGAGAAACTGCGGGCCGGCCTACGCCGGACGAAAGAAGCCCTCTTTGGAAAAATTGACGCGATCTTCCGCGCGTTTGTGAAGATCGACGAGGATTTTTTTGACGAGCTGGAAGAAACGCTCATAACCGCTGACGTTGGCGTGGAAACGACCGAGTATATTCTCGATACGTTACGAAAGACCCTGAAAGATAAGCGAATCACCGACCCCGTTGCCGTCCGGGAGGAACTTTATGCACTTCTTTCCGGCATGATGGGAGAGGATGAGGGACTGCATCTGGATACCGTCCCCTCCGTCATCCTTGTCATCGGCGTGAATGGCGTCGGGAAAACCACTTCTATCGGGAAAATGGCCGCCTTTCTGAAAGAAGAAGGAAAGCGCGTCATGGTGGCGGCGGCCGATACCTTCCGGGCGGCGGCGGCCGAGCAGCTGAAGGTCTGGTGCGATCGCGCCGGGGTGGACATGATCCGGCAGGCCGCGGGGGCCGATCCGGCGGCCGTGGTCTACGATGCAATCGGGGCCGCCAATGCCCGCCGTGCCGACGTGCTGATCGTCGATACGGCCGGCCGGCTTCATAACAAGAAAAATCTGATGGATGAATTGGCTAAGATCAACCGAGTCATTGACAGGCTCTTGCCGGGAGCCGCGCGGGAGACGCTTCTCGTCTTAGATGCAACGACCGGGCAGAACGCCGTCGTTCAGGCCAAGGAATTCCGCGATGCGGCGGCTATTACGGGGATCGTGCTGACGAAACTGGACGGCACCGCCAAAGGCGGCATCATCTTCTCTATCCGGCGCGAACTCGGCATTCCGGTGAAATTCGTGGGGATCGGGGAGCAGATCGACGACATGAAGCCGTTTTCCGGGAAAGAATTCACGGCGGCTCTTTTCGGGGAGGAAGCATGAAAGCTGTCTTAGCATCTCACAACAAAAAGAAAATCGAGGAGATCCGACGGATCCTTTCGGCCTTTTTCCCCGATGTCACCCTTCTCTCGCTTGAGCAAGTCGGCGTGACCGGGGAGATTGAGGAAACCGGAGAAACCTTCGAAGAAAACGCGCTGATCAAGGCGCGTGCGGGAGCCGGTGCCGGCCGTTTTTCGATCGCGGATGACTCGGGCCTGGAGGTCGATGCGCTCGGGGGACGTCCCGGCGTCTATTCGGCAAGATATGCCGGCGAGCCCTGTGATGACGCAAAGAACAATGCGCTCCTGTTGTCCGAACTTTCCGGCGTTCCCGATACCGGGCGTACCGGCCGGTACGTTTCGGTGATCGCCTGCATCTGCCCGGACGGGCAGGCCTTCACGGTGCGGGGAACCTGCGACGGACGCATCCTCACCGCCCCGCGCGGGACAGCCGGATTTGGATACGATCCGCTCTTTTTTGTGCCCGAATTGCAAAAGACCTTCGCCGAAGCAACGGCGGAAGAAAAGGATTCGGTCAGCCACCGGGGGCGTGCGCTCCGCGCTTTTGCGAAGGCCCTGCAGAACTACAGAGAGGAATGACATCATGCTGACCAGTAAACAACGCGCTTATCTGCGCGCACTTGCAAATCCGCTTTCTCCGATCTTCCAGATCGGAAAGGGAGGCGTAACCGAAGAAACCTACTTTCAGATTTCCAATGCGCTGGAAGCACGGGAACTGATCAAAGTCAGCGTGCTTGAAACGGCACCGTGTACCGCACGGGAAGCCGCCGAAGCACTGGCGGAAGACGTCCCTTGCGACGTGGTGGCGGTGCTCGGCAACCGAATGGTACTTTACCGCCCGTCCGAAGAGAAAAAGCGGATCGAACTACCGCGATGAAAAACGAACGTTTGGGAATCTACGGCGGGAGTTTTTCCCCGCCGCATCGCGGACATACCGAAGCGGCCGCCGCCTTTTTGCAAGCGGCAAAACTGGACAGGCTGATGATCGTTCCTGCATTGCTCCCCCCGCACAAAACGCTGGATGGAGAAGCTACACCCAAAGAGCGGCTCGCGATGTGTCAGCTCGCTTTTTCCGCTCTTCCGAATACCGAGATCAGCGACCGGGAACTCTGTCGGGGAGGGAAGAGCTACAGCGTGCTGACCCTCCGGGAACTCTCCGCGCCCGGACGCGAACTCTTCATGCTGGTGGGAACCGATATGTTCCTGACGCTTGACACGTGGCACCTTGCCGAAGAGATCTTTTCGCTCGCGTCAATTGTGCTCATCCGACGGGAGAACGATCCGGAAAACACAAGAAAAATCGAAGAAAAGTCTGTGGAATTCAAAGAAAGATACGGGGCAAGGCTCCTGATCCCGAAAACACACGTGGTGCAGATCAGTTCCGATGAGATCCGCACCGCATTGCGGGAGGGAAGAGACGTGAGCGCATGGCTCGCCCCGGAGGTGGAGGGGTATATCAGACAATGCCATTTGTATCGGGTATGAATGAAGAAAAATTCCTGAAACTTCGGATCCAGCTTTCTTCCAGGATCGGGAGCCGTCGCTTTGCTCATACGCTGGGGGTGGAGGAGGAGATCGTCCGCCTCGGGGAAAAATATCTGCCGGATGACCTCCAGCGCCTGCGGATCGCCGCGCTTTTTCACGATATCACCAAGGAGTGGAGCCCGGCGGCGCAGATTGCTTATTGCCAAAAAAACGGGCTTCCGCTCTCTGAGGCTGAACTTTCTTCGCCGCGCGTGTTGCACGCCCGGACGGGAGCGGCCGTCGCCGCGCGGGAATTTCCCGCATTTGTGGATGACACCATCCTGCACGCCATTTCGCTTCATACGACCGGCGGGGCGGGTATGACGATTTTTGACGAGCTTCTCTATCTTTCGGATTACATAGAACCGACCCGCACCTACCCTGAATGCCTCGCTTTGCGCGAATATTTCTGGGGCGGGTACGAGGGCGCCGCCGACAAAGAACTGCATTTGCACCGCACGGTCCGACGCGCGCTTTGGGATACGGTGGAGGAGTTGCGCGGAAAAAATATCGTCGTTTTTCCCGCCACGTTGGATGCTCTTTCCTATTTTGACAGGATCGTTCAGGATCGGGAAAAGAATTAAAAGTGTAAAATCGCTTTTACGCAACACACTATCACCGAGGTGTAAGTATGCGTAAAAAGATTTTTATCACGGTGATCAGCGTATTTTCTGTTTTGGCGCTTCTCAGTGCCGGGGTGATCCTGCTCGGGCGGCGTTGGCTGAACTCGGAAGATACCTCTGTCTTTTCGGAAAACGGCGGACGTATCACAGTTCTGGCGGCCGGATTTGACCGGGCGGCGGAAAACACCGACGTCCTGATGCTTCTTTCTTTCGATGCGGAAGCAAAACAGATCAATATTATGCAGATCCCCCGCGATACTTATTTGTCTGCGGGAACTGCCCAGAATAAAGTCAATCAGATCTTTCCCAAAGCGAGAAGCGGCGGAAATTCCTCCGGGGAGGGGATGCTGGCACTCGCACGGGAACTTTCCAAAACGCTCGGCGTGCGGATCGACCGTTGGGCGGCGATCGATCTGGATGCGTTTTCCGGGCTGATAGACGCCCTCGGAGGCGTAACGGTCGATCTGCCGTGCGATATGAAATACCGTGATCCTATAGAAGATCTCTATATAGACCTTCCAAAAGGCGAACAAACGCTGAACGGCGCTGCCGCCGTGCATTTTATCCGCTATCGCGCGGGGTATATCGAGGGAGATCTCGGGCGTGTGGATGCGCAGAAACTCCTGCTGGCCGCCACGTTCAAAAAAATGCGTTCCGTAGGCGGAAAACAGCTTGTTACCTCGATTCTTCCGGTCGTGTATCCGTATATAGAAAGCGATCTTCCGCTGACTACGGCCATGGCGATGGCGCAGACCTTTTTTCGCGACCGTTCGTCCTTTACGCTTCACCTGATGACCCTGCCCGGCGAGGCGACACGCGGAGGAGAGAGCGGTGGTCTTTGGTATTATGTTGCCAACCGCGCGTCCTCCGAGGAGATGATGCACCTGTATTTCGGCGCGGAGGCAGCGTTCGATCCCGAGCGTCGACTCACCGATGCGCAACGGGTGAATTTTGAAAACATTTATTCCGACAAAAAGATCTCCTATCCGGTCTATACGGAAGAAACGGTAGGAGAACTGAAGGTACGGGTGAAAAACCGGCAGTCCGGCTGATCCGGCCAAAAAACGAAAAGGAGAGAAAAATGGAAACGACAGAAAAAGATTACAGCGGTCTTTCCCCGCGTGCGCTCGCCGATGAGATCACGGCGATACTGCATGCAAAAGGGGCGGGGGACCTCCGGCTCTTTTATGTGGAGGAGGCTACCAGTATCACGGATTATTACGTGATCGCCACCGGCCGTTCCACCACGCACATCAAAGCCCTGGCAGACGAGGTTGCCTATCGGATGGAAAACGGCGGTCTGTCCGCCTCGCATATCGAGGGGCGTGAAGCGGGAAGCTGGATCCTGCTCGATTACTCCACGGTGATCGTACATATATTTTCCCGGGAAGAGCGGGAGTATTATAAACTGGAACGCCTGCTTCCCGAAGGGACAGAAATCGACCTTGCGGAATTTTTACACGCTCTGGACGAAAAGGCAAAGGAAAATTAACATTTTTTTGCCTAAACCCTTGACAAAAACCAAGCAGTATTATATAATGATACGACGCTTATTGTCAGGCTTTCAAGAGCGGTCTTTTCCGTCGCCTGCCGTAGCGATTTTTGAAGAAAGCGAGGTGCTTTTTCGTGTTTGCAGTGATTGAGACGGGCGGAAAGCAGTACAAAGTCAGCGAGGGCGACGTGATCTACGTTGAAAAGCTCGAAGTTGCGGACGGTGAGTCTGTTACGTTTGACAAGGTGCTTGCTCTTTCCGACGGAGAAAACTTCAAGGTCGGCACTCCCTATGTAGAGGGCGCTACCGTTGCAGCCAAGGCCATCCTGACCGGCAAAGGCAAGAAGATCTATGTGCTCCGTTATAAACCCAAAAAGAACGAGAAGAAGAAGATCGGTCATCGTCAGTATTTCACCAAGATCCAGATTGATAAGATCGTGGGTTAAGTATGACAAAGGTTGTTTTCTATAAGGCCAACGGCGTTTTTTACGGATTTGAGGAGCAAGGGCACACCGGATACGGTGCGGCCGGTGACGATGTGCTGTGCGCGGCATTGTCTTCCATGACAATGCTGATCATCAACGCCATTGAAGTCGCATATGCTTCCGAGGTCGAGTATACGATCGATGAAAAAACGGCCGACGTCCGGCTGATCGCCAAAGGTGCGCTCTCTGCTTATGAAGAGAACGAAAACAAGCGTTTTGCCGTTTCCGGCCTTATTATGGCTTACTATTATCAGCTCAACGAACTGACGGAGGAGTATTACGATTACCTTTCCGTAGACGCCGTTGAGCGGCCGATGTGAGTCTTTAATCTGAAAAAACGGAGGTTACAAGGATGCTGAAGCTTAGTTTGCAATTCTTCGCCCACAAGAAGGGCGTTGGTTCCACCAAGAACGGTCGTGACAGCGAATCGAAGCGTCTGGGCGTGAAGCGCGCGGACGGTCAGTTCGTCACTGCCGGCAACATCATCGTCCGTCAGCGCGGTACCAAGATCGCGGCGGGCGAAAATGTCGGTGTCGGTACCGATGATACACTTTTTGCCCTGATCGACGGAACTGTCAAGTTCGAACACGTCAACCGGGATAAGAAGCGCGTCAGCGTTTACGGGGAATAATCATACGCAAAAAGAGCAGTTATGCTCTTTTTTGCTAATTTGAGGAGGTATTTATGTCTATTTTGGTTACCGGCGGAACCGGCTATATCGGTTCCCATACCGTCGTAGAACTCTTACAAAAGGGTGAAGAGGTCATTATCGTTGATAACCTCTGCAACAGTAAACTCTGCGTACTCGACAGGATCGAAAAAATCACCGGAAAACGTCCCCTCTTTTACGAGGTCGACCTGCTTGACCGTCCTGCCCTCGCGGCGGTCTTTGACAAACACCCAGAGATCGACTCCGTGATCCATTTTGCCGGACTCAAGGCAGTGGGCGAATCGGTCAGCCAACCGCTCCGCTACTATCACAACAATCTCACCGGCACGTTTCATCTGTGCGAGGAAATGATCGCCCACGCCGTGAACCGTATCGTGTTCAGTTCCTCGGCTACCGTCTACGGTCTTCCGAAGAGTGTTCCGATCTCCGAGGATTTCCCGCTTTCCACCACAAATCCGTACGGCGAGACCAAGCTGATGATCGAACGTATCCTGCGCGACATCACGGTTCCGCACCCCGAGTTTTCGATTGCGATCCTTCGCTATTTCAATCCGATCGGGGCTCACAAGAGCGGACTTATCGGGGAAGACCCGCGCGGGATCCCCAACAACCTGTTGCCTTTTGTTGCAAAGGTTGCTTACGGAAAACTCCCTTGCCTGAAGGTGTTCGGAAATGATTATGATACGCCGGACGGAACCGGCGTGCGTGATTACATCCACGTAGTCGACCTGGCCCGGGCACATCTGTGCGCGCTGGACTTTACCAAGTCCCATACGGGGATCGACTACTTCAATATCGGCACCGGGAACGGCTATTCGGTTCTCCAGGTCGTCAAGGCCTTTGAAAAGGCCTCCGGCAAGCCGGTAAAATACGAGATCGCCCCCCGTCGCAGCGGCGACATCGGCGCCTGCTATGCCAACCCGGAAAAGGCTGCCCGTATGTTAGGATGGCGTGCCGAATACGGTATTGAGGAAATGTGTGAAGATGCCGCCCGCTGGCAGAACATGAATCCCGACGGATATCCGAACGACTGAACCCTTCTACCCATTCAATAGCATACATAAAGAAAGCCCCTGCGATCTCCGGTTGAATGCTTGCCGGTATCACAGGGGCTTTTGCCATGGCACCAAAAGAATGTTGGGTCACATGTCTGAATAGGGAAATGCAGGTTTGATGCGTTCAGTTCAACACCAGAGAGGTTCTCTGTGAGAAATCCGTCATGGCGATATAGGTCTTTCCGCGGTTGACGGTCAGTTCGCGCCCACCATCGGTGTAAAAACGCAGATTGGACGTGGCCGCATTGCGTTCCCATTCAATAGGGATGGCATAGCCGTTTGAAATATAGTAGCCGGTCCCTCCGGCATCGGTATCGAGCGAAAGCGTTACGCCGTTTTTTGTGGTGGTAATGTCCGTATTGAAAAAGAGGATAAAAACATTGGTAAAGGTGAGGGCAGGACGGTCGCCGGCGCCTGCGCGAAGGGTATAAGAATGGCTGAGCGAATCATACGTAAAGGCCGTACTGCTTCCGCCGAAAAACGTGATTCGGATATAGGAAGAGTAGGTTCCGGCAGGCTCCACTGTCTCACCGGGCGCAACGAAAGAATAGGGAAGCATGATATCTCCGGCGATCTTTTGCGGATATCCCGAATTTTCAAGCGCAACGGAAAGCGAAGTATCGGCGAGTTCGGGGCGTGAAAGATCGAGCGTATCGTACAGAAACGCCGTGGACTCCCTACCATCATCGGATGTGCCGCGATAGGCGGAGATCGCATAAAAATCGTGGGCTATCGCCGCGAAATACGGGCGTGTGGAAAGGATCGCATCCCGACGGAAAGCCGACGGTTCTTCACAGGTCAGGTACACATAACGCGTTTTTCCGCTTTCGATCGGCCCCTCGATCAGAAGATGAGGGGGAGCGAGAGACGAAAGGTCGCTCCCGTCAAGCGACAGGGCGATCGGACGTTTTTCCGATACGGCCCGACCGACCGGTAATGCGGAAAGCGGGTGGTAATAGACTGTTGCTTGAGGGGGGGATGTTGCCTCGGTGACCGCAGGCGCGGTCGTTGCCGCTGTTTCTGACGGATCTTCTTCATTCGGCAGTCTTTCCGACACATCCGGCTCGTCCAAGGGCTTGAAAACCGTATCGGCTGGCAGGGTGGTTCCCGGAATACCGAGAGCGATCGATCCGAATTCACAGGACGCAAGCCCTGTGACAAGAAGCAGAAACAGGATGATTGCGGCAGGGAAGAGAAAGATGCGGTGTTTCGTTTTCACAATTGCTACCTCCTCGGTCAGATGACCGGCAATTGAAAAGGAAACGATTAAGTTTTGTTTGCTCTTTCGAGCCAGGCAGTCCCCAGATCAAAGGCCTCACACAGCCCTTCTACGACCTTTTGCTTCAGAGGCTTGTTGTCTCCGGTGGAAAGGATCTGAACCATCACTTTGTCAGGGACCTTCAGACCGAGGGCGGCATCCTCCTTTGTGGACATGATCATAAGAAATAAGTAGTATTTTTCGGCCATGTCTCCGTAATAAAGTTCATTCCCTTGACGGACAAGCGGCTTTCCTTTATATTCGAGAAACTTGCCTTTGATACCGATGGCTTCCATGTAAACTCCTTTCAAATACTGAAAATGACTGCCCGTCCTTTTCACAGATCATCCTATCATGAATACCAATTTTTGTCAATTCATTCGACAAAAGTAGAACAGAGTGGACAATCGGTAAAAGCGCGCTTATTTTCGGAACGGTCCCCGGCGAATGGCGTAATTTCCCGGCGTCAGAGACGGGATCGCCAGCGCGAAAACCGAATCTGCCATCTGGGCAAGCGCGGCCTGTTCTCTGGCCGGAGAAGCGAGAGCGGCGGCATCCGCCGGCTTTGTCAGCAGGGGGATGGAGGTACGCCTCCGCAGTTCCGAAAGTTTTCTCTGTCCCCGTTCATTCATACCGAGGATCTGTGCGTAGCGCACGAAGTCCATATCTCCGGGAGAGGTAATCCCGAAATAGCGGTACCACATGGCGCGGCGCAGATGGGCGTTGGTATAGCGTTTCGTCGCGACGAGCGACAGGGCTTCTTCTATGGTGGCGGCCTGCCGGGAAGCGTGAAGGAACCGATACCCGATCCCGTCCCCGGCGAGGGGAGAAGAACAGCGGAAATGTGCTAACAGCACAGGGGAAAGCGCCTCCGGGCGGACGGGAAGATTTCCTTCCCGAAAGGCGCGGCGGTAGACCGCGGCGACCTCTTCCGGCATCAGGCGGAATCCCTCCTCGGGATCGCCGTGCAAAAGGCTTTCCCTTACTGCGGCGGATGAGACGGCGTTTTTCGGATCTTTACCATGATAATCACCGATCCGACGGACGGTATACGGGCAAATGCGCGAACCGATCTTTTGAAGGGCGCGCAGGTACTGAATCGCCAACATATTGTTCGGCGTGAGCAGGATCCCGGCTTCCTCGCGTCCGTAGAGAGAGGCATAGATCTCGTAATAAAGCCGGGCGTATCCCTGCGTGCGATTATCCGGCGTGTGCAACGCATGGCGCAAGGCCTCGTTAAAACCGGCGGAATCGAGTCGCCGCGCCGCAGTCTCCAACGCCTTGATCTCTCCGCTCTCGCTTCCGAAAGCCAGTATGTCGACCCCATTTAACATATCCGCCATGGTGACGCCGGCACGGGCGTAAAGTTCCGCACTGGCGGCGGAAAACGGAAAGGGAATTTCAAGAACGAGGTCGGCACCGCCGCAAACGGCGGCCTCCGCCCGCAGGAATTTATCTGCAACGGCGATCTCTCCGCGCTCGGTATAATTCCCGCTCATGAGGGCAATGATACAGGTATCTTCCCCGTATTCACGGCGGACACTTTGTAAAAGGGCGGCGTGGCCGTTGTGAAAAAGGTTGAATTCGCAGATAACGGCACAGCTCTTCATCCGTTGCCTCCTTTTCATTAAGCCTTCCTGTACAACGGAGGTGGGACGGTCGATCAGAACGGCCTACTTCTTAATATTATATCATATTATCGTTTCAAAGTCAAGAAAAGACGCGTATTTTTACTCTTTCCTCCTCTTTTCTTGACAAAAGATTGTTTTTTGTTATATAATAATACGATACCGGAACATTGTGAAATCCTTATTACTCTGTGCGGCAGATCCGCCGTCCTTTCGGTAAGGCAGGATCTTTTAGCGAGACCGGAAAACCGCTCGCAAAAGACGGGCGATCTTGCGCGCGGAAGCAATGACGGGAGGAATGACGGATGCTTGTAATTGGTCTTTGCGGCGGGATAGGTTCCGGCAAGAATATGGCACAACGTTTTTTTGCGAATTTTGGCATTCCGGGTCTGGATGCGGATGAGGTCTATCACCGTCTGACCGAAGCTCCATCGGAATGCACCCGCGCACTTGCCGAGGCTTTTGGGACTACGATCCTCCACTCTGACGGTTCGCTGGACCGCCGCGCGCTGGCCGCCCTCGTATTTGGGGACGGAGAGGAATTCCGGCAGCGCAGAGAACTCCTGAACCGATTGACGCACGGCGCAGTCTTGGAAGAATGCCGTGCCTTTCTCAAAAAGGCGAAGGAGAACGGAGCGTTTGCCGCACTGATCAACGCACCGCTTCTTTTTGAATCGGGATTTGAGGCCGAATGTGACCTGACGGTAGCCGTATTGGCGAGTAAAGAGATCCGCATCGCACGTATTATGGCACGGGACGGTCTCACACGTCGGCAGGCGGAAGAGCGGATCGCCTCCCAACCGGATGATACCTATTTACACACCCATACGGATTACCGGATAGAAAATGACGGTACACCCGAAGAACTCAGAGAAAAGATCCGAGCATTTTGCCTCGGACTTATGAAAGAAGGAGAACAGTATGTCCACCGAAAACAGCAAAAATGACTTTACCGAATTGCTTTGTATGCGCGAGAGCATCTACAAAGATATCACGGAGGAAAAACTCCGTGAGGTCTTCTCCTATGCGGATGCCTATCGCTCTTTTCTGAACGCCGCGAAAACCGAGCGGGAAGCAACACGGTGCGCCCGGAAAATGGCGGAGGAAGCGGGATATACCGAATATCATTTTGGCGATGCGCTTGCTTCAGGAGACAAACGCTATTTTGTAAACAAAGGGAAGGGGATCTTCCTTTTCCGCATCGGGACGGCTCCGCTCGCCGAGGACGGAATGCGCATCCTTGCCGCACACATTGATTCTCCCCGACTTGACCTCAAGCAGAATCCTCTCTATGAGGACAGCGGCATGAGCTTCCTGAAGACGCATTATTACGGCGGGATCAAAAAATATCAGTGGATGGCTACGCCGTTGGCGCTTCACGGAGTCATTGTCCGCGCGGACGGCAGTCGCGTTGACGTCTGCATCGGGGAAGAGGAAAACGAACCGGTCTTTTATATCAACGACCTGCTCCCGCATCTCGGACAGGAGCAAGCCGCCCAGCCCCTCGGCAAGGCCATCAGCGGGGAAAGCCTCAATCTGCTGGTCGGCGGGATCCCGGTTCCGGCCGGGGAAGAGGGAAAAGGCATTAAACTGAACGTCTTACGGATCCTGCATGAAAAATACGGGATCGGGGAAGAAGATTTCATCAGCGCAGAGCTTTCGGCCGTCCCGGTCGGAAAATGCCGGGACGCAGGCCTTGACCGCGCCTTTTTGGTGGGCTACGGGCACGATGACCGTTGCTGCGCCTATCCGGCTCTGACCGCGCTTTTCTCCGCAAAGGAAACGAAGCACACGCTCTTTGTGATCCTGGCGGACAAAGAGGAGATCGGTAGTAACGGAAATACCGGAATGCAATGCCGCCTGTTTTCGGATCTCATGGAAGAGATCGCACACGCGTTGGGGCAAAATCCTTCGGCCATGCGCCATGCTTCCGTATGTCTTTCTGCCGACGTAAACGCCGCGTTTGACCCGAACTATGCCGACGTATACGAAAAGCGCAACAGCGCCATGATCTCCTGCGGACCCGCCATGAGTAAATTCACGGGTTCACGCGGGAAATCGGGTTCCAACGACGCCTCGGCGGAATATGTCGGATTTGTGCGGCGCATCTTTGCCGAAAATCACGTGAATTGGCAACCTGCCGAACTCGGAAAAGTCGATATCGGCGGAGGCGGAACAGTGGCCATGTATATTGCGGAACAAAATATCGATACCGTTGACCTCGGCGTTCCGGTTATTTCCATGCACGCGCCTTATGAATTGATTTCCAAAGCCGACCTGTACGCTCTGCACGAAGCCTTTTCGGCCTTTTGCCGCGACTGATGGAAAAACAGTTTGAAGAGATCGCCCTTCGGGTGGCGGAACTGGAGGCACGACTTGCCTCCGGGGAAACTGCCGCCTCCCCGGCTACATACCGGGATCTGCTCAAAGAGTATAACAAACTCTCCCCGATAGCCGACGTCTACCGGGCTTATCTGGCGGCAAAGCGTGAAGAACAGGAGGCCAACCGAATCGCCTCGGATCTTCATCAGGATGTGGAACTGCGCCGTTTTGCGGCGGAAGAGGAAGCCGATAAACATCGGGAGGCGGAAAAACTGTCGGAAGAACTCCGCGCCTTCCTGATCCCGAAAGACGGGCAAGATGAGCGGAACGCCGTGATGGAGATCCGCGCCGGGGCCGGCGGGGAAGAGGCGGCGCTTTTTGCCCGCGACCTGTATCGGATGTATCGGATGTACGCGGACAGTCACGGGTTTACGACCGAGGTCGTCGGCAACAACGAGACCGAACTCGGCGGCTACCGGGAGATCATTTTCCGGGTTTTGGGCGATGGGGCTTTTTCCAAACTAAAATTTGAGAGCGGCGTCCATCGGGTACAACGTATTCCGAAGACCGAAACGCAAGGACGTATTCACACCTCCACTGTGACCGTCGCAGTACTGCCGGAAGCGGAAGGGAGCGACCCGCTTACCATCGACCCTGCCGACCTCCGCATTGAAAGCATGAAGAGCAGTGGGGCGGGTGGACAGCACATCAACAAGACCGAGTCCGCCGTGCGGATCCTGCATATACCGACCGGCATCGTGGTGACCAGTCAGACGCAGAGGAGCCAGATGCAGAACCGTGAAGCGGCCCTGCGCCTTCTGCGGACAAAGCTGATGGGGATCGAAAACGAAAAGCGTGAACGCGCCCTTTCGGAAGAACGCAAGAGCCAGATAGGGACCGGCGACAGAAGCGAAAAGATCCGAACGTACAACTTTCCGCAAGGGCGCGTGACCGACCACCGGATCGGCCTTTCGCTCTATGATCTTTTTGCTTTTCTGGACGGAAGCATTGATGAGATGGTGACCGCGTTGACAGAAGCGGATATGGCTCAAAAACTGAAAACGACATGAAAAACACAGAAATATTAGAATTTATTCCAGGGCAGAAAGAAATTGAGCCGGAAATGCTGGCACATCCTGCCGAAGTGATCCGCGCGGGCGGACTCGTGATCTTTCCGACCGAAACCGTCTACGGCCTCGGCGGGAATGCGCTGGATCCCGAGGCCGCGGGAAAGATCTATGCCGCCAAAGGCCGCCCGTCCGACAATCCTCTCATCATTCATATTGCATTTTTTGAGGAGGCAGAGCGATATACCTATACCACCCCGCTCTACTACCGTCTGGCAGAGACCTTTATGCCGGGGCCTCTGACGGTGATCCTCCCGGCGCGTCCCTGCATACCGGGCACGGTGACAGCGGGGCTTCCCACGGTGGCAGTCCGCTGTCCTTCTCACCCGGTCGCCCACGCGTTGATCGCCGCGGCCGGCGTTCCGATCGCCGCCCCTTCCGCCAATCTCTCGGGCAGTCCGTCTCCCACCTGCTGTGCGCACGTCATCGACGATATGCGCGGACGGGTCGATATCATCCTGAACGGCGGAGACTGCGACATCGGGCTTGAATCCACCATCGTGAAGATCGAGGAGGACGAAAGCCTTACCCTCCTGCGCCCCGGTGCAATCACCCCGGCGGATCTTTCCGCCGTCTGTCCCCGTCTTACCGTTGCCCCTGCCGTGCTGGGCACGCTGGCGCCCGGTGAGCGCGTTCTTTCTCCGGGGATGAAGTACAAGCATTACGCGCCCGCCGTCCCTTTTTCTCTCTTGGACGGGGATGCTTCGCAGTGCGCGGCCTATCTCAGCGCGCAAACGGGAGAGTTCGGCGTTCTCTGCTATGACGAGGACGCCGGGGCGCTTTCCGGCATCCCCGGCTGTCACCTCTTCCCGATCGGCGCAAAAAGCCATCCCGAGACTTTGGCGCACCGCCTCTTTTATCTCTTGCGGGAAGCGGATAAGGCAGGGCTTTCGGCGCTGTATGCCCCTTTACCGAATCCGGATGGGCTGGGACTTGCCCTATATAACCGCATGATACGGGCTGCGGCGCACCACATTATTAAACTGTAACGGAGCGAAAAATGGCAAAGAAAAAAAAGAATGACCCGGCGGAATACCCGCAAACCGAAGCAGAGATCCGATATCAGCCGATCACGGAGACGATCGAGACGAACTATATGCCCTATGTCATGAGCGTCATCATCTCTCGCGCCATCCCGGAGATCGACGGCTTCAAGCCCTCTCATCGGAAACTGCTTTACACGATGTACAAAATGGGGCTTCTGACGGGGCCGCGTACCAAAAGTGCCAACGTCGTCGGGCAGACCATGCGGCTGAATCCGCACGGGGATGCCGCCATTTATGAGACGATGGTGCGTCTGACCCGCGGGAACGAGGCGCTCCTCCATCCTTTTGTGGACTCTAAGGGGAGTTTCGGAAAGCAGTACAGCAAAGATATGGCGTATGCCGCCTCCCGATACACCGAAGTCAAACTCGACCCCTTTTGCCAGGAACTTTTCCGCGGGATCGATAAAAACGCCGTGGATCTCGTCCCGAACTACGATAACACGATGGAAGAGCCGGCGCTCCTGCCGACCACCTTCCCGAACATTCTGATTTCTCCGAATCTCGGGATCGCTGTCGGCCTTGCCAGTTCGATCTGTTCCTTCAATCTCGCCGAGGTATGTGACGGGACGATCGCCCTTTTGCGGAATCCGAACACCCCGATCGACCGGCTGATGGATCTTATCAAAGCACCCGATTTTCCGGGCGGCGGTTATCTTCTCTATGACCGCGAGAAGATGAAAAAGGTCTATGAAACCGGGGTCGGCAGTATCCCTCTCCGGGCAAAATACGAGTATGATGAGAAGAATAACTGCATTGATATTCTGGAGATCCCCTATTCCTCCAGTATTGAGGCCATCATGGGGAAGATCGCCGACCTGATCAAAGCGGGAAAACTCAAGGAAGTGACCGATTTCCGGGATGCCATCGACCTGAACGGATTTAAACTCACGCTGGATCTGCGGCGGGGGATAGATCCTGAAAAACTGATGGGAAAACTTTTCCGTCTGACCGATCTCGAAAATAATTTTGACTGCAACTTCAACGTATTGATAAACGGCTCGCCGCGCCAGCTTGGCATCGCGGAAATCCTGAAAGAGTGGATCTCCTTCCGCCTCGGATGTTACCGGCGCGAAGTCGAATTCGATCTCGGGAAAAAGCGCGATAAATTACATTTGCTCATGGGGTTAGGGCAGATCCTTCTGGATATTGATAAAGCGATCCGCATCGTGCGTAGCACGGAAAAGGATGCAGACGTCGTCCCCAATCTGATGGAAGGCTTCGCGCTCACCCGTGTGCAGGCCGAATATATTGCCGACATCAAACTCCGTAATTTCAACCGGGAATACATTTTGAACCGGGTGCAGGAGATCTCGGATCTGCAAAAGCAAGTGGCCGACCTCGAAGCCCTGCTCGGGGACGAGATCAAACTCAAATCCGCCATTGCCGATCAGCTCCGTGAAATCAAGAAAAAATACGGAAAGCCGCGGAGAACGCAGATCGTCGGGGCCGGGGAGATCAGCGTCTACGACGATGACGAACTCTTTGATGAAAACTATCAGGCCCGTTTCATCATGACACGCGAAGGATACTTCAAAAAGATCACCCTTCAGTCCCTGCGCGGGAATGATGAACAGAAGCTGAAGGAGGGAGATGAAATTCTTTGCTCCGAGGAGTGTGACAACCGTCCCGAGATCGTTTTCTTTACCGACAAGGCACAGCTTTACCGCGCGAAAGCTTCTGACTTTGAGCCCGTAAAGGCTTCCGCACTCGGGGACTATCTCCCTGCCAAACTGGGGATGGAAGAGGACGAACATCCCGTGTTCATGAAATGCCTTTACGAATACAATCCGGCACATAATTTCATCCTGTTCTTCGAGAACGGAAAAGGGGTGCGCGTCCCCGCAGACCGATACGCCGTCAAATCCTCGCGCCGCCGACAAACGGCCGTATTTTCAGGTGCCTCGCCCGTTGTGGCGATCTTTTACGAGGATGCGCCGATCGATCTGTTGCTGACCGACAGTCAGGGAAAGAAGATGCTGATCTCCTCCTCTCTTCTGCCGGTGAAATCCACAAGAACATCGACCGGGGTCAGCGTGATGACGGTAAAATCTCGCCAGAAGTTGCAAAGCGCCGCCATAGCGACCGGCTTTGAGGAGGCAGAAAAATACCGAAAGCGCAAGATCCCCGCCTCCGGCAGTATTCGGTAAACCCGCTTCTTGACTTTTTCCCCGGAGCGTGCTACAATAAAGAACGGGAGACCGGGATCTCAATTTTATGAAAGGACGGCACACAGTGCCACTGGATATGGATACAAAAAAAATCACCCATGAGCTTCTTGAATGGTTTGACGAACGCGACATCCACGACGTTACCGTACAGGAGAACGTCGGGGAAGCGAAGAACCTTACCGCCTTTTTCTTCCCTGTGGAAGAAGAGGACGGATATCCTTCCTACGAGATCATTGCCACGGTGGCCGAGGGAGTTCACCCGTTCTTTTACGTGGATTATTGCGATATTCCCGAAGACGTGGATACCGATGCGCTCTTTCGCTATCTGAATGAACTGAATACCGTTTCTCTCTTTACGGTGACGGTCGAAGACGGAAGACTCTGCTTCAGTTATTATCTCTCGCCCGAGATCGTTCGTGACGGGGGCGACATTGCCCGCACCTTCTTTGATATCTGGGACGCGGTGGATGAAATAAAAGACAAGATCGCCGCCGCTTTTGAATTCCCTGTCGGGGAAGCGGAAGAGGATGAGGATGAAGCAGAGGAAGAAGAGGAGGCGGAAGAAGAGGAAGAAGAGGAAGAAGAGGAGGCGGAAGAAGAGAAAGAAGAGGAAGAAGAATTTTCCGCCGAGGATGAAGACCTCACCGAAGACGATCAAGAAACGGTTGATGAATGAGTTTTGAGAAAAACCAATGAAAAAAGCCCCGCATGGGGCTTTTTTCGTTACCGTCCGATCTCTTTTTCGAGGGGATGAGCATGGACGTGTTTTTGATAATTCAGCAAAAGGATGGCCGTGAGGATCAGTACGATCCCGAGGATCTTTGTAAAATCGTAGGGCTCTCCGTACAAAACGATCCCCACTATTGCGCCGACGAGCGGCTCTACGGACGAAAGAATGGCGGCCTTTCCGGACTCCATATAACGAAGGCTGTAAGTATAGAGAAGGAATGGAAAAACCGTGGAAACGACGCCGATCCCGATAACAGACGGAATGAGCGCCGGGGTAGCGACGACAGCGGAAATCGCTCCCGGGACATCCGCAAGAAAGAAACTTGCGACTGCGGCGATCAAAAATGAATAAAAGGATACCGTCACGGAATCGTACTGTCGGATCGCAATTTTTCCGAAAATCGTATACAGGGAATAGCAGAAACCCGATGCAATGCCGAAAAAGAGCACACGCGGCGAAAGCGTATAGCTCCCTCCGATAAGACCGGCCACAAGAACACAACCGGAGACGGTAAGCAGAAGAGCCGAAAATTTTTTCGCGTTGATCTTTTCGCGGAAGATAAGCGCGGACAAAAGCAGGACGAACGCAGGAGAGGTATAAAGCAGAACGACAGCTACCGAGGTCTGGCTCTGAACGGCGGTATAAAAATAAAAATAAATAGGGAGCTCAACGCCTAAGATGCCGATCGCGGACAGCAGCGGCAGATGCCGGAGACTGATCTTCAGTTTTTGGGGGGCAAAAAGAAGGAGAAAAATGAAGAGAGAAAATGCAGCGAAGATCATGCGTAATGCAACGATCTGCATGACATCCAGTCCGGCGGCGGAAAGCGTCTTTACAAATATCCCAACAATCCCCCAAAAAATGCCGGCAAGGATGCTGGCCGCGAAGGCCTTTTTTTTCGTCATATACGTCCCTCTGAACACAATAGTACGTCTTATTATAAATCCATCCTCTCCAAAAGTCAACATTTTTCCCGAGGATATTCGGATTTTTGAACGTCTGACGCGAGTTTTTCTCTCTTCCCGAACGACAGAATTCTTTTCCAAGTCCGCCGATGGATAAAAGATACCGTGCTTTCAAATAATATCCTCATAAAGCGCATTTTGCGTAAAGAATAAGGAGAACCAAATGAAAGCTACAGGAATTGTGCGCCGTATAGATGACCTCGGTCGAGTCGTGATACCGAAAGAGATCCGGCGTACCATGCGGATCCGTGAAGGGGATCCTCTTGAAATCTATACAGACCGTGAAGGGGAGGTGATCTTCAAGAAGTATTCTCCCATCGGTGAACTTTGCGGATTTGCGGCGCAATACGCCGATACGCTTCAGAAGACCTGCTCCATGGCGGTGATGATCACCGATCGCGATGCGGTGATCGCCGCAGCAGGCGTTTCCAAAAAAGAATATCTCGAAAAGAAAATCTCTGCGGAACTGGAGGATATCATGGAATCCAGAAATCTCTACACTTATCGGCGGGGAGGAGAAAAACTCCGTGTCACCGACGAGGGCGGCGTGCATTATATCAGTTGCGCCATGCCGATCCTTTCCCAGGGAGATCTGATCGGATGCGTCCTCTCTGTCCTGCACGACGATGCAACCGGGGAAGAAAAGATCGCAGATGATATTGAAGTGAAACTTATCCAGACGGCGGCCGGCTTCCTCGGGCGTCAGATGGAATCCTGAGACCGTAACCAAAAAGAAAAATGCCTGACCTTTCATCGGGTCAGGCGTTTTCATTCACAAAATTCACTTTTTTCACGGGGGATACGGAAAGAACTGTTTCGGAGCGGAGCAAGGCGTGAGCGAAATGCTTGCGCCTTTTTCCGTAATTCGGCTGATTCCGCCGGAAAGACCCCTTCTTTAAAAAAAGTGTTGCAAATATGTAAAAAATCTTATATAATAATAAGTAATGCGGAGAGTAATTGCTACGTATATATCTTCAGCGCTGTGTCCGGGCTTCCCGGACGACTACCGCAATCAAGGTTGCGAGTTTATCTTTCTGAAGGGATGCTGTATGAAAAACAAAGCCTTAGAGGAAAAACTGAAATCGGTCGGTTCGGTTTTCCGTCTTCCCGGAACTTTTTATTCCTATGCCGTTATTACCGACGGGAACGTGAACGGAACCTATAAGATCAACTACCGTCAACCCGACAAATCCATCAAAACCTATGTTGCGCAGCGGATCAATTCCTACGTTTTCAAGGATCCCGCCGGCATCATGGAAAACATCGACCTCGTCACCACGCATATCCGTGAAAATCCGGACTGGAAGGGCGTATCGCTCCATTTTCACCATACGGAAGACGGAAAGAATTATTATCTCTCCGATGACGACGCTTTCTGGCGCGTTTACACCTATGTGGACGCCGTGACCTATAACACCTGTGACAATCTTGACATTTTGCGAAATGCCGGCGTGGCTTTCGGAGAATTCCAGATGAATTTGTCCGATTTTGATGCGCAGAAGTTACACACCACGATTCCCGATTTTCATAATACAAAAAAACGCATGGAAACTCTTTTTCGTCACGTGGAAGAGGATCCGTGCAACCGGGTGGCCGAAGTCTGGGAGGAACTTGATTATCTTTCTTCCATGCGCGAGGTGGCCGAACGGATGAGCCTCATGCTCATGAGGGGAGAACTCCCTCTTCGCGTAACGCACAACGACACCAAGATCAACAATGTCCTCTTCGACAAAAAAACCGGGAAAGCCCTGGTCGTTATCGACCTGGACACCGTGATGCCCGGTCTTGCCATGCATGATTTCGGGGATGCGGTGCGCTTTGGCGCCAGTACGGCGGCGGAAGATGAAGCCGATCTTTCCCGCGTGATGCTCGATCTGGAAAAATTCCGCGCCTTTGCCGAAGGGTTCATATCGCGCACGCATCATTCGCTGACACCGCTTGAGATCGATACCATGGCACTCGGCGCCGTGACCATCACGCTCGAACTTGCCTCCCGGTTTCTTGACGACTATCTGACCGGGGACAAATATTTCAAGGTCAATTACGAGGGACATAACCTTGTCCGCACCCGTTGCCAGCTGAAACTGGCGCAGGATATGTGGAGCAAATACGATAAAATGTGCGAGATCGTACACGAAATCGCAAAATAAGTCAGCCCGCGCCGTATTCCCGGCAGCGGGGGAAAGAAAGCACATGAAGCCAGAGAGCATCCGGATACAGGAAAATATCAATCTGCATTATTTTCAAACCGAAAAATTCAAAACATCCCAACTATCGCTCTATTTTGTGACCCCCTTGCATTCCCCCTATGCAGCCGCTCACCGCGCGCTGTTATTCAATGTCCTGCGCCGCGGTTCCTGCGCCTTCCCTACGCAAAGGGAGTTAGGGATCAGACTGGAGGAGCTCTATTCGGCCGACCTTTCAACCTCCGTGTTCAAGCGTGGAGATATGCAGGTGCTTCACATCGGGATCTCTACGCTACGTCGGGAATTTACCCGCGATGGGGAAGATCTTTTGCCCGGGGCGACCGAGCTGCTCTCCGAGCTTCTTCTCCATCCTCTTACCGACCGGAATACCGGCGTTTTCCTTTCGGATTACGTAGAGAGCGAAAAGAAGAACGCGATCGACCGTGTTCGTGCGCAAATGAACAACAAAGCCTATTACGCCCGTTGCCGCTGTATCTCGCTCATGTGCGCCGGGGAAGTCTATGGCATCAACGAGTACGGCACGCCGGAAGATATTGAAAAGATCACGCCCGCATCGCTTTACGGGGCCTACAGGGCTCTCCTTTCCGAGGCGACTGTGGAGGCATTCTACACAGGATCTTCTCCGGCCGAGACCGTCCGGGAAGCACTCGCGGCTCTCTTCTCGGGGATCAGCCGACATCCCCTACGCCTGCTACCCGCAGAGCCAAACCCCGCCATACGTCGTGTTCGCCGCGTGAAGGAATCAACGGCCGCAAAGCAGGGAAAGCTCTGCATCGGATTTCGTTCTTCTGTCCGGCTGGAAGATCCCATGCGGACCGCTATGTCGTTTTTTCTTTGCGTCTTCGGTGTTTCACCGACGTCCAAACTCTTTGCCAACGTCAGAGAAAAACTCAGTTTATGTTATTCCTGTTCCGCTATGAGCGAATCCGCAAAAGGGATCATGCTTGTCACGGCGGGGATAGAAAACCGTAATTTTCGCCGGACGGTGCGGGAGATCTTCCGGCATTTCCGCGCCATGCGCCGAGGTAAGATCACGGAAAGGGAGATCGAGCTTTCGCGCCGTATTCTTATTAATCAGTTCCTCGCGGTGGCAGATGACCCACTTCTTCTGGAGCGCTGGTATCTTTACAGGGAACTTGCCGGAGTGGCCGAAACGCCCGAAGAAGCGATTGCGGCTGTGGAAAAAGTGACGGCGCAGGATCTGCGGGCTGTTTCCGCAACCTTCCGGCCTGATATGATCTATTTTTTGCGCGGTGATGCCGCCGAAACAGCGGAGGAAGAAGACGATGCGTGACATGACCCGTATCAGGGACAAGACCCTCCGGGAAGAATACACATATATCCGCCACGAAAGCGGCCTTTCGATCTACGTTTTTCCGAAAGATCTCTCTACTGCTTATGTTTCCCTGACCGTGCATTTTGGCTCTCTAGATTCGGACTATATTCTCCCGGACGGCCGTGCCGTCCATCTTCCGGACGGTGTGGCACACTTTCTCGAACATAAAATGTTCGAGAGCGAGGATCACATCGATACTTTTGATAAGTTCGCCGCCGTCGGTGCATCGGCCAATGCCTATACTTCCAATGAACTCACTTCCTACCTGTTTTCCACAAGCTCAGACATTTCCGCCGGACTTTCTATCCTTCTTGATTATGTTTTTCATCCTTTTTTCACACCCGAGAATATCAACAAGGAACAAGGAATCATCGGGCAGGAGATCCGGATGTACGAGGACTCTCCTGGAAACCGTCTCTATTACGCCGCCATGGAGGCGCTCTATCAGAAGCACGGGATAAAGAAAAATATCTGCGGAACGGCGGAAACAATCGCCACCATCACCCCGGAGATGCTGTATGACTGTTGCCGTGCGTTTTACGTCCCCGAAAACATGACCCTGGTGGTCTGCGGCCGAACCGATGCCGAGGCCGTGCTTTCGATCGTGGATCGCCATCTTTCCGCCGGAGAGAGAACCCCGTTGCCGACCCGCGTATACCCCGACGAACCGGCAGAAACCGCAAAGCCCGAGATCCGCTTCCACATGGATATTGCCAGACCGATGCTGTGCCTTGCGATAAAGGATACCGTTCCGGCTTCGGAACTCGATGCGGAGGAGCGGGTACGGCGTTGCCTCATCATGAATCTCTTGTGCGATCTGCTCTTCGGGGAAAGCAGTGAATTCTATAACCGCCTTTATGGACGCGGCATCATTTCTCAGGATTTCTCCGCCAGTTATGAGAGTGCGCTCGGCTGTGCGCATTTTCTGATCTCCTGCTCGGCTGACGATCCCGACGAGGTCTTCCGCCTGCTTGTTGAAGAACTGCAAGCCTACCGAAGCGGAGAACGGTATCTATCCCCGACGGACTTTGAGAGAATGCGCCGTGTGCATTACGCAGAATATATCAAAGACTTCGATTCCACCGAAGAAATCGCCTCCGCCTTGCTTGATTCAGTGGTGGAAAAGGTCGCTCTTTTCCGCACCCGCGAAATTTTGGATGCAATCACTTACAACGACGTCTGCCGAGAAATAAGTACCGTATTTTTCGAAAAAAATATGGCAAAAATCGTAATTTCCCCTATAAAAAAATAAGAAAAAACAAGTTGGCGACTGTCTTTGGACGCGTTGCCGATGAAAGGAGTTTCCTGTGGCAGTTTTGATGGACGGGAAGGCCGTTTCCGCGGCCGTCCGTGGGCGTATCCGCCTTGACTGTGAGGCATTTACGAAAAAGTTCGGGCGTGCGCCGGGTCTTTCGGTCATTCTTGTGGGAAACGACCCTGCTTCCTGCGTATATGTAAGAAACAAAAAGCGCGCCTGCGAAGAGGTAGGTTTTTCCTCCTCGGTATACGAACTGCCGGGGAACACTACCCAAGAGGAGCTTCTTTTGCTCATCGACCGGCTCAACCGTGATCCTGCCGTAGATGGGATCCTCGTCCAGCTTCCTCTCCCTGCCCATCTGGATGAAAAGGCGGTCACGCTTGCCATCCGTCCCGAAAAAGATGTGGATGCCTTTCATCCGATAAACGTCGGGGCAGTCTGCGCCGGAGAGTACACCTTTGTCCCCTGCACCCCGGCGGGAGTCATGGAACTTCTTGCTTATTACGGGATCGATCCGGCGGGGAAGGACTGCGTGGTCATTGGCCGGAGCAATATCGTCGGGAAACCCCAGGCGCTTCTGCTCCTGGAAAAGAACGCTACCGTGACGGTCTGCCATTCCCGTACGGTCGGGCTGGCAGAACACACCCGCCGTGCCGACATTCTGGTCAGCGCAGTGGGGAAAGCGGGGTTTGTCCGCGCTGATATGGTCAAGCCCGGGGCAGTGGTCATTGACGTGGGCATGAATCGGAACGCCGAAGGAAAACTCTGCGGCGACGTTGATTTTCCGGCCGTGGAGCCGCTTTGTTCCTATATCACGCCGGTCCCCGGCGGCGTTGGTCCGATGACGATCACGATGCTCCTGCCGAAAACCCTGACCGCGGCAGAAAAAAATCTTGCAAATCAGGAAAAAGCTATTGACAACACCTACTGAAATTGGTATAATGTTTTTTGGTTTTGAGATATTTCATCTCTTTCTGACAATGAGGGGAGGGATACAGAATGGCAGAAGTCAGAGTAAAAGAAAACGAAACTCTCGATAGCGCGCTCCGTCGCTTCAAAAGACAGTGCGTGAAGTCCGGTGTTCTCACCGAGCTCCGCAAGAGAGAGCATTATGAAAAGCCCAGCGTGAAGCGCAAGAAGAAGGCTGAGGCGGCTCGTAAGCGCAAGTACAAGTAATAGGATAAAAAGATGCCTTTTCAGGCATCTTTTTTCTTTTTTCGATTTTTTACGCTTTGTTCCCGTTCCGACCGGCACCTTCAAAACACGATCTCTTTCCATCTCGGGGATTGAAGGAACGAGCAGAAAAATTCCTACAGTTCCTTCTGCCTTTGCGACCTTTTTTTCTCATGTTTTTTTCCCCGGAAGCAAGAAAAAATAAGAGAGAAGAAAAAAGAAAGGAAGCACTTATGAAAGCAAAACGATCTGTACCCGCGCTTCTCACGGTCATTGCCTGCGTGGCTTCGGTTCTTGCTCTTCCGGGGTATGCAGGCGCGGAGTGTTGGTATGCCAAAAGGAATCCCGATCATCGCCAGCCTGTGCTGGAGCCGCAATTTTCGTATATAGAACAATATGATGCCTATTATGTGGACAGGCAACACGGGGATACGTGTGAGGAAAAAGTCCTCTATCTCACCTTCGATGCGGGGTATGAGAACGGGAACGTCGAGAAGATCTTAAACACGATGAAAGAAAAGAACGTGACAGGAGCCTTTTTTATTCTCGAGAACCTGATCCTGCGCAACACCGCGCTGGTGGAACGGATGGCAGCCGAGGGGAACCTCGTCTGCAATCATACGCTCCGCCATAAGGATATGACCCGCCTGCATACGGAAGACGAATTCCGGGCCGAACTTGAGTCTTTGGAGGCGCTTTACCGTGAAAAGACCGGAAGAGAGATGAGCCGTTATTACCGTCCCCCGGAGGGAAAATTCGATGAGGAAAATCTCAAGATGGCACAGAAACTCGGATACAAAACCGTTTTCTGGAGTCTTGCGTACGCGGACTGGGACAATGCACGCCAGCCCGAGAAGGAAGCCGCTATAAAAAAGATCATGGATAATACGCATAACGGTGCCGTCATCCTGCTTCATCCGACCTCTTCAACCAATGCGGCGATCCTCGGAGAATTGATCGACCGCTGGCGAGCAGAAGGATATCGGTTCGGAACGCTTGATGAATTGACGGCGACCGCTCAGCCGGGAACAAAATGAAGAAATACCGAATAGCGGCTCTGCTTCTTTTTTCCTTCTTTTTGACTTCCTGCGACTTCGGACCGGCTGATCGCTTGCCAGGCGACAGTGATCCGGAAATCGGGATCGCGGCAAGGCAAAGAGGAAATGCGGAAGCCGAGGCAGAACGGATCGAGAATGGGGAGCAGAGAAGTGAAGAGAAAACAGAGTCTGGCAACGTAACTCCGGGATCCAAAGCGAATGAAAACGACAAAAGATCCTCCGGGCCCTATTTTCGTGTCAACACAGAGGAAAAGGTAATTGCCCTGACGTTTGATGACGGCCCTCATCCGCGTTATACCGATAAGATCCTTGACTTGCTCGAAAAGTATCAGGCAAAGGCGACGTTTTTCGTCATTGGGAAAAATCTTGAACTCTATGCCTCGGTGACAAAGCGTGTTTTTGAAGCGGGGCATGAAATCGGGAATCACACTTACGACCATCCGACGCTTTCCTGCATCGGGCCGTCGGAACTTTCGAGACAAATTGAAAAGAATGAAAAGTTGATCGAATCGATCACGGGAAAGAAAAGCCTCTGTTTCCGCCCACCCGAAGGCTTTTGCGGACGGTATGTGCGCGAGGTGATCAATAAAAAGGGGTATCAAGCGATCCTGTGGGATGTTGATACCCGTGACTGGGCCGGAACGCCCAGCAAAACGATCGTAAAAAACGTCCTGAAATCGGTGCACCCCGGCGCGATCATACTCTTTCATGATTACGTGGGAGAGCATAATACGACCGTTGAGGCATTGCGCGAGATCCTGGCGAAGCTGTCAGAAGAAGGATACCGGTTTATTACGGTTTCTGAACTTTTATCTTACGGTCCCGACGGCTCTTCCGCTCCGTCTTCCGGCGGCTGATCTGCCCCTTCGGGGATCATCAGCTCCTTGATCTTATACCAGGCGGCAAAAACGGCCATATATGAGGCAGCCGAGAAGAGTATGACCAACGGCGCCGCAATTCCAAGCGGTAGAAGTATGCCACCAAGCCCAAAGAGAAGAATGAAATCAAGGAAAAAGAGCAGGATCATTCCGAGAAAGGCCAGGATATTCCGTTTGAATCCGAGCAGAGAAAAGATAAACGAATTTTTTAAGATCTTTCCGATCGAAAGGTCAAACGTAATCATTTGCAAATAGATATAGAACCGCATGAAGAAATAGATCACGGCAAAGACGACCGTCAGCCAAAAGATAATGCCGATCATCAACCCGCCATCGGTCATTTCGGAAAGAACGGTGAAGTTAAAAGGAATCAAAAGAAGTAAAAGCAGGTCAAGCATCCCAAAGAAAAAGGCCTGCTTTTTGTTTTTCTTGATGGCATAGAAGAAATCCGCCCACATGAAAACCGGTTCTCCGCGCACCAGAGAGCGCAGAATATAAGTCGTTCCCACGCAGACAAAGCCGAAGGTCAGAAAAGTGAGAGCCGAAAGGCCGAACATAACGTAAGATATCGGGGTAAGGGCTGTATTTTCAATCTGCCCGCCGAAAACGCCGTATAAAGCCATCGTGGCCGGAGAACGGGAAGGATCCAGTAACATCAGCGAACGCAGATTGGGGAAAAGATTGGAAAGAGGAGTCATATACGGGATCTTGAAAAGGCCCGAGAGTCCCAATATGGCAAAAAGGATCGGGAAGTTACCGATCACCATAAACAGGTTCACGCGGAGCAGACTGGAAAAATTCCGTTTGAAACTGCGGAAAAAGCCGCGAAGATCCGGCGTGATCGGCTTCTCGTCTTTGGATACGCCCTTCCCCTCGCGTTGCGAGTCAAAGAGGCGAAAGCGTTTTTTCTTTTTTGGTTCGGTATATTCCTCGTCCCGGTAATCGTTCATCTTTTTCCTCCCCGGTGCCTGAGCGCCGGTTTATATTTCCTTATATTGTTCAGTATACCACTTTTCGAAGACTATTACAAGGTATAGCGGCAATTTTACTCTTTTTTCACATCTGCGGCTCAGCATTTTTACAACGGAGGGAACATATATATGGAACAGTTAATCATGAAGGAGTCATGCCATGAAAAAAATCATCGCCCTTGTTCTTGCGTTCCTGTTGCTCCCGATCTTTGGAACGATACTTTCCGGCCATGCTACAGCCGCCGAGGAAACTCCGGCGGGAAAATCGGAACTTTTGACCGCTTCGGAGGGGCAAAAATCTTCTGCCACGGATTATTCCATGAATTTGAACGCAAAATCCGCAATTCTAATGGATGCTGCAACCGGAACCGTCCTGTATGAACAGAATGCGGACGAAGCGCTCCCCCCTGCTTCGGTCACAAAGATCATGACGCTTCTGCTGGTCATGGAAGCAGTCGACTCCGGGAAGATCAATCTTTCGGATCCTGTAACCACGAGTGAGGCCGCCTCCCAAATGGGCGGTTCTCAGGTCTATCTCGAGCCGGGCGAACAGATGAGCGTTGAAGAAATGATCAAATGTGTGGTCATCAGCAGTGCCAACGATGCCGCCTATGCGCTGGCGGAACATATTGCGGGAAGTGAAGAAGCGTTCGTGGAGCAGATGAATCGCCGTGCCGCCGAGCTGAGAATGAGTCATACGCATTTCGAGAACACCAACGGGCTGGATGACACGACGAGCAATCATCTGATCAGCGCGCGCGATATCGCCATCATGTCCCGCGCACTTCTTTCCCATGAAAAAATCCTGGATTATACGACCATCTGGATGGACAGTATCCGCGGCGGTGCCTTCACACTCAGCAATACCAACCGCCTCGTTCGTTTTTACCCCGGTGCTACCGGCCTGAAGACCGGCTCAACCTCCCGCGCGCTTTTCTGCATCAGCGCAACGGCCAAACGAGACGATCTGCACCTGATCGCCGTCATCATGGGGGCTCCTACCCGTGACATCCGCAATGCCGAAGCGAAAAAACTGCTGGATTACGGTTTTGCCAATTATGCGCTTTATACCCACGCCGAGGAGGAAGGGGATCCTTTGCCGGTGCGCGGCGGATTACAGGATAGTATTCCCGTCACCGTAAAGTCTTTTTCAAAGTTGATGAAGAAAGGGGAAGAGAAGAACGTGACCCTGCGCCTCTCCCTGCCTGAATATGTGGCGGCTCCCGTGGCAGTAGGAGACGTCGTCGGGAAGGCGGAATATCTGCTCGGGGACGAGGTGATCGGCACGTCCGACGTGGTAGCGTCGGCGGAAGTACAGAAGATCTCCTATTTCGAGATCCTTTTGCGGCTTCTCTCGGAAATCGTCGGTATTGAAGCCGAAAAAAAGAGATAAATTCGGATGTCCCGCTTGCATATTCCTCCCAATAGGTATATAATTATACGTATAAACCAAAAACGGAGGAAGATGCAATGTCCATTTCGATCAACGAAAGATTCCTTGACGGATTTGTTTCCGCTCATGAGATTGAATATCTTTCCGAGGATGCCAAGGCGTCGCTCGAGAAAGTAAAGAATAAAAGCGGGGCCGGCTCTGATTTTCTCGGCTGGGTAGACCTCCCCGTGGCGTATGATGCAGAAGAATTCGCCCGTATCAAGGCGGCGGCGGAAAGGATCAAAAAGAGTTGTGATATTCTGGTCGTTCTCGGGATCGGCGGCTCTTACCTCGGCGCACGTGCGGTCATTGAATTCGTGAAATCCCCGCTTTACAACGCACTGAAAAAAGATACGCCCGATATTTACTTTTCGGGAAACAATATCAGCACCACGGCCCTTTGCGAGCTTCTTTCGATCTGTGAGGGGAAAGATATCTGCATCAACGTCATCAGCAAGTCCGGCACGACGACCGAGACCGCCGTGGCTTTCCGCGTTTTCCGCGATCTTCTCTATAAAAAATACGGCGAAGATGGCGCAAAGTCCCGCATTTTTGTAACAACCGACCGCGCGCGTGGTACGTTGAAGCACTTTGCGGACGAGAGCGGATTTGAAACCTTTGTCATTCCCGATGATGTCGGAGGCCGCTATTCCGTCCTCACGGCGGTGGGGCTTCTCCCCGTTGCCTGTGCGGGAATCGATATTGACGAACTGATGGTCGGCGCGGCAGAAGCCCGGGAAGCCTGTCTGGCGCCCGATATAATAAAGAACCCGGCTCTCCGTTATGCCGTCCTCCGCAATGCGCTCTACCGCAAAGGAAAAGCGGTGGAGATCCTTGTCGGATACGAGCCGTACGCGCTCCTCTTCAACGAATGGTGGAAACAACTCTTCGGTGAGAGTGAAGGGAAGGACAACAAAGGACTTTTGCCCGACTCGGTCATCTTCTCGACCGACCTTCACTCGCTCGGGCAGTATATTCAGGAGGGAAGACGTACCCTCTTTGAAACGGTTCTCTCGATCGGGAACTGCGGCTCCTCCTTCACGATCCCGCACGACGAGGCCAATATTGACGGTCTGAATTTCTTGGCAGGGAAGACCTTGGATTACGTAAACGGAAAAGCTATGCTCGGCACGTTGCTTGCGCACTGTGACGGCGGCGTTCCCAATATTGTAATCGAAGCGCCCGACCGCACCGCGCACACACTTGGTAGTCTTATCTACTTCTTTGAAATGGCCTGCGCGATCTCCGGCTATCTCCTGGGAGTAAACCCCTTTGACCAACCGGGCGTGGAAGCATATAAAAAGAATATGTTTGCCCTGCTTGGAAAGCCCGGATACGAGGATGCCCGCGAAAAACTCGAAGGCCGCCTCGGAATTTCATGAAAATCCGGGAAATCTATTGCAATTTTCTCAAAAAAAGTGTATGATATAGATAAGGGGAGTCCCCGAATACTTTTTGGAGGATGTTACTATGGTAAAATTGATCGTCGGTAAAAAAGGCACCGGTAAGACCAAAACTCTGATCGAACAGGTCAATGCGGCGGTGCAGACTTCCAAGGGATGCGTCATCTGTATCGAAAAGGGCCTGACGTTAAATAAGGATATCTCGCACAAAGTCCGTCTTGTGGATACGGATTCCTATAAAGTATTCGACGCTGCCACGCTGTTTGGATTTATTGCCGGAATTGCGGCCAGTAACTATGATATCACCGATATTTTCCTGGATTCTACACTTAAGATCTGCGGTGCTGACGCCAATCTTGCCGAGTTTCTTCTTAAGGTAGACGAACTCACGAACGACGCCAATATTCATTTCACGGCTACCATTTCCATGGATCCGGATGAGTGTCCGGCAGAAATCAAGAAATTCTTCTGAGCCATTGCTGACAGGAGCCGGCGGTTTTTACCGCCGGCTCTCTTTTTTAGTCAAGAGGCGGGGCGGTTGCATACCCTATTATCGAGGCAATCGTCGCCTCGTTAATTCAGCATTATAGGGGGATAACCATATGTCAGAAAACAGAGGGGTCTCCGGACCTCTTTGCGGATGTTCTCCTGATCGGGAGACCGTCTGCATTGACACTTTCAGAGTATTGGACTCCTGCCGTGACCGCGATTGTTATGAAGACGTGCGCGTATATCTCTGTCCCTTCGGGCAGGAGATCATAGATCGGAACGTAGCTGTGCGCGCCAAGGAAGCCACTATTCTCTGTACCTTTGTAGGCGTAGATCCGGTACAGTTCAACCGCGGCTTTTATCAGGTCACCGTCCGTTTCTATATCAAGGTAACCTGCGAGGCCTGCGTAGCAATCGGCAGAAATCAGGAATTCAGCGGCATTGCCGTTGTGGAAAAAAGGGTAGTCCTGTACGGTAGCGTCGGGAACGTCAGCATCTTCCGCAGTGATCCGAACGTGGGTCCTTGCGACGCGTGCAACCTTGACAACCGTTCGACCAACGTGCCGGTCGGCGTTTGTGAGGTCGTAAATCCCGTTCTTCTTTCGGCACGGGTCGTGGAACCCAAAACGCCTTGCGGTTACTGCTGCTGTTGCTGCGCGGATATTCCGACGTCGGTATCATCGGCGGTTTCCGGGAACCTGACCGACAGCGATGACAAAAACCGTCTTCTCGTCACGCTCGGCATCTTTTCGATCATCCGGATCGAACGCCCGGCTCAGTATCTCATCAAGGCATCCGACTACTGCGTTCCGGACAAGGAATGCTTAGCGCAGGAGGATGATGACCCCTGCAGTCTCTTCCGCAAGATGGCGTTCCCCGTTGGGGAATTTTGCCCGCCCTCGCGTGGGGAACTGGTAGGTCCCGAAAACGAAAACGGGAACCGCGGCGGTTGCGGCTGCGGCAAACACTGAACTCCGCCGGGAAGCCTGAAAACTTCCCGGCATTTTTTATTCCCGCTTTTTTACCGACCTTTGCAAACGTATAAAACTTCCGGTGTTTTTTTCAAAAAACCCTTGCTTTTTTCTGCGAGGTATGATATACTATCTCACGTCGTCAGGTTGACCGCCGAGGACATGGAGAAGTCGCCTAGTTGGTCGAGGGCGCACGACTGGAAATCGTGTAACCGTTAAAAGCGGTTCAAGAGTTCGAATCTCTTCTTCTCCGCCAAACGAAAATAATACGAACACCGAGACAAATCGGGGTTCGTATTATTCTTTTCTAACATTTTTTTGGCATCAAAATTAACCTATGACTATAAAGCAGACAGCCGGATGAATAACATCCGGCTGTCTGCTTTCTGTCTGTTTTATAGAAAAATTTTTATTGGAACATGAAAATTGAAAAATAGCTTTCCATGCGATACTTTGTTCGCGAATGATTGCTTGCTGTACAGGTATTCCTTTTTTGCTATCGAGGCATTTATTCAACCGCCTTCAGGCATTCATTCATCTTTACTTTTACGATTTTTGGTCTCAGCATCAGCGTGACAAGCAGTGTAAACGCGAATACGATAATCGGAACAAGTAGCCACATGAACCAGCTTACCCCGTTGACAATACCGAAACCGATTGTTTTGAAAACCAATGTTGCCAATCCGATTCCGACAGGGTAGCCAAACAAAATACCGATAAATGTACTGATATAAATCTCACGGTAAATATATCCGCATATTTCGTTGTCAAGATAACCGAGTACCATCAACGTTGCGATCTCCCTGCTTCGCTCGCTGATGTTGATCGTCGTCAGCGTGTTGATGACAACAGCTGTCAACAGTCCCGCAAATACAACGACGATAACCGCGATTCCAATAATTGCCGAGGAGCCAAAGTCATCAAACAGGCACATATCAAGAAGAGAAAGCCCGGCAAAAACAAGTCCGGCAGATACAGCAACAGAAACAAGCATCATAAAGAATCGCATTTTATAACGCAGGACATTCCGAAACGAGGATTTATACTTGAACGAAAGGCGATTCCATATAAACGGAATCTGCTCCAGAAAAACCCGCTTTCCTTTTTTCGGGGGTTTCGGTCTCAGCAGATTGGCGGGTGTGTCCGCTATCATGCGCATACCGAGAATGAAGATGGCAACCGATGTAACGGCGATGATAACGCCGATGGACAGAAAGTAATAGCTCGGATTCACCACAACCGAAATCGGCGGCATATCATAGCCGTACCCGAACACATAACACATCATCCAGGAAACACCGTAACCAACGAAAAATCCTCCGCCTCCGCCGGTGAAAAGCGCAACAAGCGCAAACAGGATATAACGCATGACGATACCGAAAGAAGAGTATCCCAGCGTTTTCAGACAAGCAATCTGGGCGCGTTCTTCTTCCATCAGGCGCATCATCGACGATAGAACGACAAGAAGTGTGACAGCCATGAATATCACCATCAGAATATTTCCGATGCCGCGTACCTTGTCCGCACTGGACAGGATCGATTTGAAGCTGTAATTGTCGTACAGCGTAATGATTTCGATATCGTCTCCAAGCAGATTGGTCAGGACGGCTTTTTCGTCTTCCACATACGCTTTGTACTCCTCAGAAAAAGAATCGAACAGATTACGGTTTTCTGCTGTGATATACAAATCGCCTTTGATCGGTACGGGCAATACCGATGTTGGGCAATATAAAATATTTTCGAGAAGATCAAGTTTCCCCATTTCCGCCATGTTATCGGGAATTTCGGTGCCTTCCGGGTTGTTATAGCTTGGCTCACCGTCTTTTCCGAAGGTTAAAGGACTTTTGATAATTCCTTTTACGGTCACGGCGATTTTGTATTCCATCGGCAGATTCAACGCTTTCCCAAGGTCAATCTCCACGGTTTCTCCAATGGAGTAACCTTTCAGCACATTGTCAGAGACCTCCGCGTAAACGCAGTTCTCCTCATCATCGATCACCTTTTCCCCGTCAACTATCTCGGGAACATTGATATTCCATGCGTCAAAATCCAAAAAATAAAGCCGTAGAGAACGCTTTTCACCCGTTTGAATATCAAGTGATATACCGGAAGAAACGTGATTTTCGCCGTAGCGTAATCTGATAGCAGCAATCTGTTCATCTGTAAAGCTACCCGTCTTGCTTTTGACGATAAAATCGCTGACATTCCGATTGCGATAGTAAATTTCTATGCTGTCTCGGATCATATCGGCGGGAGAACCGATACCCGATATGAAACCGATGGAAATCAGAATGACTCCCATGAGCGACAGCAATCGGATAAGATGATGACGAAACATCCTCTGAACGGTTTTGAAATAAGTTTTCACCACTCAATCGCCTCCGCCGGAATCGGATTCGCGTTTGTTTCCACACTTTCGATCCTTCCGCTTTTGATTCGGATTATCCGATCCGCCATATTTTTCAGCGCAGCGTTATGCGTGACAACAATCACAAGCTTTCCCTGCTCGCGAGACAAGGAGTACAACAGCTTCAGTATTTTTTTACCTGTTACATAGTCCAGCGCTCCGGTTGGCTCATCGCAGAGAATCAACTTTGGATTTTTTGAAACGGCGCGGGCAATCGATACTCTCTGCTGTTCACCGCCGGAAAGTTCTGCGGGAAAATTGTTCAGTCTTTCAGCAAGGCCGACCGATTCGAGAACACTTTTCGGGTCCAGATGGTTTTCACAGATCTCAACGGCAATTTCCACATTTTCAAGAGCGGTAAGGTTGGGCATCAGGTTGTAAAACTGAAACACAAATCCCACATCGCAGCGGCGATAATAGGTCAGGTCGCGTTTACCGTATGCGGCAATGTTTTTTCCGTCAAGTTCGATTTTCCCGTCTGTTACCGTATCCATACCTCCCAGCAGATTCAGAAGCGTGGTTTTTCCGGCACCCGACGCACCAAGGATGACAACAAATTCTCCCTCATTCAGATCAAAAGAAACATTCTCAAGCGCCGAAACGGTCACAGATCCGGTATGATATTCTTTTTTTACGTTGGTTAAAGATAAGAATGCCATAAATGCTTCTCCTTCTTTGATTCAGAAAAATAACGTGAATCCTTCGCTCGTCTATTGACAAATCGGACTCTTTATATTATAATTATAGCAACAGAGTGTTGAAAAATCAACAAACAGTATTTTGAGAAACGATGTGTTTGCAACAATACAAGTCAAGATGTCGGAAACACGGCAAAAACGAAAGTGAATATTTTGTAAACAGGGATGAGAAGAACAAATGGCAGATAACAGGCGCGTGCGCATGACAAAAAAACTGATCAAGGATGCATATCTGGATCTTCTTGAGAATAATCCTTCGGAGAAAATATCCGTCACGGACATCTGTCGGATTGCGGATGTCAACCGTTCCACCTTTTATATGTACTATGAAGATACCATCACACTTCGGCAGGACATAGAGAATGATGTGATGGAGCAGATCCCAGTTCTGTCGGATATGCCGAGTGAAATCACATCCGATGAGCAATTTGTTGAGATACTGGAAAGTTTTTTCACATACATCAAAGAAAACGACCGGATGTTTCGTATTCTGATTCTGCAATCCGATAACAGAGCCTTTAATCGGCGGCTGATTAATGCGGTCCTCCGGAAGTACCAGGTTGAATCGCAGGCAAACAACCGTCTGCTTGCCAAATACGAATATATTTTTATCGTCAGTGGCGTAATCGGACTTCTCGGTGCATGGATTGAGGAAAACTATCCGATCAGCGCTAAAAAGTTTTCGGAAATGATTCTCAAGATGGGAGTAAAAGCCGCGGAAATCGAAAACTCGGATTTCAGACTACATTAAAAGTATCGCATATATCAAACGAAAACAGGGGCTGAGTCAAATTTGGGAATTAATTCCAAATAACTGGCACCTTGCATAAAGAAACACTCGTTATTCCAAAAGAACGGCGAGTGTTTTTGTTAATCCATAACATAAGGCTGAGCCAAAAAATCAATTTGACTCAGCCCCT
>CASDOQ010000036.1 GCA_949282345.1 uncultured bacterium | reverse complement strand
CTTCGTTCGTAATGATGTTGCTCCCGTTGGTCGCAATGATGTGATGTTTGCCCACTGTGCCGAAGGCACAACATCATTGCCGTAGGCTACATCATTAGGCGAAGCCGACATCACTTGCCCGTAAGGGCAAACATCGTTCGGCAGACCTGCTTTATCGCAGGTCGCCGTAAAGCCGTCTTTTTTGTACACGGTAAAGCGAAGATGCCGGGCGCACACAGTAAAACGCAGGGACGTGGCCCCCGAAGGCTGAGCCCGCAGAAGCGGGGCTTGCCCGCTCGCGTTTTCGGGTTCAGCGCTTTCCCGCCTTGCGGCCGGCCAGCGTATTGATCAGGATATACGCCCCGATCAGAACGAGTATACTGCCGCAAAGGATCAGATACATGGTTCCCGTGGCGACCTTGGTTCCGTAAAAGTAGAAATTGCAGTCCACACTGTCGCGGATCGCCTCCACCACCTCGCCGGGGAAGCCTTGTTCTCCCATCTCATGGAAAACGCCGCGCATAGCGTGATTCCGCAACAGGCTCGTGCCGTAGGTTCCGGGCAGGAAAGACAGGACGTGCTGTAACCCCTCTCCGAAATTTGAGATCGGCATATACGCCCCGCAGATAAAGCCGTACCCCGCGCTGATGATCGTGCCGACCGCAGAGGCCTGCCCGTCGGTCGACAGGAAGAAGTTCACGCACGAGGAGAGCGCCGTCCCGAACATGGTCAGGAGAAAGACGTCGAGGATCAGCAAGAGAACGTCTCCCACCGTCAGATACCATCCGACGACAGAGAGATACAAAAGGCAGACCGCCAACGCGGAAAGGCTGATGATCAACGTAGAGACCAGCGTAGACAGATAGTACCCAAGCCCCAGCATGCCGAAGCGCACCGGCGTGACCGTCAGATCCTGCCGCGCGCCGCTCGTCTTATCGCGGATCATGAGAAGATTGGAGCAAAAGGCGACCGTGATACAGCTCACCGCCAACAAGGAAGAAACGAGCTGACCGCCGGCGTAGCCGTTCAGCAAGGAATCCGAGACGGTAAAGCCCGCCGCCGTCAGAGCCGAACGGAAAGAATCGTCAAAGACCTTTTTTAGAAAAGTGGAGTACAGGACAAGGAGGATCATCGGGGTGATGAGCGAAGAAATGAACATCCCCTTATCCTTGAAATAGAGTTTGGTATTGCGCCGAACCAGCGCGGAAAGTCCGGTCATTTCTGTTCTCCTCCCGGCAGTTTTTTTCCCGTGACGGCGAGAAATACGTCGTCCATTTTTCCCTTCGTGATCTCATAATCCCGGAAAAGGCCGGGATTTTGCAGGATCAGTTCTGTGGCCGCCGCCGTATCGGGCACCTCGACCCGGAAAGCGTCGCGGATCGGCTCGTATTTCTTTCCGAGTCGGCGGACGTCGTCCTCGCCCACCCCGTACAGGGTGATAAAATCCCCGGTATAGGTATTTTTCAGTTCGAGCGGCGTTCCTTCGGCGGCGATCTGTCCCCGGTCTAAGATCACCACGTAGTCGGCATCCGCCGCTTCCTCCATGTAATGCGTGGTCAAAAAAACCGTCAGATTCCGCTCCCGGCGCAGCTCTGCGATCACTTTCCAGAGAAGCATTCGCGTCTGCGGGTCAAGACCGGTCGTCGGCTCATCGAGGATCAGGATCTTCGGCTCGTGCAAGAGGGCGCGCGCAATGTCGATCCGCCTCCGCTGACCGCCCGAAAGTTTTCCCACCGGCCGCCGGAGCAGTTCCGCAAAGTCGAGCAGCGCGGAAAGTTCTGTAAGACGCCGCTCAAACGCCTCTTTGCAGATCCCATACAGCGCGGCCCGGCTGAAAAGGTTCTCGCGTACGGAAAGCTCGCGGTCGAGGACCGAGTTCTGGAATACCACCCCGATCGAACGCTTCACACGGTCGGGGTCGCAGTCGGAATCGACGCCGCAGACCTCCACCCGGCCTCCGTTTTTTTCAAGCTGTCCGCAAAGGATATTGATGGTCGTGGATTTCCCCGCTCCGTTCACCCCGAGGAAAGCAAAAAGTTCGCCCTCCTTGACGTGAAAACTGAGGTCGTTCACCGCGTGGATCTCGCCGAACCGCTTTTGCAGATGTTCGATCCGTATCATATCGCTCATAGATTTTTCCTGTGCCGCAAAATGCGGCTTTCCTTCTTTCTTATTTTATTCTTCATCGGAAAATGCCGGCCGTGTCGTTGTCGCCCGCCGATGCCGATACGGCGGCTTCCCGGATCGCATTCGGAAAAAATTCTTCCCCGGGCGCACGAATCAGGGCGTACATGGCCATATCGAGTACCCGCCCGTTTTTCACGGCGTTGCGCCGCAGGATCCCCTCCAACGAAAAACCCGCTTTTTCGAGCACCCGGCGCGAGGCGGCATTGTCGGCAAACGGCTCGGCATAGATCCGCAAAAGATCGGTCTCTCGGGAGAGTTTTTCGCAAAGCGTGCGTACCGCCAGCGTCATCCACCCGCGTCCCCAATAAGGCTCCGCAAGGTAATAGCCGAGTTCGGCCGTGCGGACATGAATATTCCCCTGCCGGAAGGCCCCGATACTGCCGATGGCGCGCCCGTCCGCGCAGATCGCAAAAGCAAAGGTGCTGTCGCGATCGGCAGACAGCATGGCTTCGATATAGGCGCGGGCATCGGCCTCGGTGTAGGGATACGGGATCCCGTCGCGCAAGCGGTCAAGGATCTTCGGATTGGAAAGTGCGGCCGCAAGATCCGCAGCATCCGAGAGCCGCCATTCTCTGATCGTGCAGTTCACAGGCTTCTCCTCTTTGTATGATTTTTCTGAATAAACTGTATGGTTTTCTTTACATATTCTTTTTTTGGAGATCTGTCGCCACAATTCTTCGTTCGTCTCCGATGGCCGCAGAAAGGGGCGCCGGCATCGAGGGCCTTGAAAAGAGCGGGCGTGTCCGCGGCCGGTTTTCCCTCTGCCAGAGCGCTATATTCCCGGATCCCGTCCAGATGCTCAAACCAGATCTCCCCGCCGGCATAGGGCAAGGCAAAGGACTTTTTGCGGAAGAAAGGAAGCGACCGTCCGTCCGAGGAGCGTTCGTCCCGTTACGTATTCCCAGCCTCCGGGCTTTCTTTTCCCGTCAAAGCGCGGAAGACGGCATCGCGGTCATATTCATCGGTTGCAAAACCCGGGACCTCCTTGACCGCCTTACAGAACGCCAGACTGGCCCCGGTCAGGATCCTTTCGATCTCGGCATCGGTATAGGGACATCCCCCGTTGACGATCAGGGTGCCGAGGCTGTGCACTATCAGCCACGTATCGCGGAAGTAGCGCTCCGCCTCGCGTTCCGACAGCCCGTAGATCCGCATAAGGAGCGGCAGAACATACGTCCGGGAAGACCGCATTTTTGAAACGGCATTTCCCTCGGCGGAAAGGAAGAGCAGGCGGTAGAGTTCGGGTTCCTCCTTGGCAAAGCGGATATACGCCCGCCCGTAACCGAGAAAAGCGATCGTCTCCTGCAAGCCCTGCGCTTCATACCCGCGGTAGCATCGCTCGGCGGCGAGGCACACTTCCCGCCTGACCTTTTCCATCGTTTCAAAACAGGTGAAGATCGGGCGGGTGGAGGTTCCGAGCTGTTCGGCCATGCTTTGGGCCGTCAGAGCGGCATATCCCCTGCCCCGCACCACCCGGAGGGCGGCATCAATCATTTGATCCCGTGTAAATTTATTTTTCGGCGCCATAGTTTTTCCTTTTCATCCTGTTCATCCGTCAATATGCATCGTTCAATGCATATTATAGCGCGCGCTTTCCTCTTTGTCAACTCTCCCGGTCGTTTTTGGAAAAAATTCCGCTCTTTCCGGGGGATCTGCAAAAAAAGCACCCCGGAAGGCGTGCAAAATTAGCGGTAAAATCATAACAACCGAATAAGCAGCCTTAGCGACAAAACGGGGCTGAGTCAAATTGATTTTTTGGCTCAGCCTTATGTTATGGATTAACAAAAACACTCGCCGTTCTTTTGGAATAACGAGTGTTTCTTTATGCAAGGCGCCAGCTATTTGGAATTAATTCCCAAACTCGACTCAGCCCCTTAAAAATCAATATTGGATTTTGAAATAGTCAAGATATCTTTTGAACTTATCCTGCGCGGCAAGGCAGGTATCAGTCAAATATCCGCGCTCGCGCGACCACTCTGAGAGACCTCGGTAGTAGAACATCTTGAGTTCCTCGTCGATGATAAACGGAACGATATTATTGCGCAGACACTCCTTGAAAAGAATCAATCTGCCGACACGTCCGTTACCGTCTTGGAAAGGGTGGATACGCTCAAAGCGGTAATGGAAATCAAGGATATCCTCAAACGTCTTTTTCTTCTCCGCATTGTAGCTTGCCATCAGAGATTTCATTTCGGCGGAAACCTCCTTGGGAAGCGTAGTATCTCTACCGCCCACCTCGTTGGGAAGCTTTTTATAATCACCCACAACGAACCAAGATTGGCGGCTACCGGAAGTTCCGTTCTTGAGGACACGATGCAATTCCTTGATGAACCCTTCCGTCAAAATGCTCGTGGCGTTTTCAATCACCAGATCGATACAACGGAAATGGTTTGAGGTTTCAACGATATCGTCTACGTTCACGTTATCATTTGTAACGCCGATGGTATTGGTTTCAAAAATGTATCTTGTTTGGTCATGTGTCAGACGACTCCCTTCAATATGGTTGGAGTTGTAGGTCAGCTCTATCTGCACCTTGTGATAGATGCCACCCGACAGGGATGTATTCTTTTCTCTCTGCAATATATCAAGCAAGGTTTCGGGCGTGGCATCACTGCGGATTTTTCGAATTGGCTTCTCCGCACCTGCGGGGATCATCCAGATCTTGCCCACAAGAACCGCACCGGCCACACGTCCTTCGGCACAGTAATTACGGACACTGCGCTCGGAGATATTCCACTTTTTTGCCGCCTCACTTACGGATATATAATTCATAGGATGTCCTCCTTCGGATTTTCACAATACTATTATACCACACTATCGGCAAAATATCAATTCAAAACGCAAATGTAATTTCTAGATATTTTGCCGCAATCGGCAATTAACTTTTAAGATAGGTCACGTTGTAAAATCTGATACGCAGTTATGAAAGGCCCGGAAAATAAGCAAAGAATCAGTATTTACGTTGAGCGTGAGCTCGTAAAAAAAGCAGATGAGCTCTTATCTTTGGAAAAATGTTCGTCGAGAAATGAATTTGTTTTCAAAGCAATCGAGCGATAATCGGAGAGCTTGCGCTCGGTGGTGGCAATTCTTTTGTCACGAAAGCCCTCTCGTATTCAATTCAAATACCCTAAGAACATCCGATGCTATCGCATCGTAACCACCAAAATTTGCTTGACAAACACAAGTTGATATGATATACTGTGTGTACAATAGAGTTGTTGTATGGTCAGAAGCGAAGCCCGACAACTAGAATGCTAATTGCTGCCGAGTTTTTCGTGAAGAAATTCTATTTCAAGTGAATAATGGCAAAGTAATATAGCGCACAGATTGAATCGGCTTTTGCTCCGATTACGTCTGTGCGCTTTTCTGTTGAATATTTTTAAGGAGGGATTGCCTTATGATGAAACGATGCAATCGCTATACCCCTACCCACTCATTCACCAATCGTAGCTTTCCCCTCGTCTTGCTTTTTTAGTTCCAACATGGAAAGAGTTTCTATGTTGGATAAGAAATGGTCGATGATTAAAAATATTTGTCTATACAAAGGAGGTATAGTAGAATGAAAAAGAAAATGGTATCCAGTCGGCTGTCATGGCTCGAAGTGGCGGTCAGTTAAATGTTTCGGAATATTTGCCCGCATCTTCAACGATTTCTAATTTTTCGTCAACAGCAGATGCATACGGTCGAGAAATTACAAGTCCGACGGAAAACAGATCTGGGCATTTGATGTGCGGTTATAATTCAGATGCCGATGCAGACATTGAGGTCTATTATTACGGAACAGCAAGTTTGCAAAATTAGTATGATGGCCTCTTCAATATGATTGTAGATGAAAGAGAAGCTTCTGCTGCGAGATGGGAGTGAGCATCATTTGAAGTTTAGATATCTAACAATTTTGGTCTCTACGGTTCTGTTACTATCAATTTTCACAGGCTGTGGTCAGTCTGGAGACGAATCCACTGACAAGTCTGGTGAATCGGAATCAACTGCTGATGTTGGTACAACTACTGGCGACGAGAAGATAAATAACGATCTGAATGGCGATTTCATTATTCCAGGATTAGATGAACGGACAGATTGGAATATCGAATTGACTTTCATCGAATGCAATGAAACGGGAATCAAGATCAGGATTTGCGATCATGACAATCAAGGATTTGCATTTAACGATTTGTATTTCGTTTTGGAACTTTATGAAGATGGTGAATGGGTAAAGATTTCAAAAATGAACGAAAATGCAGCAAGCCAAAATTTGGGATATGTGTTCCCAAGCGAAACGACAAATTTTGTTGATTTGGATAGTATGAATCGTTTTGCTTTTCTTCCCGATGTTGAATTGAGAACTGGACGCTATAAATTAACTAAAATATTGAGTGGTCGCGAATTTTCTGTCGAATTTGATTTGATATTCAATTGATTTATATAGATATGACACTTCGTAAATTCCGAAATTTATAAAGAGCAGTCTGAGCATTAGTTTTTTGCGCGTGAAGATCAAACGGCTTTTTGAAATGAGGTGATTCCAATGAATAAGGACGCTTATAACTTGTAAATTTCAAAATTACTAAATACGAAAGGGGTTAAAAACATGAAAAAAATCATAAAAAAGAGTTTCTTGTCCATCATGGTTATGTCATTGTTAGTAACATCCGTTCTTTCGGTCAACGTTAGCGCAGCAGATGCTGCTGAAACGAACTTAAACATCGTCCCTGTTGTTGGAGTGTATAACTACTCGCAAGTTTCTCCTGCATCGAGCGATACATATTACTTAGGTACTAGCACCAGAGGTAGTTACTCTTATGAAGTAAATCGCTATTATGGTGATTGGTATGCGATTTTTAATATGGATCTTTCTCTTCCTTATTATAAAGGAACAACTGCTATGACGGTTGAGCAAACAATCGGTCGAACCTATTCAGCTCAATCGGCATACGAATTTTCTACTTCAGTGGGTGGAACTGCCAGTGCTGAGATTATTGAAATAACGGGTTCTGTCACGAATAGTGTGTCTTTTACAACTGGCGTGTCTTTCGAAGTGTCCAGTAGCGTTTCGTATGATATCGAAAGAGCAGATAGTAGCGGATATTATAAAATAGGCGTGTGTCATGATATCTACCGCCATAGAGTAGATAAATATTATGGAACTACAAAAATGGCTGAGTACGATATGCCTACTCCGAGGGGCATTGCGTACTACGCGCTTCTTTATAGTACAGAGAGTGGTTCTGGATATCGTAAATATTAAAAATGAATGATGTAAATATTAAAAAGAAAAGAACAAAAAATTTTGGTATAATTATCTTGATTCTCGCGATATTATTCTCTTTGGTATCGTGTAGGGTTAATGATTCCCCTCAAGATTCACATAAACTCGGAGATACAGGGGTGTCCGTTTATACCGAAATGATAAAGGTCGATTTGGAATACGGGTCAGAAACATTAGGATTCCCTTTGTATTTTGTTTCTGATTCTCCCTTGAGTATGGAAGATATTGCGTTTGTTCGGCTTGAAGGTGAAAATGTGGAATATTTTGAGAGTACGGAATTGAGTATACTTAACATCACGGATGTAACTGATGTTAAGATAAATGGTAAATATCTGTACTTGTATGATGTGGTCTCTGAGATTGATGGCGATTACTTTACCCCTATGGCGAATATTGAAGCTCCCGAGGTTTGGGAAATTCGCATAGATAATGTGGTTGTATCTATTGATGGTGCAGAATATTCTATAAAGCTTGAACATCCAGTCAAATATCATTACAATGACGAGAATTATAATGACATTGAAGGAAATCATATGTATGGTCCAATTACGGTCTTCACATATGGTATAGCGGAAACATATTCGGTAAATATCCACAATTACGCTGGGGATGTGACGTTGACCGATTTTTACTTTTCCAATTTTCTAAATGCCAATAACAAAGTAGTATACTGTAACGGTGAGCAATTGGGCGATTTAGATGGAAAAGCCAACTATAAAGTCGGCAAGCGTGAAAGTGGTGCGGCTTTTGGCGCAACAATTTATTTCAATCCAGCTCATTCTGAAAAATATACTTACACAGAATTTGATTATATCCTTTGTACCGCTATTGTAGATTACTATGTTGAAGGGGACAACACCGTATATAGAATGAAGTTCCCATTTAATTCTCAAGGTATTGGGAATAGGGAAACTGCTGAGAATTTTCTTGAGTATGTGGCAAATTTAGATTGAAATTATCTCATCCCATCGATTACTTAAGGGCGGTTAAGCACTTTGGTGCTTAACCGCCCTTATCTACCCCAAAGCGAAACAGACAGTATTTGTCAACGGCGGGCGAAGCCCGTTCATCTTGACCGTTGAAAAATACTGCCTGTTTTGCTATCTCAAAATAGGTTGTTGTAAAATCCGTGATTATCTTCATCGTAGAAAATAATCATTTCACGGTTTCGTGCTTAGGTACTGTCAAGTATTTTTCGCAAATTCGCTTCTGATAAAATGAAGTAGTGCGCCGGTAGTCCGGCAGTGGAGCGGCCACGCTCCGCTTGTTTGAGCGAGAGCATCTGTCGGCGGCGGTGTCAAGGGCGGTCGCAAGACCGTTCATCTTGACCCTTGACTCCGTCGGCGGCAGATGCTATTTATTTGCTGTGTTTATGCCACTTCTGTCGCGGCTTCAGTCAAATATTTCATGCAAAGATACCGCTTTGAGCCCCACTCCTTTCCCGAAACATACCGCAGTCTGGCACAGACCAGCATCAGAGCGGACTTTCCGTCCGGGAACGTACCAACGACCCTCGTTCTGCGTCGTATCTCACGGTTCATCCGTTCAATGACATTGTTTGTCCGGATCTTCAGCCAGTGCTGTGACGGAAAGTCCATGTAGGTCAAGGTTTCTTCAATACCGTCTTCGACCTTTTTGGCCGCCTCATTCAGCCGCATGGAGCGTAACTTTTCTGCGACATCCCGTGCTTTCTTTCGTGCTGCCTCTTTGCTCTCCTGGGCGTGGATCGCTTTCAGCATCCGTGTGACCTCGCGCATGTGTTTCCGAGGTGTTACAGAGAAAACGTTACGGTAGAAATGCACGGTACAACGTTGGTATTTCGCCTCCGGAAAGACCTCTGCCACGGCATTGCACATTCCGAGGCATTTGTCCCCGATTACGAGCTTTACACCATCAAGCCCGCGTTCTTTCAGCCATACAAGGAAGCTTTTCCAGCTTTCGGCATCCTCCTTCATGCCCTCCGCCGCACCTATGATCTCACGGTATCCATCCTCGTCTACTCCTATGGCAACAAGGATGCTGACATTTTCAAACTCTCCACCCCAGTTG
>CASDOQ010000035.1 GCA_949282345.1 uncultured bacterium | reverse complement strand
AGGCAAAATGCGGGAAGTCTTAGGTTAGATAACAAAGAGCAGAAGCGTTGAAGTAATACGAGATAGAGAACCGAACCGCCGTATGCCGAACGGCACGTGCGGTGGTGTGGGAGGGGGGAGAAAACCCCCTCTACCCGATCGCTCTTGCGGCCGGCAAAAGCAGCCGCAACAATGGTCTTCAAGGCTTTCGCCGTCGTCGATTCGCGGAACGCTGCTTCCCGCGATGTCTTTCAAAGATTAGCGGCTCTCCTTCAGGCGGTAACCGAGGACCGAGTGGAAGGTCTTCCCGGCAAGCACGTTTTCTTTGACCGCGGCGGACAGCCGGGAGGTAGGCGTCTTCGAGGCGACGTTATGCTCGTCGGTGTCGTAGGTGAAGAGGTAACGTAGACAGTTGTTGCAGGGCAGACTGTATATCGGTGTGAAGAGCGCGGCAAAACGCGCGATATTGCTCGCTTCTCCGATGATCGGAACGAGATCGGGGTCAAGCAGCCAGGAATAGCAGGTATAGAACCGATAGGAATACTCGGGGAAATATTTTGCAAAAAATTCATCCGCAGCGCGGAAGGAGGCCAGTGCTTCCTCGATCTTCAGCGGGCCGCCCGCCGGAATATGCGCACCGATACAGGGTTCGCCGATCTCGGCACCGAGCGCGGGGATCGGGCAGGTAGTGAGCTTTGTAAAGTTGAATTGTAAGCGGCCGAGCTCAAAAAGCTGGAGTTTTTGGGACAGGACGGTCCAGGATAACTCCCCGAGCCCCAATTTTCCGGTCGCCTGGTAAAATTTATCTGACCAGCGCACGATGTCGTTCATACTGGCGAGAAAGACCTCGTGCGGCAGGCCCTTTTCGGCATAGCGACGTTCGGTCTCCTCGCAGAACCAGAGGTAGGCCAGCAGGTTGCGTTCCGCCGTGGCGATATCGTCCCACGGGCAGTTGGTGGCCGGATAGTCCTCCACGCGTCCGATCCCGGTCAACGAAGTCCGCTCGAGGATCGCGTAAAAGGCTTCGTCGTATTCTTTCGGGAAGGGGAGCGTGCGGTACCATTTTTCAATGACTTTTTTCATATCTTTCTTCTCCGTGACTGAGGGGGCAAAAGCCGGGACAAACAGGTGCCTGCGGCGCTTGCCTGTTCCGCCGAAAAGGCGGAAGGCCCTCGGTTTTTCGGTTTTATTATATAACGGATCTTTGGAAAAATCAATAGGAAGAAAACGCGAGGTTTTCCCGGAAATCTTTTCTTTTTCAGCGCTCGGAGGCAGAGCGGTGCGCCGCACGGCAGAGGGGCTTCCATTCGCAAAAGGCGCAGGGGGAATATCGGTTATTGCGATCGACGCGGGCATCGGCCACCCCCCGGCGCAGGGAAGTGACGATCCGCCCGATCGTTTCCTCTACGGTGGAAAGAATCTGCCCCATATCGGAGAGCGTTTGCAGGCGGCGGCTGTCGGCGCTGTTCACGGTGCCGTCCTTGTTGAAGCGCAACGGAAGAAAACGCCGATCCTCAGTGTCATCCATGGCAAAGAGAACGTCGTCGTCATGGAGGAAAAGCCCGTCTCTTTTGCAAAGCGCGGCCGATACGGCCGGATCGTCCGGAGAGGAAACCGTCGCTTCCTTCGGTTGCGTCTCCAGATACAGCACCCCGGCGGGGAAGAGGTTTCCCGGCGTCGCGCCGACCGAACGCAAAAATTCCGGCCGGTCTGTTCCGGTCATGGCAAAGAGGTAGATCAGCATCTGCAGGTTTTTGCCGGTCGAAATCTCCCGCAGGTCAAAACTCTTCGGGCCGGTCTTGTAGTCGGTCACGCGCAGATAGGTCTTTTCCCCGTTGCGGTATACGTCCACCCGGTCGATCTTTCCGTAAAAGAGGACGGCTCCTCCATCGGGCAATTCGACGCGGAACGGGGCGGCGTGGCTCGGGTCGTTGGAGCTGAGTTCATGCTCGAAAAAGAGCGGCGTGAAGAGGCTGTGAGAAAATTCGTCGCAGATCTCCGCGATCATCCGAGTGGTGGCCGAACGCAGGCGGTCAAAGAGATGAGCAATACGCGCGGGAGGCGTGACTCCCTCGGGGAAGAGAGAGGAAAGGTATTCCCGGCAGACGGCATCCACGCGCGGCAAGATCGCCTCCGGGGAGGGGTCAGCCGGAATGCCGTCCCGGAAAAAGCGTTCAAGTACGGTATGAATGAAGTTCCCGATGTCGGCCGGGGAAATGACGGCGGGGGCATCGTCCTCCAATTTGAGGATATAGCGGCAGTAGTAGGAGAACGGGCAGGAAATATACTTTTCCAGCCGGCTTTGCGTCATCGGCATCTCGCGAGGGAAAAGCGTTTTCGCTGTCTCTTGAGCGAGGGTGCTCCGATCTTCGACCAGCGGGCGTCCGGCCGAGAGGATCCGGGCGGCATTGGCGGGGTCCGCGGTCAGCAGGGCGCGGCGCAGGGCGTTCCCGACTTCGGGCGAAAGCCTTGACGAAAGCGCGCGCAATCCGCTTTCCCGGCACTCGATGAGATTCTTTCGGGGCAGTTCCGTCGTGCGGAGCAGTTCGACCCGGTTGCCTGCCAGCATCAGAATGCGGTCGATCACGTTGGCGCGTGCGAGCGGTAAAAAGGCGGCATCCGAGAGAAAATAAGAGAGCGTTACCGATTCCTTCGCCGCGCAGAAGGCACGGAGAAAAGAGAAGAGCGCACGGGAGGCGAAAACGATTTCCCCAGAGCAGAGCACCAGCCCCGCCTCCTCCAGTTTGCGGCATTCGGCGGCGGAAAAGCCCGCACTGCCGTGCGGAAGCGTCGGAAAGATATCGGCATTCACCCCGATCAGGTAAACGTGTTTCGGTTCTCCGGGACGGAGCATATCGGCGGAGCCGACCAATACGGCATCCGCCGTGGGCGGGATCGAACCCAGACCGCGCGCCGAAAATTGCAGGGAGAGCAACTCGGAGAAATCCTGCGCATAGAGTTCCACGTCTGGGATCACCGTGCAAAGGAGGTCCATGGCATCGGCAATGGCCGGGAAAAGACGCGCGGCGGCCTGTACGTCGGTCTTTCCGTCTGCCGCGGCTTGCGCAGCGCGCCGGTAGAGTTTTTCTTCCAGCCCGATTTCGATAAAGAAGCGGTAGAGCATCTCGCAATGCTTTTTAATTGTAAACTTTCCTTTACACGCCGGTTCGAGCGCGCGCAGAGAAGCCACGGCGGTATCGCGCGATCGGTTCAGAACGGCGAGCGCATCGGCCGCGGCTTTTTTTTCTTTTTCATTGCGGGGAATGCCATAGCCGTCCGGGTACATGGTGAGCGGGGCATCCGAGAGCCGCGTTCCGAAGAGACGCCAGCGCTCGGCATAAAGCTCCAATCGATCGACCTCCTCCTGGGGGATCCCCGAGAAGCCGCATTTCAAGTAGGTGATAAAGTCCTCGCGGCGGAAGCCACCGCACCATACGGCGTACGCCGTGCGGATGAGCTTGATCGCTTCAAAGGAGGAAAGGTCGACCGGGAGAGAAAAGAAGGCGGGGATCCCGTGCTCGGCCAGCGCGGTATCGAGGATCCCCCGGTAGTCCGCGGCGTTTCCGGCTACGATCATGAAGTCGCGGTAGCGGGCGCCTTCCTCCCTGACGCGTCGGGCGATGTCGGCGGCAATGAAATCGGCTTCCTCAAAAGGCGTGCGGCATTCGGCGATACGCACGGCGCCGTCGGCCGGGATCGCATCGGGGAGGGGAGCGGTACTCAGGGTGAAAAGCTTTTCTCCCAGTGCGGCTGCCAGCGGCGAGGTGCTCCGCCGGTTTCCCGTGAGCAGGGTCTTTTCGATCGGGATATGCAGGGAGGAAAAACGATTTCGCAAGTCCCTGTCGGTTTCGCTCAGTTCACTATAGCAGAGAGACGCGGCCACCGTTGCGGGATCCGGCAGTGCCAGGCTCACGGACAGGTCATTGTGCCGGGAAAGTTCGGCCAGAATGTCAAGCTGATCGGGCGTAAAACTCGTGAAGTCGTCGCAATAGATGTGATAGCCCGACAGCGGCGTATTTTCGCGGAGCAAGCGGCAGAGTTCGGGCAGTTCTTCCTCGGGCAACGCCCTTCCGGACTCCTGCGTCAGACGGCGGTACTCCGCAAGGATCAGCGCAAGGTCGGAAAGTTTGCGAAAGAGCGGCGGGTCCCCGGCCAATCCGTCGGCCGTCTCTTCCAGGATTTTCGGCGTGACGGCGGCGGCGCGGATCTCACGCAGGGTGGAAAGGAGTGAGAGGACGCGGCCGGCATCGATCCTGCGGGTATCGTGTAGCATCGGGGAGAGCTGTTGTAGGACCTGCCACAGGAAAAGCGATTCAGTACCGGCGTCGGCATAGCGCCGCGCGATCCCCCCGAGACGGCGGAATACGGTGTCCGCAAGACGGGTGAAGTTGGTCACTTCAAAGCTGAGAGGAGCTGCGGGGGAGAGTTTTTCAGCCATGCGCTTTTCTACCGATACGGTGTTCTGTTCGGGAACCAGGAGGAGCGCGGGAATGCCCGCGGCAATGTCTTTGGCGATGGCTTCGGTCAGGCAGGTGGTCTTTCCGCTTCCCGGCCCGCCGTAGATCAGTCGTATCACGGTTCTGTCCTCCGAAGAGAATATCCGCCGCCCCGATGCGAAAAGATCACGCGGCGATTTCCCTTTTCCAGTTTTTCACGCAGGTAGTGGATATAGACGTTGATGCATCGGTCCGGATCTTGTGCTTCGGGAAAGATCCGCGCTGCGATCTCGGCGCGCGGGACAGGTTTCCCTTCGGCTTCGTAGAGGAGCGTATAGAGCGCCGCCTCGGTCGCGCTCAGGCGCACGGATTCGCCGCATACGCGGACCGATCCCCGGGTGTCGGGCGGGCAAAGAGGCGTGGGGACGAGACTTTCGGTGAGGAAGGCTGTCAGTTCCGCATCGGTGAAAGGGCGCGCGAGCACAGGGAAGGACAGACAGCCCTCCGGGGCAAGGCTGTATCCTAAGCGGAGCACCCCGCGCGGAAGACCGACGGTCGGGGGGAAGGTATCAAGATCCAAAAAGACCGCGTCACAGGGCCCGATCTCTTCCGGGGCGCGGGCGTGAAAGACGCGTGCAAAAATGCCGCTGCCGCGGAGGATCAGAAAGAGTGAGCGGGAAAACCGGGTGTCCCGGGCCAGAAGGCAGAGCGTTTCTGTCATGACGGTCCTCCTTCCCCGGTCAGGCGCGCCAGCGTGCGGGCCATCTCGGCCGGCAGGTCGGTCGGTAAAACGCCCCGGTCGGAAAAGATCCGGCTGAGGCTGTCTCCGGCCGCCCCGTGTAGGTAGACCGCCGCCCGGGCGGCATCGTACGGCGAGAGCCCGTTGCAGATCAGGGCGGCCACCGCTCCTGCCAGGATATCGCCCGAGCCGCCTTTGGAAAGGGCAGGGCCGCCGGAAGTATTGACCGAGAAGCGTTCCCCTTCCGCTACGATGGTGCCGGCTCCTTTCAGGATCAGCACGCCCGGGATCTTTCGGGCAAAGGAGCGAGCCGCCTCTAATCGGTTCTCCTGCACTTCCTGAACCGATAAATCGAGCATACGGGCAAACTCTGCCGGGTGAGGAGTAAAGATAACTTTACGCTTAGCTTTCATGAGACAGGCTTCGGCGTCGGCCCTGCGAAGAGCAAGCGCGCCGAGCGCACCGGCATCCAGCACCAGCGGAGGACCGGCGACCGACAGCAGAAGACGGATCTTTTCGAAAAGGGCTTCAGTGGCTTCGCTCCCGGGGCCGAGCAGAACGCAGGTCTTCTTTTCGGTAAGCGAGAGCAGGGTATTGTCCGGAAGATCGGCGACCGGCGGGATGCTTTTGGAGATGACCTCGGGCACGCGCGGCAGGACGGCCGCGAGAACAGATTCCTCGGAGGCCAGCGTGACAAGCCCTGCCCCCATGCGGAGCGAGACGGCGGCGAGGGCGGACATGACGGCGGCGCCCCGATACGCCCCGGAGCCGCAGAGAAGCAAAAGGTGCCCGTAGATTCCTTTATGGGTATCGGATTTCCGTTTGGGAAAAAGCGGCGTCAGGGTTCCGGCATCGGTCAGCGTCTCATCAAGGCAAAAACGGCGGCGAAGCGGCTCGGAGGGGAGGCCGAGCGGATCGGTGAGGATCTCTCCGCATACGCTCCGCGCGGGATAACTGTAGAGTCCGTATTTCGGGAAGGAGAGGCAGAGCGTCAGATCGACCGGGGCGAAAAGCGGGGCCAGCCGTCCACTTTCAGCGTTCACGCCGAGGGGAATATCGACCGCCACGCGGAGAGCCCCGGCGGGATCCTGAAAGCGCTGCGCCATTTCCGTGACGGCTTCCGGGAAGGGTTCGTGTCCTCCCGTGCCGAAGACCGCGTCCACGAGGCATACGGCGGGGAAGTCCTGCGCTTCTTTCGCGGTTAGCGGGGGGCCGGCCAGAGAAATATAATCTGAAAGGCAGGTTTTTCCCTCCTCGGTGCGCTGTCCGGCAAAGAGCAGATCCACGGCGCGCGCCTGATAACCGTCCCGCAGGAGCCGGACGGCGGCGGCATAGCCGTCTCCCCCGTTGTTTCCGCTTCCGCAGTACAGGAGGACAGGGGAGCCGACCGGGATCCGTTCCCGGATAGCTTTCGCGATGAAATCCCCGGCGCGGCGCATCAGGGTCAGGGTGGGGATCCCCATCGACGTGGCGGCGTATGCGTCAATGGCGGGGATCAGGGATGGGGATACGGCAATCATCGTCGGCTCCTTTCGGCTCTCGATAGCAAGATCTTTTCGTAGGTCTCGGCCGTTTTTCCGGCAAAGGGACTTTTCCTGCGGCCGATCACGTTTGGTTTTATTGTAGCATATTCCTGTAGAAAAAGCAATAAAGAGGAAAATACAAGGCATTATAGACAAAAAACGCTTTACATTTACCTCTTTTTATGATATAATAACGATGAAAAGAGAACACCCCGAAAAATGAGGGGCGCAAACATCGGAGGAGCGCATCTTCCGAAAAAACAGATGGCCGGTTTATGTCGCGCGTCGGGCGGCGTACTGTCCGGCAAGGAGGAATTTATGGAACGTACCCCTGTTATTACTATTGCCCGCCAATACGGGAGCGGTGGGCGCGAGATCGGAATCCGGCTTTCGGAGATACTTGGCATTCCGCTCTACGACAGAGAGCTGATCACAGCGGCCGCCGAGGCGGGAAACCTGCATCCGGAGGTGGCGGCGCGCGTGGACGAGAAGGCCGCCAACAGCCTGTTGTATACGCTTGCGATGGGATCCAACATCTTTTCCGTAGGGCATACGGCGGGAGTCACGTTGCCGATCAATGATAAACTCTTTATTCTGCAATCCGATTATATCCGCGAGGTCGCGCGAAAGGGAAGCTGCATTATCGTCGGCCGTTCGGCGGACCATGTTCTCCGGGAAAACCCCAACCGTTTCAGCGTTTTTCTCTATGCGCCACTCCCCGCCCGGCGCGCCCGGGTCATGGAACGCCATCCCGAACTTTCGGAGGGGGGAGCGCTGGATCTTATCAACAAGACCGACAAGCGCCGCGCTTCCTATTACAACTTTTATACCGGCGGTCGCTGGGGCAAATACGACAATTACCACATGGCTCTCGATACGGGGGCACTCGGTATTGCCGGAACGGCCGAAATCCTGGCCAATGCGGTGAGGCGGTTCGCAAAGGGCGAGTAAGGCTTTCTGTACCGGGTCTTCCGGTAACCGAACAAGCCGGCTGTCCTTTTTCGGGCGAACGACGGCTATTGAGACGGGAACGCGGCACCGCGTTCCCGTTTTGTTCCCACACCGCGCGCGGTGTCTCCCCCGGGGGGAAGGCAACCGGATCTATCGAAAAGGTAACGGCATCGCGCTCGATGCGTCCCTTGGATTTTTAAGTAACTCACGGCATTGCGCCATGGGTGTCCCGGCCGCGCGGAAGAGCCGCCACCGCAAAAGGAAACTGTGCCGGGAGCCACTTTACCCGGATTTTTCTTCAAAAGCGATTGACTTCTTGTGCCGTGTGTGCTATCATGTTTTCGGTTCCGCCTTTTTGCCTGACGTAGAGAAGAGCGTTTTTCTAAACGCAGAACAGCATTTTCGAAAGAATTTCTGAAACAATTGAATATCTGATGAAATCTGCCTGACGGCATTTCATATACGGAGAGGTATCGAAGCGGTCACAACGGGTGAGCGAGCGGAAACAGTCCGGTGGACTGTTGGAACGAAGCGATACCCCACAAAGCAGGGAGCGTCGGAAGCCAAGGCATTGGCGCGCGAGGCGACCATGCGACTGGGGAGGGTACACACGCCGAGTTGTGACAACGGAAATATCCAAATTATAAATACAAGAAAATCAAAATTAAATAAATATTATACGGAGAGGTATCGAAGCGGTCATAACGAGGCGGTCTTGAAAATTTGCGAGCACAGCGGTCGCAAAAATCTGGAAAAGCTTTGCAACACCTGACTTTTTCGGCACTCCGACAGCAGCACAAAAGCGCATTTCTAAAAGAATATCTAAAACAATTGAATATCTGATGATTTCTGTTAAAAGACAGTTTCATATACGGAGAGGTATCGAAGCGGTCATAACGAGGCGGTCTTGAAAACCGTTTGGGGGCAACCCCACAAGGGTTCGAATCCCTTCCTCTCCGCCAAAGAAGTCGAGCCATACCTTGTGTATGGCTCGGTTTCTTTATTGTAGGGATTCGAACGGGTCAGTAGTGAATGACCTGCCGGTGGCAGGTCAGAGCCGACGCTGACCGAGCCCTCAGGCGAGAACGAATCCCTTCCTCTCCGCCATAACTGGACACCAGTTTTGATACAATGCGTATCGAAGCGGGTGTCCAGTTTCTTTTTGTAAAAGCCCCTGTTTGCAAGGGTTCTCCCATACCTTTTATCGAAAGTAGGCTCTACGGTAACCGAGAAACGGTCACCGTAGAGCCTTTTTGTGTTTTTGCGTACATACTTTTTATGGTGGTGCACCTTGCGGCCTTTTCGTGTGATTATTCGTATTTGAATTCAATTACCGTTGATTCGCCGCCCAACAATTCTGCCAGTTTCTCCGCAGCCAGGTTGATATGTCCCAGCTTGGTATAGCTCCAACTGTTTGAGCCGAAAAACACCACAAGCTGATCGCCGGAGTACAGTACAATATCGCCCGGCTTGGTGGTCATCTGCACATCGTTTCTGGATAAGCTCTGGGGGAAACTGCCCACTTGCTCAAAGCCGCCGTAGGCTGATGTATGCACGACGATGGGTGCATCTTTCACATAGTCAAGCAGTTCGGAAACAGTGTCGTTGTCCTCCCATTGGACATCCACCGCTGTACCGTCAATGGTCAGTGTCAGCACCTGCTTGGATGCCTCGCTGGGAATGGTTGATTCTTTCGGTGGCATCTCGGTCGATTCCTCACTTTCCGATCCCGGCAAAACGCCGCTTTCTTCGTAAGTCGATGGCGGCGCATCCGGCTGATTGATTTGTCCTGTGCAGCCGCTCAGACAAATTCCGGTTAACAAAAGACAGCAGAACAGAATCCGTTTCATTTCAAGTATTCCTCAAAGAAACTTCTCAGTTTTTCAAAGGGGATTGCCGCCAGGTTGTCATAGAGGTCAACATGGTTTGCCCCCGGAATGATCATCAACTCCTTGTTATCTCCGGTCAGCTTTTCGTAAGCACCCTCACTGAAATAACGAGAATGAGCCTTTTCCCCATGTACCAACAGAACGGCAGAGCGAATCTCACCGGCATACTGCAAAATCGGCATATTCATAAAAGACAGCGATGAAGTCACATTCCAGCCTCCATTGGAATTGAGAGAGCGGGGATGGTAGCCACGCTGGGTTTTATAATAACCGTAGTAGTCCTTCACAAACTGCGGGGCGTCCTCCGGCAACGGATCGACTACACCGCCCGCCAGGGCATAGGTGCCGTTTTTGTAGTCGGCGGTGCGCTGGGCATTCATGGCCTGTTTCTTTGCGTAACGGGCATCGGCGGTATTTTCGCTGTCAAAATATCCATTGGCGTTCACACGAGTCATGTCGTACATGGTCATGGCGGCTGTTGCCTTGATACGGGTGTCCATGGCGGCGGCATTGATCGCCATGCCGCCCCAGCCGCAGATACCGATGATGCCGATGCACTCGGGGTCTACATTCTCCTGCACGGAGAGGAAATCCACCGCCGCGCAGAAATCCTCGGTGTTGATGTCCGGCGACGCCACATACCGGGGCGTGCCGCCGCTCTCGCCGGTGTAGGACGGGTCAAAGGCCAGTGTCAGAAAGCCCAACTCTGCCATTTTCTGTGCATACAGGCCGGAGGACTGCTCCTTCACCGCACCGAAGGGGCCGCTGACGGCGATGGCGGGCAGCTTGCTCTCTGCGCCTTTCGGCGTGTACAGATCCGCTGCCAGCGTAATGCCGTAGCGGTTATGGAAGGTCACTTTTCGATGATCGACCTTATCGCTTTTGGGAAACACCTTGTCCCATTCCTGTGTCAAATTCAGCTTCTCCATCATTCAAACCTCCTCGGTTGTCGCTTTTGCGTATTCTGCGTCGTTTACGGCCTCCAGCCACTCATTGGCGGTCTCCGTGCCCGGAACCTCCACCGCCAGATGGGAGAACCAACTATCCGGCGCCGCGCCGTGCCAGTGCTTCACACCCGCCGGTATATTCACAACATCCCCCGGATGAAGCTCCTGCGCAGGTTTTCCGTATTCCTGATAAAACCCACGTCCTGCCACGCAGATCAGAATCTGCCCGCCGCCGCTTTGCGCATGATGGATATGCCAGTTGTTACGGCACCCCGGCTCGAAGGTCACATTGTAAATGCCCACCTGTGCCGTGGAGACCGGTGCAAGGTAACTCTGCTCAATGAAATACTTTGCAAAGGTATCATTGGGCGCACCGATGGGGAAAATTATTTTATTGGCGTGCTTGGCTTTTGCGTCGGCAACATCGTCCTCCGCCCACACTTCTTTTGCCATGCGGAACGCCGCCCACGCCTTGGGCCATCCGGCATAAAACGCCGCATGGGTCAGGATCTCCGCGATCTCCGCTTTGGTCACACCGTTGTTCTTGGCGGACTGCAGGTGATACTGAAAAGAGGAATCCGTCAGTCCCTGCGCCATCAGAGCAACCACTGTTACGATACTGCGATCCCGAAGGGAAAGCTTGTCCTCCCGGCTCCAAACCTGTCCGAACAGCACATCGTCATTCAATTCCGCGAACTTGGAGGCAAATTCACCCAAGGCGTCTCTGCCTGCCGTTTGTTTTACTGCCATGATTCAAATCTCCTTTCCCATCTGATGTGCTTTTTCCAATGCAGGATGCCCGGCAATTTCGCCCACATCGGTTACACCGCCGGCAAATACGGTGCCTGCCAATTCACAGCGGTCAAAGCAGTCCACCCAGCCCTGCACAGCCTTTTCGCTGCCCGCCACGGTTTCCTGCCCGTCCTCTGCCGCCGTCGCCAGTAGATAAACCTTCGTGAAGGCATAGTCTGTGCCGAATAGCGGATTGGAACGATCCAGCATGGTCTTGAGCTGACCGCTGACGCTGTAATAGTAGACCGGGGTTGCAAACACCAGCACATCGGCATCGTGCATCTTGGTCGCGATCTCCACTGCGTCATCCTTAATAACACAGTGTCCCAGCTTCTGACAGGCAAGACAGCCATTGCAGAAGCCGTACTGCATTTCCCTCAGATACACAGTCTCCACCTGATTGCCCGCTTCCTGTGCACCCTTGGCAAAAGCCGCCGCCAGCGTCTCGGAATTGCCGCCCTTGCGAGGACTGGAAGAAAGAATCAAAACATTTTTACACATCAAAAAAATCTCCTTTATGTATTGCATTTGTTATACATTTATGATATACTAATAATAGCATCTAAACCTGACTTTAGGTCAAGAGGTTTCTGAAAATTTATTTGTAAATTTTTTAGGAGATTTTATGTATACGATTGGACAAGTTTCACAAATGTTCGGATTGCCCATTTCCACCTTGCGTTACTATGATAAACAGGGACTTTTCCCGAATATGGAAAGAGTATCGGGCATCCGTAAATTCAGCGATACCGAAATGGAAGCACTGCGGGTCATCGAGTGCTTGAAGAAATCCGGCCTGGAAATCAAGGATATTAAACAATTCATGGATTGGTGCGTAGAGGGTGCATCCACCTATCCTCAGAGAAAATCACTCATTGAAAAGCAAAGAGAGAGACTTGAGGCAGAACTTGTCCACATGAATAAAGTGTTGGATATGCTGAAATTCAAGTGCTGGTACTATGAGCAGGCAACGCGGTATGGCAGTGAAGATCAAGTACAAAGCATGATTCCTGACGGATTGCCGGAGGATGTACGAAGAGCATATGAAAATGCACACCATGATTAAAAACATATCATGAAAAGATGCACACCTCTCTGAACCTTTACACGAAAGGTCGAAGGGTTGTGCAGTTCGTATCAAAATTGGTCTTGACTTTCAAAAAAGCCTTGAAAACACTACGTTTTTGAGGCTTTTCTCTTTTTGCCACTTTCTGAATTTGATTATTTTCGGCTTATCTTTTCGCATTTTTCTCGCAATTTTTCATCAAACAGAAAGTCCCGAAAGCCCTTGCTACATAAGGGTTTTCGGGACTTGCTTTTAGAAACTTTTTTAGAAAATTCGCTCATTTGTGTAGTTCATTTCCATTTGGACGTTTAAATTGAAATAACAACCATAAATTATGATACCTTATTTCAAGTTCGCGGCTAAAATTGAAATAAATCTCCGAAAAAACACAGCCCCACCTTCATGGCAGGGCTGTGCTTTTCTTATTCCTTATTTGAGAACATCAGGATCGTATTCATATGCCACGCGGATTTGTTGACGATCCCGAAGGCGACGTCGCTGACGAGGAAGTCGACGATGGCAGCTTTGGAGATGATATACTTGCCGCTGATGCGGACGGCGTCGATGTGCTTTTGCTGAATGTGGGACAGCACCATGCCGCGGCTGTACCCGATGATCTCTGCCGCGGTATCAATGACGAAGGCATCGGCTGTGTACCGGAGTCGTTTCTCTACGTGCGCTCGGAACGCATCCTTGCATTCATCCGCAAGAGTGACATAGCACTCTGCGATGGTGACAGTGTCCACAGGCCGGCGGTTCAGCAACACCTCCCGCTTCCGGGGCTTGGCGTTGAAGATCCCAACGGGGATCTCCTCTCGCCTTGCCTTTCTTTGCTTCTGCAGGTAAATTTCTACGTCCTC
>CASDOQ010000034.1 GCA_949282345.1 uncultured bacterium | reverse complement strand
CAAATTTTCTGTTTCTATTACGCCGGATACGGTACTGACCGAGGATAAGACCTTGATGGTCGTTGGAGAATATAAGGCACTGCAAAAGTGCTTCCGCATATAAACGCAAATCATAAATCTAAAAAGGAGGTGGCATAATGGCAGTTCGGGATATTATATTGGCAGTTGCGGTTCTCGGAGTAATGGTTTTCGGCTTTTTTGTAATGAAACGCCTTGACAAATTCCTTGACAAGAACAGAAAACGCATTGAACAAAAAGAAAAGGAAAAAGAGCCGTTCTGCGTTATGCTTACCACCGATATGACGGATGAAGAGCTTATAAAGAATATCCGCACATACGAAAAGCAGCATGGTGACGCACACATTACCTTATATTAGGACGAGGATGACTATACGACGAGCTGTTTGATGGAAAACGGTAGATTTTTTCATAAATTTATGATATAATGTATAAAGTCTTGCGATGCAAGCCTTTGCGCTATGCACTACCGCACCTTGTGCGGCTGCATAATTGAATCAAGTCGTAAAAATGCCCTTGCAAGCAAGCATTTTTACTTGTGATATAATCATTATAACAATTCTAACAGAAGGAGGAAGGGCTTATGAAAAAAACGAATACGAAAGAGCATATTCTCGTGTGCCTTTCCTCATCCCCCTCAAATGCGAGAATCATAGAAACGGCAGCCAAAATGGCAAAAGCCTTCGGAGCGAGCTTTACGGCGTTGTACGTGCAAACACCTTCCTCTGAGCTTATGCTGGATGCGGATAAGGCTCGTCTTGCAGATAATATTCGCTATGCCGAGTCACTCGGGGCAAACGTGGCGACCGTCATCGGAGATAACGTCGCTTTTCAGATTGCCGAGTTCTCACGGCTGGCGGGTATCACCAAGGTCGTTCTCGGAAGAAGCGCGGCTCCTAAAAAAGGACTTTTCAAAAAGCAAACGCTTACAGATCAGCTTATTGCACTTGCTCCGAATCTTGACGTACATATCATTCCCGATATGACGGTCAAGCAGAAGGAGCAAAAGGCTCGGTTGTTCGGCAAGAGAACACTCTTGTCTACGCTTAAGGACTTTGGAATTAGTGCGCTCATTTTGGCAATCGCATCGGGAATATCCTTTGGGTTGCATTATATGGGCTTTACCGATGCCAATATTATCACGGTATATATTCTTGCTGTTCTCGTTATATCGGTGCTAACCGAAAACAGATTTTGTTGGGTTATCAGCTCTGCCGCAGGTGTTCTGTTGTTCAATTTCTTCTTTACCACACCGAAGTTCTCTCTGATGGCTTATGACAAGGGCTATCTCGTAACATTCCTTGTGATGCTTGTCGCTTCATTGGTAACGGGTAGTATAGCCGCGAGAATGAAAAGCCATGCCAAGCAATCGTCACAGATGGCTTACAGAACGAAGATACTGCTTGACACCAACCAAATGCTTGCTAAAGCAAAGAACGCAGACGAGATATTTGAAATAGCCGCCTCGCAAACGAAAAAGCTGTTAGCACTTGATGCCTTTGCGATTCGTGATAATGACCTGCCAAAGCTCGGCATCACGGGCACGAGCCTCTGTAAAACCGAGTCCTGCACCTATTATCCCATACACGCAAGCAATACGGTTTACGGAGCGATCGGAATACAAAGCACCAAAACGGTCGATGCCTTTGAAAACAGTATTCTGCTTTCGATCCTTGGAGAATGTGCCTTGGCACTTGAAAGCGAGAGAAACGCGCGAGAGAAGGAAGCCTCTGCGATCCTTGCAGAGCAAGAGAAGCTACGCGCAAATCTGCTCCGCACCATATCTCACGACCTTCGCACCCCGCTCACGTCGATTTCCGGTAACGCAGACAATCTGCTTGCAAACGACGAGATGTTCGACATAGAAACACGCCGTCAGATCTATACCGATATTCGCGAGGATTCCGAATGGCTCATCAGCCTTGTGGAAAATCTTCTGTCGGTATCCCGTATGGGAGATGGAAAGAGCGACATACGGATGTCCGCCGAGCTTGTTTCCGATGTTATTGAGGAAGCAATTAGACGAACTGAGAAAAACGCAAGTGCGCATAAGCTCACCGTCAAGGAAAGCGATGGAATACTGCTTGCGCGGATGGATGCAAGGCTTATCGTTCAAGTCTTGATCAATTTGATTGATAATGCGATCAAATATACGCCAAGCGGATCTGAAATAGAGATTTCGGCAGTCGAAAAGGACAATGAAATTGCAATTACCGTAGCGGATAACGGACACGGAATTGCAGACGAAATAAAACCCCGAGTGTTCGATATGTTCTATGCGGGTGCTGAAAAAATTGCCGACAGCCGCAGAAGTCTCGGTCTTGGACTTGCGCTCTGCAAGTCTATTGTAAATGCTCACGGCGGCGAGATTACCGTGACCGACAACAAGCCGCACGGTGCGGTATTTACCTTTACATTACCAAAGGAGGAGGTGGAGATCAGTGAATAAACTCTTGATACTCGTAGTCGAGGACGATTCGCCCGTTCGTAATCTTATCACAACGACCTTAAAGGCGCACGACTATAAATTTATAACGGCGCAGAACGGCAACAACGCCATAACGGAAGCATCCTCGCACAATCCCGATATCATTCTGCTTGATCTCGGACTCCCCGATATGGACGGCGTTGAGGTCATCGAGAGAATACGCACGTGGTCGGAAATGCCTATCATCGTCATCAGCGCACGCAGTGAGGATAAGGACAAAATTGATGCCCTTGATGCAGGCGCGGACGATTACTTAACCAAGCCTTTCTCTGTAGAGGAGCTTTTGGCAAGGCTTCGTGTTACGCAAAGAAGATTAGCCTCGAACCGTAACGAAAGCACAAGCTCTGTATTTATAAACGGTACTTTGCGAATCGACTATGCCGCAGGCTGTGCTTATCTCGGAGAGGATGAGTTACATCTAACCCCTATCGAATACAAAATACTGTGTCTGCTTGCCGCAAACGTCGGGAAGGTCTTAACGCATACCTTTATCACACAAAAGATATGGGGCGCGGCGTGGGAGAATAACGTAGCCTCTCTCCGTGTCTTTATGGCAACGCTACGCAAAAAGATCGAATCAACACCCGACTCACCTCAGTATATCCAAACGCACATTGGCGTCGGGTACAGAATGATGAGGGTGGAATAAATTATATGTTAATGAAAGGAGATGGTGTCGTGGATACGATTCCCCGAAGTTGCTACTTAAACAAATTCAGCAGCTACAGACATTCCAAATGTAAAATAAGGTATGACTCGTATAATGAGATCATTCCGTTTTCGCTACTGTGTTAGCAAGGCGAAACGATGATGGATTCAAGCTTAAGAGATACTATTATTTAATTTTGGAGGAATTTTGTCTGTTATGATACAACAACTGTTATTGCAATTTATACTTATTTTACTGAACGCATTTTTTGCCGCTACTGAGATAGCATTGATTTCTTTGAATGAAAAGAAAATCAGGTCTCTTGCTGACGATGGCGACAAAAAAGCAAAAAAACTAGTCAAGATCATTGATGATCCCACCAAGTTTTTGTCCGCTATTCAAGTCGGTATTACCCTTGCAGGTTTTCTTGGATCAGCGTTTGCCGCAGATAACTTTGCAGAAAAGTTGACCGGCTTCTTCGTATCAACATTCAACGTATCTGAGGAGTATATCGGTACGATCGATACCGTTTCGGTGATCGTGATCACTTTGATACTCTCCTACTTTACGCTTGTTTTCGGAGAGCTTGTACCAAAGCGCATTGCTATGAAGCATAAGGAGAAGCTGGCGAACGGAGTGTGCGGAATGATATCCGTATTAACGACCGTACTAAAACCGATCATTTGGCTTTTGACCGTATCTACGAATCTTGTGCTTCGTTTGTTTGGCATTGATCCTCACGCGAAGGAGGATGCTGTATCCGAGGAGGATATTGTCGTGATGCTTGATGCAGGCGCGGATGAAGGTACGCTTGATAAAGATGATATTGCGTACATAAAAAACGTGTTTAAGTTAGAGCGTCTTTCTGCTGCAGATATTATGACACCGAGAAGCTCCGTTGTTGCTGTCCCCGAGGATATATCCGAAAGTGATCTTCTTTCCATTATTGAAGAAGAAGGTTATTCACGTATTCCCGTATATGCTGAGTCTCTTGATAAGATTGTTGGTGTTCTCCATACACGCAATTATCTGCTAAAGCGTACCGCCCGCGATTTTAAGTTGGAGGATGTTCTCATTGCGCCCGAATTTGTTCCCGAAACGATTCGATTGGATGCGCTGTTCAAGGACATGCAAGAAACCCATACGCATATGGTGCTTGTGGTCAACGAATACGGGCACACATCCGGAATTGTAACGATGGAGGATATTATCGAGGAGCTTGTGGGCGAGATATGGGATGAACAAGACGAAGCAACAGAGCTTATTATGCCTATGGGTGAGGATACTTACCGTGTTCTGTCGAGTATTTCTATTGACGATTTCTTTGAGTATTTCTCACTTGAAAAGAGTGAGGATATTGAATCCACGACCGTCAATGGTTGGCTCTCTGAGGTGTGCGGTAATATACCCGAAACAGGTTTTGGGTTTGATTATGCAAATTTGAGTATATCGGTAACATCAGCCGACGAGCAAATGACTCACGAAATTTTAGTCAAGATCATGCCCAAAGTAGAGAAAAACGACAACGATGAAGATGCCGACTTGGTAGAGCGAAAATAACATTTATCTGCCCAAAGGAGGCAAGCAAATGAACTATTCAGAAATCACACCATATATCAAGGAGCTTGCGGCTCTTTCGGATACAAGCAATCACATCGTCCCCGATATGTACGCACAGCACGATGTAAAGCGCGGTCTGCGTGACCTCAACGGAAACGGAGTTGTTGCCGGACTTACCGAGGTGTCGCATATCAAGGCAAAGGAGATAGATGCGGAAGGAAATGCCATTCCGTGTGCAGGTCAGCTTTATTACCGAGGTATTAATGTTCGAAATCTTGTAAAGGGGTTTGTTTCGGATAAGCGCCCCGGATTCGAGGAAACAGTATATTTGCTCCTTTTCTCAAAGCTTCCGACCAAGGATGAGCTTGAAGCGTTTTGTGAGCAGCTTTCGCTCTATCGTTCCTTGCCGCCATCCTTCGTTCGTGATATGATCCTCAAAGCCCCCGGCAAGGATATGATGAATATACTTTCAAGAAGCGTGTTGGCACTTTATGCCTACGATGAAAATCCCGACGATATCTCCACCGAAAATATTCTGCGCCAGTGCTTGCAGCTGATAGCGGAATTTCCGCTTCTTGCGGTTTACGGATATCAGTCCTTCCGGCATTACCACAACGGTCAGAGCTTGTTCATCCACTATCCGAAAAAGGAACTGAACACGGCGGAAAATCTCCTTTACATACTCCGCGAGGATGGGCAGTATACGCCACTTGAAGCAGCGCTTCTTGACCTTGCGCTCGTTCTTCATGCCGAGCACGGAGGCGGTAACAATTCAACCTTTACAACACACGTAGTAACGTCGTCGGGAACTGATACCTACTCTGCAATTTCAGCCGCGCTTGGCTCACTGAAAGGCCCACGCCACGGCGGTGCAAACATTAAGGTGATGCAGATGTTCGATGATATGAAAGCGAACATTGATACAAAAGACAAGGATGCGGTGAAGGATTATCTCGTCAGACTTCTTGACAAACAAGCGTTTGACAAGGCAGGACTCATATATGGTATGGGACATGCCGTTTACTCACTCTCCGATCCAAGAGCAGACATTCTGCGGTACTATGCCGAGCAGCTTTCGATCGAGAAAGGACTTCACGAGGAATTTGAGCTCTACCAAACGGTTGAGAAGATGGCTCCCGAGATCATTGCTGAAAAGCGCAAGATGTATAAGGGTGTCAGCGCGAACGTGGACTTCTATTCGGGTATGGTCTATAAAATGCTCGGACTGCCTTATGAGCTTTTCACACCCATCTTCGCCATTGCACGAATCGCAGGCTGGAGCGCACACCGTATGGAAGAAATACAGAACGCAGGTAAGATCATACGTCCTGCTTACATAAACGTAAAAGAAGAAACAGAATATGTATCCTTGAAGGATAGATAAGAACAGCCCTCGTTCCATTACGGAGCGAGGGATTTTTCACAACTTTATAAAATATTTTTCAAAAACCTATTGACAAATGTGCTTACCACAGTTCTGTATGAACTTTCTCTTTCACTTTTACTGTTGCACTTAATAGTATAATTCACCTTAAAAACAAAAAAGACAAGGAGTAAAATCTTTGTCTTTTTCTGTTATGATCCGATAACCAACGCAACGAACTTTCTCGTTACATAAGGGTTCGGATTATGTGATTTTGGCGGAAGAGGTGGGATTCGAACCCACGAGCCCTTGCGGGCTACCTGATTTCGAGTCAGGGCCGTTATGACCGCTTCGATACTCTTCCGTGAAGAGGCATAAACCTGCCGGCTTCATTAGTATAACATATTGTTCTGCACTTTTCAAGTGTTTTTTTCGCTTTTTATGATTTGTAAGAAAAAAGATTTACAGTTTTCGCTTTTCAAGCGGATCAGGGGCCTGGATCAGCCCGGCAAGAAAATCAAGCGATATATTATAATAGAGTGCAAGCGTGATAAAGTGGTGCATGGGCAATTCTCGCGCTCCGTGCTCATAACGGCTGTATTGCGTCTGTGCCATCCCCAATAAATCCGCAATTTCCTGCTGGCTTTTATAAGCATCTTCCCGCACGTCTCTCGATCTTTGGTAATATTTCATATTTATACCCCCATGCGATTGTGCAATATGATGAATTTTATCATATTATCAAACGGTTCTATTGACAATAGTGCCAAAAGATACTATAATAGTATCGAAAAGTTCTAAAAAGTCTGGTGATCCCACCCGACGCGATATGAAACGGCGATGTCGCATTGCTTGTTTTATTGTCACCCGGTTCACATTTCGTATACCCGGTTCATATAATTCGGATAGAAGTTGTTTTTATCATAATGATCCGCAGGAAAGGAGTGATGCAATCCCCGTGTATTGGCGTGGCCCCGGCGGGGGATGCGCCCGCCAGCTCTTCTGAAAAGGAGAGAACCTGTCCCCGGAAATTTATATAAAGGAGAAAAACGATGAAAAAGTTCCCTTTGAAGATTTTTGCCCTCGTGTTCGCACTTGTTCTGCTTGTTGGTATTACGGCTTCCTGTGGCGGCGATACCGATACAACGACCACGGAGAATCCCGACGCCACGACGGTTGTTACGACAACTTCGCAGACCACGGATACACCGAAAAAAACCGTTCAGATTGAGTTAAAGAATGCCGAGGCCACCTATACCGGCGCATCGCTTGCTTCCAAGGTATCCGTGAATTCCAGCCTCTTCTCGGTAAGTTATACATACAAGAAGGGGGATCAGATCGTTGAAAAAGACCAGGTCGTGAATGCCGGCGTGTACACGGTTACGGCTACATTTACACCGAAGACTGCGGATGTTGAAGCGACTTACGAGACGCCCGAACCGATGACGGCCACGCTGACGATCAAGCAAAAAGAGTTTCGTTCCGAGGATTACAAGCCGGAAGATCTGACCAAGTATCATTTCAGCGGTTGTTCCTTCGAAATTCCCAAGAAAAAGGAAGATCCGAAGGATCTCACCGTGAAATATACCATGGAAATGATCGAAAATAATGCCGGGCCTCTTGCAACGCCGGTTCCTGTCGTAGACGGGAAGGCCACGTCGATCGGAAAATACCGCGTGACCGTTTCGTTCAGTGATCCTAACGGGAATTATCTCCCCGAATCTCTCACAAGTCAGGTTTCCACGCTCACCGTTCGGGAGTGTCCCAACCAGGTGCTGAAGTATACCGCAGAGGTGGACGGTATTCTGGATAACGCCTATCTGAATTCTGCGCATTTCACCACCGTGGATGTAAAGGACACCGCCGGGATCGCCGCACTCGGTGACCATGCCCTCATCATGAGCCCGAAGATGGATAGTGGTAACTTAGGCAAGATAGGGGCAAAAGCCGATATCTATTATCTCTGGGATGATCACTATGTGTACGTCTGCGTGGTGGTAGAGGATGAAACCAACTGCGCCCGCGCCGATAAATACACATTGAAAGAAGACCCGTGGGTCAACGACGCCATTGAACTCTACTATTTCTTCGGCGGATATGAGGCTCCCGATTCAGAATCGGCAATGTACCCGTTGTTCCCCGGACTGACGACAGACTCGCTCGGTCGCGGTAACCACGAAAAGACCGCGGATGAAAATGCCGCCAAGACCTCCGCGATCGCTATGCAGAGGTCGCTCTTCTACGATCAGATCAAGTGCGCCTCTACTCACACCGTAGATGGCACCAAGATCAAGTATACCGTGGAGTATGCTTTCCCGGCCAAGACCGAATCGGTTCTCCCGACGGATCAGCAGACCGACACCACCTATAAATATCAGAGCGCAACCGATCACGATCTTGCGGCAGGGGAATTTGCTTTTGTCGGCTTCCAGCTCGATAACCTCTATAACTATCCTCTTGGATGGGATGACGCAACGAATGTTCCGGATGGCGAATGGCCTGAAAAGGGTGCTGAAGACGCGAAATTCTATAACTATATTTCGATTTACAGCAACCGTGACAACAACCTGAAGGACATCATGACGATCCAGTTCTCCTCTGTGTCCGCGCAGTAAGAACCGGGGAAAGTCCAGAGGAAAACCAATAAAAAAGACGGGAATGGGCAGTTGCCCATTCCCGCTTCATTTTTGCGCAGGGGTTTCAGAATGTCTCTTTTTTACGATTTCTTCAGTAAAGTTTGTATTTCAGCCGGAGGTTGTCCGCGATCATGGCAATGAATTCCGAATTGGTCGGTTTGCCTCGGTTGTTCTGGATGGTATAGCCGAAGTAGGAGTTCAGCGTGTCGATATCGCCGCGATCCCATGCAACTTCAATCGCGTGACGGATGGCCCGTTCCACGCGGCTGGTGGTGGTTGCGTAGCGTTTTGCCACGGAGGGATAGAGGACCTTGGTGACCGAATTGATGATCTCGTTGTCGTTTATAGTCATGATGATGGCGGTGCGAAGATACTGATACCCCTTGATATGTGCCGGGATACCGATCTGATGAATGATCTGCGTGACCTGCGTCTCGATCTCGTGTTCATCAGGCGCATTGTCCTTCTTTTCTCCCGTTGAACCCGTCTTTTTCGCCCCGCGGTTCAAAAGGAGACTCTCCATCTCCGTGATCAGGGTGTTGCAGTCGTAAGGTTTCAGAATGCAGTAATCCGCACCGGCTTTGGTGGCCTCTACGAAGATCCCTTGATTGGATATCATGGAAACCAGGATGAATACAGGCTTTTTCTCGCCGGGATAGTGCAATCCGCTTGCATTCCGAATAACGCCGATGCCGTCGATTTTGGAAAGCCAAAGATCGGCAATCACTACGTCGGGCATGAGACGGCTGATCTTCAAGAGGGCCTCCTCGCCGTTCGTTGCTTCCTCGATGTTCCGATACCCGGTACGGCGCAGGTTTTCTGCTAGGGCTTTTCGCTGGTCGGGGCTTTCGTCTGCAATGAGAATTTTTGTTGAAATGTCCATGTTTTTTACTCCTCTGGTGATTTATGGTATGACCATATTTTACCACGCATTTCCAAAAATTTCAACATCTTTTTCAAAAAAAAGGAAACAAAAATAAAAGGGAAATTTTGTATATATCAAACAAATAATGCCAAAGCAGGGAAGGATAAGGAGTTTTTCATCCAAAATGCGAGAAAGTCCGAATATCGATGCGCGCAGGAACGATAGCCTCGTATAAAGGAAAGCTTCCGGCTCCGGGAGGGACGGATTTAACAGAAAATTTAAAGAATTTTTCTCCTATACTATTGAAAAAAGAAGGGTACTGTGTTAGAATAATTTATGTATCATGATAGGTAGTGGAAGTATTCTTCGGATCTTTTTCCGGCACTGCCTCTCGGTTTCCTTTTAGAGTATACATTTATCAAAATTTGCAAAGGAGAGCAAAATGACAAGCAACAAGTACATCAATCAGTGGATCGATGAGATGGCTGCGCTGACCAAGCCCGAAAAGATCGTCTGGATCGACGGCAGTGAAGAGCAGACCGTCGCTCTGCGCGAGGAGGCTTGCTCGAGCGGCGAGCTCATCCGTCTGAATCAGGATCTTCTCCCCAACTGTTACCTCCATCGCACGGCTGTAAACGACGTGGCTCGTGTGGAGGGGCGCACCTTCATCTGCACCCGCAAGAAGGAAGATGCCGGCAACATCAACAACTGGATGGATCCGGTAGAGTGCTACGCAAAACTCAAGAAGCTGTATGACGGCTCCATGAAGGGCGAGACCATGTACGTCATTCCGTACGCCATGGGGCAGGTCGGGTCCGACTTTGCCAAGTACGGCATCGAGCTGACCGACTCGATCTACGTCGTTCTGAATATGCTGATCATGACCCGCGCCGGTCGTGCCGTTGCGGAGGCCATGCCGCAGGATGACAGTTTCGTAAAGGGTCTGCACGCCAAGGGAACGCTGGATCCCGAAAACCGTTATATCTGCCATTTCCCGGAGGATAACACGATCTGGAGCGTGAACTCCGCATACGGCGGAAACGTTCTGCTCGGCAAAAAGTGCTTCGCTCTCCGTATTGCTTCTTACCTCGGACGTAAGGAAGGCTGGCTGGCAGAGCATATGCTGATCCTGGGTCTTGAGAATCCCGAGGGAGAGATCAAATATATCTCTGCCGCGTTCCCCTCTGCCTGCGGAAAGACCAATCTTGCCATGCTGATCCCGCCCGAATATTATAAGAAGAAGGGCTATAAGATCTGGACGGTCGGCGACGATATCGCATGGCTCCGCGTGAAGGACGGCCGCCTGTGGGCCATCAACCCGGAGAACGGCTTCTTCGGCGTTGCCCCCGGTACCAACGAGCACTCCAATCCGAACGCCCTGCACACCACGGAGCGCGATACGATCTTCACGAACGTTGCGCACAATCTTGATAACAATACGGTCTGGTGGGAAGGCCTCAATGACAATCCTCCGACCAACTGCATCAACTGGAAGGGCGAAAAGTGGGATTACCGCAAGTATGACAAAGCGGATAAGATCAACACCTCTGCCGCTCATCCGAACTCCCGCTTTACCGCGATGGCAAAGAATTGCCCCTGCATCTCCTCGGAGTTTGATAATCCCGCCGGCGTTCCGATCAGCGCGATCGTATTCGGTGGCCGCCGTGCCAAGACCGCTCCGCTGGTATATCAGTCCTTTAACTGGCAGCATGGTGCTTTCGTCGGCTCTATTATGGCCTCTGAAACGACGGCTGCCGCCGCTGGCGCTCTCGGCGTTGTCCGCCGCGACCCGATGGCCATGCGTCCCTTCGTCGGTTACGATATGGGCGACTACTGGGCACACTGGCTCGATATGGGTAAGCGGATCGCCAACCCGCCGAAGATCTTTCACGTCAACTGGTTCCGTACCGATGACGAGGGGCATTTCATCTGGCCCGGCTTTGGCGACAATATGCGCGTCCTGATGTGGATCCTCGCCCGTTGCGAAGGCAAGGTAGGCGCGAAGGAGACCGCGATCGGATATGTCCCGAATCCCGAGGATATCAACGTGGAAGGGCTGGACATTTCCCGCGAGACACTGGAAACCCTCCTTTCGGTCGATGCCGACGCGTGGAAAGAAGATATCGCCAATATCAAAGAGTTCTATGCGCAGGTCGGTGCCCGTGTGCCGAAGGAAATGTACGAGGAACTCGCCGCCCTGGAGAAGCGCCTCGGCTGATCCCGCCTTTTGATCCTTATAAACCGAAAAACCCACCCGATCTCGGGTGGGTTTTGTTCTTTATAGGGTGAATTATACGATTAAGCGAAACACGATGAGAAAAAGGAGACGGTATAAGGACGGGGGTTCGGGATCATCGGAGAACGATCGGCAGGAGAAAAAGCAGAAGGATCAGAGAAAAGAGCGCCTGTATACATTTTCCGCGGAAGGCGGGGGCGGCGGAAAGCCCGACGCTACGCAGGATCCCCGCCGTCTGCATAAAGACCGAAAGCCCGCCGAAAGAAAGCGCCAGCATGGCAATCGGAAGCCCCGGCGGGAGGGGCAATGCGGCGGCCGCCGATGCGCCGTTCCCCACCTCCAACAAGGCGGCCAGCAGTGCATAGGCCGGTTCCGGGAGCAGGGCACGAGGGAGGGCGCACACGGCGGAAAAGAATAAGACAGTTCCGCATATACCGAGGACCGAAACAGCAGAATCGCTGAGAATAGCAGGCAGAGAAGTGAAGACCCCTTCTTCCTCCGCCTTTTCTTTTTCCCTGGGGAGTGCAACGATCGTCTCCTTGGTTCTTCGTGCGGTCAGAAGCCCGTAAACAAGTGCGGAAAATAGCTGGATTCCGTAAAGAAGCCAACCGATCCCTGCGGAACCGAAGAGAGAGACCCCGACGGCTCCGACGGCAAAGGCCGGTCCGATCATATTACAGAAAGAAGAAAGATCTTCCGCCTCACTTTTCGTGAGGGTTGAGGCGGCATACAGATCCGCCGTGACCCGCGCCCCAAGCGGAAAACCGCAAAGCGCTCCGATAAGCAGGGCGGTAAAGGCCTCGGCGGGTAACCCGAAAAGACGCGAAAAAAGCCGTCCGCCGGGAAGAATCGGAGGCGGTCCCGCCGAGGTCAGCAGCCGAGAGAGGACGAGAAAGGGAAAAAGAGAAGGGATAATGCTCCGTCCACACAAAAGAAGCGCCTGCCGAACGGCATCCAGAATCCCCGATAAAAAGAAAAGAAAGAGGAGCACCAGAAAAAAGACCGGATAAAAGATACGCTGTTTTTCGTTTTTCACGGGCATGAGTCTCTCCTCCTTTACATACTTATAAATACAGGACTTGATCTAAAAATATGACCGGAGGATATTATGAAACGAAAGAATCCGGACGCGCGCCGCGAAAGTCGTTTCCCGGAGTCACCGTTTCCCGCAGTCACGGGATTCCGCATGGAGGTGCAGTCGCGGGGAAAAGAGTTTTCTTTCCTGCTTTTCGGGGTGGAGCGCGTGTTGAAATGTACGGCGGAATGCGTGGAACTCACGACAGCAGGGCGGCTTCTCTCCTTGACGGGGCGGGGGCTTGATTGCCTTGCGTACAGCGGCCGAATGCTGGAGATCTGCGGTGAACCGCAATCGCTGGAATTTAAGGATCTGCAAACGCGAAGTCATGCCGGCGGAGGAGCCGGCGCGCTCAGGCGAGAGCGGGACGCGGGGAGGGGGGAAAGATGAAGCGGTTTTTTCGTTTTCTGACCGGGTACACGGAACTGCGCTATCCGAAAGAGCGGCGCGCGGAAGCGCTTTCCGTACTTCTTTCCGCGGGGGTAAATGCGACAGGCGGCGGAAATGCGGGTGAGGAAGGGTTCTTTCTCGTATCCGGGACAGATGCCGAAAAACTGCTTGCCACGGGTCTTTTTCGGGCGGAAGCCGAGCGGGGACTCCCGGCCCTGATACAGGCATCGTTCCGTCGACCGGGTATTCCGGTCGGCGCGTTTCTCTTTCTCTTCGTCCTTCTTATTTCATCGTTGCTGGTATGGCGCGTGGAGGTCACGGGAAACAGCGATATAACGAGTGAGGAGATCGTCCTCACGTTGGAGGAAGCAGGCCTTTCCGTTGGGGATCTTGCCCTTTTCGTGGATACCAAAGCCGTCCGCACGGCGCTTCTTGCGGCGCACCCTTCGCTCTCCTATGTGGGCGTTTATCGGCGCGGAACGACTCTTTGCGTGGAGGTAAGAGAGGGACAAAGGGTTCCCACGCCGGCCGAAAAAGGCGGATACGCGAACTTAGTGGCCGACCGTGACGCATTGATCGAAGAAATAAACCCGCGCTCGGGTCGGGCGGCTGTTCGTCCCGGCGTTACGGTGAAGAAAGGCGATCTTCTCATCAGCGGCGTATACCGGACGGCGAAAGGCGCGGCATACACGCGGGCCGAGGGCGAGGTCATCGGACGCGTGACGATGGACTTTTCGACTTTGCAACCGCTGGCCGTCGAGGAAAGAGTCTACGGAGAAGAAGAAACTGCCTCTTTGACGCTCTGTTTTTTCGGAAAAGAGCTAAATCTTTTCAATTCCTATGGAAATCCGTCGGAGAAATATGATATAATAAAAAGAAAAGATCAATTGGTTCTCTTCGGAAAAGCCGATCTGCCGGTTTCTGTCACCAGGGCCTGCCGCCTGCCGTATACGGTGATAGAGCGCACGCTGACCGAGGAAGAAGCGGTGCGGGGGGCATATTTCCGTATGCAGGAGATGCTTTCCGGCGCGCTTTCCGGCTCCATGCTGCTGTCCGTGCGGTATGCAGGGGAGTTCACCGCCGAGGGATACCGATTGGAATGCCGGGCGGAGATGCTGACTGAGATCGGCGTTTCCCACCCGTTTGAGATTGAATAATCAGGAGGAGAAATATGGCCGAGAGAGTCGTATGTACGCGCGGGAACGGAGTGCTGTCCGCTATTTTCGGCGCGGGAGATGAAAATGCCCGTCGGATAGAGGAGGCATTTTCCGTACGCCTCTTTCTCAGCGAAGGCGGGCCGGATGCCGACGATGCGGTGACGATCCGCGGGACGGACGCCGCCGGTGTGGAACGCGCGGCGACGGTCCTTGAGTATCTTTCCCGGATGCTGTCGGCCGGGGATTATCTGGAAGACCAGACGGTGGATTATGTCATTGCCACGGTTTCCGAAAATCGCCTTTCCGAACTTGATGCGCTGGATGGGGCGGTGATCTGTATTACCAACAAGGGAAAACCGCTCCGCCCGAAAACGGCAGGGCAGAAGCGGTATTGCGAGGCGATCCGGAAAAACACCGTTACCTTCGGCATCGGCCCCGCCGGGACGGGAAAGACTTTCCTGGCGGTGGCTATGGCGGTGGATGCCCTTCGGAACAAACAGGTGGATCGGATCATCCTGACACGCCCGGCTGTAGAAGCGGGGGAGCGCCTCGGCTTCTTACCGGGCGATCTGCAGAGCAAGATCGACCCATATCTGCGCCCGTTGTACGATGCGCTGTTCGAGATGCTTGGCGCTGAGAACTACGCGCGGCAGGTCGAACGCGGTGCTATTGAGATCGCGCCGCTGGCCTATATGCGCGGGCGCACGTTGGACGACTCCTTTATCATTCTCGACGAGGCGCAGAATACCACCGTGGAACAAATGAAAATGTTCCTGACCCGGCTCGGGCATAATTCCCGCATGGTCGTGACCGGGGATCCGTCCCAGACAGACCTGCCGGATCGAAAAAAGAGCGGGCTTTCCGTGGCGGAGAGGATCCTTTCCGATATTGAGGGGATTGCGATCCATCGCTTCTCCGAGCACGATGTTGTCCGGCATCGCCTCGTGCAGAACATCATCCGCGCTTATGAAAAATACCGACGCGAAGAAAGCGAACAACGTGAAAAAAATCGCCGGTTCACGGCGAGAAAAACGATGTGAGGACAGGCTATGGCAAAAATGATCGGTCATCATCCGCCCCGCGGCGCACGGCTCTATATCGATTTTTCGGTTCGGGGGGAGGGCGTTCTCTTCCCGTATCGCATGAAGAAGGTCATCCGTGAGGCGATCGAGGAGACCCTCTTTTATGAGCGGCGTTATTTTGATGCCGAGGTCTCCGTGACGCTCTGCAATAACGATGTGATCCGGGAACTGAACCGCACCTACCGGGAGAAGGACTCGGCTACCGATGTTCTATCTTTCCCGCTCTATGAACCCGAAGAATTCGAAGCCCTCCCGGAGGACGAGCCTGTTCCGCTTGGGGACATTGTTCTTTCCTGCGAAAGGGCGGCGATCCAGGCGCAGGAACTGGGACACGGCCTTTTACGGGAAGTTGCCTTTCTCTGCATTCATTCTACGCTTCATCTGCTCGGTTACGACCATGAGCGGGGCGCGGAGGAGGAAGAGGATATGTGCCGCCGTCAGCGCGAAATACTTGAGAAACTGAAAATTGAGGAATAAAATATGACAAAAACCGCATTTCTAACCATCGTTGGCAGACCGAACGTAGGCAAGTCCACTTTGCTCAACAGTATTCTTGGCGAGAAGATCGCCATCGTATCCAAAAAACCGCAGACCACGCGCACCCGTATCACCGGCATACATACCGTGGGAGAGAACCAGTACGTTTTCCTCGATACCCCCGGGATGCATCGCCCGCGTACCCGCCTGGGGGATTATATGGTCAAGACCGCGGCCGACACGTTGGGAGAGGCGGATGCCGCCATTCTGGTCGTGGAGGCGCGCGATGAGGTCGGAGATATCGAAAAAGGATTGATCGAGAGGCTGCGCGAGGGGAAGATCCCCGCTCTGCTTGCCATCAATAAGACCGATACCACCACCCCGGAGCATATTGCCCGCACGATCGCCGCGTATGCCGCCGCCTATGACTTTGATGCGGTCATTCCGATGGCGGCCAAGAATGGGAAGGGGGTCGATACGCTCCTTTCGGAATGCGACCGTTATCTCGCAGAGAGCGCTTTCTTCTTCCCGTCCGATGAAGTGACCGACCAGCCGGAGCGGCAGATCGCCGCCGAGATGATCCGCGAAAAACTGCTCAGGATCCTGGAGGAGGAGATCCCTCACGGAACCGCCGTCGTGATCGAGGATTTCAAGGAAGAAAAAGACCTGCTTCGCATCCGCGCCGAGATCTTTTGCGAGCGTGATTCACATAAAGGCATCATTATCGGAAAGAATGGCGCTACGCTGAAAAAGATCGGCACGTATGCCCGAGAGGATATGGAAAAATTCTTCGGCACCAAGGTGTTTCTCGATCTGTGGGTCAAAGTGAAGGAAAAATGGCGCGACAGTGACGTGGCCGTCCGCAACTTCGGGTATCGAGAGGAATAAAATGCTGATCGAGGTCAAGGGGATCGTCGTGCGCACGCAGGACCTGCGGGGGAGCGACAAATACCTGACGATATTTACCGAAGAACGCGGACTTGTCAGCGCGATCGCCAACGGGAGCCGCTCTCTGAAAAGCCGCTATCTTTCGGCCACACAGCTTTTTTCTTATACTTCCTTCATTCTGGAGTATCGGGCGGAGCGCTATTATATCCGGGAAGCGGAGTTGCTTGAGAGTTTTTTCGATCTGCGCCTCGATATTGTGCGCACATCCCTCGGCAATTATATCTGCGAGGTATCGGCCGATACGGTGGTGCCGGAACAGCCAGAGCCTCAGCTCCTCCGTCTGGTCCTCAACTCGTTGTACGCCATTGCCGCGGGGAAACACCCGCTCCCGCTGATCAAGGCGGCTTTTGAATTTCGCGCCGCCGCTCTTTTGGGATTCGCCCCGGAACTGACGTCTTGCGCCGCCTGCGGCACGGAGGAGGGAGAGATGTTTCTCGATATCATGAACGGCGGCCTCCTTTGCGGAGTCTGCCGTGACCGGTTACAGAATGAGTTACCTCTTTCGGAGGACGATTTCCGCGCCCGCACCCGGGTGGCGATGGCGGTGCTGACCCCGGCCGCCCTCCGCGCGATCGATTACGTGATCCATGCGCCGCTGGAACGCCTCCTGTCTTTCCGGCTTGAGCCCGAGGACGCGCGGCATTTTACCCGTGCGGCAGAGGAATATCTTTTACACCATCTCGGGCGGGGGTTCCGCACACTTGCTTTTTACAAAGAGATCGCCGCAGAGACGGTCTGAGGAATGAGTATGCTTTATACGCAAAAATCGCTGACAGCACTTGAATTTGACAAGATTTGTTTACAACTTTCGGAATTTGCTCCTACAGAGGGCGCAAAAGCCCGTGCGCTTTCCCTGACTCCCTCCGATGACCCGGAGACGGTGGGCCGCCGCCAGCGCCGCACGGCCGATGCCCGAAGGCTGATCGCCGTCAAGGGATACCCGCCTTTTGTGCCGGACGGGGGCGTGGAGGATGCGGCCGCCAGAGCCGAAAAAGGGGCGGTGCTTTCCCCGCGGGAATTGCTGTCCGTGGCCGCCGTTTTACGTGCCGCACGGCTTTTTTCGGATTATATCAATACCGACCGCGTCGATTCCGCGCTCAACGAGTACTTTGACAGCCTGATCCCCGTGCGCCCCCTGGAGGACAGGATCGGTCGGGTGATCATCGGGGAGGATCTGATCGCCGATGAAGCCAGCCCTCTCCTCGGGGAGATCCGCCGCAAGATCCGTTCGGCCAACAACCGCATCAAGGATACGCTGGCCACCTATATCAGCGGCGCGCGCTCGCGCTTTCTGCAAGAGAATATCGTTACGATGCGGAACGGGCGGTACGTCGTTCCTGTCAAGTCGGAATACCGGGGGGAGATCAAGGGACTGGTACACGACACCTCCTCCTCGGGGGCTACGGTCTTTATTGAGCCGATGGCGGTCGTAGAAGCAAACAACGAACTGCGCGAATTGGCTTCCCGCGAAGAGCGCGAGGTCGAGCGGATTCTTTCCGAGCTTTCGGGGGCGGTGGCCGCTTCTGCGGGAGCCGTGCGTACCGATTGCCACTATATGACCGAGATCGCCTTTTGCTATACCTGCGCCGCTTATGCCGACTCCATCGATGCGGTACCTCCCATTCTTCTTGGCGAAAAGCGGATCGAGATTCACCGGGGACGTCACCCGCTGATCGACCGGGCGCGCGTCGTACCGATCGATATTTCGCTCGGCGGAGAGTTTGACACCTTGATCATCACCGGGCCGAACACCGGGGGCAAGACCGTTGCCCTGAAAACGCTGGGGCTTTTTGCACTGATGGTGCAGGCCGGCCTTCAGCTTCCGGCGGCAGAGAAGACCGCATTCGGCGTTTTCTCGGAAATTCTGGTCGATATCGGGGATGAGCAGAGCATTGAGCAGTCGCTTTCCACCTTCTCCGCCCACATGGTCAATATTGTGAACATGATCGGGGAAGTGGGGGAGAATTCGCTGGTTCTTTTTGACGAACTCGGTGCAGGGACAGACCCGGTAGAGGGAGCTGCTCTTGCCGAAGCCATTCTGATCGAGACGCGGGAGCGCGGCGCGCTTTCGGCTTCCACCACGCATTACGCGGAGCTCAAGGTATACGCGCTGGAAACGCCCGGCGTACAGAATGCTTCCTGCGAATTTGACGTGGAGACCCTGCGACCGACTTACCGCCTTGTGATCGGTATGCCGGGGAAGTCAAACGCTTTTGCCATTTCGGAAAAACTCGGCCTTCCGCCGGCGATCGTGCGCCGCGCCGATGCGCTTCTTTCGGGAGATACCAAACGGTTTGAGGGGGTCATCTCTCAGCTCGAGGCCTCGCGCGTCGAGATGGAGAAGCAGCGGGAAGAAGCCGCCCGTCTCCGCCGGGAATACGAGGCATTCAAGGAAAATGCCGAAAAGCGCCTGAAAGAAAAGACCGCTTCCTCTGAAAAGGAGATCGCAACGGCCCTGACGCGCGCCCGCCAGCTGCTGGACAGCGCCCGGGCGGGGAGCGAGTATATTTTCAAAGAACTGGAGGATCTGCGGAAAAAGCGCGATTCCGCAAACCTTGCCGAAGAACTCAACCGTGCAAGGGCCGCTGTGCGTGAGCGCCTCCGCGAAGGCAACGAACTCTACGATAAGGCCGAATTCCGTGAGATCTCCCTGGAGGAGGATTACGTTCTTCCGCGTCCGCTCGTCACCGGCGACAGGGTCTATCTCGTTGATTACCGACAGGAGGGCGTTGTAACGGCCGTGGCCGATAAAGCCGGAAAGATCACCGTGCGGGCAGGGATCCTGCAAGCAAAGGTCTTGCCGTCCGGACTCCGTTTACTGGAGGGGAAAGAAAAGATCCGCGTGAAGCCGAAGGCTCCGCCGCCTGCTCCGCGCCATACCGCCGCCGTACACGCCGATTTTCATCCCGAGATCGACGTGCGCGGTATGATCGGAGACGATGCGTGGTTTCTGATCGATAAATACCTCGATGACGCGCTCCTTGCCGGAATGCGCAGCGTGCGCATCATCCACGGGAAGGGAACCGGTGCGCTCCGTGCCGCCATACAGAAATACCTGAAGACCGATCGCCGCGTGGCTTCTTATCGCATGGGGGCCTTCGGGGAAGGGGATGCCGGTGTGACGGTGGTGGAACTCAAGTGATTTTTCCCGGATGGCAGGAAAAGTGCCGGCCGGGAATTTCCGCGCCGGGAGCAATGCCGGAAAGCTCCGGCAAAATACTAAAAAGGGGCTGAGTCAAATTGATTTTTTGGCTCAGCCTTATGTTATGGATTAACAAAAACACTCGCCGTTCTTTTGGAATAACGAGTGTTTCTTTATGCAAGGTGCCAGTTATTTGGAATTAATTCCCAAATTTGACTC
>CASDOQ010000033.1 GCA_949282345.1 uncultured bacterium | reverse complement strand
CGCCTGCGAGAGACGGACAAAGTCCTTGTCCCGGCAGAAGTCCGCGAGCTTTTCGTAAGAGCCGTCGGCGGAGAGATTGTCGATGAGATATACCCGGTAGGGATGATCGCCGAGGGCGTCGGGGATACTGGCGATACAGTCAACGGCTTCTTTGGCGGAATTATAATTCAGGATCACAATACCTAACATAGAAAGGCACCTTGTTTCATCATATCGTTCGGGAAAGAAAGATCAGGGGAAACTCGGTTCCGGGCGCGGTTTGCCGGCGGCCGAAGAAATCTCCGCCCTCCGATACGGAGGGATTTCGGATGTTGGGGTTCAATCGGGACGGCCGGGGCACGATGAGGCGGATCGGTCGGCTTTCCCGACGACGGAGGACAGGCGATCGATCCTCCACCCGATCAGATAGCCGAAGAACAAGGCGATCCACATATCGGCCGATCTGAAGCTCCAATCGAAGAAGGATAAAGCAATGCATAAGGCGAAAACCGACCATATGATCTGGCTTTTCACCGAACCGTATTGTTTGGCTTTATAGTAGAAATAAGCGCACACAAACGAGAAGAGCAGGATCGCCGCCAATGCCCCCGGAATGGTGAAGTCCTCGATCAGCTCGCGGATCCAGGTTCCGACATTGCAGGGGACCGGAGTATTGAAAAATTCCTGATACTGCTCGATCCTTTCGCAGAGGCCGAGATTGCTCAAAAAATTGTATACGGGAAGAAAAGAGTTCTGCCCGAAGTGAAATTCACAGGTTTTCAGATATTCGTTCAGGGTGCCGATGGGAGCCCCTGTATACTGTAACACTTTATAGAGGAAGGCGTTATCTCCAAAAACTTTTTTGTAGAGCGGGGAGGCAAAGGGAATGCTCAGGCCGGAGCTCCTGGTGAACGTCATAACGGCTATGACGCCTGCGATCGCGCAGACACCGACCGAGAGCAATACTTTCTTTTGCCATTGCAGCTTCTTTCTGGCGGGCGAAGACGCGGAAAAATACGAGGTGACGAAAAGGATCATGATGAAAACGAGGCCGGCTCTGCCGCCCGTGGTCAGAGCCTTCATAGCTTCGAGAATAAACGGAAACAGCAAAAGGAACGAAAAACCGAAGCGCTTGGTATAGATCCCGCACAACGGAATCGAAACGAAGGTAAGCGCCCCGAGATACGGAATGGTTCTGATCTGTACGGCCTGATTCACTCGATCGGCATAGATCTGGTTGATCGCTGAAAGCAGGTTGAATCCGTACACGCGGGCAAAGGCAATATAATTGTAAACAACAGCGATGCCGGCCAGAAAACACGTAACCAGAATGTATATTTTTATATACTTTTTTTGCAACTGGAGATCTGTTTTCTTGTACAGGGTGTCTGTTTTTTGCTTTTCCGTGACCCGCATGAAGAAAAGATTGACGGTCGTGAACAAAAACTGCGTTCCGAAAATAAGCGCCCATGTATACCACTGCAATTCATAAAAGACGATGAAACCGCTCTGGTGGATCAGCAAAGCCACTCCCCATACGAGGGCATACAAACATACGGGATTGAAATAGTTTTTATATACCCTTCTTCCGATCCCGAAACAAAGCAGATCGAATATCAAATACGCATAAATCATGTTACTTTCCTCTGATATCAGAAATGGGAGGAGAAAACCTGTGGCAGAATGCCGATTCCACCGGCGATTTCCGCTTTGTCGGAATTATTCTCGGTTGAAAGGGCGCAGGGATCTGCGGTTCCTGATCCCTTCTTTCATGAGGGTATACGCCGCCGAAAAGGAGAGATCGGTCTTTTTATAATCGGGATGGCGTAAAAGATCCTGTAGGCACAGGAGTTTTGCAAACGGGCGGCTGATCGAGGCAAACAGGACTCCGCGGTCGTAATAATATTTCTCGCTGAATCCTTTGAACCAGCTCGACTCACGCTGGTCGACCGTGGCGATCGTTTCGGGATAGGTGTAGATCTTCAGCTTTTTCTTCAGCATGTCCATAATGAAGAGCGTATCTTCTCCGCAGGAAAAAAGCGTTCCACCGCCGAAATTCCGGCTGAACATCAAATTCTCCCGCTGGACGGATACGCGTTTGACCGCGATCCTGACGGCCCCGTAATTCATGGCGTTGTACCATCTGACGCGCTTGATCTTTACATTTTTCCGGCGCGGAATATCGGATCCGACAGTATCGATATTGAAGATCAGGCAGTCGGCTTGCGGGACCTTGGAAAAGGCTTCTTCGACGATCTGTGGATAGCGGTCGACGTATTGCAGATCGTCATCCGAAAACAGAAGGTATTCGCCGGAGGCGTACATAAGGGCCAGGTTCCGGTTGATCCCGACGCCTCTCGTTTCGGTCGTGATCATGCGCGCACGCAGGTCGCCGGACTCGATCTCGCTGTATCCCGTCTCGTCTGCCTGGTTGGCGAATACGACGTCGGACTGAATATGCATCGCGTCGATCTTGGAAAAATCTTTCTGGTGCATGGTGGCGCACAAAACTTCTACTTTTGACACAGGTGTTCCTCCAGAATATCTGCGATCCGGCGGCAGGCAAAGCCGTCTCCGTACGGGTTGGCGGCATGGGCCATGGCACTGTATGCCGCTTCGTTTTCAAGCAATTCTTTGAAATTACGGTAAATGACCTCTTCCTCCGTGCCGACGAGTTTCAGCGTGCCGGCGCGAATGCCTTCCGGACGTTCGGTCGTGTCCCGCATGACGAGCACC
>CASDOQ010000032.1 GCA_949282345.1 uncultured bacterium | reverse complement strand
CAAAAAATTTTATCGATCAGCAGAGGGAGCTTTCGCGCGGGATCGACGCGGAGGAGAAGGGCTGATCGGTAACGGCAGGATGCGCGCCGAATCTTTTGCGCGTGCCTGTGCCCGATTTTGTGCAGAAGTAAAATCCCGTCGGCAGACCGCCGGGAAAAAGAGCCCCGCGCAGGCGCGGGGCGAAATGCGCAATATATGCCTTTGGAATTTTCTTCCCCTGGATGTTCGGATAAATACTGGGCGCCGCCGTCGGAGGCGGAAAGCGGGAAAGGAAGTTAAGACTTGCGCATTCAAAGCACAAAAAAGGGAGCAGAACGCTCCTCTTTTTTTATGAAACAGAAAGAACCGTAAAACATGGACGGCAACGTTTGACTTTGCTCGTCATTTCCGCTAAAACAGAATAGAAAATTAAAATTGTCACCCCGTTTTTTATTTTTACTTTTGCGGAAGAGACGCGATTCGTAAGGAGCGGAGCGACGGAACAGCGCATCGTTCGCCGCCGTGGAAGGGCGGCGCGATCGCGTCACACGCACGCGGAAACAAAGGTCTGCGTGTTCCGCGGGAAAGTCGGCTTTCAGAAATAAAAAATCGTTCCGAAAACCTCGTCTATGACAAACTCACGCCTAACTGCCACCAATAATTTTTTCGTTGTTTCGATGAATTGTCAAGTCAAGTGCGATTCGATAAGGCGGAATTTCCGGGCGGTGCCCGCCGACCGGCGACCGGCGGGCGTGCCATGCCGTCTTATCCCGGGTGGCCGAAGCCGCCGTCCGAAAACGACCTCGCGTGCTCAGCGAATGATATACACGAGATCGGCGGCTTCGTGCGCCGAGGCGGGAATCGTGAAGACCGCGTCCTGCCCGTCTGCCGTGAAGGGAACCTTCTCCCCGTTCAGAAGGATCTCCGTGGGGATGCGTCCGTGGAGGATCGCAGTCATGTCGCGCACCGGCCTGATTCCCTCGATCTTCGGGATCGAGTTTTCAAAGTGGTTGTGTCCGTTGTCGGGCCGCCCGCTGAAGTTCCCACGGCGGCGCGAAAGCACGAAGCGGATGCCGCCGTCCTCGGTGTCCGCGATCGTCATGGGCGTTTCGGCATAGCCGCCGTTTTCGTAATCATAGGTGAAGCCGTCATCCTCATAGAGCGTGAACGAGCCGCGTCCGCCGGGATACAGGTTCACGATATAGTCATGTTCTTTCTCGAGAATATACTTCTGCGGCTTCATCGTGACGAAGACCGAACCGCTCTTTACAAAGAGCGCACCCCCCTTACCGGGCAGGGGCTGATAGTCGATCTTTCCGCTGTATTTCTTTCCGTCAAAATAATCGATCCATTCCCCGTCCGGCAGGTCAAGATGCATATCAAACGCGCCAACCAGGAGATCTTCTCCGAGCATATACATATTCTGCGTATTGTCATATCGGTCGGTCTCGTGATAGACAAGCGGCAGGGGACGATTGACCGGGATCCCGGTCACGGCGGCGATATGGGCCATCGAGTAGATATACGGGAAGAGGCTCGAACGCAGGAGCGCATACTCCCGGAAGGCGTTTTCCCTCTCCTCGGAGAGATACCACGGATAGAGCCAGTTTGCCCATCCGAGATGTTGAGACCAGGTGGAAAGGAAGGCGTAATGCATCCCGGACGGCCGGAGGACGTCCATATCGCAGGTCGTATTGGTATGTCCGCACATGGCGTAGTTCAGGTTAGCCACCAAGGTACGGGGGCCTCCGCCGGTATCGCCCGTCCAGGTCGCGGCATACTGCTGCGTCCCGGCATACGCGCCGGATGTATAAAGCATCAGGCGGCGGTCGGTATAATCGCGGAAGCCGTTATGCATCTGTTTGGCGAGCAGAACGGGATAGACGTTATGCACCTCGCGGTCGGAATATTTTCCGCCCCAGGTATGATCGGGATGCTCAAGCACCTGATTGGAGCCGTCCAGCTTGAAACAGGCGGCGCCGTTATCCACGAACTTTTTGAGATGCTCAAACCAGGGTTCCTCGGGCTTTGTGATCCGATCGTCATGCCACGCGGCGATCAGATGGTCGTCCACGATCTCGCCGTTCTTGGCGTACTGCTCCCGCATGGCGGCGTCGGCCTCGCTCGTATCTTCCCGCAAGGCGCCGGCCCGCCGGTCTTCCTCAAACAAAAGATCGTAGTTATCACAGAGCCAGAGCGAGAGCTGCATCCCCTTTTCCCGCATCGGGAAGAAGAAGGTAAAGGAATTGCTCTGCCCGGGCGGACACCAGTGCGGGAGGTAGAACTTCTCGGGATCCCACCGCTTGTTGGTCGAAAAATCGTAGCGACCGACCATCCAGGAGGGCTCCAGCCCGAAAATATCGCAGGGGATATTACGATCCCGGAAGCGACAGAGGTTCTCGAGCATCGCGCGCGCGTCTGTCTGCTCGTTCTGTACGAAGGTGAGGCCATAGCCAAAGGCAGGGAGCATCGTCGGCTTGCCCGTGATGTCGGTCAACTCGCGGAGAAGATCGGGCAGGCTGTTGGCCGTGAAGAGATACAGATCCGCGCGTCCCTCCGTGGCCGTCACGGTGAGGGTATCCGGGTCGGCCGCCCCGATGTCAAAGACCATCCGATAGGTCGAGTTCACGAAAATTCCCCACCCCTCGGAGGAAAGGAGGATCGGTTGCGGGCCGTAGCAGGCCACGTTCGCCACGCGGATATAGAGGCGGCTTCCCCGGAGCGAAACGCGGTCGCGGTTAGCGTCTCCACCGCCGAAGATGCGGTCTTTCTCGGAAAGCGGGATCGAGAGTGAAAAGCCGCCCTCCTCCCCGGTCAGAAGCCGGGCGTTGAACGTGCGGCGCGTGCCGGTAAAGGAAAAACCGCCCTCGCATTCTTCACAGCGCGCCTCGGGCGCGTAGGATTCACGGAGTTCTTCGTGCAGGATCCCGTAACGTGACAGCATGCTGATATGGCCGCGCCCCGCCGTGATATGAAAGGCTCCGTCGCCGATTCTTTTGATTTTCATACTGTTCTCCTTCATATTCTTGAAGTTCTATATCCGTCGGGAGGCCGCGATCAGGCCTCCCTGCCCTGATTTTACCCTTTTCTTCCTCTGATGTCAACCCCTGTTTCGGCTTTTCCTCCTCTTTTTGCCGCCACGCTTCCGGCTTTTGCCGGCTCTCCCCGCCTCGGCTTTCCGGGCCCGCACACTTGACACCGAGGCCGGGGCGTGCTACAATAAAAAAAGCGAAAAGATCGTCCAATTCCTCGCAAAACGTAAAGAAAACCTTTTATTCATCGGCTTTTGCCATCCGATAAAGGAGAAAAGATGATCACTGTGATCGGCTATCGGTCGCCCCTCGGTCCCTTGACGCTGGCCGCGGAGGAAGGAGCGCTCGTCGGCCTGTGGTTCGACGGCCAGCGTTCTTTCGGCAGCACGCTTCCCGAGCGGTATATCCGGGCCTTTGGAACTCTCCCCTCGGTTCTTTCCCAAGCAAGGGAATGGCTGGATCGCTATTTTTCCGGCCGCGACCCCGGCGCGCCGCCTCCCCTGCGCACCGCCTCCACCGCTTTTCGGAACGCCGTCTGGAAACTGCTCCTGACGATCCCCTACGGGAAAACCGTCACCTACGGCGAGCTGGCGGCCCGCCTCGCCAAAGATCTGCAACTCGCCAAAGTCTCGGCGCGGGCGGTCGGCGGAGCGGTCGGGCAGAATCCTCTCCTGCTGATGATCCCCTGCCACCGCGTCACCGGGGCGGGCGGCGCACTGACGGGATACAGCGGCGGCATCGAACGCAAGCGCGCCCTTCTTTCTCTGGAAGCCGGCGCACCGTGAAAAGAGGATCCGCATCGCAGGAAAAACAAAATACAGGATACGATGGAGGAAAACCGTGAGAAGAAAACCCCGTTTGGAATCAAGACATAAAAAAACTCCCTGCGCCAGGAGAAAGCCCTCCGCCCTTCTGCCTCTTTGGCTCTGTCTTTTTCTGCTTTCGGCAGGGCTTGCGGGATGCTCCCAACCACAGGGCGGCGTGCTGGCGGTCAATTGCGTATCCCAGCAGAACAGCACCTCTTTTTCGGCGCGCTACGACCTCCTCTCGGGGGAAAAGAAGTATGAGATCCGGGTAAATCCGGGAGAGACCCTGGCCCTGCGCTTGAATGTCACGACCGAGGAAGGAAGCCTTGCGGCTTCGGTCTCGCTCCCCGGGCAGGAACCTGCCTATACGGGAAACGCCCTCGGGAATACTTCTTTTACCGTCTATCTGCGAGAGAGCGGCACCTATACCGTCCGTCTGACGGCAGAGAAGCACCGCGGCAGTTATTCCTTTGCGTGGGACTGAGAGCAGATCGTTTACCGGAAGCCTATTATTTGAAAATATAACTTTACAAAATTGCCTAAAAAAGAGAGAGCATCACGGCGACCTGCGATAAAGCAGGTCTGCCGAACGATGCTTGTCCTTACGGGCAAGTGATGTCGGCTTCGCCTAATGATGTAGCCTACGGCAATGATGTTGTGCCTTCGGCACAGTGGGCAAGCATCACATCATTGCGACCAACGGGAGCAACATCATTACGAACGAAGTGAGTACCATCACTTTTGCGTAAGCAAAAACATCACTTATCCTGTCGCCCGGGCTCTGCTCTCTTTTCGCATCGGGTATGCGGCTTTATTCCGGCTTGCTCTTGGATCGTGCGGGCGTTTTCTCTTTTCCGGCGCGGCGGATGATCTTTTCCAGAGCCGCTCCGTCGATCTGATTCAGGGTCTCAAAACGCCCGTTATACAATACGGCCCAGTTATTGAAAACGCAGGGGAGTGCTTTGGCTTCAGCCGCCGAGGTGACGTGAACGAAGCGAGCGGGGATCCCCCGCTCGGTGCAGAAGGCGGAAAGCCCCTCCACCCGTTGCAGGCTGTACGGACACTGGTCGTCGTAAAAGACCGTCAGCCCCTCCGCCCCGACTGATCTTCCGTCCATCGGCAACCTCCATCGCTCTTTGGCTTATTTCTTTCCGGGATCGGCTCCCGCGCCGCTATCGAGAAGCTTTCGCGCTTCGCGCAAAGAGATCCCCCGCTCGCGCGCCAATCGGGCGGCATCCTCATAGCCGGTCTTTTCCCGCCGGATGCCGTACCCCTCGGAGATCTTCACCGACACTTCCCCCGCCGGTGTGTGCCGGATCTCTTCCCGCCTGTCTAACCGATACCGGCGGCAGAGCCGCTCCCGGATGCCGAGGGTGTCGGTATAGCGGAAGATCAGCCGGGCGGTTTCTTCGCGCGCCGCCTGCCGGCAGAGTACCGTGAGCAGGATGCCGGGGCGGCCTTTTTTCATCCCCACGGGAACGGTATAAACGTCCAGCGCGCCGGCGTTCATCAAGGCCTCGGTGGCAAAGCCGATCTCTTCCCCGGTCATATCGTCGAGGTTACAGCAGAGTTCGGTCACGCAATCTCCCTGCCCGTCGGTCTCGCCGAGGAAGGCACGCACGCAGTTTGCCGCCGGGAATTCGCGCGTTCCCATGCCGTACCCGATCGCCTCTGTCGCCATGATCGACATCTCTCCGAACCGGGTGACAAAATGCGAAAGGAGCGCCGCCCCCGTGGGCGTACACATCTCCCCAGCAAACTCTCCTCCATAGATCGGGATGCCGCGCAAAAGTTCGGCGGTGGCCGGAGCCGGGACCGGCAGGATCCCGTGCGCGCATCGGATCTGCCCGTAACCTGTCCGCACCGGAGAGGCGATCACCTCGTCGGGAGCGATCTTTTCGATCAGCAGACAGACCGCCGTAATATCCGCCACGGCATCCAGACTCCCGACCTCGTGGAAATGGACCCGGTCGGCCGGCAGACCGTGTACCCGCCCTTCGGCCGCGGCGATCGCGCGATAGACCGAAAGGATATTCTCCTTTACCCGTGCGCCGACGGCCATCCCCGCAACGAGAGATTCGACCTCTTTCAGCCCGGTGTGGCTGTGTTCATGGTGATCTTCGTGCCCGTGGTCATGGTCGTGGTCGTGGCCATGGTCGTGGCCATGATCGTGTTCATGGTCATGGATATGAGCCTGTCCGTCCGGGCAGTCACAAGCCTCCTCCCGGCCGAAAACGCTGACCCGCAGGCGCGTCCCGGTGATCCCGCACCGGCAGGCGCTCTCCCGGGCATAGCGCACCCCGGGGATCCCCAGGGCATTCAGTTCCGCAAGGAGCGCATCGGGGTCGGGCAATAATTCAAAGAGAGCCGAGGCAAGCATATCCCCGGCGGCACCCATGCCGCAGTCAAGATAGAGGGTCTTCATCTTTTTTTCCTCCGTGGTTGATCATCCCGGCGAGATACCCCGCGCCGAAGCCGTTGTCGATATTGACGACCGACACCCCGCTGGCGCAGGAATTGAGCATCGAAAGAAGGGCGGTCATCCCGCCGAAAGCCGTCCCGTAGCCGACGCTGGTCGGCACGGCGATGACCGGGCAGTCGGCAAGCCCGCCGACGACGCTGGCCAGCGCCCCCTCCATCCCCGCAATGGCAATGATGACCGAGGCGCCCATGATCTCATCGAGATGCGAAAGCAGACGGTGCAGTCCGCTGACCCCGACGTCATAGAGGCGTGTGACCCGGTTGCCGTAAAATTCGGCCGTGATCGCGGCCTCCTCGGCGACCGGTATATCGCTCGTTCCGGCGGTGAGGACGGCAACCGTCCCGTTCCCGTCCGGCTCCGGCATGTTCCCGATCAACCCGATCCTTCCCTCCGGCCGGTAAGAAAGCGGCAGACTTGCGGAAAGGATCTCGGCGGCGGACGGGTCAAGGCGGGTAATGAGAATCTGTTCCTGTCGGTTTTTCCGCATGGAATCGACGATCCCCGCGATCTGCTCCGGCGTTTTTCCCGCACCGTAGATCACCTCCGGCCTTCCCTGCCGGACAGCCCGATGCAGGTCGACCTTCGCGTATCCGATATCCTCAAACGGCTCTTTTTTCAGTTTCAGCAACGCTTCTTCCGGGGTCATTTCCCGGTCGCGCACGGCATACAGGATCTCTTCGATCGGATTCATTCGTCTCTCCCCCCAAGATCGAGAACTACCGAGGAGAAACTCCCCCGGAGTGCCCGCAGGATCTGTCGGCGTTTTTCAAGTGCCAGCGGGAACTGTTCCCGGCATATCTGGATCTTCGCTCCGCCGTCCGCGCCCCTGCGGACCCGGAAATCCGAAAAGCCGAGAAGGGCAAGCGCCTCCTCCGCCTCCCGGACGGCAGCCAGTTTTTCGGACGTGATGACCTCGCCGGTCGGGATCCGCGTGGCAAGGCAGGCGGCCGCAGGCTTATCCCATACCGGCAGTCCCGCTTCATGCGCGCGCGCCCGGATCTCGGTCTTCGTCAGCCCGAAAAGACGTAGCGGCGAAAGCACGCCGAGTTCGGCGAGGGCGCGCATTCCCGGACGGTCGGCGAGGTCATCGGAGGCGTTCGTCCCGTCCAGAAGAACCTGAAAGCCGTCCCGCTCCGCCGCCGTCCGAAGCGCGGTGAAAAGCAGTTTTTTGCAATGGTAACAGCGGTCTGCCGGGTTGGATACCACCGCCGGAACGGCCAGCACGTCGACCGGCACGACCGTCAGTCCGACCGAAAGCTCCCGGCAGACCGCCCGGGCGTCTTCGGCATCGCGCGGGGTCTGAAAAGCGCCAAAGACAAAATAGGCGCGGACCCGCCCGGCGTACCGCGCGGCAAGATACAGAAGATAAGCCGAGTCGGTTCCGCCCGAAAGGGCTACCGCCACCTGCGGATGAGTCTCAAAGAATGCTTCGGGTGTCATTTTCTCTTCTCCTGCGCGGGCCGTGGCGCTCTTCCGATTTTCCGGCAAGACCCGACCCTTTTTTTACCGGCGGCCGCATTACCGCCGCCCTTTTCTTCACTTCCCCCGATGGGAAAACGCTCTTCGCGTAAAAGATCTTATTCTTCTTTTCCGCCTCTGCCGTTCCTTTTCCGGATCACGCCGCGCGGGTCACGGATGAGCAGCAAGATCGCCCAGATGCAGAGCCCGAGCAGGATCACCGAAAGACCGAGGAAAAGATCGTTCAGCAGGTCAGCGGGGGCGGGCGTGAAATACGCGGCGCCCACCGAGAGATATTCCACGACCGCATCGACCAGCCACATGAGAGAAGCGCCGGTATACATCCAGCAAAGAAAGCTGATCTTCCATTCGTCCTGCGGAGCCTTCCGATACCAGAGGATGAAGGAAATGACCGCCGCAAAAGCGGTAACGAGCAGGGTCATTCCTGCTTCTCCTTGACTGCGCGACGGGCGGCAGCGTTCCGGCGACCCGCCAGTGTGCTGACCCCCAGCATCGCGAGCCAGAAAAGCGTCACGAGCGCCGCCATGGCCACGCCGGAGGTCGCCATCTCATGTAGCATCTCCGCGGCGTCGGCGGGGTTGGCCGCCCCGGTCAGGAACGGGAAGAAGGGAATGACCTCCCCATGCCAGATATGTTCAAAAAGCAGCAGGAACGAGCCGCCCCACAAAAGGCGGTTCAGCCAGCCGAGTTTGCGGGAGAACGGGGTCTTTTCGGCGCGCAGGGTCAGCGCCGCCCCCTCGGTCTTCTCTTCCTTTTGGGCGTTTTTCTTTTCGCGCGAGCGCAGAACGAGCTCCGCAACGGTAGTGATGACCGCCTCCGCGGCCGGGACTGCAAAACAAGCCATGATGATCTCCTTTTCTCCCGGCAAGTAAAAAAGGCATACGTCCCCGTAGCGGGAGCCTATACCTTCATGATATATCTGTCTTTTTATTGTCTTCATTTTGTGATGATGCGCTTCAGCGCGGGCGGAGGCTTCCTGCCACCGTATCTTCCTTTATTTTACACGATCGATAGGCTTTTGTCAACAGCTTTCGGCTTTTTTTGCAAGGAGCGCCCCGACCTGTGCGACCACCGCCCCGACCAACCCGGAAAGCCCGGTGTCAGGCACGCCGACCACGATATTGTTACACTGATTAACGGGGATCAGGATGCGCACCGCATCGCTTTCTCCGATCGCGGTCGCCATGCGCGGCGTGATCTCCCCGAGAAGCGCGTCGGCGATCACGATGCCGAGCGGCCCGATGATCACGTCCGCCCGTCGGGCGCATACCGCAACGGCATTCTCTCCCGTGGCGGCGCGGTCCGCCCCCGCGCGGAGCATGGCGGCCGTGGCCGCCGCATTCGTCCCGACGGCAGTCAGATCGATCCCCGGATATTTTTCACGCAAGGAAGCGATCACGGCGCGGCCGATCCCGCCGCCCTGCGCATCCACGACCAGTATCTTCATGATTCTCTCCCGTCTTCCGCCCTACGGCGCTTTCTTTTTTGTATGTCTTTCGCCCGGCGGTGCTTTGCCCCCGCTCGGTATCGAACGGCGGCGATCTTTTCTTCCGTCATTATACCCCGCCGGTCGCAAAAAGTCAAGGATCGGGGCAAAAGAGAGACGAGAAGCGTTACGGTATTGACTTCTTCATAAAAACATGCTATATTGAAGTGAAAGTACGCCAATTTGCCGGATCACGGAAGGATGCTCTTATGTTATTGAACGTTCTGTCGCTCGGTGCCGTTGCGGACGGCGTCACCGACAATACCAAATGTCTGCAAGGCTTGCTTGATTCTTTGAAACCCGATGGTGGGACTCTCTTTTTCCCCGCCGGCCGCTATCTGACCGGCTCGCTCGTCCTGCACAGCAATACCACCGTCCGGCTGGAGGCCGGTGCCGTTCTCTGCGCCTCGACCGATCACGACCTCTATCCCGTCGTCGGGGAAGATATGATCCCCGGCTACGTCCGCGGCACGCGCCGCGCCATTCTCTTCTCCTACGGATGCGAGAATCTGACCGTCTGCGGAGAAGGAACGATCGAAGGCAACGGGAGCGAATGGTGGAACAGCGGCGAGTCGGACGAGATGCGCCCGCGCACGATCCAGTTCATCGGCTGTCGCAATATCCGCATCCGGGACATCCGGATTCAGAATTCCCCCTGCTGGACGGTGCACCCCATCCGTTCCGAGAACATTACGGTGGACGGCATCACGATCTGCAATCCGGAAGACTCGCACAATACCGACGGCATCAATCCCGAGAGCTGTAAAAACGTGCGGATCTCCAACTGCTGTATCGACGTCGGGGACGACTGCATCACGATCAAATCGGGGCTGGAACGCGACCTGTACCAGAAGGCCGCCCCCTGCGAAAATATCGTGGTCACCAACTGCACCTTTGTCCACGGTCACGGCGGCGTCGTGATCGGGAGCGAGATGTCGGGCGGTGTGCGGAACATCACCATCACCAACTGCATCTGCCAGAAGACCAATATCGGGATCCGCATCAAGACCCGCCGCCGCCGCGGGGGGATCGTGGAGGATATACTGGTCAGCAACGTGATCTTTGACAACGTGATCTCGGGGATCACCGCCAACGAATATTACTGTTGCGGTGCCGATCGGAACGATACCGAGCTCTTCACGAACGAGCCGCGCCCCGTGGATGCCGGCACCCCCGCCATCCGGAATGTTCAGATCTCCGGCGTCATGATGAAGAACGTGCGCGGTTGCGGCATCTTCTTCTACGGGATCCCCGAGTCCCCGGTCGAGAACGTCCGCATCAATAACGTGGATATCCGTGCCGTCGGAGATACGCATGGATACTACGCCGTTTCCTGCGTCAAGCTGGACGGCTCCAACGGCGACGGCATCTATCTGAAGAATGTCTCGCGTATCCGCATCAACGACTGCACGCTGAACGCAAAACGCCACCCCCTGATCTTAGACGGCGGATTGCACGACGTCACCCTGAACGGCGAACGGCTCGACAAAGAAGCCTGATACGAAAAACTTCCCCGGGAGATCGGAAAGAAAAAAGCGGCGGACGCCGCTTTTTTCTTTTTTCCCGGATGCCGGAAAGCCGGTGCCCGCCAGGACATCGCCGGATCGCTTAAAAGCTCCGGAGAAATTCCATATACCGATGCCAGTCCTGCCGGGAAAAGAAATGCCGCCCCTCGCGGATCTGGTATCCGACCCGCCCGCCGTAGATCGCGGTCGTCGGTTCCGGGATCGAGTCCTCGCACGGGAAGCCGGGAAGGCAGAGTTTTTCCCATACCTCCCCCGCCGCCACGCAGGAAAGAAATTCGTTGGCGGGGTCTGCCCAGGAATCCTCGCTCGCCGAGCCGACAAAGACCCGCCGGGGAGCCATCGCCGCCAGCAGGAAGTGCTGGTCAAAGGGCAGTTCGTTGTCAAGGCCGCGGTACTTCGCAAAGCCGGGGCAGAACCAGAAGGGGAAAACATTGGTGATCTTCTCGATCGTCTCTCCCTCCTTCTCCCGGAAAAGGGCGGCTCCGCAGCAGCCCGAGTCGTTCGAGATAGCGCAGGCAAAGCGTTCGTCGGTCGCGCCACAGAGTAAGGCGGTCTTTCCGAGGCGGGAGTGCCCGACCACCGCGCTGTGCGTCGGATCAAGTTCGGGCAGCGTCATGGCGTAATCCATCACCCGCTGTGCGCCGTACGCCCACAGGGCGATCTTGCCGGGGTCGCTCGCCTCGCGCGGCCGCCCGTCGAAAAGCACGCCGGCCAGTCCGTTCGTCATATCGCCGTCGTCGCTCGTTACGTCCTTATAGCCGAGCGAAAAAACGGCAAATCCGTTATCCACCAGTTCCTCTGCCGGCAGATATTTGTCCGGCACGTCGGGCGTGAAGTTGATATGAATGAAGAAGGGGATCTTCTCTTTATTACGCGGGATGACCGCCTTGAACGGAAAACTGAAGGGTTTCCCGTTCAGGGTAAAAGAACAGACCACGCGCCGCAGGCAGGCGTGCCCCGCGCAGAAGTTGATTGAATAATAATCTTCCTTCGCCTCTTCAAAATGCAGATCTTCGGGCGCCGGGGGGAGATATCCGTATTCCTCCTGGAGGAGCGTATCGAGGATCTCACGGCGGCGGCTCTCCCAGTCCCCCGTCCCGTCCCAGATCGCGGGCACGCCGCGTCCGGCAAGCAGTTCTTTCAACATGAGCTTTCTCCTTTACACTGTTTTTCTTTTTTCGTTCGGATTTCGGCTTTCGGTTCCCGGGGTCTTCGCTCCCGGTCGGCTCTTTTCGTTTTTTTCTTTATCGCTCCATTATATCCCGCAGACGCTCGTCTGTCAAGCCGCCCCGCGCGCTCTCCGCCGCGCCGGCTCTCCCCGCCCCTGCCTTCCGGGACCCTCTTTTTCGCTTTTTGCCCGCCCCTTCCATCTGGACGCCATCCCCCCTGCACGGGTCTTTTTTCCTTGACATCAGTGGTCTTTCAAATTATAATGAAATCGGATATACTTCGCTATAGTAGCGCGAAAATCGATGAAGAACGGAGAAAAAGAATGCTGAAAGCAGTCATTTTTGAAGACGAACTGGATTTTTATTGGGAACACATTTTCCGCCTGGAAGGGAAACTGCGTTATCGCGTTTTTTTTGATGGAAAGGAAGCCGGTACCACCGAAAAAACCCACTGGGAGTTTGAAGGACTTGAACCGCAGACCACCCACACGGTAGCGGTGGAGACCTATCTTGATACCGCGCTTTACGGTAGCGTCGCGGAGCTGACCGTCACCACCGCCGCACGCCGCCGTCGGCTGGATGTTACGGCCGCGCCCTATTTTGCGGCTCGGGACGGAAAAACCCTTTCCACCGAGGCGATCCAGCGCGCGTTGGATGACTGCAAGGAAGGAGAAACCGTCTATTTCCCGGCCGGGGAATATCTCACCGGCGCCCTGAATCTGCACAGCGGCACCGAGCTGTATATCGACCGCGGCGCGACCCTGCAGGGGAGCGCATGCCCGGAGGATTACCTGCCGCAGATCCCCACCCGGTTTGAGGGATACGAACGGCTCTGCTACCGGGCCCTCCTGAATGCCGGCACAATGGATCACAGCGGCCCCTGCAACTGCCATGATATCACCCTGCGCGGCGGCGGGCGGATCCGCGGCGGTGGGAAAGCCCTCTGCGATGCGGTTATCGACAGGGAACGCGAACGCCTGAAGGATTTCCTTGCCACCCTCGGGGATTCGGTAAAAGAATATGAATGCGACCGCACCATCCCCGGTCGTGCCCGCCCCTGCCTTCTCAATATCAACAACACCCGGGGCTTTCTTCTGACCCGGCTTGACGTTGGTTTCGGCGCGGCGTGGAATATCCACACCACCTACTCGGAAGATATTCTCATCAGTCTTTCCAAGATCTCCTCCGTCGGCGTATGGAACGGGGACGGCTGGGATCCCGACTCCTCGGAGAGATGCACGATGTACGGCTGTTTCTTTGATACGCAGGACGACGCCATCGCCGTCAAATCGGGAAAAAATCCCGAGGGAAACCGCATCGGCCGTCCCTGCCGGGACATCTGCATCTTTGACTGTGAGGGAACGCAAGGCATCGCGCTCGGCTCCGAAATGTCCGGCGGGATCGAAAATGTTCGCATCTGGGATTGCCGCATCTATAACACCGTGCGCGGCCTCCGGGCAAAAGTTACCCGCAAGCGCGGCGGATATATCCGCAACGTCATGGTGGCCCGCGTCACCGTCCCGGTGATTTCCGTGGACAGCCTCTATGCCTGCAACGATGACGGAGAGGGAGCCGATACCCCCTCCCTGTTGGAAAATTTCTATTTTGAATATATGCACCTGACCGGCCTTACCCGCCATAATATCGAATACCCGCCCATCACCGTGGTCGGCTTCCCGGAACCCGAATACCACGTCCGGAACCTGACCGTCCGTCACGTTGAAATCGAGCCTCTCCCGAGCGGAAAGCACCATACCCTGAATACCGATTTTGTCACCGGGCTGACGCTGGAAGACGTCAACTTTCTCTGACCGGCCGCGCCGGCTCTCCCCGCCCTGCCTTCCGGGCCCCTCTTTTCTCTCTCCACGCCGCGCCCGTCCCACTCCTCTTCGCTCCCCCTTCCCCTCGCTACTCCCCCCGCCCGCTTTTTTCGCATCACTCCCCTCGCCACGCCTGCTTCTCTCTCTTTCCCGCCTCTTTCGCTTTTTTCTTCGCCCCGCGGCTCTTTCTCCCCGCCCGCGTTCTCTCCGCCCGCGTTCTCTTCGCCGCCCTCCCCCTTTTCTTTCACCGCCCTCCCCCCTTTTTCCTTTCGCCCCCCACGCCCCGAAAAAGGGCCCGCCTTGCCAGCCTGATAAAAAGCCCCCGCAAACGCGCCGGAAAAAGCGTTTGCGGGGGTCTTTGGATTTTGATTCGCTTTTCAGTTATATTCGAGCTGACCTATCGTACCGCTACTATAGTTCCAGACATCGATCCGCCGCTGGAGGGTCGGCTCTGCCCGACTGGCCAGCGTGCGCAGGGCCGCCGCCAGATCGTGCCGGGGCTGTCCCTCGGCGCGGCGCGCCACCAGCTCGGAAAAGAGGAGCAGGAAGTCGCCGTGGATCGAGAGCGTGCGCCACGCCTCGGAGGGACTGTCTGACCGCATCGACGGGTGCGCCGAGCGGAAGGCGGCGACCAGCGCGGGGATCTGCCGCACCCGGTTCGCTTCCCCGGCGTCAGCGGCGGGAAGTTCGCGCCGCAGGTACTGCGGGCGGAAAAGGCGCGTGATCTCCAAGAGGTAATTCCAGACCGCCTCTCCCTCTTCACCAAACTCGGATGCAAAGTATTCTTTACGAACTTCATCGAAATCCGCCTGCTTATCCCAGAGGGCGCGCGCCATGGCGTAGACCGGGAAGCCGGTCGGCATTCCGACGCGGGAAAGCTGACAACTGATCATTCCGTCAAGCCCGAGCTCGTCAAGATGGGCCATATCCTCAAAAAGCACGCGGGCGCATTCGGTGTAACCCGGGTCATACATATGATCCCACATCAGATGGTAGTCAAACAGGAAACTATCCCCGTGATAGTTCTTTTGCCATTGCCGCAGGAAGGCGATATTCGTGTAGAGAGACTTCGGCAGGACGATCTGATTCCGCAGGTATTTTCCGGGTTCTTCCCCGCCCTTTTCGAGCACACCCGCCAGCGTTTCGGAATAGGTGCGGCTGATCGGCGCAAACATCAGGATAAAGCGGCCGCTGTCATGCAGTTTTTCGACCTGCGGCGCAAAAAGCAAATCGAAATAGAGCAAAAAGACGATGCGGGTCGGGATCTTCTCGGCCGTGAGTCTGTCATCCAACTCGTTCAAGAGCCGCACATACCAGTCGGAAGGGCTCATTTTTACGCATTCGGGGCATTCGCATTGATTGTTTACGGCATCCGCCAGCCAGAAATGCACCGTGTCCACGGCGGGATTTTCCCGGCAGTATGCCACGACACCGTCGATCATCTGAGCACGCACCGCGGGGTCGGAATAGCAGAGATTCGTATTCAGGGGGATTCCCTTGTAAAGACCGCGCTTTCCGTTTACCAGCGCCGTCTTGGAAAGATACCCGTCGGGCAGATCCGCTTCTTTGACTTGATCCCATCCGCCGGGGTTGATCCCGAACGGCGCGCAGGTCCAGCCGTGGCCGACCGCCTGATACATCAGCCCGCGCAGTTCGATCTCCTCCGCCAGGTGGGCGCGGATCTCGGCCATACGCTCGCCGGAGAGCTCTTCCTTGGGAAGATAATTGTTGTGCCAATGCTCATACCAACGCCGGAAGAAGGCCGTCGGCGTATGAAACTGGATAAAATAGGCGTTCATGCCGATACGGGGCAGATATTCGATCATCTCCCGCACGTTTTCCTCGGAGACCGCCCCCTCGATGCACACGCCGCGATAGCGGTAGGAAGGCGTTTCCCGGACCGTCACGGAAAGCGTCTCTGCCGTCAGGTTTTTGGCGGGGATATGTTCGCCCTCCGGCCCCGGGAAGCTCCAACGGCAACCGAGCAGGGTCAGGAAGCGATACACGGCCAGCAATACGCCGCGCGCCCCCTCTCCCGCAATGATCCCCTCCCGGTTTTCCACCGAAATCGAAATATCGTCGTGCCCGGAACCGGGCGGCAGGATCTCGAGCGAAAGACGGATACCTCCTTCGCCGGGGGTCAGGGTGGGGTCCATGGTGCACAGCACCCGTTCGAGTTCCGCCGCCGCGTAGGCGACGGTTTTATTTTCTCTGTCTGCAAGGATCGTATACTGCATGGTCTTCTCCTTTCGGATTCTTTGATCGCCTCCAGTATAACAAAAAGCCCTGTCCGAAACAAGGCTTTTTTGTATCTTCATGGAAGATGATTCATGGAAGAATAATTTACCTCCTGAAACCGCTGCATCGGGCGCACGCGCAGGTGCAGATAGACGAGCAGGAAAGCCAGCAACAGGCAGGAGACCAGCGAGAGGATCTGCTGACCGTAGACCGTTATCCCCGGTATCAGGTTTCCGCCGGCCGCCGCCGTAATGACGAGACTTCCGAGCAGACTGGCCAGGAACCCGCAGACGCCGCCGGCGGCCCCGCTGACCCCGATCAGCGATCTGGCAACGTCAGGCGCGGTGTAATCCATGGCGAGATTGGCGCGGGAGGAATTCATCCCGGCCTGCGCCACCGAGACAAGCACCGTATATCCGACGTAGAACCAGGCTGTAAATCCCGGCGCGGCAAAGACCATAAAGCCGTGGCCGATGAACGTCAGAAAGACGCAGAATTCTACCTGCCTCGCAAAACCGATCCGATCACCGATCCGGCAGATGAGCGGCTGAAATACAAAGCGCGAAAACGCGCCGACCGTGGTAATGATCGAAAGCGTACCGAGCGAAAAACCGAGGCTCAGCATATAGATGCCGTAATAGGAAAGCGAAAGCCAGTAAGCGCTTTTGAAGAGGATCTCCACGAAGATCAGCCGGCGGGATGCCGGGATCCCCAGCACGCGGAGCGAATCGCGCAGGCCCTTCGTTTTTTTCTCCTTTGCAACCGGCTCGGCCTCTCTTTCGGGTTCTTCCTTCGCTTCCTTGGCAAAAAGGAGGCAAAGAAGCTGAAGTGTGACCACCCCCACCATCACGAAGCCGAAAACGAGGAAGGATTCTTTGACTCGTCCCGCCGCCCGGAAGGAGTCGGCCAGCAGTCCCATCACTACCGTAAAGCTACTTCCCCCGAAGAGGCTGAGGCATTCTTTGAGCGCGGTGAAGCCGCCGCGGTGTCCGTCCCCGGCCAGCCTGAGTCCCCAGAAGACCTTTCCGGGATCGGCAAAATTCACGACGATGTTTCCGAGAAGGATCAGACCGACAAAAAGAGCCACGCGAAGCCCCTGCGACATCCCCACCGGCATCAGAAAATACAGGGCGCAAAAGGCAAGCTGGTTGATCAGATTGCAGAGAAAGATCGCATGCTTTTTCCCGAGGCGGGGGGAGAAAAGGATCAGAAGCTGTCCGATACAGCCGAGCGACGTGACCGCGGTCAGGATCCCCGCCAGGGCCTCGGAAAGACCGACCTCTTTGACCATCGCCGCCAGAAAGTTGCCGCTCACGAGCAGGGTGATCATGTATTCCAGCGTTGCCTCGAAAGACAAAAGGAGAAGGCTGGAGCGATTGGGATTTCGTGTTTTATTCATAAGTAACTCCGTCTCGGTTCAGGATACTTCGGCGGGCATGCAACCGCCAGAACTTCTCAGAGATTTTCGTAATCGCCATCGTCTAAGATCACGGGGCGGATATCGGGAGAAAGCGGAAGGATCCGAACGTTCTCCATCCTGACCTCCTCGGCATCTTCGGCAAAAAAGAGCGACTTGCGGTAGCAGGTATGGGAAAGGTCCTGGTAGATGTTGTCCCCGATCGGCTCATCCTCCGGATAGTCCTCAAAAGCCGGACTTCCGAGCAGGACGGTCCCTTCTTCAAATTGCAGATGCACGCGGCTCTTCAGCACCACTCCGCAAAGCGCATAAGTGGAAGCAGGCACGAAGACGGTTCCGCCCCCGGCCGCCGCGCAGGCGTCGATGGCCGTCTGGAACGCCTTATCATCAAAATTCACCCCATCGGAAAAAGGATCGTAATCGGCGATGCTGTACATCATGATTTTGCTCCGTCTTCAAAAGACTTCTGTCTTTTCACTTGTTTTTTCCGAACATTCGTATTATAATGAAAGTAAAGCTTATTATATCCGAGGGAATGCGGAAAGTCAATACAAAATCCGCGACCCGATTTATAAAAACGGAGACAGTTATGAGCGAAATTTCCTACGTCCCCTCCGCCGTGTCGGCTCCTTTTTCGGTCGATACCTTTTACGGGCTGTATATTTCGCATTTTCCGAGGAAAGATTCCTTTCCAGAGGAAACGCATCCTTTTTTCGAGATCCTCCTCGTTCGGGAAGGGGCCACCGCCATCCTGCTGGACGGCAAACGGATCGACGCGCACGCCGGCGAAATGATCCTCTTCCCTCCCGGACTGCGCCACCTGCGCCTGGATCCCGAATCGACCCGTTGCATCTCCTGCTCCCTGCTCTTTTCTCTCCGGGGGCAGACCGATATGCTGCCGGGCGGCGTGCCGGTCGATCTGACCGCCGAGGAGGCCGCCTTCTTTTTCAACGCGCTCAAAGAGATCCATCCCTGCTTTGAATGGGCGGACGGCTCCGCCATGATCAAGCGCTTTTCCGCGGATGAGCCACCCGAAGCCTTGGCCTACCTCAAGTCGGTGCTTGAATCCTTCCTGTACCATATCGTCTGGCGTTTCCAGAAGATCCCGGCGCAGGAGCCCTCCCCTGCCGACCGGGAGCGGAACGCGTATGTAGTGGCCTACCTGCGCGAGAACCTCGGCGGCAACCTCTCCACAGCGGACATCGGCCGGCATTTTTCGCTGAGCCCCTCTGCCCTGCAAAAGACCTTCCGCCGACAGTACGGCCGCGGCATCATGGATTATTATATCGACTTGAAGATCCACCTGGCAGAGGAACAGCTCCTGCTCGGTGCGAGCGTGACCGAAGCCGCCAACGCCGCCGGTTTTTCCTCCCTGCCGCACTTCTCCGCCCTCTTCAAAAAACGCACCGGCCACTCGCCCTCCACCCGCCGTCAGGCCGTCAGGATCGACGACGATCTTTCCGACAACAATCCTCCCCCGGACGCCTCCGGGCCGGAAGAATAACTTCCCGTCTTCCCGATCTCCCGGGTCTTCCGGGAATTCCGTCCCGCAATGCCGCCGCCTTGGGAATGCCGCCGTCCAGAATGCCCCTCTTTTCACCTCTGCCGCCCGCCCGGGCGGTTTTTTCGTTCTTCTCCCCCGAGCGCCCCCTGCCCGTTCTCTTCCGGGTCTTGCTTTCGCTCTCTGTAGCCCCCGGTGTCATTCCCCGATTCTGCAACTTTTTTCGCGGATTCTGCTAACTCTCCGCCCCCCGGTTATGCTACAATGCAAGTAAGGGAAGCGGCGCGGATACGATACGGCCGGCTCCCGAATTCAAACGGCACGGAATTCCCGGTGCCGGAAAGGACATAAAACTATGGAAAGAATGTGGACTTACTTTCTGCAACTCGGCACCCACATGTGGAGAGATGAGTATTCGGAAACTTACGGCCGTCCCAACCAGTGTGAAGATGCTTATTACACCCCGACCCTCGATACCGATAAAGACGTATGGCGGCGCGTGACCGATCAGCTTCCCTCCTTCGGAATCAATACGCTTGTCATCGATATCGGAGAGGGTCTGCGCTTTGAGTCGCACCCCGAACTGGCAATCCCGGGTTCCTGGTCGCGGGAAGAGCTGAGCGCCGAGCTGGCGCGCCTGCGCGGCATGGGCATCGAACCGATCCCGAAACTGAACTTTTCCACCTGCCACGACGACTGGCTGGGGCCATACAGCCGTATGGTCTCCTCGCCGAAGTACTACGAGGTCGTCTCCGACCTGATCGGCGAGGTCTGCGAGGTCTTTGACCATCCGCGCCTCTTCCATCTCGGAATGGATGAAGAAGATTTCCCCGATCATCACGGCGCGATCACGACCATCCGTTGCGATAAACTGTGGTGGGAAGATTTGTACTTCATGTTCGATAAAGTGGAAAAAGCGGGAGCGCGCCCGTGGGTATGGAGCGATTACTACTGGGGCCATCCCGATTCCTTTGTCCGCAAAATGCCGAAGGAATGCGTGCAGTCCAACTGGCGGTACGAAAAGATCCAGCCAAAAGGCAAAGACGGCCGCTATCCGCAGATCGGGTATCAGTCCTATCTGGATTTTCACGAACTCGGCTATGACCAGATTCCCTGCGCCACCGACTGGTGCTTCCGCCAGAATATCGCGCAGACCGTCTGGCTCTTCATGGAAGAAAACCTGTGTGACGAACATCTGCTCGGCTTTATCGCCGTGCCGTGGCTGCATACCACCGATGTCAACTATTATTCTCTGCTGAACAACGCCCACCGCCTGAATTGCGCGCGCAAGATGTTCTTGGAAAAATATCCCGAGGGCTGAGCCGCCGGTGATCGGTTCCCGGGGAAAGCCCGCGCCTTGAGAGCGGAATGGCAAAGACCGATCTCCAGAAGGAACGCCCGGGCACGCCGAAAAAATGTTTTTGTAAAAAAGAACCGCCCGCGGGCGGTTCTTTTTGCAGATGCCGACGGGCGGCTCCCTATCGGGCGGCTGTCGGTCGGGCGGCTCCCTATCGGGCGGCTGTCGGTCGGGCGGGCCGCTTCGTTCAGACGGTTCCCGTGATGGTCAGGACGCTGACCCCCGGCACTACGCTGTATGCGCCGGTAGTCGGGTTGCGGGTATACGTCGCGGCCGGCACCGTAACCGCTCCGGCAGCGGAAGAAAACTGCCCGTTAGCCGGGGAATAGGTGTACTGTGTGCCTTCGGTCCAGGCCGTTCCGTTGAAGGTCGCGCTCAACGGATTGAGCACCGGGTCAAAGGTATCGCTGATCACGATATTATCAGCGGCCACGGCCGCTCGGTTTCCGTAATTTTCCACCGTGACCGTGTAAGTGATCTGCCCGTTTTCCGTCACGGTAGCCGGACACATCGCCTTGCTGATCGAAAGATCGAGCGCCTCGGCGGCTGTCACGGTTTCCGTCAGTGCAACCGGGGTGGCAATGCCGGTTCCGCTGATGGTTGCGGTGTTTGTCACGGTCGATCCGGTGGCAAGCGGTGCGTTCTCATTCAGTTTCGCCTGATAAACGAGCGTGATATTGCCCCCGGCCGGAACCGTCAAGCCGGTCACGGAAAGCGGCGGCCCTGCCGTAACGGCAGGGGTTGCGCTCAAATTGCCGTTCACATAATAAAGGAGCGAGCCATCGACATACGCCGCCGGGGTCAGCGTGGTCGTGTTGAAGGAATAGGCGCCGAGGTTATCGCTTATCGTCACGCCGGTGACGGGGGTGGTGCCGGAATTCTGCACCGTAATGATATAAGTGACCGTTTCTCCGCGCCGATAGGTCTGCGGCAGAGCGGTTTTGCTCCCGGTGAGAACCTCAACCAGTTCTCCGGTCACAATATTGGAAGTCAGGATGTTGCCGCCGTAAGACAGCGTGGCCTGATTGGTAATAGTTGCCATAGTAACAGGATCTCCTTCTGATATTCGGGGGCTTACCCCGTTATCATTCTATGAAGGAAGAAGCCCGCCCGTGTCGTCTGTGCGCAGACCGCCGCCGAAAAGTTGAAAATCGGAAACGCCGGGCGGATCATACCGTAAGGCAAAGCACCCCGAGGGCGGCAAAGAGCGCGGGGACGGCCACCGCCACCCCCATCCGAAGGAAGCGCGAAAAGCCGAAGCGTACCCCGTGCTCCCGGAGCATCGAACTGAACATGATCCCCGCCAACGCCCCGATCGGCGTGAAGAAGGCCCCGACGTTTGAGCCGACCACCGTCGCGTAAAGCGCCCCGCGGATACTCGCGGCGGGGAGCGCCGTCAGGATCGGAGAAAAGAGTACGCTCATCGGAATATTGTTGACTAAATTGGCGGCCAGAAACGACGCGACCCCAAAAAGCAAAGTATTGTTTTCACTTTGTATCATTTCCGAGACACGTTGCGTGATACCGCTCTCATTGAGGGCGGTGACAATCGTGAACATCGAAAGCAGAAAAGGAACGAGTTCCCACGGTGCGCGGCGGAAAAGACGGAGAAGGATCGCCGGGGGAGTCCGGCGAACGGCCCCCAGCCCGCAGACGAAGAGGCAGAGGCTGAGGAACGCCCCGGCCGCCACCAGCCACATCGGCAGGCCGATATACCCCCCGACAGCCAAAAGGAGCGTGCAGATCCCGAGATCTGCCACCCCGATGAGGAGCGGGGCGCGGTCGGGGCGCAAGAGCGGCGCTTCGGGAGCGGTCATCGGTTCGCGCAGGCTCCGCGAAAAAAGAAGATAAAGGGCTCCGCCGGCTACCGTTCCGGCGGCGATCGTCGGCAGGAACATGACCTTCATATATTCAAAAAATCCGACCCCGGCCGCAGAAGCCAGATAGATATTGGTCGAATTTCCGATGATAAGCGCCATGCTCCAGGTATTAGCGGCAACAAATTCGGCCGTGAGGTAGGGGATCGGGTCGATCCGGGCGGCGGCGCAGAAATAGCAGATGAACGGCGTAAAAGACAGAATGATGACATCATTGGAAGTAAAGACCGTCAGTACCGATACCGTCAGATACAGGAAAACAAAGAGTTTTACGCGGCTGTGCCCTGCGTGCCGAAGCATCCGGGTGGCCAGATACCGAAAGAGCCCCACCTCGTCGAGATAAACCGAGAGCAGGGTCATGCTGATAAACAACACGAGAATTTTGAGAGGATTGACCGCGCTGTCTGAAAAAAGCGCCGCGCCGAGCGCAGGCAGGCTGACGCATCCCGTGAGGAGCAAGAGGATCGCTCCCGTGACCGTGATCACCCAAAACGAGGAGAGCGAAAGACCGAAGAGTCTGATCTTCGGGAAAAGCAGGACCCCGAGGATCATGAAAAAACAGGTCAGCGCGACGAGGATACCGGGCAGAAGCATGGGTTTTTCCCGCACGCGCCGTATGTAGGGGAAGCGCGGCGGCTCCTTCTCTGCCATAGTAGCATGCGATACGCCCCTTGTCAACCTTTTTTTGACCAAACCGCACCTTTATGTCCGGAACGTAACCGGGAATTTACAAATTAACGGTTGCAAAGGCACAAAAAAACGCATATAATAGAATATGTGTAATTTTCGGTTTTCTCAAGACGGAGATGCCAAAGGACGTGAAAGCAATGCCAAAAAAGCCGGTGAGCTTTTGGAACGGATGCGGCAGGGCGGCGTCGCCCTTTGCGGGGCGGGTCGCTCGAATTTCGCATTGCTTTCCTGGCTGCTGGCGCACGGGGTGAAAAATATCAGCGTGCGTGACCGCCGCCCGCGGGCCGAACTGCATATCCCCGCCTCGGCCGATCTTTGCGGGGTCCGCTTTCTGACGGGATCGGGGTATCTGGAGGCGATCGGGGAAGCGGTCATCTTCCGCACTCCTTCCCTGCGTCCCGACGTCCCGGAACTTTTGCGCGCTGCCGAAGCGGGAGCCCTGCTTCTCAGCGAGGCGGCCCTCTTTACCCTGCTCTGCCCCGCCCCACTCTACGCCGTGACGGGCAGTGACGGCAAAACCACCACCTCGATGCTGACGGGCGCGATGTTCCGCGCCGCCGGTCGGCGTTGCTTCGTCGGAGAAAATATCGGGATGCCCCTGCTTCCCTATGCCGACATCATGAAACCCGATGACGCGGTCGTGTGTGAGTTTTCCAGTTTTCAGCTCATGGACTTTTTCCCCCACCCCTACCGCGCCGCCATCACCAATATTTCCGAAAATCATCTGGACTGGCATACCGATATGCGCGAGTATGCCGAAGCCAAAAGCCATGTTTTCGGCGCGCTGACCGTCCTGAACGCAGACTGTGCGCCGACGGCAGAAATGGCCGGAACGACCGACTCCCTGCTCTTTTCCTCTACAAAAAAGCCGGCCGGGGACGCTCCCTGCGTTTTCGTCGAGGACGGCTGGGTCACGGCCGATATCGGTCGGGCCGTGCGTCTTTTCCCGGTCAAAGCACTGCCTCTGCCCGGACGTTATAATCTTGAAAACGCGCTCTGTGCCGCCGGGCTTTGCCTCTCCGAGGTGCCGCCCGGAGCCATGGAAGAGGCCGTGCGCCGTTTCCGCGGCGCCCCCCATCGGATGGAATACGTCGGAACTTTCGACGGGATCCGCTGTTACGACTCTTCGATCGACACGACCCCGGCCCGCACGGCCGCCGCGCTTTCTTCTTTTCCCGGCAAGCCCGTTGTCATTGTCGGCGGTCGGGGAAAGAATCTTTCCTTTGCCCCGCTGGCCGATGCGCTCGTCGAGTACGCCGGCGCGGTCGTCGTGACAGGAGAATGTGCCGGGCAGATCCACGAGGCGCTCCTCCGCCGCAAGGAAGAGACGCATTCGGGACTTACGGTCGTGCGCGCGCCCCTGCTGGCCGATGCGGTCGGTTCGGCCTTTCGTCTCGCTCCTCCCGGCGGCGCGATCCTTCTCTCACCGGCCGCCACCAGTTTTGACGAGTTCTCGGATTACGCCGAGCGCGGCCGCGCTTTTGCGGCTCTCTGTCGCCTGCACTGAAAAGACCGATGACCGATCCCGAAAGGCCCGGGATCAAAGCATCGGGATACCGTAAAAAACAAAAGAATCCAAAAGGAGAGATCCCATGACAAGGAGTGAAGCGCTTGCCGCCCTGCGGCGCTATAACCAAGAACCCTTTCATCTCGTCCACGCCCTGACGGTCGAGGCCGTTATGCGCTATTTTGCCGAAAAACTCGGCTACGGCGAGGAGGCCGACTTCTGGGCGACGGTCGGTCTTTTACACGATATCGACTATGAGCTTTATCCGGAGGAACATTGCAAAAAAGCCCCCGATCTTTTGCGGGAGGCCGGCGCGGACGAGTCACTGATCCACGCCGTCTGTTCACACGGCTACGGCATCTGCTGTGACGTCGCGCCCGAGCACGAGATCGAAAAGATCCTGTTCGCGGCGGATGAACTGACCGGTCTTATCGGCGCCGCCGCCCGGATGCGCCCGTCGGGAAGTTGCACCGATATGGAGGTCTCCAGCCTCCGCAAAAAATTCAAGGACAAGCATTTCGCCGCCGGTTGCTCCCGGGACGTGATCGCCCGGGGGGCGGAACAGCTTGGCTGGGAACTCGACCGCCTGCTCGCCGAAGTGCTGGAAGCCATGAAGGCGACCGAGGCCGCCGTCCGTGCGGAAACGGAGGCTCTCCGATGAAGAAATCTTTTCTGTCTCTTTCGGCCTTTCTGCTCGCCGTATCTTTTGTCCTGCCGCTCTTCTCCTGCAGCAGCAATCTCCCTTCCAAGCCGATTCCCGACGGAATGCAAGTGGCCGAGAAGGGGAACGGATACACCTTCTATGCCCCCGAGGGATGGGACGTCACGACCGCCGGCGGCATTGTCACCGCCTCGGTCTCGGCGGTCGACCCCTCCAACATCACCTTCGTCCGTGTCACGAGCGATCTGACCCCGTCCGGCTATTTCGCTGCGGGAGAAGAAGAACTGCGCGCACGTCTGCCCGAGTACGCCCCGGTCCCAGAGGAAAGTTCCGAGGAGGCCGATTTCGGCGGACAGACGGCCGTTTGCCGCGTGTATACGGCCAAGATCGGCGATACCCCCTATAAATTCATGCAACTCATCACCGCCCGGGACGGGCAGATCTATCTGCTGACCTACACGGCCAAAAACACGATTCCTTCGGGGCAGGTCACGTATTTCGACCGATACGCTGAAGCCGCCCTGAACGCCGCCGCAGCCTTCTCCTTCACGGGCAGTGCCGGCGAGGCGACCCAAGAAGCACCCGAAAAGAACGAGGACGGGCTGATTCTGGCGTCCGACCCGAAGATCTCACGCTATACGCTCCTGGTCCCCGAGGACTTCCGCCCCGATCTTTCGACCGGGATCACCACGGCAGTTTCGTCGGCCGGGGATGCCGTCATCACACTCGCCTACACGATCCCGGAACAGAATACGATCGGCGAATACTGGGAAGCGCGCAAGACCTCCTACGCGACGCTCTACGAGAATTTCTCGGTCAGCTACGAGCAGAAAGAAAAGGATGAGATCCTCTACCGCCTCGGCGGGCAGAGCGCCGCACGCTACGAATACGACTTTACCCGCGGCGGCCATTCCTACCACGCCGTGGAACTGATGACGGTGCGCGGGACCTATATCTACACCCTCACCCTGACCGCGCGCGCCGACACCTTTGAAGGCTACCGCGCCGGTGCCCTTGAAACCCTGCTTGCGCATTTCACTTTCAACTGAGGTTTTCATGATTTATTTTGACAACAGTGCCACCACGCCGATCTGCCGGCGCGCGCTCGATATCTACAATGCCGTCAGCCTTTCGCACTTCGGTAACCCCTCCTCCCTGCACGCCATCGGCAAGGATGCGGAGGACGTGATGAAAAACGCCCGGCGGATCCTCCTTGCCTCGGTCGGCGCGCAGGACGGGGCGATCGTTTTTACCGCATCGGGAACCGAAGCCAACAATCTTGCCCTCTTCGGCCGCGCGCACGCCAAAGAGCGCTACCGGGGCAAAAAGATCCTGACGAGTGCCGGAGAGCACGCCTCGGTGAACAGCCCTCTGGCCGCCCTGCGGCGCGAGGGAATGACGGTCGAAGAGATCCCGACCGTCGGCGGAGAACTCGACCTTGCTGCCCTGGAAGACAAGCTGACGCCCGATGTCATCCTCGTCTCGGTGATGATGGTCAACAACGAGACCGGCGCCCTCTACGATATCGCCGCCGTCCGCCGTCTGATCAAAGAGAAATGCCCGGACTGCGCCCTGCACGTCGACGCCACGCAGGCATTTTTCAAAGTGCCGTTTTCGGTACGCGGGCTCGGCATCGGTCTGCTTACCGTCTCCTCGCACAAGATCGAAGGGCCGAAAGGATGCGGCGCCCTGTATATCGACCGCTCGCTCCTGACTCAAAAAGGCATCTCCCCACTGATCCTCGGCGGCGGACAGGAAGAAGGTTTCCGCTCGGGAACCGAAAACGTCCCCGGCATTGCCGCCTTCGGAGAAGCCTGCCTCTATTGTAAAGAAAACTTTGCGGAATTTACCGAACAAACGCGACAGTTGCGTGATTATCTCATCGCCCGTATTCAGAGCGAGGCCGCTCTGGCCGAGGTACGGCCTCTCTTGCCGCCGCGCTCTGCCCCGCATATCCTCTGTCTGATCCTCCCGGGCATCCGGAGCGAGGTCATGCTTCACGCCCTCTCGGCACGCGGGATCTCGGTCTCCAGCGGCTCGGCCTGTTCCTCACACGGCCACGTCGGAGCCTCCGCGCTCCTTTCCTTCGGTTGCCGGGAAGAAGAAGCTGACTGCGCCATCCGGATCAGCCTCTCGCACCGCAACACGCGCGAGGAAGCCGATGAATTTCTCGCGGCACTCAGCGCCGAATGCGCGCGTCTTGCCCGCCGGAGGAAATGAGCCGTCCGGCGGACTGCCGAAGTTCCGGTCCGGTCCCTTTGACCGATCCCCCGCCTGAAAATCCCGTCTCCCGCCCGAAAGCCCCGCCTCCCGCCCGCGCAAAACCCGATCCGCCGATTGCCCCGTCCCCGGTACCAAGAGGCGATCCGCGCCTTCAGCGGCCCGGTTTCCGGCTTCCGGACATAAAGAAAACCGGTCTGCGTAACAACGCAGACCGGCCCCGGGCTTTCGTGACAGTTATATCAACGGGCTGTCAAAAGAACTCCTGCGCGCTGACCGTACGGCAAAGAGATGAAACGATCAACCGCATATCCGCCTTCGTGCGTGCCAGGCGCGCCCTTGCGACCACACGGTCGCGTTCCGATTCCGTAAGGGCGGAAAACCCCTGCATCGCCTGTTTATTCTTCGCCAACTCCATCACAAAGCCTGTGGGAAGATCTTGTTGCATGAGACGGGATTCCTCCGAAAACACGAGTGCGGGAATCGGAAACCGACCGCACTCTGTAAGGCCCGTCTCCGTATCCCGTTCTTATTGTGTCCCTCTCCTGCCCGATTATGCAAAAACCAAAAAATAAAAGAAGGAAATTTTTATGAAACACACCTGCTTTTATCCCGCCTCTATGCTTCTCCCCGATTTTTCTTCCTGTGACGGGGAGAGATACGCCTGCATCGCCTGTGATCAGTTCACCGCGGAGCCGGAGTACTGGAAAGAAGCGGAAGAATTTGTCGGCGGAGCCCCTTCCGCCCTGCGCATGATCCTGCCGGAGTCTTTTCTCGGCGAGCGTGCCGAACGGATCCCGTTGATCAACGCCGAGATGCGACGCCTGATGAGCGTCGGCTTTTTCCATACCTTGCCGGACTCCATGATCCTTGTGGAGCGCACCTGCCCGGACGGGCGTTGCCGGCTCGGCCTTGTCGGCATGGTCGATCTGGAGGCATACAGTTATGAGAAGGATGCCGTCCTCCCTATCCGGGCAACCGAGGGAACGGTACTGGAACGGATCCCGCCGCGCGTAGAGATCCGTCGGGAAGCGCCTCTTGAACTTCCGCACATCATGCTGCTGCTCGACGACCCGGAGGGGACGGTCATCGAAGCGCAGGAAAAGCGCCGGGCGTCCTTCACTCCACTCTACGACTTTGACCTGATGCTCGGTGGCGGGCATATCCGCGGCTCGCGGCTCGACAACGCCGGCCTGCTGGCGGTTGAGGCGGCGCTGGAAGCCCTGTCCTCCCCCGAAGCGCAGGAGAAGAAATACGGCAGTTCCGACCATCCCTTCCTCTTCGCCGTTGGGGATGGGAACCATTCTCTCGCCACCGCCAAAGCCTGCTACGAAGCCATCAAGGCCGCCATCGGAAAAGAGGCGGCCGCCGGGCATCCCGCCCGTTTCGCCCTGTGTGAGATCGTCAATCTGCACGACCCGGCACTCGATTTTGAACCGATCTACCGCGTCGTCTTCGGGGCCGACCGTCGTGAGATCGCCGACGCCTTCCGCGCTTACGCGGCCTCTCACGCAACCCCCGGTTATCCCGCGGAGACCTTCACCGTGGTCAGCGGCACGCGGGAAGAGGTCCTGACCCTGCCGCACGGCACCCACGTTCAGCCCATCGGTACGCTGCAGGCGTTTCTCGACGACTATCTTCTCTCGCATCCCGGCCTCACGGTCGATTATATCCACGATGAAGCCTCCCTGCGCGCCCTGGCTTCCCAGCCGGGAGCCGTGGGCTTCCTCTTCTCGGGAATGAAAAAAGAAGAACTCTTCCCGGCTATCGCCGCAAACGGTCCTCTTCCGCGCAAGACCTTCTCGATGGGACACGCCCGCGACAAACGCTATTATCTCGAAGCCCGGAGGATCCGCCCGTGAAATTGCCGACGCCATCCCGTCGCGGCCTTCGTTCGCTCCTGCTTTTCTTTGCTTTTTCCGCCGCGCTGTGGGCCGTATATTATCTTTGCATCTATATCCTTTTCTTCAATGCCGTCTTTTGGGTCTACGTCGGCATTTTTGCCGTGATGACAATCGTGTACGTCGTCAGCACCCGCGGGATGCTCTTTACTCCTCCGTCCGAAACGCCCCCGCCCGGCTGCGTCCCGGAGGAATATGAATTTCTGCGGCAAAAGATCCTCGAACGGCAGAAGAAGGTTGCCTGGATCCCCCTCTTCTGCGGCGCGATCCTCTTCGTTTTTCTGCTCGATGCGGCGGATCTTTTCTGGCTTAGCGGTCGGCTGACCCGGCATGCCATGCACTTTTGACCCGCCCCGCGCGCCCTCTCTCACCGCCAAAAACACCGCCCGGCCCCTTCTGAACCTCTGTCGCACCCCCCGAAAATAAAAAAATCGCCGCCTGTAACTTTTCGTACAAGCGGCGTTTCTTTTACGGATCGAAATGCGGAAGAAGGCCCGGGAGATTATCCCTGTTTCAGGACGACCTTTTCTCCCCCGAGGTCGGCGGAACCGACAATGGCCAACGCCGTCTCAACGGTCTTGGTTCCTTCCAGCGCCGTCGTCTCGACCGGCAGATCTTCTTTGATAATCCGGCAGAACTCATGAAATTCTCCGGCGGTATTGTGGTTGTTGATATCCACCGGAACGGTCTTTTGCACCAAAGTGCCGTTTTCGTCCTCGTGCCACCAGTCAAAATGGTCGCTGGTGTTGTCGGTCACGATACTGCCCTTCGTGCCGTAGAAGACCGAGCGCATGGTGTACGGGCGTTTGCAACTGACCGAAACAAAGACTTTTCCGATGACGTTTTTCGGGAATTTCAGGATGGCAATGGTATTATCGTCGTATGGGAGAGAGGACAGGATTTTGCGGTTGGCATAAGCCGTGACTTCCACAGCATCCCCGGCAACCCATCGCAAAAGGTCGATGGCATGGCACCCGCCGCCGACAACCCCGTTGCGCAGAGGATCGTTGCGCCAGGTTCCGGCCGCCGCCTCATAGATATGCTTGTAGTCATGAGCATATTCGGATTCGACAAACACCAGTTCGCCAATCCCGCCTTCGTCAATAATCTTTTTCGCTCCGACAAAACCGGGCGTAAAGCGGCATATCTGGCCGACCATGAATTTTTTATCGGATTTATCTGCCGCGTCCAGAATCACGCGGCAATCGTCGATCGTCAGGGCGAGCGGCTTTTCGCAAAGAACATGCTTGCCGGCCTCCAGCGAAGCCACCGCCATTTCGGCATGCAACTGGTCGGGCGTGACAATAATAACAGCGTCCACGTCGCTTTTCAGCAGTTCCCGGTAATCCGTATATTGCCGGGCATCCGGGTAACGCGCCGCCGCTTCTTTCAGTTTTTCGGGGTCAATATCGCAAATGGCAGTCAGCTCGGCGTCGGCATTTCCGGCAACTCCGCCCATGTGGCTTTGCGCCATACCGCTGCATCCGATAACTCCGATCTTCAGTTTTTCATTCATCGCAAGGTTCTCCTTTTTCTTTTGGCAATCCCAAACAAATTTTCCATTACCTTATCGTGACACATAACGCCGTCCGTTGTCAAGTGTTTTCAAGGTTTTTACCGAAAAAAAACGCGCAGCGCGACGGGATCGGGCTGCACATGACTCCGGGGAGAATTGTTTTCTTGTTATTTATGGTATTTTTTCCCCGCCAGAATGGAAAAAGAGCGATAGATTGCCTCCATCAGAAGCGGGCGCATCAGCTGATGGGGGAAGGTCAGCGCACTGACCGAAAGCCGCAGATCGGCTCTTTCCTTCACCACCGGAGAAAGCCCGTGCGAAGACCCGATGATAAAAACGGCGCGTCCGCACCGGTCGCACCCCTCCCCGAGCAAACGGGCAAGCGTCGGAGAATCGCAGGAACGCCCCTCCACGCATAGCGCCACGGTAAACGCCCCCTCCGGAATCGCACGGAGAATGCGTTCCCCCTCGGCCTCCAACGCGTCTCTCACCGCGGCGGGATTGTCTTCTTCCCGGATATTCTCTTCACGTAGATTCACCTCTTCAAAGCGGCAAAATGCACCCAGCCGTTTCCTGTATTCGGCCACGGCCTCCTTCCAATAGTTTTCTTTCAGCGTTCCCACACTGATCAGCGTCACGCGGTTCATCTGCTTTCCGTCCTTTCCTCTCTGCAACCGTACTCTTCGTTTTGTAATGTATTATTTACAAAACTGCTTTTATCTTTTGCTTTTGCACCGTTTTCCTCTTGATTTTTCTTTCCCTGCGTCGTATAATAGAAGAAAAACCAAGGAGGCCTTCAATGAGAACTATCAAGGTAGAACCCCTGACCCATGAGGCTTTTGCGCCCTTCGGTCAATATTACGACATGGAGCACCCGGACGGCTATCCGCTCTCCGGCGAACTTCACCGTTTCTTCCCCGACCGCGTGACCGCACACGAAGAGCATCAGGTCGCCTTTTCTCCGATCTTGGTAAAAAAGCCCGCCGTCATGGAGATCACACAGGCCGAGTATCATACCACCACCTGCGAGATCATCCTCCCGCTGAACGGCGACATGATCCTGCACGTGGCCCCCCCCTCGGCCGGAAAGCCTCTCCCCGCGTATACCCGCGCCTTCCTCGTGCCGAAGCACACGCTGGTCAAGATGAACGCCTGCGTCTGGCATCTGGCCCCTCTGCCGGCTGACATTCCCGAACTTTGCGCCATGATCGTCCTGCCCGAGTGCACCTACATGAACGACTGCACCGTGGTCGACTTTTCCGAAGAAGACCGCTTTATCATCGAGCGGTAATCAGAATCAGGCGGCAAGCAGAGATTGAGCCCCAAAACAGCAAAGAGCGGCAGGAGAACCCTGCCGCTTTTTTACAGCCTGTCGAATACCGCCTTGACTTCCCCGTCAAAGGGGGCGCCGTATTCCGAGACCCCGAAGGCCTCGGCGTAGCGCACGGCGCGGCCGCGTTCTTCCCCGTAGCGGGCGATCAGCGCCTGCCGGTAGCGGGCGGCGGGCTTCGCAAAGCGGGGGCCGTATCCGAACTTCTCTTTCAGGATCTCCTCGTCGCTCATTTCGGGGGTGAACCGCCGTCCGACCATCCAGGCAAAACGGACTTCGTCGCCGGCCGACTTCGGCGGTACTTCGCGCTCATAGGTATAGGGGAGCCACTCATAGACCTGCGATTCGTTCAGCGAAGCGCTGCGGAACTTCTTTTCAACCACACTGTCGATCGCCACCACGATATCCATCCGGAAAGGCGGTTCCTGAAAGGCATCTTCAAAGAAGAGGATGACCGGCTCACGGCGCATGGCGGGCGCGTCGGGACATTCGTGCGGTACAATGAGCAGATACGCCGCGTCCTGCACGAGCTGTCCCACCGCGCGGTGGTCGGCGTGATAGTCGTTGGTGCGGTGCGTGATGATCACGTCCGGGCAGTAGTTG
>CASDOQ010000031.1 GCA_949282345.1 uncultured bacterium | reverse complement strand
CCGGATCGGGGCAAGCGCCCCTTCACGCCTTGCCCACGCGACCCCCGCGGCCCGCCTCTCCGTACCCCGCGGCCCGCCTCCCCGCACCACCGCGGCCCTTCACACCACCGCCACCCCGCACCACCGCGGCCTTCACACCCCCCCACCCCCACCATGCAAAAGGAAAATGCATGCAAAGCGAGAGCCATGGCAAAAAAGAAAACGACCTGCCGGCCAAACGAGCCGCGGGTCGTTTTTCAAGAGGAAAGCCCACCGCCCGAAAACGCCTGCGGCGGGAGGAAAGCATAAAAAGAAGACCTGCCGACGGAAAACCGGCTGTGGCGGGGAAAGGACGTAAAAAAAGAAAATCCTGCCGACGGAAAACCGTCTGTGGCGAGGAAAGGACGCAAAAAAAGACCTGCCGACGGAAAACCGTCTGTGGCGAGGAAAGGACGCAAAAAAAAGACCTGCCGACGAAAAACCGCCTGTGGCGGGGAAAGGACGTAAAAAAGAAGACCTGCCGACGGAAAACCGTCTGTGGCGAGGCACCGGCGGGCAAGGGGCACGATGGCGTAGTCACCTACGTCGAGTGCCCCGCGTCCCGGCGGTAACGAAGCCACAGGCGGTTTTCCTAAGGCAGGTAAGGCAGGATGCGAACCGAGGTGATCACCGGCTGTTTCGCCTTCTCCACCGTTCCGTTCAAATCGGTGACCGGCGTTTTTTCACAGATGGCGTCCACGACCGACATCCCGGCGGTCACCCAGCCGAAGGCGGCGTACTTTCCGTCTAAGTGCGCGGCTTTCTCCTGCATGATGAAGAACTGGCTCCCGGCCGTGTCGTAACCCGAAGCGCGCGCCATCGAAAGCACGCCGCGCAGATGCGGCAGATCGTTGTCAAATCCGTTGGCCGAAAACTCCCCGGTGATGGTATGGCCCGGGCCGCCCGTCCTGTTCGCTTCGGGGTCGCCGCCCTGGATCATGAAGCCCTCGATCACCCGGTGGAAGGTCAGCCCGTCGTAGAATCCGCTCTCGGCAAGCGAAATAAAATTCGCAACAGTCAGTGGGGCCACCGTCTCGTCGAGCGTTATGCTGATGACCCCGTAGTTCTTTACGGTGATCTCGGCGTAGCGGAGCGTGTGTCCTGCCGAGTCGTATTCGGTCACGGCGGCCGAGGCCCCTCCCGACGGCGGCGTGGCGTCCCGGCGGCCAAGGATCAGGCAGAGCGCCAGCACCGCCCCTGCGACAAGGAGCGCCGCCACCACGATCAGCAGGATCTGTTTTGTTTGTAAAGTTTTCTTTGCGTTCATTTCTCTTTTTGCCGCCTCGCCGCCCGTCCGGCGGGCAGGCGCAGTCTTTTTTCTTTTTTTCTTCCGGCTCATTCTTCTGTCCCTCTCCAGTATTTCCGGTCAAGCGTCCGATATTGAATGGCTTCGGCTAAATGCATCGCACCGATCTTTTCTTCTCCGGCAAGATCGGCGATCGTGCGCGCAATGCGCAGGATCTTATCGTGCCCCCGCGCCGAAAGGCCGAGGCGATCAAAGGCCTCGCTGAGCAGAGCGGAGCCCTCCTCGTCGAGCGCGCAATGTCGCCGCAGGGCGGCGCTGTCCATGCGGGCGTTCTGCACCGATCTGTCGCCCGCCGCGAGGAAGCGATCAGCGGCAAAGCGGCGCGCCTTTTCGGCTCTTTCGGCCATTGCCGCCGAGGATTCGGCCGGGGCGCCGTGCATTTCGGCGTAGGCGAGTGCCGGGACCTCGACCTGCAGATCCAGCCGGTCAAGAAGCGGTCCGCTCACCCGACCGAGATACCGCCGGATATCGTCGGGACGGCAGACGCAGGGATGGTTCGGGTCGCCGTAAAAACCGCACCGGCAGGGGTTCATCGCGCAGACCAGCATAAAGTTTGTGGGATAGGTCACTTTTGCCGCCACGCGCGTGACGGTCACGCGGCCGTCCTCGAGCGGCTGGCGGAGGGTTTCAAGCACCGAGGGAGAGAATTCCGGCAGTTCGTCCAAAAAGAGCACGCCGTTATCGGCCAACGAGATCTCCCCGGGGCGGGGATTCGAACCGCCGCCGATCATGCCGGCGGCACTCACCGTATGGTGCGGTGTGCGGAAGGGGCGGTGCAGGATCAACCCGTCGACCGGCTCACCGGCCGCCGAATGGATACGCGTGGTTTCAAGCGCCTCTTCGAAGCTCATCGGAGGCAGAATGCCCGGGATGCGTTTGGCGATCATCGATTTTCCCGATCCCGGCGGGCCGATGAGCAGGAGGTTATGTCCGCCTGCCACCGCGATCTCGACGGCACGCCGGGCGCGGAGCTGTCCCATCACGTCGGCAAAATCGGGTGTCCCCGCGGCAGCGGCGCGAGCGCGGCAGGCATTCTCGTCGAAATGCTCTCTCGGCAGGAGGCGTTTGCCGCACAGATGGTCGTGCAGGGAAGCGAAATCGGGCACGCCGTAGACCTCTATCCCGCTGACCACGGCGGCCTCAGCCGCATTCTCACGGGGGACGAAGATCCTCTTCGCTCCGGCCGCGCGGGCGGCCAGCGCGCGCGAAAGCACCCCGTTCTGCGGGCGGACTTCGCCAAGGAGCGAAAGTTCCCCGATAAAGAAATTCTCCTCCCCGATCGCCTCTTTAGGCAAAAGGCCGGCGGCGGCCAGCAGGGCGCAGAGGATCGGCAGATCAAAGGCCGACCCTTCCTTTTTCCGGTTGGCAGGAGCCAGATTGATCAGGATCTCGCGCCCCGCAAGGCGAAACCCGCTGTTCTCCATCGCGCACCGGACGCGCTCCCGCGCCTCGCGCACGGCGGTATCGGGCAGTCCCACGATCTCAAAGCGTTCCTCCCCCTGTGTGCTTCTGACGTTACACTCGACCGTAACGGGAAATCCATCGATCCCAATCATGCCGGCGCCGTAGGCCTTTGTAACCATGTCGTCTCCTTTTCCCCTGCGCCTCATGGCGCGCGGACTCTTTTCCGCCGTTTTGCGGAATCTTTCATTCGGTCTTATTGTAACATACCCGCCTCTTTTTGTAAAGCGGGGCCGGCGGCCGAAAAATTGTAAATTTTCTTCCGGCAAAGGCTTGTTTTTATAAATTTATTTCAGTATAATAGAGGAGACGCGCCCGTGAGGCGCGATTCTGCAAGGAAGGAATACGCTATGTTCAAACGTCTGGCGTCATGCGTGCGGGAGTATAAAAAACCCACCTTGCTGACGCTCCTTTTTATCGTCGGGGAAGCGATCGCGGAAACCTGCATCCCCTTTCTGACCGCCGACCTTGTCAACCGCATGAAAGCCGGGGCCGAACTGCGCGACATTCTTTCGACCGGCGGCATCCTGATCCTCCTGGCCTGCCTGTCTCTCTCTTTCGGGGGAATTGCGGGGGTCACGTGCGCCCGCGCCTCCTCGGGCTTTGCCAAGAACCTGCGCTCGGATATGCTTGCGCGAATCAACGCCTACAGTTTCGAAAACGTTGACAAATTCTCCTCCGCTTCCCTCGTCACCCGGATGACGACCGACGTCTCCAACGTCCAGATGGCCTTCATGATGATCATCCGTACCGCCATCCGATGTCCCCTGATGTTTATTTTCTCGATCGTGATGGCCTATATCATGGGCGGCGCGCTGGCCACGACCTTCGTCATCGTGGTGCCGGTGCTGCTTTTCGGGCTCTTCCTGATCTCGCGCCGCGCTATGCCCGCCTTCCACCGGGTCTTCCGCAAATACGACCGGCTGAACGAATCGATCGAAGAGAACGTTCGCGCCATGCGGGTAGTCAAGGGATTTTCGCGCGAAGAATACGAAAAGAAGAAGTTTGCCGGGGCGGCCGACGACATCCGCCGCGACTTCACCCGTGCGGAATCGATCGTTGCGCTCAACTCTCCGCTGATGTACCTCTGCCTCTATTTTAACATGATCTTTATCCTGTCGGTCGGCTCGCGCCTCGCCATCACGGGGAGCGAAATTGACGTCGGACAGATGTCCGCCATGCTGACCTACGGGATGCAGATCCTCATGTCGCTGATGATGCTTTCCTTCATCTACGTGATGCTCACGATGTCGGCCGAGTCGATCCAGCGTATCGGAGAAGTGCTGACCGAGGAGCCCGTCATCAAAAACCCCGATTCCCCCGTCCGTACGGTGAAGGACGGCTCGGTGGATTTCTCGGGCGTTTCCTTCAAGTATTCCTCCGAAGCGAAGAAATACGCGCTTGAGGATCTTACTCTGCATATTGCCCCCGGCATGACGGTCGGGATTCTCGGCGGGACCGGCTCGGGCAAGACCTCTCTCGTCCAGTTGATCCCCCGTCTCTACGACGTGACGGCGGGGAGCGTTTCGGTCGGGGGGGTCGATGTGCGCCGTTACGACCTCGATACTCTGCGTGGGGCGGTCGCCATGGTTCTGCAAAAGAACCTGCTCTTTTCGGGCACCATCCGTGAGAATCTGCGTTGGGGGAACCCGGACGCCACGGACGCCGAACTTGAAAAGGCCTGCCGTCTGGCACAGGCCGACGAGTTTATCCGCTCCTTCCCGGATCGATACGACACGAAGATCGAGCAGGGCGGCACCAACGTCTCGGGCGGGCAAAAACAGCGTCTCTGTATCGCGCGGGCGCTCCTTCGCCGTCCGAAAGTGCTGATCCTTGACGACTCAACCAGCGCAGTCGATACCCGCACCGACTCCCTGATCCGAGCCGGATTTTCCTCCTACCTGCCCGAAACGACCAAGATCATCATTGCGCAGCGCGTTTCCTCGGTCATGGATGCCGATCTGATCCTGATCCTTGAAAACGGCCGTATTGCGGCCTCGGGCCGGCACGAGGAACTGCTGGCCTCCTCTCCGATCTACCGGGAGATCTACGAACAGCAAAAGACGGGAGGCGGTGACGATGAAAATGCATAAAAGACCCGAAAGCCCGATAAGATCCGAAAGAGCGATGAAAGCCAAGAGCCGGCCGCACCCTATGCGCCGTCTGCTCGGTCTGCTTTTCTCCTCCTATCCCGTTCTGGTTCCGCTGACCGCTTTCTGCATTCTCTTTTTCGCCGTGGCTTCCGCCGTTCCGGCCGTCTTTTTGCAGAAGGTCTTTGAGCTGATCGGAAAATGGCAGGAGAGCGGGGATTTCACCGCCGCCGCGCAGGAGATCATGCCGCTCATCTTTCTGCTGATCGGACTCTATCTGCTCTCCATTGCCGCCCTCACGCTCTACAATCAGCTGATGGCCTATATCACGCAGGGCTTTTTGACCAAGTTGCGCTGCCGGATGTTTGACGGGATGCAGAATCTGCCGATCCGCTATTTCGATACCCACAAGCACGGCGATATCATGAGTTATTATACCAACGATATCGACACGCTCCGCGAACTGATCTCGCGTTCGCTCCCCGCGCTCTTGCAGTCCTGCACGGTCATTCTCTCGGTCTTCTTCATCATGCTCTATTACAGCGTCCCGATGACGGCCGTCGTCGTCCTCGGCGTCTTTGCCATGGCGTTTGTCTCGCGCCGCGTGGGCGGCGGGAGCGCCAAATATTTCATCCGTCAGCAGACCTCGGTGGCCGCGGCCGAGGGATTCGTGCAGGAGATGATGAACGGGCAGAAGGTCATCAAGGTCTTCTCGCACGAAGACGCCTGCCGCGCCGATTTTGAAGTCCTCAACGAAACGCTCTGCCGCGACAGTTGCCGCGCCCACGCCTACGCCAATATTCTCGGCCCGATCATCGGGAACATCGGCAACGTGCTCTACGTCTTTATCGCCACGGCGGGCGGGATCTTCTTGACTGCCGGCATCCCGAACCCCTGCCTCTCGGGCATGGCGCTCTCGATCAGCATTATCGTCCCCTTCCTCAATATGACCAAGCAGTTCACGGGGAACGTCAACCAGTTTTCTCAGCAGATCAGTTCGATCGTCATGGGGCTGGCCGGCGCGGGGCGGATCTTTGCGCTGATGGATGAAGCGCCAGAGGCCGACGACGGCTACGTCACGCTCTGCAACGCCACGATCGGGGAAGACGGCCAGATCACCGAAAGCGCCTCGCGCACCGGGCAATGGGCCTGGCGGCACCCGCACGCGGACGGAAGCGTGACCTACACGCCGCTCCGCGGGGATGTCCGCCTTACCGACGTCGACTTTGCCTACGCGGAAGGAAAGACCGTCCTGCACGACATCAGCGTCTATGCCGAGCCGGGGCAGAAGGTCGCCTTCGTCGGAGCAACGGGCGCCGGAAAGACCACAATCACCAACCTTATCAACCGCTTCTACGATATTGCGGACGGAAAGATCCGCTACGACGGAATCAACATCAACAAGATCAGGAAGTCCGATCTGCGTCGCTCGCTCGGCATTGTTTTGCAGGACGTGAACCTCTTTACGGGAAGCGTCATGGACAACATCCGGTACGGAAACCTCGATGCGACCGATGAAGAGTGCCGCGCGGCCGCCGTCCTCGCCGGGGCGGACGATTTCATCAGCCGTCTGCCGGATGGCTACGCCACCCTTCTCACCAACAACGGTGCCAACCTCTCGCAGGGGCAGCGCCAGCTCCTCTCGATCGCCCGTGCGGCCGTGGCAGACCCGCCGGTCATGATCCTCGACGAGGCCACCAGTTCGATCGACACCCGCACCGAGGCCATCGTCCAGCGCGGCATGGACAAACTGATGGAAGGGCGCACGGTCTTTGTGATCGCGCACCGCCTTTCCACCGTCCGAAATTCCGACGTGATCATGGTGCTCGACCACGGCCGGATCATCGAACGCGGCAGTCATGAAAAACTGATCGCCGAAAAGGGCGTCTATTACCGTCTCTATACCGGTGCGTTTGAACTCGAATAGTCCTCTCTGTCGCTTCTTCCGGGATCCCTCCGGCGTCCGCGCCCGTCGCGCAGGATCCTCTCCGCCCCTATGCGCTTGGTTTCAAATTTTGCAAAAAATACTTTACATACCGCCTCCGGGCGGTTTTCTTTTTTTCGTGTTTTTCTGCCTTTTCCGCGTTTTTCTCTGCCCTGTTCCGCCCCACCGCCTCCGCTTTCCTGTCGCCCGCTTTTTTCTCCTCTTTCGTCCGTCGCCCCCCCGTCCCGACCATCTATCTGCCGTCCTCCTCACGCCGTTACGCTTTCGCGCGTCCCTCTCTCCGCCTCTCCTTTCCGCTCCTTTTCTCTGCCATGATCCGCCCCACCGCCTCCGCTTTCCTGCCGCCCGTTTTCCCTGCATCCTCTTTTCTCCCGCCCTCGACTCTCTTCCCACCTGAGCGGCCAGCCTGCGTATTTTCTCATGTTTTTTTCGGCGGGGACTTTCTCTTTTTTTGCCGCCGCGCATATACTGGAAAGAATCTGTTTTCGGAGGAAGCGTCATGCACTTTTTCAAGGCCGAAGGAGCGGGGAACGATTTTATCTTTTTTGCCGAGGAGGCGGTCGCCTGCCGCCCTCAAGAAGACATGACCCCGTGGGGGCGTTACCGGTTCCCGTCGCCGGGCGGCAAAGCCGGGGCCGCGCCCAAAGACGAAAAAAGCCATCGGAAAAGCGGTGAAGCGGCGGAAGATGCAAAAAACTGCCGGGAAGAGGACAAAACGCCCGAGGATGAAGAGGCTCTCCGGCAGTGGGTCGCCGCGGTCTGCCAACGCAAGACCGGCATCGGGGCGGACGGCGCCGTCTTTCTCTCGCCCGGGGGCGCGAGCGGCTATCGGATGCAGATCCGCAACGCTGACGGCTCGGCGGCCGCCATGTGCGGAAACGCCCTGCGCTGTGCCGGGCTTCTTCTCTTTCATTTGTTCGGGCTCTTTGAGGCAAGGATCTTCACGGACTCGGGAGAGCGGCAGGTGCATCTTGCGAGGCCTCCCCGCACGCCGGGCGCCGAGGCCGTCGTCTGCGCTTCGCTCGGGATCCCCCGCGTGTTTTTTCCGCCCGCGTCCCTGCCCGAAAAGTCGGATCTTCGGGAAGCGACGTTTATCTCGGTTGGAAACCCGCACGCCGTCCTCTCGGTTTCGCCGGAGGAACTTACCTCCCCGTCCCTTCCTGAGAAGGCCGCCGCGCTTTCGGCTGCTGTGCCGGGCGGGGTGAACTTAGAATTCTTTACCCTGAACGACGACGGCAGTGCCTCGGTGCGGGTTTTTGAACGCGGGGTAGGCGAAACGGCCGCCTGCGGAACCGGGGCTGTTGCCGTGGCTTTTTTCCTGCGGGAAAGCCGGGCGCACGGTGCCTTTTTTCCGCGCCGTATCCGAATGCCGGGAGGCGTCTTGGAGGTCTCCTTCTCGGGGGACGGGCAAGCCTTTCTTTCGGGTCCCTGCCGCCTGTCGTTCGAGGGCGAACTGCTCTGAAACGCGCACGGGATCGTTTTGCCGGCCTGTCCCGGAAGAAAGCGAAAACCCCGGGAAAGAATGAGCGCGCGGCGCAAAAGTCTCTCGCGGAAAAGGGTAAAGGGCGCCGCGAAGGCATGAGAAGCTCGCGCGGCCTGCGTTGCCGGCGGCACGAAAAGTAAAAGGCCCGCGCAATCCTGTCGCCACCGCCGAAGTTCGCAAAATTTCGCAAAAGTTCGCCACAAAAAAGGCGCGAACCCCCGCAAAAAAACCATGCGGGCCGCGCCGCACGCAAAGGAGGAACCCTACCGTGAAAGGACTGAAGGAAGCACCGGGATTTTCCGCCCTTTCGGAAGAATATCTGTTTGCCGAAACGACAAAGAGGATCCGGGAAGCCGAAGCATCGCTCGGCCGTCGAGTCGCCCGGCTCGGGATGGGGGACGTCTCCCACCCGCTGACGCCGACCGTCTGCCGCGCCTTGACCGAAGCCGCCCGGGAAATGGGGATTGATGCTACCCGGCGGGGGTATTCCCCGATCGGGGGATACGGGTTCCTGCGGGCCGCCGCGCGGGAGGCCTATGCCGCCGAGGGGGTCGACCTCGGGGAAGAGGAGATCTATATCAGCGACGGGGCAAAGGGCGAACTCTCTCTGATCGCCTCGCTCCTTGCGCCGGATACGCTCCATCTGATCCCCGACCCGGCCTATCCCGCCTATCGGGATCTGTCTTCTCTTCTCGGGCGGGAGATCCTTTTTCTGCCGGGACGCGAAGAGGATCGTTTCCTTGCCATGCCGCCCGACAGGATCTGCCGCCCCGCCCTGATCTTTCTGACCTCCCCCTCCAATCCGACCGGGGAAGCCTATGACGAAGCGGGGCTTGCCGCGTGGATCGACTACGCCGTCGAAAGCGGATCGATCCTGCTTTTTGACGGGGCATACGCCGACTTCTGCGGGAAGGGGCGGCCGCGCTCGATCCTTTCGCTCCCCGGGGCGCGCCGCTGTTGCGTAGAGATCCGCTCCTTTTCAAAAGGGGCAGGCTTCACGGGTCTGCGGTGCGGCACGACCGTCATTCCCGAGGAGGTCTGCCTCGGGGACTCGCGCCCGCTTGCTGAACGCTACCGCCGCGCCGTCGATATCCTGAAAAACGGTGTTGCCTATCCCGTCCAACGAGCCGCCGAGGCCGCGCTTTCCCCCGCCGGTCGCCGCGAGACCGCCGTGACCGTTGCCCGCTATCGCCAGAACGCCGGCCTTTTGCGGGAAGCGCTCGCCGCCGCCGAAATCGCCTTTACCGGCGGGTGGGACGCGCCGTATCTCTTCCTGCGCGCGCCGGGCGGGCGGAGCGGTTGGGAACTCTTTGACTTTCTCCTCGGCGCGGGGATCGCCGTCACGCCCGGGGAAGGCTTCGGAAACGCCGGACGCGGCTACGTCCGTCTTTCGGCGCTGGCCCCCCGCGGCGATATCGAGATCGCCGCGGCCCTTTTGCCCGATCTGCTCGGCTCGCTCCGCTGAGCCTCCGTACATTTTTGCGATTTTCTCCGCAATTTTCATAGATCTTGTCAGATCTTCCGCTCCGGTTTCGTCCGGATAGATTTTTCCCGATCCCCACACGGCCTGCGTTGCCGGGCGCGAAAAGTAAAAGGCCCGCTGATCGAGAAAAGAGAGAAAATGCAGAGAAAAAATGCAGAGAGAAAATGCAGAGAAAAAATGATCGAGTAGGTAGAAATCAATCCACCTCTCACACCACCGTACGTGCCGTTCGGCATACGGCGGTTCAATTCAAATTAAATACGTGCTACCTTTAGGTAGTAATCGGAAAGACTGACTAAGCCTCGCTTGGTCAGTTTTTCTTTGGAAACAGCTCTTGCAAGCACAGACTTTGTGGCTACGAATTGGTAGTGGTCGCCCCAATTCGCTATCTTTTTAGCAATCCAGTTTGGTACTCCGAGCTTTAACAATCCCCATAATCTCTTGCTCGGCACTTTCCACTGCTTCCAGATTATCACCCTTATCTGCGTTCTTAAATGCTCGTCTATGCCTTGAAGCTTTGTTTTCATTGAGCCTTTGCGGAAGTAATTTATCCAACCTCTCGTTACCTCATTAATCTTCTTAATTCGGTATGT
>CASDOQ010000030.1 GCA_949282345.1 uncultured bacterium | reverse complement strand
AAGCCAAAGCCCGAAAACGGCTATACCTGCTCCTGCGGGTACCGCTCCGACAAGCCCTTCAAATTCTGTCCCGAGTGCGGAAAACAGTCTGACTGAACCGCGCGACCGCTCGGTATAAGCCCGGAGAATGCACAAAACGGCGGCAGGCTCTCATTGCCTGTCGCCGATCCATAAAAGCCGATCTATAAAAAAAGAAGACCGTAGGGGTACCTACCGTAAAGCAGTTTTATATCAAAGCAGAAAAGGGACGAGATTTTCTCGCCCCTTTTTCACAAGATCTTGCTTGCAAGGTATAGTGTGTTATACGATATTTTGTTTTCGGAAGGAATATAAGTGATGTTTTTGCTTACGCAAAAGTGATGTTACTCACTTCGTTCGTAATGATGTTGCTCCCGTTGGTCGCAATGATGTGATGCTTGCCCACTGTGCCGAAGGCACAACATCATTGCCGTAGGCTACATCATTAGGCGAAGCCGACATCACTTGCCCGTAAGGGCAAACATCGTTCGGCAGACCTGCTGTATCGCAGGCCGCCGTAAGGTCTTCTTTTTTTCGACAAAAGGGGGTTATACCGCTTTGGCGGGCGGGGACTGGTCTTTCGGGATCAGTAACCGATCGAGCGCAAATATTCGCGGCTCTGCCTGGCGGCTTCCAGACTGTCGGTATCGTAGCTTTCGTCCTGCTCCACGATGAAGTATTCCGCCCCCCCGGCGATGCCGGCCTTCATGATGGCGGGGATATCTTGCAGACCCGAGCCGAGCGGACGGAATGCAAAATTGCGTTCTTCCTTGGTGGCGGGGACCGACTCTTTTCCGTCCGCGCCGATCAGCGCGTAGACCGGGCCGCCGTTCATCTCCTTGCAGGTAAAGTCCTTCAGATGAACGATATCGTAGCGTCCGGCATAGGTCGAGAGGTATTCACAGGGATCATATCCGGCGTACTTCAGCCAGCAGACGTCAAATTCGGGCTGGATCAGTTCTTCGGGGACGGTTTCATATATCCGGTCGAGGATCGTCTTGCCTCCGATCTGCGTGAGTTCAAAGTCGTGGTTGTGATAGAGCAGGACCAGCCCGTTCTCCAGCAGGAAGCGACCGATCTTTTCAAAATATTTCAGCGTGCCGTTCAGGTCTTTGACGTAATGTTCTTTGGCGTACCACGGAATGGCGGAATAACGCGCGCCGAGCGTACGGACGAATTCCGCGCCGGCTACGCCGCGCTCATCGTAGAAGGAAGGCATCTGATGCACCGAAATGCAGTTCAGGTCGTATTTTTTGAGAAGAGCCGCGATCTCTTCCGCGCTCTTATCATAGTATCCGGCGAGTTCTACGTAGTCGTAGCCGATCTCCTTCACGGAACGAAGCGCGCTCTCCATATCCGCCGCCATCTTGTTGCGGATCGAGTATAATTGTAAGCCGATCTTTACCTGATGTTCCATCTGTCCTATGTCCTTTCTCCCGCCGGGCGGGAAGGCGTGGCGGTTGCCCGTGCAGGCAAGGAGCCATGCCGGCAGTTTTGAAAAGAGCGTTTTGGTCTTTTCGATTTTATTTTAGCATCGTTTCTTTTGATTTTCAAGAACTTTCCTTTCAAATAATCACTGTTTCCGCTCATTTTTTTGGAAATAGAAAAGGCCGCCGAAGCGGCCTTCTCCCGGCGTCCGCCGGCGACAGATCAGTTTCCGCATCCGCACCCGTCGGATCCTTTTCCTTCCAAGTCGTCACGGATCTTTGTTACCATATCGCCGCAGGTGTCCGCGCACTGGCAAGCGCAGTTCCCGACGGCCTCCGCCATCCGACAGAGCCTTTCGCGGAAGAGGCAGAAAAGCACTGCGGCGCCGGCTGTGACCGCCGCGCCGAGCAACATGGAACAAAAGGGGTGAGAACAGAAGAAGCCGCAGGACGGTTTTTTGCACAGTAACATAGTTTTTTCTCCTTTTTCTTTCTCCCCGTTAGTATGGCGCGCAGGGCCGTTTTTATGCTTTTTCATGTGGGAACTTGCAAACAAACGCGAAATATGCTACAATATAAAAAAAGATCTGTTTTTTTGATTTGGATGAAAATCATGTTTGCGCGGAATATCGCTTTTCGGCCGTGCGGACGGGAGGGTTGCATGAATTGCTTTTTCTGTCATCAGGAATGGGATCCCGAGCGGGGCGGGCTGATCTGCCCGCATTGCAAACAGCAAAACCTTCTGCCTCCCGAGGAGAGAAAGGCGATCTGCCTGCGTGCCCTGGCCTGCGAGCGCAACCGCAGACAGGAAGAAGCCTTCCGCCTGTATACCCTGCTGGCCGCTTCGCATGACCCGGACGGGGGAGAAGGCTACGGTCGTTGCTTTGAATATGGCATCGGGACGGGGCGTGACCTTTCGCGTGCGGCAACGGCGTATTTTCTCGCGGCTGAGGACGGGTCGGATCATGCGGCATACCGGCTGGCGCGGCTTCTTTTGAACAAGCCTGCCCTGCAAAGCGGGAACGGCACGCCTCTCTTCTGGGCCTGCGCAGCCGCGGCCTTTTGCGTAGATGAGGCTTCCTATCTCTTGTATCGCTTCGGCCGGCGGCTCGGGATCCAGGATGAGGAGCGCTTTTACCGGCTCCGAGAGGCCGCTCTGGCCGGGAACCGTTCCGCCCTCCGCCGCCTCGGTCACGCCTATCGGTTTGGTCTGTATACCGAAAAAAACGCCGCCCGCGCGCTCTATTGTTACCGCAAACTGCCGCGCACCGGCCTGCTTTTCCGTTGGTTGCACCGGGAACTGACCCCGGAGCGACCCGAACTTCTCCCTCTGCCGGACTATGCCGATTTTCTGCTCTCTCTCGGGGAGGAAGCGGGAAAGATCGGGGCGCCCGCCGTGGGACTCCGCCTCTTTCTTTTGGCGGCGGAGGAGGGGAGCGCCGAGGCCGCTTACCGTGCCGCCGTATGTTACCGTGACGGAAACGGCATCGGGCGCGATCTGGACGAGGCGGTGCGACTCTTTGAGTTGGCCGGCTCCCGAGGCTCCGCCGAAGCCGAACTGATGCTCGGGCGGTTATATGAAGGAGAGCTGAACGACAGAACATCGGCCGCCCTGCATTATGAAAAAGCGGCCGAAAGCGGCCGCCCCGAGTATGCGTATATCGTGGGGGATTTTTATCTCTCCGACGCCCAGGAGGACGGAGTGCGCTGCGCCGTACCGTGGCTCCGCCGCGCGGCGGAGGGGGGCGTGTTGGATGCGCGACGCCGCTTGTCCGAGATCGAAGGCTCGCTCTCCGACATCTATAACCGTGCGCTCGACGCCCAGCTTGCCGGGGATATGCGCCGCGCTTATGAACTTTATAAATCGGCGGCCGCCCTCGGCCATCCCGGGGCGCTCTGCAATCTTGGCTATTGCCTGCAACGCGGGCTTGGATGTACCGGGGATGCCGCCTCGGCCGCAGCCGCGTACCGCGAGGCGGCCGCCGCCGGGAATATCCCCGCCCGACTGAACCTCGGCCTTTGCTATCTGCGCGGGGAAGGCATACGCAGAGACTTCCGGCTGGCGCGTCAATATCTTTCCGACCTGCCGGATCCTTACGCCAAAGAGGCGGAAGCGGCATTGGCCGGAATGGAGGAGCGCCGGAAAGCCAAGCGCGCCGCCCGGCTCTATACCGCGGCCGCCGCCGCATTCTTCCGCGGAGACGTCGGAGAAGCGCTCCGCTTGCGTGTGCGGGCCGCCGAGGGAGGCGATGCCCGTGCGGCTTACGTCATCGGATGTCATTTCGAGTTTGGGGACGGGGTCGCCATGGATCGCGAAAAAGCCGACCGTTTTTACGACGGGGCGGCCTCTGCCGGGTACGGCGGGAGCCACGCGCGCCTCAAGAGCGGATATCTGCGGGTGCGCCGCCGTCTGTTGCCGTGACGCACACTTTTCTCTTTCCGTAACCACGGGTTCTTGCCAATGTGCTGCGCGCTCGCCGTGGCGCCGCCCGTCGTGGCGCCGCCCATCGTTGCGCCGCCCGTCGTTGCGCCGCCCATCGTTGCGCCCCCATCGTTGCGCCCCCATCGTTGCGCCGCCCGTCGCGATGCCGGATGACGCGCCCGGCGCTCCCGACGGTACGCGCTGATCGGACGCTATGCCCTGATGTAAAAAGAGTAAAAAGAGCAGTTTTTCGGACTGCTCTTTTTTATGGGAAGGCAAGGGATCAGAGAAATAATGGACGGCACTGCCGGCCGTGCATGGCATCGTCCAGCGCTTCGGAGATCTGGGTGTAGTCCGCTACCAGCGAATGCGGTTTTTTGACAGGATCATCCTGCCGCATGGGAGCGAAAAAGACCTGCTTCCGGCAGAGGAGCGTGGCGATGCTTTTCAGGTTGGCAGAGAGAGAATCGTTGGAGGAGAGAGCGAGGAGGAGCGGCCGGTCGGCGCGCAGATGCGCTTTGGCCGCCATAGTGACGGTGGAATCGGTGATCCCGTTGGCGAGTTTTGCCAATGTGTTTCCCGTGCAGGGGGCAATGACCATGGCATCCGCCCGGAGAGAGGGGCCAAGCGGCTCCGCATCGACGATCGAATGAATGATCTCCCGACCGCACAGGCCGCTGACGGTCGCCCGGAATTCCTCCGCACGCCAGAAACGGGTATCGGTTCCAAAGACCGCCTCGCTCATGATGGGGAGGACGTCGAAGCCGTCCGCTAAGAGCCTCCGCAGAGCCGCCAGCGAGTGGGAAAGCGTACAGAAAGAGCCGCAGAAGGCATAAGCAATCATAGTCCTGAACCTCAGAGAGATGGCAGTAGTGCAAGGACCTCATCCGCGACCGCGTAGCCGGCTGCCGCAGGAGAGAAACGCGCAGGAAGTGCCGGGGCATGGATCAACGTAACGCCCGCTTCTTTGCAATCCTGCTCGCGGACGACCTCCGGCACGGCCGAAAGTTCGAAGAGCCGCGTTCCGGGGCGGGTGCGGAGAAGAATATCGCGCGATAGGACGGGGGCGGGGATCGTGTTTAAAAGGATCGCAGATCCCCCGATCTCCTCGCCCAGCGCCGAAAGCGGGCGCGGCTTTCCGTACCCGGGAAGCACCCGGTCCGGGTTCCGCGCGTAGACCGAAAAAGGAATGCGTAAGCCATACAGGCGCGAGGAAAGAGCCGAGGCAAAGTGCCCGGAGCCGAGCAGGATGCAGGAGGGCGGCGGTCCGTCTCCAAGGCATTCCGAAAGGAGCGAGACGGCCGCATCGGCACTGATGCCGGCATTGCGGGTGATGAAACTTTCCGTGGCCTCGTAATCCACTACCCGGCGATCCCCGGCCGCCTCCCGGACGGCGGGCGTTGCCCGACCGCAGAAGACGGGTATCCCTGCGGGAATCGCGGAAAAGAGCACGTGGAGGGGGAGGGCTTCCGGCAGTTCGGGTGCGTTCAGCGTGACGCCGTCGCGACTGGCAGGCAGAGGTAGGATCACCGCCCCGGCTCCGGCCATCGCTCCCGGGACGTACGCATTTCCGCCGTTTCCGATCCGGCACGCGGTGTGTCCGCGTTTTTGTAACGCTTCTTCGGTATAGAGAAAACGGCGGTCCCCTCCGACGAGACAAAAGTGCATAGCGTTTCTCCTTTCCATGGCTTACAATGTCAGTATATGTGCCGCCGCTCTTTTTGCCATTTCTCTTTTTCCGATCCTTGCGTTTCGCTTTTCCTGCGCTCCGCGCGCCCGCCGTATGCCGTCCGATGCGACAGGCACCAAAAAAGCAGGGAGAGTAGCTCTCCCTGCCGATCGGGTCAGGAATGTGGGAAAAGTACCGTTACAACGGTTCCTTCTCCGGGTCTGCTGGTCAGCCGGACCGTGCCGCCGTGGTAGGCGACGGCGTGTTTTACGATAGACAGTCCAAGACCAGTCCCCCCGGTTTCTTTGGAGTGGCTTTTATCGACCCGATAGAAGCGTTCGAAGATACGGGGCTGGTACTCGGCGGGGATGCCGATGCCGGTGTCCTCCACCGAAAGTACGATGTTCTCGGGGGTGTTTTCCAAACGGATCTTTAGGTTCCCGCCCTCTTTGTTATAGCGGATGGCGTTGTCGCAAAGGTTATAGAGGATCTCGTAGAGATATTGGCGGTTCCCGGTCATGACACAGGGGGCTTTTTCGAGATGAAGTTCCACCTGGCGCTTTTTTGCCGGGGTGGCCAGCACGTCAAGCACCTCTTCCGCCACTTCACAAAGGTCGACCGATTCCCGGGCGGGAGTGGTATCCTCGTCGAGCTGAGAAAGACGGATGATATCGTTGATCAGCGTCATAAGTCTTGCGGCTTCCTGTTTGATGTTGCCGATGAAACGCCCCGTGTCTTCGGGTTTTACCAGACCGTTTTCAAGGAGTTCCGCACTTCCGATGATCGATTGGAGCGGCGTTTTCAGCTCGTGTGAAACGTTGGCGGTAAACTCCCTGCGGTTCCGCTCGGCAAACGCCGTCTCGGTCACGTCGAGGCAAACGATGACCGCTCCCACCGTCTTTCCGTCCGACTCGATACGGTTGATCAGGAACTGATATTCGCTTTCCCCGCGCTCCTCCCGGAATTCGCTGTGTTTTCCGGCAAGGGCTTTTTCAATGGCGCGGCTCATGGTTACCCCACGGTCCAGCGTGAGAAAATCGCGGCCGACGGCGGTGTCATCCGTGCCGAAGAGGCGTTTGGCGGCCTCGTTGATACTGAGAATTTTTCGCTTTTCGTCCAGCAGTACCAGCCCTTCGTTCATCGAGGCAGTGATCTGCCGGAATTCATCGGATTGCTGTTTCATGGCCTGCATTTGCAGAGAGATCTGGCGGTACTGGTGGCCGATCTTTTTCAAGAGCGGCGTCAGTTCCTCGTAGGAATCGTTTTCCTCCGGGTTTTCTAAATCCAGCTTGTTCAGCGGTTCGACGATGCTTTTTGTCATCCTTTTTGACAGAACGGTTGCCAGAATGGCAGAGGAGAGTATGGTGGCGGTTATCGCAGGGGAGATCCCGACAAGAAGAGCCCCGGCGGTGATCTGCGTCGAAGAGATGCGAAGGACGTTTCCGGATTCCAGACGGACGGCCTCGTAAAACGTGCGCTCGGTAAGCGTTGCGGAGTAGCGGACACTGCTCCCGTGTCCGTTTCGGAGGGCCTCGGAGATCTCTTCGCGCTCCAGGTGATTTTCCATATTGCCGGCCGTTACCTGCGAGTCGTATAAGACAGAACCGTCGGGAGCAACCAGCGTATAGCGGAAGAGCGAGGATTCAAAGCCTTCAAAATATTCCACGCCGAGCTGATCCACATGGCTGGCGGAAAGAGAAAGCTGCTCCTTCAGTTGGTTTACCTGCGACCGATTGAAGAAGTCGTACAGAAAAGCGGTCGCAATAAACAGGCTTGCCGCCAAAACGATCATGGCAACCGCGAGAATTGAGCGGAAGATCTTTTTGCTCATGCTTTCGCCTCCATCCGATAGCCGACGCCGATGACGGTCTCAATGCGCGAGCCTTCTATACCGAGCTTTTGGCGCAGGGTTTTTATATGCATATCCACCGTCCTTGACTCGCCGAGATAATCTACGCCCCAGACCTCGGTCAGAAGTCTTTCACGCGAGAATACGGTGCCGGGATTTTGCATAAAAAGTTTTAAGATCTCGAACTCTTTGAAAGTAAGAGGCAGCCTTTTTCCGTCGACGGTGACGGTACGTTCTTTCCCGCTGAGGACGATCTTGCCGACGGTGAGGTCTTTTTCTTCTTTTCCCGGATCGCAACGGCGGAGGACCGCCTTGATACGCGCGACCATTTCCATCATGCCGAACGGCTTGACGAGGTAGTCGTCGGCTCCCGTATCCAGCCCCTGAATCTTATCGGTCTCGGTCCCTTTGGCGGTGGCCATGATCACGGGGATCTTTCGCGTTTCGGGATTTTTCCGGATCTTTTTCAGTACGTCAACGCCATCCATGCCGGGCATCATGATATCCAGTACGATCAGATCCGGCTTCCGATCTTCCAGGGCCGCCAACAGGGAGACCCCGTCGGAAAATCCCTCCGCTGCAAAGCCGGTCTGCAAAAGCGTATAGACCTCGATATCCCGGATGGTGCGGTCATCGTCAACACAAAAAATCACGGCGTTTTCCTCTTTCTCACGGTTCAATGCCCGTTTCGCGGGTATTTTTTGATCCGATCACTCGGTTTTATCATTTTCTTTCCGGTGGATGCCGGTGACCGAGAACTCGACCCATTCCGCAATATTCACGGCGTGATCTCCAATACGCTCGAAATATTTTGCTATCATCAGAAGATCGAGCGCATATTCGCCGTCTGCGGTGTTTTCGGTGATCATCGAGATCAGGGTCTGTTTGACGCGATCAAAAGCGGCGTCCACCACGTCATCGTATTCGGAGACCGCTCTTGCCAGAGCAAGGTCGCGGTTTACGTAGGCGTCAATGCTTTCCGTGACCATCTTGATGGTGGCCTCGGCCATGAGGCGGACGTCACGGCATTCTTCGCCGGTCCTGCCGCCGAGAAAGGTGATGATCTCGGCAATATCTTCCGCCTGATCGCCGATCCTCTCCATATCGGTGATCATTTTCAGTGCGGCGGAGATCACGCGAAGGTCCTTGGCCACTGGTTGCTGCTGAAGCAGGAGCCTCAGGCAGACCGATTCGATCTCTCTTTCCATTTTGTCGATCTTATGGCCTTCCGCCCGTGCCTTGCAGGCCCCCTCGGTATCTCCCTCCAGCAGTGCCTTGACCGAAAGGGCGATCAGGTTTTCGCATTCCGCGCCCATTTCGATCATTTTCTGATTCAGGGTCTCCAACTGTTCATCAAATCTGCTTCTCATATGATCACCCGAACCTTCCTGTAATATAATCCTCGGTGCGCTGATCCTGCGGCTGGGAAAAGATATCTTCGGTTTTACCGTACTCGATCAGTTCTCCGAGAAGAAAGAATGCCGTGTGGTCCGAAATGCGGACGGCCTGTTGCATATTATGCGTTACGATGATTATAGCATATTTCTCCTTTAATTGCAATGCAAGTTCTTCGATCCGGGAAGTGGAGATCGGGTCGAGCGCCGAGGTCGGTTCGTCCATCAGCAGGACCTTCGGCCTGACGGCAAGCGCCCGCGCGATGCAAAGGCGTTGCTGTTGTCCCCCGGAAAGCCCGAGCGCATTTTTTTTGAGCCTGTCCTTCACTTCCTCCCATATCGCCGCGTCCCGGAGCGCCTGTTCTACCGTTTCATCGAGTTTTACCCGGTTTTCAAAGCCGTGCGTGCGCGGGCCGTACGCAACGTTATCGTAAATACTCATCGGGAAAGGATTGGGCTTCTGAAAGACCATACCGACATTGCGACGAAGAGTGTTCACGTCGGTATCCTTATCAAAGATGCTGTGTCCGTTATAGGTCACGTTCCCCGTGATCTTCACGGAGGGAATGAGGTCGTTCATCCGGTTGAGGGTCTTCAGAAAGGTGGATTTCCCGCATCCCGAGGGGCCGATGAGAGCCGTGATGCTTTTATCGGGGATCTCCATATTGATATTTTTCAGGGCGTGTGTTTCCCCGTACCAAAGATTCAGATCTTCGGCTGTCAGGATGCTGCTCATGCGTTTCTCCTTTTGGCAAAATATTTGCCCACCAGAGTGGCGGACAGATTGATCAGCAAGGTCAGGATCATCAGGATGGCGGCAATGGCGAAGGCGACGCCGAATTCCCCTTCCTCCTTCGCGTAGACGTAAAGCGCAACGGTCAGCGTGGCCCCGGGGCTCGTAAGTCCTGTCAGGATCCCGTTCAGAACGTGTGCAAACCCGGCGGTAAAGAGCAGGGCGGCCGACTCGCCGAGGATCCTGCCGACCGAAAGGATACACCCGGTGATGATCCCATCTACGCATCCCGGCAGGACCACGGTGCGGATGACGCGCCATTTCCCAGCGCCGAGACCGAAAGCCCCTTCGCGGTAGCTTTGCGGAACCGTCTTGAGGCTCTCCTGCGTCGTACGCATGACGGTCGGCAGATTCATGATCGCAAGGGTGAGCGCGCCTGCCAGCAGACTCGTTCCGAAGTTATTGGAAAAAAGGAGCATCCCGACAAGGCCGTAAATGACCGACGGGATCCCTGATAGGGTCTCGGCCGCATACTCAATGACGGCAACGGTTTTTCTGTTTTTTGCATACTCCGTCAGGTAGATGGCGGCTCCCACCCCGAGCGGCAATACGATCACAAGGGTGGCAAGAATGATATATATCGTATTCAGGATATCCGGCAGGATCCCGATCCGGTCGGCAAGATAACTGGGCTTGGTAGAGAGCAGTTCCCACGTGATGTGGGGGATCCCCTTGATGAACACGTAGCCGAGCAAAAAAAACAGCAGGAAGACGGTGAGCGCCGTACAGGCATACATGGCCGCACGCACGAGAAATACGTAAAGTTTTCTTTTCTTTTTCATCTTATTTTTCCCGGTTCCGTTTCAAGAAGCAATTGAGCGTTGCGTTGATCAGCATGATGAACAGGAAGAGCACGAGCGCGATGGAAAACAGTGCGTTCCGCTGCAGACTGCCGGGACTTGAATAAGCCATTTCGCTTGCCACCGCTGTGGTGAGGAAGCGGACGCTCTCAAAGAGCGACGGCATATTGGCTACGTTCCCGGCTACCATCATAACGGCCATCGCCTCTCCGACGGCGCGCCCGACCCCCAGCACAACGGCGGCGGCAATGCCGCTCCTTGCGGCGGGGACCGACACCCGGAAGAAGGTTTCGTCCGGGGTCGCGCCAAGAGCAAGCGAGGCATCCTCATATTCCTTCGGTACGGCGTCCAGTGCCGTGACCGACACTTTGATGATGCCGGGTAGGATCATGACGGACAGTACGAAAATGGCGGCCAGCAGGCTTGCCCCATCCGGCACATGAAAGATCTTACTGATCCCGGGGACGAGCACAAGCATCCCGACGAGCCCGTATACCACCGACGGGATTCCGGCCAAAAGATTCACGGCGCTCTCGATGACGGCCCGTGTTCTTTTTCCGGCGATCTTGGAAACAAAGACCCCGGTGAAAAATCCGACGGGCACCCCGATGAGGATCGCCCCGGCTGTTCCGTATACGCTCGTCAGGATAAACGGCAGGATCCCGTATTTCGGTTCTTCTGCGGTGGAGGCCCACTCTTTCCCGAAAAGGAAGTTGAAGAGTCCTATTTCGCGTATGGCGGGAATGCCGGAAACGATCAGATAGACCGTGATCAGCAGAACGCAACCCACGGTAACCAGGCCGAGCAGAAGAAAGATTGCCTGTACGGCGTTCTCAAAGAGTTGTTTTTTCTTCATAAGCTACCTCAAGGGGAAGACCGGGGGGCCGGTGCTTCTTCCGACGTCTCAGTGTACGGGAACCACACCGGCGGCGCTGATGATCGCGTCGGCTTTCTGGGAGGTGGCGTAATCGAAGAATTTTTGTGCGCTTTCGGAGAGTGCCGTCCCCTTTTTGGTCACCAGAACGAACGGACGCTGTATGGCATAACTGCCGTCCTTGACGCTTGCTTCACTGGGAGCGACTCCACCGATGCGGAGGGGCTTTACCGTCTCTTTGACCGAGGCGAGCGAAGCATACCCGACGGCGTTCTGATTGCTGGCAACGGTGGTGATCACGTCCCCGGTCGCGGTCAGCTCCTGCCGGTACTGGCAGGCGTCCTTGGTGCCCGTGATCGACTCAAAACCGTCTCTCGTTCCGCTGCCGGCTTCCCGGCCGATGAGGACGATCTTCGCGTCGTTCCCGCCGATCTCGTTCCAGTTCGTGATCTCTCCCCGATAGATGCGGGCAACCGTTTCGAGCGTCAGATCGGTTACGGGGTTTGCAGGATTTACGATAACGGCGATCCCGTCGTAGGCGAGGACGGTTTCCTGAAGGCCCTGTTCCTTTTCCTCTTCTTTCAGCTTCCGGCTGGAAAGACCGATGTCGCATCTGCCTTCCAGAACCGCCTGGATCCCCGCGCCGGAGCCTGTAGCGTTGTAGGTCACGGAAATGCCGGTGTCGGCCTCAAAGGTTTCGCCCAGTGAACCGATGACTTTGCTCATGGAGGTCGAACCGTCGGTTGCGACCTGTTGCTTTTGTCCGCAACCGGTGAACGCAGATGCGATCAGGAGGAGCGATGCAAAGACGGCGAGCATTTTTTTCATTTTTGTTTTCATTTCTGTTTTCTCCTTATGTGTTATTTTTGTTTTTTTCTGCACCTGTATTGTAACGCCCGTCTGTAAAATCCGCAGACATATCGGTGTAAAATCGAGGTAAAGTCTTTTGTCGGAAAGAAAAAACAAAAAATCCCCGGCCGAACGGCCGGGGAAAAGGATCTTGGCGGTCTTATTTTTTCAGTGCGGAAAAGACGCGTCCGACAAGAGTCTTGCCTTCGGCGTTCCGATAGAAGAGCAGGCCGATGCCGAGGATAACGGCAAAGACGATCAGGTAGTAGAGCGACTGGATCTTGTAGGAGCTGATGGCGGCATAGACCATGAAGCAACAGCAACCGATGGCCAGCGCCGGCAGAACGAAACGCTTGACGGGGGGGCAGATCGCGTGTGCGGATCATCATGACCAAAAAGATCGGTATGTAGGCGGCGTAGAGCGTGATGATCGGCAGTTCGTCATTCTCCCATGCGATGATATCGGGCAGGACTCCCTGGATCAGGCCAAGTTCCCACTGCAGCATCCAGAAGGCGCAGAAGATCAGACCGAGGATCGAGGAGTTCGTCGGCATATTGGTCTCGCCGTCAACCTGCGAAAAGACCTTCGGAGCGGGGCCCTGGTTCCGAACGGCTACCGAGTACATACCGCGGCAGCAGCCGAGCATCAGACCGTTCATGGTACCGAGGCAGGAGATGATGATGAAGACGTAGGCGATCGTGCCGAAGACCGGACTGCCGAAAAGGGCGGAGAAGGCGTCTTTCGGAACGTTGCCGGATTGCATGATCTCTTCGGCCGTCAAGGCACCGGTCAGACCGAGGAAGTAAGCCAGATAGACGGCCACCACGATGATCGCGCCGAGGATCAGCGCGCGGGGCAGATTCTTTTTGGAGTCCTTCAGTTCGGCGTTGATCGAAGTGGCGATGATCCATCCTTCATACGCAAAAGCGAAGGCCACGACCGCGGCGAGAATGCCGCCGCTCTGATGACCCACGCCGGGCAGAATGGCAGGCGGGTTGGCAAAGGCGTCGACCGTTTTTCCGTTGATGAGACCGGCAACCGTGCCGACAAGAGCCATGACCGCCAGCGGAATCAGTTTGATAAAGGTGCAGGAGACCTGGAATTTCCCGGCCAGTTTCGGGGAAAGCGCGTTGACGGCGTACCCGGCGACCAGATAGAAGGCCGCGATCGCCAGATGCAGGTCGGTGGCGGGATCCCATCCGAAGAGAACGCAGGTGTACTGCGCGGAGATCCACGCGAGGCAGGAGGTCAGGGTGGGGTAGTAGATCGTCGTCATGAACCAGCCGACCCCGTAGGCGTAGAGCGGGCCGCAGGAGACCTCGGCATAGTCAACGATCCCGTTGACCTTTTCATGACGCTGTGCCAGAATCGAAAATACGTAGGCGCATACGATCATGATCGCGCCGACGATAACGACCGTCAGAAGCGATTTTGCCATATTTCCGTTGTTGTTGTTCATGACCTTTTCGGCTTTGAAAAACACACCGGAGCCGATGACGATCCCCACCACCATACAGATTGCGGTCATCAGGCCGTATTTCTTTTTCAGTTCATTACCCATGTAGAAGACCCCTCTCAAAACTTCATAGACTATTTATTGTTTTGCAATTTTTTGTTCACGATTGCAAAACAATATGCATATCCTACCATGTTCTGAAGGAAAAAGCAAGAGAATAATGAAAAAAACGGTTTTTCCGTTTTTTCTTTTTTACCGGATATCAGGAAATTAAAAATCTCTCGTCAAAGAGCCCGGCCCGGGCGTGTTCTGCCCGGGCGGGCCGCAATTTTTCAGAGTTTCTGCATCCGGATGTCGGTGCCGAGAAGCAGGAGAAGTTCAAATTCTCCGAGCAGACGGCTGCTGATCCGATCGCCGTACCGCGTGCGCAGTTCTTCGTCCCCGATCAGGTTGGTGCTGATGACGGTGGGGCGGGCGTGGTTCAGACGGGTATTGATCAGATGATAGAGCGTGGCGGTGACAAATTGGTTGGTCTGCTCGGTTCCGAGGTCGTCGACGATCAGCAATTCGCAGAGCAGATAGCGATTGCCGCGCGGCGTGCTTTCGCCGTATCCGCTTTTGAATCGGTCGTATTCAAAATCGGCAAGAAGGTTCTGCACGCTTTCGTAGACCACGTCGTACCCGCGTTCGATGACCGTGCGGGCGATCGCGGTGGAGAGGTGGGTCTTACCGAGCCCGGTCGGTCCCATGAGGAGCAGGTTCCCGCTTTCGGTGGAGAAGTTCTCGGCATACGCGCGGGCGCGGGAAAGGGTGTAGGCGGCGCGCTCGGCGTTTTCCTTTGTGTCGCGGTAATAATCCAGCGAGAAATTCTCAAAGCTCTGGCGGTTGATGAGCGCGCCAAGCCCCGAAGAGCGTACTCCCTCCAGCACCAGCGCCTCGCGCATACAGGAACACATCCGCGCTTCAATGAAGCCGGTGTCGTGACATTTTTCGCAGGTGTAGTGAGGGGCGGTGTAGTCGGCGGGATAGCCGAGCGAGAGGAGCAGGGCGGCGCGGCGTTCCTTCAGCGCTTCGTGCTCCGCCCGGGCGGCGGCCAGTTTTTCCTGCAGGTTCGTCCCGCCCTCGGTCGCCACCCGGAAAAGCCGCATTCCCGTCCCCGAGAGCTTTCGGTCGATCTCGGCCAACTCGGGGGAAAGCGTGTGCAAAAGGGCCGTGCGGAGATCGGCTTCCTGCAAAGCGGCGGCCCGGCGACCGTCGATCGTCTCCTTGACTTTACGATAGTTTTCTACGTTATAACCCATAGCGATTCCTTCCTGTACCGCAGTGCTGTCCGGCACGCGGCGGACTTTCTGCATTTTTATTTCTTTTCGGGATCTGTGTCCCTTTTATAGCTACGCTCAAGCGCGCGGCGGAAGAAGTCCGAACTATTGAAGCTCGAATGCAGGGCGTCCTTCGGCGCGGAAGCCGGTCTGCCCGGCTTTTTTTCCCGCCCGGCGTTCCGTTCACGCTCCAGAAGGCGCGCGGCGTCCTCGGGCGTTTTCACCCCGCATTTATACCAGTGCGAGAGGATCTTTTCGGCATAGGCGACCGAGGGTTTTCCGGTTGCGTTGACCGTCACGTCGTACGCCGCGCCGATGACCTCCTCCCCGTAGCCGTAGACCGAGGTGAAGGTGAGAAAGGCTTTCTCTTCCCGGACGGTGAGTTTTCTTTCCCCGATGCCGAACATCCGGCGCAGTTTTCCTTCCTCCGAGCGGAAGGCTTCCTGTTTTCGGATATATTCCTCGAGCGCGGGGTAGGTGTCGATGCCCATTTCATAAAGGCGGTAAGCGACCCGCTCGGCATAGCGGAGCGGCTTTTTCTCGTCCCCGATGCTGTCGCAGTAGGATAAGAGCATGAGAATATAGTCTCCCCCCAGCCCGAGTTCACGCGAAAGGCCGATGAGGATCGAAAGCTCGCTGTTGTTGAAGATGCGGCCGCATTGCTGCTCCGCCGCGTCGATGAGAGAGGCAAGTTTCTCATCCCGGACGGCGTCGGCAAGTTCCCCGGAATTCATTTCCCGGCTCTCGGCGGTCGGCCGTTTCGGCTTTTTCCCGGCGCGGATCGCGGGCTCTTTCGCGGCATCGGGGGCGAATCCACCGGGCCTTGGCAGGGCGTTTTCCGAACCTGCCGAAGATCCCGTATCGGCTTCTTCGGATCCTGCGTCGTCTTTGGGCGGCGTTTTTTCAAATGGGAGTCTTTCCTGCTCTCCCGGCGTTTCGGGTCGCGCGTTGGGCGTTTTTCTCTTTTCTTCGGGAAGCGAAAGTTGAAGAACGCCCGCCCCCCGCCAGAAGGCCAGCGCGCTTTCGGCTTCCGGCAGGCTCAGCCCCGCCGCTTCGGCCAAAGAGGCGGCATCCCCGCCGCCGGCGGCGGCAAGGCAGAAAAGCAGGCGCAGATCCTGCGCCGTGGCCTCGGCGAGTGCGGGCAGGGTCGCAGGAGAGGGGAGCAAGCAGGGGATGCCGTTTCTGATTCTGTAGTACTGTTGTTTCATGGCAGATTCCGATCTTTCGTATTGTGCGGAGGCTTTTCACAGGAGTTTTCCACTTTTTCCACAGAGTTTTCCACATCCAGGCGGTCAAAAAAGCGCGAAAAAAGCGGGAAAAGGCGGGAAAAGGCCCGGGAGAAAAAAGTTTTCAACAATTTACCCGGCGGCGGTTTGAACCGGGCGATGCCGTCGGAATTTCACACCATGTCGGCGGCCGAGGCGTTGAGGTCGCTTCCGCCGCGCTCGCCGGCGAGGTAGGCATAGTAGCCGGCGGCCGCGATCATGGCCCCGTTATCCCCGCACAGGGAACGCGGCGGGATATGGATGCGCACGCCCCGCCGGCGGCAGAGCGCACGCAACTGTCCCCGCAGATGCGAATTGGCCGCTACGCCGCCCGAGAGCACGAGTTCCTCTCCGGGATACCGCGTAAGGGTCAGCGCGACCTTTTCGACGGCGGCGTGGACGGCGGTATACGTATAGGCGGCGGCAAAAAGCGCCCGGTCGGGTTCGGTCTGGTTCTGTGCGTAGCGGTGCAGAAGGTTGACGGCCGCGGTCTTCGGGCCGGAGAAGGAAAAATCAAGCGTATCGCCGGACAGTGCGGGACTCGGGAGCGGCATCGAACGGGCGGCATCGGTGGAGGGGAAGGCGGCAAAGGCATCCGCCACGCGTTCGTCCTCGCCGTTCCGGGCGGGGTCGGGCGTTTTGCCGCACGCCCGCAGAAACCCTTCGGTTGCCAGCGCGTCAAAGCCCGCGCCGGCAGGGTAGGGGAGTCCCACGAGCCGGCCGACCTTGTCAAAGGATTCTCCCATCGCATCGTCGCGCGTGGTGCCAATCAGCACCGGCGTATTGTAGTCGGTCATCCGGTAGAGCGAGGTGTGCCCGCCGGAAACCACCAAGGCAAGGAAGGGGGGCTTCGGCGGTTCGGCGCCGAAATAGGCGGCGGCGATATGGCCGCGGATATGGTCGACGGGAACCAGCGGGATGCCGCGGGGCAGGGCCAGGCTTTTGGCAAAGTTTACGCCGACCAGCAGGGCACCGATCAGCCCGGGATGCGAAGTGACGGCCACTGCCCCGATCTTTTCAAGGGAGATCCCGGATTTTTCGAGTGCTTCCTCCGTAATGCGCGAAATGACCTCGGTATGCGCCCGGCTGGCGATCTCGGGAACCACCCCGCCAAAGAGGCGGTGAACGTCGGCCGAAGACGCCACGATATCGGAAAGGATGCGGAGCCGGTTTCCCTCGGCTTCGATCACGGCGGCGGCCGTTTCGTCACAGGAACTTTCAAAAGCAAGCAGATACATGGCGTTTTCCGTTATTCCCGGCGCAGGACGAATGCGTCCTCGCGGGGGTCCTTATAGTAATTTTTCCGTCGGCCGACAATCAGGAATCCGGCGGCGGCGTAAAGCGAAAGTGCCGGGGAATTTCCGGCGCGGACCTCCAAAAAACAGGTCGGCGCATCGGCTTCCTCCAGACAAGAAAGGAAAGCCGAAAGAAGCTGTTTCGCGATCCCGCGGCGACGGCATTCCGGCCGGGTGACGATCCGGTAGAGTTCGCCTTCCGGCGGCAGGCAAAGCCCGCACAGCGCCCCGACACCCCCCGTTTCGTCTTCTGCGATCAGCGTGACCGTTCCGGGGGAAGAGAGGTGAGAAGCGAGCATGGCGATATCCCACGGGTCGCCGAAACCCGCGGCCTCGATGGCGGCGAGGGCGGGGAGGTCGGCCTCTTCGGCCGGGCGAATGCGATACGGCATGGCGTCCTTTCCGGGGAATTTGCGTTAAATCCCACAATATGTAAAGAAAACTATGATATATTTACGTCGATACCGGAAAAGTCCGGCCGGAGCGTGTAGAATATATATCCATAGTATAATATAAAAGCGCCGTCCCGTCAAGGGCAAAATGCCGGGAGAGGGGCTTTCCTTTTTACGAATGTTTGCAGTTTGTTCAGCAATTCGGACGATTTCGTGATATAATATAAAAGATATATCGAAAAAAGAGAAGAAGGAGGCATGGCATGAAGCCCCAAAGATCCGGCAGAAAAATTCTCGGGAAGGTTTTATCGCTTCTCCTTCTTTTGGCTCTTTTGGCGGGCGGTTATCTGCTCTTCCGTTCGCTCGGCTTCACCGATCTCACCCGCGAGGAACTTAGCCAGGCGCTCGAAAGCTACGGGGCGGCCGCTCCGCTGATCTTCATGTTGCTCTCCTTTTTGCAGGTGACTTTTATCCCGATCCCCTCTACGGTGACGATCCTGGCCGGGTCATATCTCTTCGGTGCGTGGGAGTCTTTCCTCTATTCTTACGTGGGCATCGTGCTGGGCAGTCTCTTCGCCTTTTTCCTCGGCCGCGTGCTCGGCAAACGATTTGTCTGCTATATGGCCGGGAATCCCGAACGGGTAGAGGCGCTTCTCCTCCGGACAAAAAACAAGGAGACGGTGGTCTTTTTCTTCATGTTCCTCTTTCCGGCATTCCCGGACGACCTTTTGTGCCTTTTGGCGGGCATCCTGCCGATCGGTTTTCCCGCTTTTCTTTTCATGCAGCTTATCACCCGCGTGACGTCGATCGGCACAACGCTTTTCTTCTTCTCGGGCGAGGTCATTCCTTTTTCGGGATGGGGGATCCCGGTCATGGTCGGCGCGGTGCTTGTCGGGCTGACAGCCTTCCTGCTTTCCTTCCGGTATGCGGACGCACTGACGGCTGCCTTTGACCGCATGACTTCCCGGATCGCTTCGTTCTTCGCGCGCAAGAGGATCCTCCCCCGGAAAGAAAATATCGGGCAAGCCCCCATCGGGGAAGAGAGCGGCGGGGAGACCCGAAAGACAAAAGAAACAGAAGTTCGGAAAAAGCGTGATCCAGGCGATCCGGGAAAAAGCGCCGAAACCACACAAAGGAGAGACGACCCGTGAAGCTATTGAAACTCTTTTTCAGCCGGGGCATGATCGTTGCCCTGGCGGTCATTCTGCAGGCGGCGGTCCTGGCAGCCCTGATGCTTGCATCCAGTCTTTTTTCTTTCTGGACGGCGATCTTTTTCGTCCTCTTCGATATCTTCATTTTCTTCCATATGATCAATAAGGACAGCGATCCGTCCTTTAAGTTGCTTTGGATGTTTCTGATCGTGCTTCTGCCTGTCTTCGGAAACGTCCTGTATATTTTTCTTGCCAACCCGAAGATCCACCGCCGGGAGAATGAGGCGCTCGCCCGCATGGAAAAAAAGCGCGAGGCCTATCTCTCTTCCGACCCGTCCTATCAGCGCGCGATGGAGGAGCGGCTCGGAAAATACAGCGGTGTGGAGCATCTGCTCTCGACCACTGCCTATTCTCACGGGCATCTTGGCAACCGCCTGACCTATTACGGGGACGGGGCGAGTTTCTTCCGCGACCTGATCGAATCGGTGCGCGAGGCGCACTCCTTTATTTTCCTTGAATTTTTCATCATCAAGCGCGGAAAGGTATGGGACGAGCTCTATCCGCTCCTTTTGCAGAAGGTGAGCGAGGGGGTCGAAGTCCGGATCCTGTACGACGACGTCGGCACGCTCGGCGAACTGGAGGGCAGTTTCTGCCGGAAGATGGAAAAGAAGGGGATCTGTTGCCGGAAGTTTAACCCCGTCCGTCCGATCCTTTCGGGCATCTACAATTACCGGGACCACCGCAAGATCGCCGTGATAGACGGCCGGGTGGCTTACACCGGCGGGATGAATCTTGCCGACGAATACGCCGGGCTGTACGAGCCTTACGGCAAATGGAAGGATTCGGCTCTCCGTATCCGCGGCTCGGCCGTTTCAAACTTCACGTTTCTCTTTTTACAGCTTTTCGGAATCTGCGGTCCGGCGGACGAGTTGAATTATACGCCCTACTTTGACAGTTTTCCGAAGGAAGCGACGGCCGGCGGCTATGTGCACCCGTTCGGAACGGGACCCGAGCCTTTTTACGGCACCTCGGTGGCGGAGAACACCTTTCTTTCACTCATCAACTCGGCAGAGCGGTATCTCTATATCACCACCCCCTATCTCATCATGAACTATACCGTCGAAACGGCGCTCCGCAATGCCGCATACCGGGGGGTGGACGTGCGTATCGTGACCCCGCATATTCCCGATAAAAAGATCGTTTTTCAGATGACGCGGGCCTCTTACCGCCCGCTGTTGGATGCCGGCGTGCGGATTTTTGAATATTCCCCCGGATTCATCCACGCCAAGCAGGTGATCGTGGACGGGGAGATCGGTTTCGTGGGGAGCATCAATCTGGATTTCCGCAGTCTTTCCCACCATTTTGAGTGCGGCGCGCTCATCTGCCGCGATCCTGTCTTAGAATCGATCCGCCGAGATTTTGACGGTCTCTTTGAAGTCAGCGCGGAAGTCACGCGGGAAAATTTCCGCATGAACCGTTTCGGTTATCTCATCAGCCGGGTGCTCGGTCTCTTTGCACCGCTCTTCTGAGCGAGAAATCGCTTTCCGGGAGGGTGCCGCCCGTTGCTGCCGTCGTCCGAACGAAAATAAAGAAAGCAGGAGTGCCGGTCTTTCGGTTCTTCTGCTTTTTCTTTATTTTTTGATGGCACACGGTATGAGGCGCGCGTTACTCAGGGAAATAGATCTTTGCAGAACTGCGGGAGAAACAGCGCAGGATCAATCGGCCGGCTTGGCTTGGGGCGCGGCTTCGGGACGAGTGGCCGCGCGATGGCGACGGCGGGGGCGACGGCGGCGTTTCTGTGAGGATTCCTCGAGCTTTTTGCGGTAGGCTTCGGCTTCGGCGGGGTCGGCTACCGTCACGGTCTTACGGAAGCGGAAGGTTCCGTCAAAGTTCGGGCTGATGCGGATCGTGTAAAAGAGGTCGCCGTCTTTTTCGCAATGGCAGAGCGTCTGGTACTTATGCCCGCGTCCGTGGAGCGAGCGTGTGAGGATCTGCGGCGGGGTATGACAGAGCGGGCAATCGTCCGCGCCGCTCTCCGGCGAGGCCAGGACTTCCTCCACCGTTTCGTAGCCGATCTCCCCGATGTCGGAATCCCCATAGGTCTTATCGTACAGGAACTGTTCGCCGCGCGGACCGTAATCGCGCACGCCGGCCGCCAGTTCAAGCTTTTGGGCAACGAGGGCGGTGAAGTAGGCGTCATTCAGCGCGTCGTGCGCCGGGAGGGTCTGCGTGACCCCGAGGGCCTCCATGGCAAATTCCAGCGAACGCTGTTTCTGCGCGCCGTTTTCCTTCTGCCTGCTGTAGATCTTCTGCAGGTCGTAGTCGCAGTCGAGCCAGGCGGGGGAAATACCGTGCGCCGTCAGATTTTCTCGAAGCATCGGTACGTCGTCGGGGCCCCACGTCAGCAGGACGAAGTTCTTTCCGCACCAACGGCGGAAACTGTCGGCCGCTGCCGGGAGAGGGGTGCCGTGGTCGATCATCTCCTGCGAGATGCCGGTCAGGTCGCGCACGTGTTTATGTATTTTCGTAAAGAACCGGGGCTTGACGATGATGCTGTAACTCCCGGTGATGTTCATGTTTTCATCCAGTTTGACCGCCCCGATCTGGATCACTTCTCCGTGCAGGTGGGCGCCGATGCGCTTTTGCACGGCCAGGGCGCGTTGCATATAGGTCTGGTTCCATTCCAGATCCAACATTATATAATCCATAGTACTCCAATCCGTCATTCCGACTGAATTATTATATCGGATTTTTGTCGTATTGTCAATCACCCCCGCCCAAAAAAGCCCTTCGGTCGCAAAAATTGCTTGACAAGAATAAAATATTCTATATAATGAGGATGTATATATTATGTAAAGAATTGCCGGATTGTCGATCCGGATCAATGTCGGAAGGAGACCGTTATGGAAAACGCAAGCCATCTTCCCGCGCTGTTTGGCAGTATGGTATTCGGGGAGGAGGCCATGAAAAAGACGCTGGCCCCTGAGATCTATGCCGCGCTGAAAAAGACGACCGAGAACGGAGAGCCGCTGACGCCTGAGGTGGCGGACGCCGTGGCAGAAGCCATGAAGAACTGGGCCATGGAGAGAGGGGCGACTCATTTTACCCACTGGTTCCAGCCCATGACGGGGATCACCGCCGAAAAGCACGACAGTTTTCTGGAGCCGGCGGGAGAAGGAAAAGTGCTGATGTGCTTTTCGGGCAAAACACTGATCAAGGGCGAACCCGATGCTTCTTCTTTCCCTTCCGGCGGTCTGCGCGCCACCTTTGAAGCGCGCGGCTATACCGCCTGGGATCCGACCTCCCCGGCCTTCGTCAAGGAGGGTACTCTCTATATTCCTACGGCATTCTGTTCCTTTGGGGGAGCGGTGCTGGATAAAAAAACGCCGCTTTTGCGTTCGATGGACTGCGTGGCGCGCTCGAGCGGGCGGCTTCTTTCCCTGCTCGGGACCGAGACCCGCGTGACGACGACCGTCGGGGCGGAGCAGGAGTATTTTCTGATCCCGCGCGAACTCTTTGAACGCCGGCGCGACCTTCGCCTGTGCGGGCGCACGCTCTTCGGGGCAAAACCGCCGAAAGGGCAGGAACTGGACGACCACTATTTCGGAGCGATCCGGCCGAACGTCAAGGCGTTTATGGACGATCTCGACCGTGAACTCTGGCAGCTCGGCGTGATGGCCAAGACCGAACATAACGAGGCGGCGCCCGCTCAGCACGAACTGGCCCCGGTCTACGAGACCACCAACATCGCCTGCGACCACAACCAGCTCACCATGGAAATGATGAAAAAGGTGGCCGCGCGGCACGGCCTCGTCTGTCTTTTGCACGAAAAGCCCTTTGCGGGCGTGAACGGGAGCGGAAAGCATAACAACTGGTCGCTCTCCACGGTGGACGGCGTCAACCTTTTGCGTCCCGGAAAGACCCCTGCCGAGATGATGCGCTTTCTCCTTTTCGTGACGGCTGTACTGGCCGCGGTGGACGAATATGCCGACCTGCTCCGGCTCTCGGTGGCAACGGCCTCCAACGACTGCCGCCTCGGCGGCTATGAAGCGCCCCCCGTCGTCCTTTCGGTCTTTCTGGGCGAAGAACTGACGGCGGCACTCGACGCGATCGCCGCAGAGCACATCGACTATACGAAAAAGAAAAAGTCCCTGATGGATCTCGGGGCTTCGGTCCTGCCGAAGATCCCGAAGGATAATGCAGACCGAAACCGTACCTCTCCCTTTGCCTTTACGGGAAACAAATTTGAATTCCGGATGCTCGGCTCTTCGGCCTCGATCGCCGGGCCGAACATCATCCTCAACACCGCCGTGGCCGAGATCCTTGACCGCTTCTCGGATGAACTGGAGAAAGCCGCCGACCGCACGGAAGCGGCCGGGAAACTGATCGGCAGGACCTATCAGGCGCATAAGCGCATCGTGTTCAACGGGAACGGGTATTCCGAGGAATGGAGAAAAGAGGCCGCCCGGCGCGGCCTGCCCGAACGCCGCAGTACGGCGGAGGCTCTCCTGCATTATATGGATGAAAAGAATCTGGAACTTTTCATCCGACATGGCATTTTTACGCGTGAAGAAGTCGCTTCCCGGGAAGAGATCCTGCTTGAGAACTATGCCAAGACCCTGCATATCGAAGCCCTCACCATGACCGAGATGGCCCGGCGTGAGATCCTGCCGGCCATTGTATCCTACGAGGAAGATCTGGCGCGTCTTGCCTGCCGGAAGAACGAACTGCATCTTCCCGCCGATTATGAGCTTTCGCTCCTCACCCGTCTCGGTCGGCTCGCTTCCGATGCCGCCGCACAGTCGGATGAACTCTGCCGCCGTGCGGAGGCCGCCGCGGCTCTTGCCTCCCCGACCGAACGTGCTACTGCCTTTGACCAGGAAGTGATCCCCGCCATGGCACGCCTGCGCGCCACTGTGGACGAGGCCGAAACGGTGATGCCGACAGGAGAGGGCGCGTGGCCTTATCCCTCCTATACCGACCTGCTCTACTATTGAGCATCAAAAGACGGGGGCTCTGAGAGGAAAAGCCCCGTTCATTTGCATCGCCGGGCAGGCCGTTGAAGAGAGAAACGGTAAAGTTTTGTTTGCAATATAAAGAAAACCTCCGCATTTTCGTGCGGAGGTGTTTTTCTTTTGAGCGCGGATGCCGGGGGCATCCGCGCAGAAAGATTTTCCGTGTTGATCTTCTGGCCGCGGAATCCTCCGGCGGAAGATTATTTTACGACCAGGTTGATGATCTTGTTCGGGACGTAGATCTCTTTGACGACGGTCTTACCGGCGATAGCGTTGGCGATCTTCGGCAGGGCGCGGGCGGCGGCCAAGGCGTCATCCCGGCCGGTATTTACGGGGAGGGGGAGAACGGCGCGGAGTTTCCCGCAGATCTGGACTGCGACCTCCACGGTAGCATCCTGCGTTTTGGCCTCGTCATAGTCCGGCCAGGCGGAGAGAGAGAGCAGGTCGGTATGTCCGAGTCCTTCGTAGATCTCTTCGCACAGATGGGGGGCGACCGGGCAGAGCAGACTGATATAGGTCACCAGTTCATCCTTTGTCAGACGGCCGGCGTCCGAGATCTTGTTGAGCAGTTCCATCAGAGCCGCAATGGCGGTGTTGAACTTCATTTCCTCGATATCCGAGGAGACTTTTTTCACCGTCTTGTGGAAGGCCGATTCGAGCGCGGGGGTAGAACCCTCTCCCTGCACCATCGCGGGCAGGTCAGCCACGCGCTCTAAGAAGCGTTTGCAACCGCGGACCGAGTTTTCGTTCCACGGGGCGGCCGATCCGTAATCGCCCATAAAGAGAACATAGGTCCGCAGAACGTCCGCACCGTATTCCTGTACGATATCGAGCGGGTCGACCACGTTTCCTTTGGACTTGCTCATCTTCTCGCCGTCAGGGCCGAGGATCAGCCCCTGTGCGGTGCGTTTGGCGTAAGGCTCCGGCGTATTGACGACCCCGATATCGTAGAGGAAATGGTGCCAGAAGCGCGAGTAGATCATGTGGCGCGTGACGTGCTCCATCCCGCCGTTGTACCAGTCTACCGGCATCCAGTACGCCAGTTTTTCGGGTGCGGCCGGCGCATCGGGGTTATGCGGATCGATATATCGCAGGAAGTACCAGGAAGAGCCGGCCCACTGCGGCATGGTATCGGTCTCACGCCGGGCGGGAGCGCCGCACTTCGGGCAGGTGCAGTTCACGAAGGAGGGGATCTTGGCCAGCGGCGACTCACCGCCCTCTCCTGGTTCAAAATTCTCGACTTCCGGCAGGCGGAGCGGCAGTTCGTCGTACGGGACGGGGACCATGCCGCAGGTCTTACAATGGACGATCGGAATCGGCTCACCCCAGTAACGCTGACGGTTGAAGGCCCAGTCCTTCATCTTGTACTGGACGCCCTCCTCGCCGATGCCGCGTTCGCTGAGCACGGCGATCATCCGGGCGATCGAGTCCTTTTTGTTGGTGTATCCGTTCAGGAATTCGGAATTGACCATTTCGCCGTCGCCGGTATACGCGGCAACCGAAATGTCGCCTCCCCGGATGACCTCCACAATATCAATGCCGAACTTCCGGGCAAAATCGTAGTCGCGTTCGTCATGCGCCGGTACGGCCATGATCGCGCCGGTACCGTACCCCATCATGACGTAGTCCGCGATGTAGATGGGAACCTCTTTTCCCGTCAGCGGGTGGGTCACCGTCAGGCCGTCCAGCCGAACGCCGGTCTTGTCCTTGACAAGCTGGGTGCGTTCAAATTCGGTCTTTTTCGCACAGGCTTCGCGGTAGGCGCGCACCTTTTCCATATTGCGGATCGCGGCGGCGTTTTTGTCGATCAGCGGATGCTCGGGCGCCATGACCATGAAGGTCACGCCGAAGAGCGTGTCGGGACGGGTGGTATAAATGCGGAGGACGTCCTCCGTCCCGGTGAGCGGGAAGTTGACGAAGGCACCGGTCGAACGGCCGATCCAGTTCACCTGCTGCTGCTTGATATTGGGGAGATAGTCCACGTCCTCAAGCCCCGCCAGCAGTTTGTCGGCATAGCGCGTGATGCGCAGGTACCACACGTCCTTGGATTTTTGCACGACCTCGCTCTTGCAGATGTCGCAACGGCCGCCCTGGCTGTCCTCGTTGGAAAGAACGACCCGGCAGGAGGGGCAGTAGTTGACGAGGGCGGTGTCGCGGAAGACAAGACCCGCTTCGAACATCTTGAGGAAGATCCACTGGGTCCATTTATAATAATCTTCTTCCGTGGTATCGATCACGCGCGACCAGTCAAAGGAGAAGCCCACTTTTTTGAGCTGCGTGGTAAACCGGGCGATGTTGGCGTCGGTCACGCGGCGGGGGTGCATATGATTTTTGATCGCGTAGTTTTCGGTCGGAAGGCCGAATGCGTCAAACCCGATGGGGAAGAGGACGTTATAGCCCTGCATCCGGCGTTTCCGGCTGATGACCTCCAGCCCGGAGTAGGCCTTGATATGGCCGACATGCATGCCTGCCCCGCTGGGATAGGGGAATTCCACCAGTCCGTAAAACTTCGGTTTTTCGCTCTGATCGGCGGCGCGGAAAGCCCCTTCGGCCTCCCAGCGTGCCTGCCACTTTTCTTCTATGGAACGGAAATCGTATTTCATGTTCTTTCCTCTCGTGCGCACGGGATATTCTCTATAATATAGTTTATTATACTCTTCCCCCACGCTTCTGTCAATAAGAAGCGGAAAAAAGGCTTTTTCCGCCGGGAATTCGTTGCGGGGACTTGCATTTTTCTTCCGGGAGGTGTACAATAAAGAAGAGAAAATGCCTCCGGGCAGAAGAAGGAGAGACATGATGGGAAAAAAGGTACTTGCGTTTGATTTCGGCGCTTCCTCCGGGCGTGCCATGTTAGGCGAATACGACGGCAAAGAGATCCGCGTGACCGAGATCCACCGCTTTTCCAACGATCTGGTGATCGTTCACGGGACGATGTACTGGGATATTCTGCGGCTTTTCCACGAGATCAAGCAGGGGATCCTGAAGGCGCAGGCTGTGGCAAAGATCGATGCGATCGGGATCGACACCTGGGGGGTGGATTTCGGAATGCTGGATAAAAACGGCGAACTGATCGGCAACCCCGTCAACTATCGCGACGAGCGCACGGTGGGAATGCCGGAGGAGGTCTTCCGCACGATCCCGGAATCCGAGCTCTACCGCCTGACCGGAACGCAGACGATGCGGATCAATACGCTCTATCAGCTCTACTATCTGGCGCATTATCGCCCGGAACTGATCGAACGTTGCGATAAGATCCTCTTCACCCCCGACCTGATGGCCTATCTGCTGACGGGCGCCGTGCGGGCGGAAGAGACGATCGCCTCGACCTCCAATTTCCTGGATCCCGTCAAAAAGACCTTCCGTACCGAACTGCTCGAACGCCTCGGGATCCCCTCGCGGATCCTGCCGCCGATGATCGCCCCCGGGGAGGTCTACGGTACGCTGACCCCCGCGCTCTGCGAGGAACTTGGCTGTGCCCCGATCCCGGTGATCGCCGTCTGCACGCACGATACCGCATCCGCCGTGCTGGCTGCACCGACCGAGCAGGAGATGGTCTATATCAGTTGCGGCACCTGGAGTCTCTTCGGTACCGAACTGCCCGCTCCGGTTATCACCCCGGAGAGCGAAAAGATCCAGTATACCAACGAGGGCGGCCATTCCGGCACGACCCGCTTCTTAAAGAATATCATGGGGCTCTGGCTCATCCAGGAGTCGCGCCGGCAGTGGAAGAAGGAGGGCTTTGACGTATCGTTTGCCGATCTGGAACGCGAGGCGCTCGAGGTCGAACCCTACCGTTGCTTCATCGACTGCGACGCGCCCGAGTTTGCGATTGCGGGCGACATCCCGCGCCGCGTGCAGCGTTTCTGCGAAGTGACGGGACAGTATGTTCCCAAGACGCGCGGGGAGATCATGCGCTGTATCTATCAGAGCCTTGCCATGAAATATCGCTATAATTACGAAGGCCTGTGCAGTATTGCCGGACGGCGTTACGGTCAGATCAATATGCTGGGCGGCGGGATCAAGGATACTCTGCTTTGCCGTATGACCGCTTCCTCTACCGGCGCGCGCGTGGTGGCCGGACCGGTGGAGGCCACGGTGATGGGCAATATTGCCGAACAGCTCATTTCTCTCGGGGAACTGAAGGATGTCAGCGAAGCCCGCCGCGTGATCGCCGCCTCGACCGATCTGAAGATCTATGAACCGACCGAGCACGACGAGTTCGTGAAGCATTACGACAGCTTCCTCGCGGTCCTCGGCCGCAGTGGGGAAGAGAAATGACCCGGGATCCCGTTTTGTTGCCCCGAAAACCATAAAAAGAACGCCTTGGTCGCCTCACGGCAGAGCAGGTGACCCGGGTGGCGCCCTTCATAAGACGGTATAACAAAAACTGTTATGCCGTCTTTTTATTTACGTTGTTTCGCTCTCTTTTGTATTCCGGGGATTCGATCTGCGGGACGGTTTTCTTTTCGCCGTTTTCCGAAAAAAGATCCCGAAACGAAGCAAAAGGCATCTGCCTGTTTGCAGATGCCCCTTGTCTTTTGAACTATCCGCGGGAAAGCCGGTCACAGACCGATCCGGTCGACCACGGAGTAGAGCTTTTCAAAAAGTTTGCGCTTGCGCTCTCCGATGGCGTGCATATCGGCGATCTGCTCCTGCGAGTAGGGAGAGAGTTCACCCTCTGCCAGTTTGCCTTTGTACATCCGATCAAGTGTCAGGGCGTAGTTGATCTCGGTGGTGCAGATTGAACCGGCACGCTCACAGACGACCAGATTGCTGTTCCCGAGGAAAAGTTCTTCCACGGCGCGCTGTCCCATCAAGGTGGCCAGCAGGCGGTCGCGCAGGGTCGGGTCGCCGCCGCGCACCACGTGGGCGAAACGGGCAAATTTGGTCTCGATGCCGGTCTCTTCCTGGATCCGTTTGGCAAGGGTGGCCGAGTATTCTTTCCCCATTCCCTCGGATACGATGACGATAAAGGTGCGCTTGCCGAGCGAGTGAGAGGTACGGATTTTGTCAATGGCGCGGTCGGCGTCAAAAGGAATCTCCGGGATCGCCACGGCGGTAGCGCCCGAAGCGATGGCGGTCTGCAGGGCGATGTCTCCCGCCCCGCGTCCCATGACCTCCACGACACTGCACCGTGCGTGCGACTCACAGGTGTCGCGCAGTTTGTCGATCAGGTTGATGGCGGTGTTCATGGCGGTATCGAACCCGATCGTGAAGTCGGTCGAGGTGATATCGTTGTCAATCGTGCCGGGAAGCCCCACGCAGGAAATGCCGTGCGCCGTCAGATCGTTTGCGCCGCGGAAGGTCCCGTCTCCCCCGATGGCGACGATCCCGTCGATTTCAAATTCCCGGCAGGTATTGACGGCCTTCTGCATTCCTTCTTCGGTGCAGAATTCCGGACAACGGTCGGAATAGAGCATGGTACCGCCGCGGTTGAGGATGTTGGAGACGTCGCGCACGCCGAAGGGACGGATATCTCCCTCAATCAATCCGCTGTACCCGCGATAGATCCCCATGACTTCCACGCCCCGGTAGATCGCCTCCCGCGTGACGGCGCGGATGGCCGCGTTCATCCCGGGCGCATCGCCGCCCGAAGTCAGTACTCCGATTCTCTTGAACTGTTTCATTTTTTCTCTCTATCCTTTCGTGAAACTGCAAACTGATATGTCGCCGCACAGGCAAGATTCAGCGCGGCATCGGCTGCGCGGTATCGGATCGCCTGCCGCCCGCCGCGAAATAAAAAGGCGAGTGCGCGGCAACCGTCCGGCGTTGATACGCCGATATAGACCCGCCCGACCGGGATCTCTTCGGTTCCGCCGCCGGGACCTGCCAGCCCCGTGACCGAAACGCCGATATCCGAGCCGGTGGCGAGCCGCACGCCGTCCGCCATTTCCCGGGCGACTTCCGCCGATACGGCCGTGTATTTCTCCAGGGTCTCCTCCTGCACGGAAAGCAAAGATTTCTTTACGGAATTTGTATAAGAAACGATACCGCCGAGGAAAAAGTCACTGATGCCGGGGAGTGAGACCAACCGTGCGCTGACAAGCCCTCCGGTACAGGACTCGGCAAGAGAAAGCGTGAGATGCGTATTTTTCAGTGCGGTAAAAAGATCCTGTTCGGGCTTCATATCCGGCCTCCCCGTGTTCCCCGTGCTTTGCCGTCGGGAAAATCAAGCGCAGTCTTTCGGCAGACTTTCTATTTGTGCAGTATACCATGATTCCGTCCTGAAATCAATACATATTCTATAAAAAACAAAAGAAAATCCGGATATTTTGCCGATTTTACAGGCGCCTTTGAGAAAATTTCAAACTTTTCGGTCGGTGAATTGACAATCCCACGGAAAAGTGATACAATAGAACCACGAGATGAAAACGGAGGTGCCCGGGATGGAAATAGCAATCATAGCCGACGACGAAAAAAAAGAATTGATGGCGCAGTTCTGCATTGCTTATTGCGGGATCCTCGCGCGTCATCACCTGTGCGCGACCCGCGTGACGGGAAAATATATCATCGATGCTACTGGGCTGGATATCGATCTTCTGATGGCCGGCGGCGAGGGCGGCGGCGAACAGCTCGTTTCCCGCATCGCCTGCGACGAGATCGACGTGGTCTTCTATTTCCGCAGTCCCGAGCCGGAGGTCTACGCACGCGATAACGGAAATACGATCCTGCGGCTCTGCGATGTGCATACGGTACCGATCGCAACCAATATCGCTACGGCGGAAGTGCTGGTCATGGCGCTTGACCGCGGGGATCTGAACTGGCGGGAAGCCTATCACAGAAAATGATGAGAAGAGGAGCGGCCATGTCGCTCCTTTTCCGACGACGTCGGGGAAACCGCCGATCGGCGGATATCTCGGAGGGGGATCTCGGAGTTTCTCCGGGGGTGAGGTGCATGAAGGACGGACGTGTGACGGTGGAAGTATGCAGCCGTGCGGCGGGGGAAGAAGAGATCTGTCACCGTGTCCCGGGGAGGTTTTCCCTGCGGGACGGCTTCCGCACGCTCGTATACCGGGAGCCGGGCGCGGACGGAGCGTGCGTGCGCCTTTCTTTCCTTCCCGCGGGAATCCTTCTTTCCCGCCAGGGGAGTTCGCTTGCCTTTGAAACTTCGCTGTTGCCGGGGCAACGCACCGAATCGGTCTATTACGCCATGGGGCTTTCGTTCCCTACCCTTGCCGAGACCGAGTATTGCGAAACCGAAGAGCAGGAGGACAGACTTTCTCTCCGGCTTCTTTACAGGCTCACCATCGGGGGCACCGAGCGGCGCATCGCGTTTTCGCTCACCGCCCGGGAAGGGGAAGCGACATGACACAGGAGGAGTTGAAAAAAGTGCTGAAATCTCCGCCGGTGCCGTGGCTCGTCCTGGCCGGGGAAGAAGAGTATCTGAAACGCTACTATCTGCAAAAGATCCGGGAACTGTTGTTGCCCGATCCGGCGGCAGAGGCCTTTGACCGGCTTCGCTTTGAAGGCGAGGAGATCGATTTCGGCGCGCTGGAAGAGGCTGTGAAGGCCCCTCCGCTTCTTTCCGAATATAAATTGGTCGAATGGCATCTGTGCGAATTTGAAAAGATGAAGGCCGCCGATCTTTCACGCCTCCGGGAGTTTTGCGATGCCAGACAGGAATATGCTGCGGTGACGGTCGTATTTTATGCCGAGCGCGACAAACTTCTGTATCCGTCCTATCCGAAAAAAGCTCCGAAGCGTTACGAGGAACTTTCCAAGATATTGGACTGCGTGTGGTTCCCTCTCTCGGAGGAGCGGCAGCTTCTCGGCTGGATCGACAGGCATTTCCGTGAAGCGGGGATCTCCTGCCCGGCCGAAAGCGGCCGGGCGTTGCTTGCCCGTTCTGGGCGGAACATGGACGTCCTGTCGGGCGAGATCGATAAACTCACGGCCTATCTTGCGGCCGCCGGTCGGCAGGTGCTGACCCCCGGGGACGTAGTGACCGTGGCTTCTTCGACTTTTGAGGCCGACGCCTTCGGTCTTTCCAACGCCATTCTCGCGGGCGATACGGCTGCCGCTTACGAAAATCTGCGGGATATGAAAAACCGCCGTATGGACCCTTCGCTCATTTTCGGTACGGTCTTCCGCGTCTTTTCCGACCTTTTGACCGTGGCGCTGTTGCGGGAAGAAGGACTGGCCCCGGCCGCCATCCGCGCGGCTACCGGTTTTCATGAATATAAAGTCAATCTGTATCTGCGTTCGCTCTCCCGGCGGAGCGTCGCGTCTTTGGAAGCTCATCTCGGAAAATGCCGACGGCTTGATCTTGCGTCCAAATCCGGCATGACCGACTACGGCGCCCTGGAACGTCTGATTGCAGAGGCTTCCGTCATATAAAGTTTTATTTACAGAATTCGTTTTTCTATTTTCCCGGAAAGCGGATTCTTTTTTTTGAAAAGAGAAAAGCGAAAAGAAATGGATATAAATCCCTCTTTTCCACGAAAGGTTTAGAAACACAACCACTGGTTTATTTCAATTTCCGCGGGAATGTGATAGGATAAAGGCAGAACAGAAGGAGGATTTGATATGACATTAGGCACGAAATTGGCGTTTTATCGGAAAAACAAAGATATTACGCAGCAACAACTTGGCGAGATGCTGAATATCAGCGCACAGGCGGTCTCCAAATGGGAAAACGATTTGGCGGAGCCGGACCTTTCCACCATCCGGAAACTGGCGGAACTTTACGGAATCAGCACGGACGATCTTCTTGATTATGAAAAGGAAGAGAAAAAAGCCGAGCTGCCCGACACCGACGCAATCGTGGCCGGAGTCAGCGAAGCGGTGCGCGAAAAAATCGGCACGATGAACGCGCATAGCGAAACGATCGGCTTCTGCACTTCTTGTGGGGTGTCCGTCACACAGGAAACGCTTGGAGAACGCGAACCGAAAGTCCTGTGCGCGGCCTGCCTCGATAAAAAACAAAAGGAAGAGAAGCGCGCACAGGAAGCGCGTGAAGCGGAGGAAAACGCCAAAAAAGAAAAAGAAAAACGGACAAAAGAAGCACGGGAGCAACGGGTGCGTTCCCTGACCGGTTGGAGCCTCTTTCTTTCGATTGCGGCGGCCGTCATCACGGTGCTTGTGTGCGGGCTGAGTATACAAAACGGCTGGCTGATCGGCGGAATCGGCGCGGTCTTTGCGTTCTTTTTTGCCGGGCAATTGCTCTTTGAGGATTATCCGGTGCGGAACGTGCTGGAATGGTGTACCGGGTGCAGTATCCATTGGCCGGGGCTGATTTTTGCATGGAATATTGACGGCTTTGTGTGGGTGATTTGCATGAAACTCCTCTTTGCCGTGCTTGGGTTCCTCTTCGGAATACTGATGTTTTTGGTCGGGGTGGTGGTTTCGGCTCTTATCTCGCCTTTCACCTATCCTTTCGTGATGCGCGGATGGCGGCGTGAAGTGCGCGAGGGCGAATTCGTTTGATTTTTCGTATCTCCCGGGGCAACCCGATGTTTTCGGCTTTGGCCGATCAATAAAATAATCAAAAGGAAAGGTATTTTCGATGAAAAGATTTCTGACAATGCTGGGATGTCTGCTTTTTTTGCTTGTTCTGGTTTCCTGCGGGGGTGAAAAAACAGACACGACCACGACTACGGCAAAACCCACCGTCACAACTACGGCAAACGCTGCCGTTACGACTACGGCAAAACCCACCGTCACAACTACGGCAGCGCCTGTCGTTACGACTGCGCCGCGAGAGATCACCGGCGTCGTCTTTGCAGACGCTTCCTTCCCGTATGACGGACGTGAAAAGGTGCTTACCGCAACGGGGATTCCTTCCGGCGTGACCGCGGTGTATACGCAAAATAAGGCGACCGACGCGGGAACCTACACGGCCAGCGTTACGCTGAGCGGCCAGGGGTATATCACCAAAAAAATGACAGCCCAGCTGGTCATTGAGCCGGCAACCTTCACGGGAATCGCTTTGCAGGATGCAGAATATAAAGCGGACGGAACCTTCCATGCGCTGACGGCTACCGGTCTGCCCGGGAAAGGTGAAACCGTGACTTACACCATCGACGGAAAGCCGGGCAACAGCGCCAAAGCCATCGGAACCTATCAGGTGACTTGTCGCGTGACGCTCAAAAATTACCGTGATTGGGAGAGTACCGCTACCCTGAAAATTACGCTTCCGACCGGAGATGACCTGGCTGCAACAGTCATGGCGGGATTTGAGAAAAAGCCGGATGTCTGGTCCTTCTTCCCGACAGCCCTATCCTTTGACGGCATTTCAAAACGGAACGACACGACAAAGCCGACCCCCGATTTTACGGAGAACCGGCCGGTCAACGTCTCGTCTTTCCCGAAGAATTATATCGGAAAGCAGATGACCATGGTACATGACACCATGACGAAGGTCGAGGCGGTCATGGAATATATCAATACCTTCCACGGTGCGCTCAACGGCATCAAAGAGGCATATCAGACCTATCTGCGTAACAATCCTGCCGATACAAAGACCTTCAGCGGGGAGATTGCCGGATTCGGGTATACCTTGAAGGTGGAGGAAGAGCGTTCGGTCATTTCCTGCAACTTCGGCGATGCCGTCACGCTGACCCTGACCTCGTCCGGAGAAGAATGTACGGGAAAACTGCATATCGGAAGCAACACGGGTCTTCTGTACGCGATAAAGAACAACGAACTGAAAATCGATCTGAATCTTTTGGACTACGGGCAGATGGAACTTCGCTTTGTCCGTGATCCCGAGAAAAATACCGTGACCGGATACTTCTTTGAATTCTTGAGTTACGAGAAGAAGAACGATGAAGACGAGGAAGAGACAAAAGCCCTGTATCAGACCAGCGCGATGCTCTATCAGGATGAAAACTATGTGATGGTCGTCGGAACCAAGGGCGATTTTATCCCGGCCGCGAAAAAACAGAAGTGCCGTAATGTGGAGATTTACAGCGCAAAGACCGGGGAGTATCTCGGCGGAGAGGTCCATGAAGAAGCGACCGGAGGAACCTTCAGCTATGATACGTATTGGTTCCCTTTGTATCAGCTGACGGGAATCAATTCCGTTGCACAGATCGTCAGTACAGACGATCAGGGGAAAGAGACCACGGCGCTTCATATCAATGGGGTTTCGACTCCCTTTGAGCCGAAATGGAACAGAAAACTGGGAGTCAAGACTTCGCGCCAGTTTGACATCGAAATAAAAACCGTGTATACGTACCAGTTGAATGCGGAGACCGGCCACTATGAAAAGCAGGCTTATGAGGTTCCGATGCTCTTTGTGCAGGAAGGGAACTACAAGGATTTCCTCAAAGACATGAAAGAGCTGAACGAAGCAGCTTTCCCGGGTAGCCTGGAACCGAAATCTCTCGTCAAGTCTGCGGAGCTTGAGGCTATCAAGTTCGGATATACGACCGTCCGGGGGGCGTATGACGAAATCAAGGACACGGTGACTCCCGACACCATTAAGGCCGCGGTAGCGCTCGCGGCGAAATAAAACAGACAAAAGCAAAAAAAGGCG
>CASDOQ010000029.1 GCA_949282345.1 uncultured bacterium | reverse complement strand
GGTCGTTTTTGCGGCGGCGGATCAGCAGATATACCGTGCCGGCCACGGCCGGGAGGAGGAAGATGAAAACGCCGAGCAGGATCCATCCGAAGAAGGAGAAGACCGACAGCACGGAAATCTGCAATTCTTCGCTCGTACAGGTTCTCATTTCTCCGTTTTCGCGCAGGTAGGTAACGACAACGTGGTAGGCGCCGCTGTCTTCCATGACGGTCTCCGGGATCTCGCAGACCGGCCCGTTCCATCCCTCCAGGGGTACGCCGTCCCGGTACCATTGGTAACTGACCGTCACGTCGTATGCGGGGGCGAGGAAGACCTCCTCGGTCAGAGAGATCTGCAGTCTGGTCCTGACGAGCGGAGATTCCGAAAGCGCATAGATCCGTACGGAGGTATCGCCGAGCGGGTCGAAGACGGTTCCGTGTACCCGTATCGGGGTGGCGGATTCGGCTTTCAGACGGCGGTTCTGCGCTTCGGAAATGAAATAGACCGACAGGGTATTTTCTTTTTCCAACGCCGCATAGGAAATCGTGACTTTCCCGTCCCGGACCGACAGTTTCCTATTTCCGAGGAAGACCGATTCGGTCAGGTATCCGTCCTCCGGCGAGAGCGCGAGGGTCAGGCTTTCGCCCGGGGCTACGGTGAGAAGAGGCAGACGATCTTCCCCGTTTGCGGTCACGGTCCCCTGCCCGTGCGTGCAGACGAGGAGGTCATGCGGCGTCTGACCGGGAGAGGCCGTTTCCGTGGAGACCGAAAGAACGGCGAAATCGGTCCTGTCGGTCAGGAGCAGTACCAGCCCCGCTTCGGTTTTGACGAACGGGACGGAAACGGCGGTGTTCGGGTCGATCTCCCCGTTTGCTTTCCGAAGAAATCCGTACACGATATACCGTTCGTTTTTTTCGGCGCTTTTTCCTTCGTTCGGGAAGGTGTTCTCCGGCAGCCCGACCCCCACCTCGATCCAGGCGCCTTCCGGGATCGTGACGGCCTGCCCGTCCAGCGAAAGAGAGAGGCGGTAGACCGAAGAGAGAAGCGAAGGATCGGCCGTCAGCCCGGCAAGCGCCGCGGCCGCCGTCACGGCCTCTTCGGCTTCCGCCCCCTCAAGGCGGGTGGAGGCGGCAAGCAGGCGGCGCAGTTTTTCGGAGGAGACGGCGGCGCCGTCAGCCGTTTGCCATCCCCCGTCGGTCGCACAGAAGAGCAGGGTAGCTTCGCGGAAACGGTCGGAAAAAAGTAAGTCGGCAGAGAGAGGCGTGCTGAGCGTCGGCATTCCGTCGGGGGTGGAGAGGGGGATCAGCGGGCGGAAAGGGTAGCCGCTCCCGGAGAGCGTCCCGGAAACGGTATACCGTCCGATCATATCGCCGGTGGAAAGAAAGAGAGAGTTCTGTACGGCCCCCGTCCGGACGAAAAGATCGATATCCATGCCGTAATAGATCCCGTCGATCGGCACAAAGAGGAAAAATGCGGGGCGGTATGCTCCGTCTTCCTCAGCGCGGTATCCCGGGACGAGCACGGGGGAGTGCCCCAGCGTTTTTGCTGCGACGAAAAAGGCGCGGGCGACGGCCTCGGTATCGGTACTGCCGCCGCAAAGCGCCCCGTAGGCCGTGCGGGCGTATGCGGCGTCCACCGCAGCTTGCTCCGAAGTATCCAGGATCTGCTGCCGGAGAAGGTACGCCAGCCGGAGGAGCTGATCCCGCGGGGAGGTCGAGGACAAGGGCGTGCAAAGCGCGTCGATCGCGCCCCGGAAAGCATCGGTCATCGACTGTAAGGCGGCGGGATCGCTTGTCCCGCCGGGAGGGCAGATCGAACCGCCTTCACAGCCGAGCGAGGCGGAGTATCCTGTGAAGGTGCGGTTCAGAAGAAGCGTCAGGCGGGACGGGTCAGCCCAGAAAACGTCGGAACGGTCGAGAAACCATGCGTCGCGTGCGGAGGAGAAAGCGGAAAGCAGAGAGGCGGCATATTCGTTTGCTGCCTGTTTCACCTCCTGCGGGGTCAGTACGCCGCGCGCCAGGAGATCGTATGCCGGGAGTTCGGAAAGGAAAAGGCCGTTTTCGTACATTTCGTCGATCGCCACGTAAAAGCGCCGGGCTTTCTCCGAAAGTTGGGCGTAGTAGTACCCTTCGTACTCGGCGGAGAAGGTCGCTTTCGTGTCGGGCTCCGCTTCCGCCGAGGCAAAAACGGCAGAGCCTGCCGGGGAGAAGAGCAGACAAAAGAGCAAAAGGAATAGTAAGGATCTTCTCGTTCGTTTTTTCATGGACGATTCCTTCCGTGCGGTTATCGGCTGTTTTCCGCCTTGCGGCGGTATTCACAGAAATTATACTCTCTTTTTCCGCATTTGTCAATTGCGGCCGGATCTGTCCCGCATTTTTTGCCGTTTGCGGGCGGCTTTGCCGTCCGCCGCCGCAATTCTGCCGGACGGAGGACGGAAATTAAAGATTTTATGATCAAAAATGCACGATCTGTGAAAAAAACATAAAATTTTCTATTGCAATTGCCCGTTCACTCATGTATAATGGAGTCGGTTTCTTTATATTTCATAGTAGGAGCATTCGTTTATGATATTTCTTATCGCTTGTTTGGTTCTCGGTCTTTTCGGCGCACTCCTCGGCCTGATCCGTGGGATGAAGCGCTCGGTTTGCCGGATCATTACGATCGCACTGTCCCTGGTTCTTGCCGTCATCCTCTCGGGGGTGGCCGTGGTTCAGCTCAGCGGGCCGGATGCGATGCAGGAACTCCGTGATGCGGGGGTTTTTTCGGATCCCGAAACGCTGGATCTTCTGGCCGCGTCTCCGTCGCTCGTTACCTTTGTGTTCGGGATGATGCGTCCCTTTATGTTCCTCGTGCTGTTCATTGCCATTTCGATCGTTCTGTGGGTGGTATATCTCCTGATCTCCATCATCTTTCTGCGCACGAAGCGCGATAAGAACGGCAAGCGGCACAAACGCCGCGGCATCGGCGCGCTGGTCGGCCTTTTGCAGGGGATCCTGGTCGGGGCATTTATTCTGACCCCGATACTCGGGTACGCCTCGGTTGCCGTCGGTGCGATGGAGGAGCTGGAGAGCTCTTCCGGCGAGTCGATCACGGCAAGCATTCCCGAATTCAATCAATATAAAGAGCAGTATTTTGACGATGCGGTCACCGGAGCCATGATGACGGTGACCTCCCCGCTCTTCGATATGACCTCCTCGTTCCGCATCAACGGAGAAAAGACCAACGTTCGTCGGGAGATCGCCGGCTTCCTCGGCATTTATTCCGAAGCGAATAAGCTCGCCGGTGATTCGAGCGGTTCCGGGAGCGGCTCGGCTCTCGGAGACGACCAGGTCAAGGCACTCCGCGCTATCACCGAAAAGGCTTCCGAGTCTCCCGTTCTGTGCGGCATCCTTTCGGATTTTCTGAGCAACGCCGCCGGAAAGTGGGTGAACGGCGAGGCGTTTGCGGGTCAGGAATGTCCCGATTTCGGCGAGGATATCCAGCCTGTCATGAACGCGCTGCTTGAAGTCTTTTCCACCACCAACAGCACGTATATTAAAGAGGATATGGATAAGCTCGTCAGCCTGCTTGAACTGCTTTCCGAAAACGGACTGCTGAGCGGGGACGGCGACGTCATGCAGAAGATCAATGAATCCGACTTCTTGCCGCAAGCGCTGGCCATCCTGGACGGCCGCTATGCCGGCGTCCGCCGTGAGATCGTGGCCATCGGGCACCGTGCGCTCGCCGAGAGCATGGGTGTGACGGTCGATACCACGCCGGAAGAGGTCCGCACCGCCCTGGAAGAAAACTGCAGTGAAATGGTCACCGGGGTGACCGAAGTGATCAAGGAAAAGGGCATTGAAAACGCTGTCGGAGAAGTGGCCGAGGAACTGAAGAGCCAGATCGCGGCGGACGGCGCGCCGGAAGGCGTTTCGACCGAGGTGGTCGATAAGGTGGCCGGCTACGTACAGGATAAACTGAATGAAAAACTTGAAGAAGACAGCCGCACGGCGGCGGAACTGACCGAAGACGACGTTTACGACGTTCTGTCCGAATTCGTCACCGACCCCGCCATTCTCGACGAGTTGCTGATGAGCCTTGCGGCCCAGTAACATTCCGGCACGGGTTCCGGCTTCCGGGACCGATACAAGAAAGAGAAAAAATGATAACAGCATTCCGCGTCAGCGGGAGGTCTTGTACGGCGTGTTCCGCTCATGCGGAACACGCCGTTCTGGCGTTTGGAGGAGTCAGTCGGGCGCAGATCGGTTTCCTGACCGGCAGTATAGAGGTCACGCACACCTGCCCGGTCGGAGAGATCTGTACGGCCGTCCGCCGTGCGGGTCACGCCGCCCTCCCGCGGTCGGGGCCGGGGCGGCACCGCTTGCCCCGAAAGGCCGAGAAAAAGGCGCGCAAGGGAAGCGCAGGCTTTTTCCGCGCGATCGTTAAACCGGCTGTCCCAAAGCGCGACCGGTATGCGACCGCCCCCGCGCGCCCCCGATAAGCCAACCGTTCAATGCGCCTTCGCGCGCCCCCGATAAGCCAACCGTTCAATGCGCCCTCGGCCACCCGGTTATCCTGGCGTGACCGGCTGAGCCGACCGCATGGAAAAAACGCCCCGCGAGGGGCGTTTTTCCTAAGAGAAATTACGTCGCATTCTCAAGATCTATGACCCCGGTTTCGGTATCGATTAAAGCCTGAAAGGACGTCGCTCCGTACATCTGAGCCGGCAGGCCGGGACCGTACTTCTCTGCAAAGGCTTCCAGTTCTTCCCCGGTCAGAAGGACACCGTCGGGATTCTCCCCGTCGAAGAAGTAGATCTTATACGTGTATTCCCACTCGATGGCATAGACGGATGAGACGTTGAGCCAGTTTCCGCAGTCGCCGGTGAAGAGAAGGGCGATCGGCTTTTTGAAAAGAATACGGTTCGTCCGATATACTTCAACAACAAGGTTTTCATTGATATTGAAAGAGCCATCGTAGGAGGGCGGGAAGGTGAGAATGCCGGTTTCGGCATCGTAACTGGATTCGCTCTCGGGGGGGAAGGATTCCAGAATCGCCTGACGGAGCGCATCGAAATCGAGTTCCGAAACGGTGGCGTCGATATTTCCGATCAGTTCTTCATAGGGGTCGGCTGAGGGGATATTCTCGTACAGGAGCGTAATGGTACCCGTCAGCGCGAAGGGAAGACCGGCCGTATCGGGAATGTTGATCGTGAGGTCGGAGGAGGAAATGGCGCCGGTTTCGTTGAGCGTGATCGAGCCGCTGACGAAGTTTCCGGTCTTCAGCATTTCAAGGATCGAGGAGAGGAATTCTCTCACGACGCCGGCCGGCGCCACGGGGTCGCCGCTCTCGCCGTCTGCGGAAGGCAGACCGGGTTCACCGTCGGGATTCGCATTGGGCTCTGTTCCCGTTTTAACGTCGGGATTCGCATCGGTCTCTGTATCGGGATTTGTACTGGGCTCGCCGGCCGACAGATTGGCCACCAGCATATCGAGCAGGTCGAAGAAGGTAAGATCTTTGACAGTTGCCAGCGTCTCGGAGAGCATAGCTTGGATTTCCTCTACAGAGGCGCCGAGGAGGCGCGCGATGAGGTCGCCGAGCGTTGAGGCCTTGATCATTTCAAATTCGGGGCTGGAGATAAAGGCCTTGGCGGTTTCCAGAAAGATGGCGGGATCGATCTCTGCGTCGGTCGGGAGGAGTTCCACGGCTTTGGAGGCCAGTTCGAGGAGATCGTCGATCCGCAGACCGTGTTCTTCGGCGACGGTCAGCAGATCCCCGACGGTCAGATCAAAGAGATCGGGGATCTTTGCATAGGCCCCTTCGCCGAAGACGTCGTTGAAGGCGGTCTCTACGGTCGTATCGCCGAGCGCGAGAAGATACGCGGCGGTTTTCTTGATCGAGAAGCTAAGAAGCGTTTCGCCGTCGTTCACCGAAACGTCAAACATACTGTTGACCGCGATGCGGGCCAGCCGGTTGATCGGCTCGCTGTTGGCCGCGAGGAGCCGTCCGAAGAAGGGAACCAGGTCGTCACGGTAGAGTTTTCCGATCTTTTGAAGGGTGTCAATGGCCGCGAGGGGCTGTCCGAAGTAGGTGCCTTGGTTATTGGCGTTTGCCAGGTAGGGCAGGGCATCCGCAAGCGCTATGCGCATCTGATAGTGAATGGGATCCTGTATGACGTGCTCGCTTTCTTCATTATCGGAGAAGGATTCGCTGTACACGGTATCGCAGACGACGTACACATAGCCATCTTTCAGGATGGCCTTCCCCTCGATAGGAACGGACGTCGGCAGGCCGGTTCCCTGCGAGAGAAGGCAGGAGAGCTTTCCGTATCCGTACAGATCGCCCTCGTCATCCAGCGTCAAGTAAAGTTCCGCAATTTTAATGGCGATCCCGATCGGATTGTTCTTATCCGGGACCACAAAATGGAAGTTGTCGATCCGGATCGCGGGCATTCTCCCAAGCTGAGCGATCAACATCTGCGCGTAGATGCCGCGTCCGCACTCAGTGCAGACTTCCTCTACCATATGATGGGCACCGGTCTCGGGCAGGCCGTATGCATGGCAGACCGTGCAGACCTGACCGACTCCGCAGGTGGGTTGGGCAAGATTCCAGACGTGGTCTGGCGTCTCCCCTGTAAAGACCTCGGTCTCATTGGCGGAAACCGCGCCGCATTCACAGCTCTTGTAATAAACGGCGGCATCGGTACAGGTCGCGGGCGTTTTCAGCGCATCGGGCTTCACGGCTTCCACGGTATAACGGTGCGCACCGGTCGGCTCACCGTACGAGAAGGTGTCGCTGTCCTGATCCGAAATCGCGCCGCATTCACAGCTCTTGTAATAAACGGCGGCATCGGCGCAGGTCGCGGGCGTTTTCAGCGCATCGGGCTTCGCAATTTCCAGAACGAAACGGTGGCTGGCCGATGCGCCCTCCGTGATTTGGCAACGGGTGCAATGCTTTGCCCCTTCGCAGGTGGCGTCGACCCAGTCATGACCGAGGGGCTCTCCTTCGGTGGCAGAACACCGGGAGCAGTGTTTGGCTTCGGTGCAGGTGGCGTCGACCCAGTCATGGCCGAGCGCGGGGATCTCCCGATCCTCGGTCTGTCCGCATTTTGTGCAGACGCGGGCTTCCTTTCCGGCAGCGGTACAACTTGCTTCCGAACCCGGAACGACGGCGTAATCGCTGAACGTATGTTCGCATTCTTCATCGCCGCAGGACGGAAGGACCAGCAGTGCCGCGATCAGGCAGAGCACCGTGAGAAGTATCGTTACCGCTCTACTTCTTTTCCTGAGATTCATGTGATTTCCCTCCATAAATGTTATAGTAGTACGCGAGCACGCGCGCCTATTGCATAGCCTTCGGTACGCGTATACAATTACAGTCTACATGAAACACCGCTGAAAGTCAACCATTTTTCTCCAAATATTTCTTCTTTTCCTGTTTTTTCTGTTTACTGCCGGCTTCCTGCGCGCCCGATCACTTTTGAAAAATGTTGAGATTCCGGCAGAGGAGTTCCCATGAGCGGGGCGCACGCCGGGTCGTTGCGGCACAGGATTTTGCCGACCCGTACGGGAATCGGTCTCACGGCTCGACGCCGTTCGGTCTTCCGCGGCTCTGATCTGCCCCCGGCAGATCATTCACTACCGCTCCCCTTCGATTCCCTCCCGGACAAGCAAAAAAGCCCTCGGAGGAGGGCTTTTTTGCTTGGTGACCCGTACGGGAATCGAACCCATGTTACAGCCGTGAAAGGGCCGTGTCTTAACCTCTTGACCAACGGGCCTGGTAGCGGAAGTCGGATTTGAACCAACGACCTGCCGGGTATGAACCGGATGCTCTAGCCAACTGAGCTATTCCGCCATGTTTCCGATGCTCACTTATTATAACAGAGGTTTTTCGCTTTGTCAATACCTTTTTTTCTTTTTTGCGCATCTTTGGACGTTTTGCCCCGCACCGCGACCGAAAGGCCGCTGCCTTTGATCCTTTTACGGATTTTTTCGCTATGATTTTGTGGAATACGACCGTAAAACGATGCTGTTTGCTCCGATAAATCTAACGGGAAGTATAAAAAACAAAAAGCGGTTGACTAATCGCCCGGAAAGATATATAATATAAGGTAAAGCTGGTGCTTTGACACAAAAGCGAAAAAGAAAGGAAGCGTCATAGACGCGACAGTTTTTTATGGAAAGAGTTTATAATTTTTCCGCAGGTCCTTCTATGCTCCCCGTGCCCGTGCTCAAGCAGGCGCAGGAAGATCTTTTGAATTATAAAGGTACCGGGATGTCCGTGATGGAGATGAGTCATCGCTCGCCGGAATTTGAACCGATCATCGCCGATGCAGAGGCTTCCCTTCGCCGCCTGATGCAGATCCCCGATAACTACAAGGTTCTCTTTTTGCAGGGCGGGGCCTCCACCCAGTTTGCCATGATCCCGCTGAATCTGCTTTCCGAGCGCCGCTGCGCCGACTATATCGTCTCCGGCCAGTTCTCCAAGAAGGCCTATCAGGAAGCCAAGAAGTACGGCGATATCGCCGTGGCCGCTTCTTCCGCCGGCGGAAATTTCACGGCGGTTCCCGAGGTGAGCCGCAATGACATCCGTCCGGATGCCGACTACGTACATATGTGCTTCAACAACACGATCTACGGCACGAAGTTCTATTATATCCCCGAGACGGGCAATATTCCGCTGGTTGCCGATATGTCCTCCTGCATCTGCTCTGAGCCGGTGGACGTTTCGAAGTTTGGTGTGATCTACGCCGGCGCGCAGAAGAACATCGCCCCTGCCGGCGTCACCATCGTCATCATTCGGGACGATCTGCTCGGCCATGCGCGCGAAGACGCGCCGGCCATGCTGAACTATCAGCTGATGGCGGACAACGGCTCGATGTACAACACGCCTCCCTGCTGGTGCATTTATATGGCGAAACTGGTCTTTGAGTGGCTTGAAAGCATCGGCGGCCTGGAAGAGATCAAGCGCCGCAACGAACACAAGGCCTCTCTCCTTTACGATTATCTCGACAGCCAGAGCTATTATATCGCCCCGGTCGAAAAGAAGAGCCGCTCGATGATGAACGTGGTCTTTGTGACCGGAAATGCCGAGCTCGATGCCAAGTTCGCCAAGGAAGCCGGTGCGGCCGGACTGAAGAATATCAAGGGGCACCGTTCGGTCGGCGGGATGCGCGCATCGATCTATAACGCCATGCCGGTCGAAGGCGTGGAAGCGCTCATTGCCTTTATGAAGAATTTTGCCGAAGAAAATCCGAAAACGGAGGGCTGAACCGTGAAGATCAAACTGATGAACAAAATTGCCGCCGTCGGCACCGATGTATTCGACAGAAGCCGGTACGAGGTCGGGGCAGATCTTTCGGGCGCGGAGGCCATCATGGTGCGTTCCGCCGCCCTGCATGAAATGCCGATCGAACCCGAATTGCTTGCCATTGCCCGCTGCGGCGCCGGCGTCAACAATATTCCGCTCGACAAGTGCGCGGAGGCCGGCGTGGTGGTCTTCAATACCCCCGGCGCCAACGCCAACGGGGTCAAGGAACTGGCCATCGCCGCGCTGATCCTCGCTTCGCGTAACATCATCGGCGGGGTGGAATGGGTCAAAACGCTCGCCGGAACCGAAGCGATCGCCAAAGCCGTTGAGGCCGGAAAGAGTGCTTTTGCCGGGCATGAGATCTCGGGTAAGACGCTTGGCGTCATCGGCCTCGGTGCCATCGGCGGCATGGTGGCCAACGCCGCCACGCATCTCGGAATGCAGGTCATGGGCTGTGACCCCTTCCTGACCGTGAACGGCGCGTGGAGTCTCTCGCGTTCGGTCCGGCGTGCCGCGTCCTACGATGAGATCTATGAAAATGCCGATTATATCACCCTGCACGTTCCCGCCACCCCGCAGACCAAGGGGATGATCAACCGGGAGACGATCGCAAAGATGAAGGACGGCGTTCGCATCCTGAATCTTGCCCGCGCCGATCTGGTGGATGCCGAAGCCGTCAAGGAGGGAATCGCCTCCGGCAAGATCGCCGCCTACGTGACCGACTTCCCGACCGAGCAGACCGTCGGGGCGGAGGGCGTCATTTGCATTCCTCACCTCGGCGCTTCCACCGAGGAATCCGAGGATCACTGCGCGGTGATGGCGGCGGAAGAACTCGTGGAGTATCTCGAAAGCGGAAACATCCGCAACAGCGTGAACTATCCCGCCGTTTCGATCCCGCACACCGGGGCCGCCCGGATCTGCGTCCTGCATCGGAATATCCCGAACATCCTGAACAGCATTACGGGCTTTATTTCGGAGAACGGTATCAACATCGCCAACCTTTCCAATGGATCCCGTGGGGAATACGCCTACACGATCGCTGAGTTGGATGCCGCCGCCCCGGCGGATACGGTTGCCGCTCTCGGCGCGCTGGAAGGCGTCATCCGGGTGCGCGTATTCTGAGACCGATATTCCAGAAAAACCGCCGATCCGGCGGTTTTTCCTTTCCGAAACGCCTCTCCTCTCTTGACTTTTTCCTTTCCCCGCGTTAAGATAGGAGAAGACGATCGCAAAAAGAGGCAAACGATATGGAACAGAAAAACAGTAACCCGACCTCTCCGATCTCCCCGACCGCTCCCGCCTACCGGGTGGAAAAGGACTGGTATATCCGGCCGGTCGACCGCCGCCGCGAGAGAAGAAAGGCGGCCTTATACATTCTTGTCGCATCGATCTTTTATACGGTAGGCTTTCACTATTTCGTCGGGGCGGCGCGTTTTGCGCCCGGCGGCGTCGGCGGTGTGGTGGCCATGGTGCAGTACAGCTTTGGCAACATCGGCACGGAGGACGCCGTTGACCTCAGTTCGCTCTTATTGCTTTTTCTCAATATTCCGCTGGTCGTTTGGGCATATCGGAATTTTTCGCGCAGTTTCGCCATCCGTTCTTTCCTCACGACCGCCCTCATGACGGTACTGCTTTTCCTTCTGGATAACGTCATCGACCCCTTGTTCCGCTTTTCTATCGGGGGGGTGCCGATGCTGGAGGATATGGGAATGCGGATCCTTTCCGCCATTTTCGGCGGGGTGATGAGCGGAGTGGCTCTTGCCATCTCCCTGCGTGTGAATTCCTCTACCGGAGGGGCTGATATCGTCGGGGCCGTTCTCCAAAAGAATCATCCGCACATCAGCGTGGCCTCCATGATCCTCGCCGTGAATGGAGCGATCGCGGTCGTTTCGCTCTTCATTTACCGGGATAACCTGACGCCGGTCTTTCTTTCGATCATATTCAGTTACGTTTCGACCGTCACCTGCGACCGGATCGTCCAAGGCGGAAAGAGCGTGGTGAAGTTTGAAGTGGTGACCGAGCACGCCGAGGAGATGTCCCGGCGGATCATCGAGGAACTCGGACACGCCGTGACCGTGATCCCTGCCACCGGGATGTTTGAGCATCGGGAAAAATCCCTGCTCATTTGCCTGATCTGCCCGCGCCAGATGGCCCGTTTTCATGAGATCATCCAGGAGTATCCCGGCGCGTTTGCCTATTTCGGCTCGGTCGGTGAGGTCGTTGGAAAATTCAACGCCGGAAACGTGAAGCAAAAGACCGAACAAAAATAAAAGGCGCTCAATCGAGTAGGTAGAAATCAATCCACCTCTCACACCACCGTACGTGCCGTTCGGCATACGGCGGTTCAATTCAAATTAAATACGTGCTACCTTTAGGTAGTAATCGGAAAGACTGACTAAGCCTCGCTTGGTCAGTTTT
>CASDOQ010000028.1 GCA_949282345.1 uncultured bacterium | reverse complement strand
ACCGGTCACGGGATTCCCGTCTTTATCCTGCCATACAGGGACGTCGGCCGTCCCGGTGTTGGTATAACCCATCGCATCTGCGACTGTCATCCCGTTGATCTTTTCTGTGATCTTGTTTTCGTTACTGAGATCGCTGACGGTCAGGTCGGCAAAAGCCTTGACGGGGCCGGAAGGCTGATTTCCGTCCTTCATCCATTTCCCCTCTCCGTCTTTCGTATAGCCCATGATCTCTGCCACGTGAATGTTGTCCACGTCCCCGGAGAGCGAGTTCATGGTGCTGTTCATCAGGAGGCCGAGGATAGTAGCGGGCTGATTTCCGCTTTCGTCTTCCCACTTTCCGGTCACGGGGTCTTTGGTATAGCCCATGACCTCCGCAAGCGTCAGATTGTTCATCTCGGAATCCAGACTGCCGATCTCCTTCCCGGCAAGGCTGGCGAAGGCCCCCGTGACGGTATTTCCGTTCTTATCCTTCCATATAGGCGCGGCCTCGGTTCCCGCATTGGTATAGCCGAGCGCGTCTGCTAGCGTGGTGCTGTTGATCTTGTCGGTGATGACCTCGTCGTTTTTTAAGTCGCGGATGAAGAGAGAAGAGAAGCGTTTTATCATGCCGGACGGCTCTTTTTCCCCGTCGCGGAAGATCGGTTCGGCTCCCGCCGGCAACGGGTTTCCCTCGGCGTCGATCAGGTTCCCGTCGGCATCCCGCAGGACGGTATAGCCGATCAGCTCTCCGATGTAGACGTCCCCTACCTCTTCCATCAGGTCAAAGTTTTCCGAAAGTTCGTTTATCGTGAGAGGGGCGAGAGCCGCATCGATCCCGACGGCTTTTTCGCCGTCTTTTCGGAATTCTCCGTCCGCCTCGTCATACGTGTACCCGAGGATCTCTCCGAGGGTGATTTCGTCCAGGATTACTTTGGCGGAAAAGAGGATCTCGTCATTCTGCACGGTGAAGAGATCTTCCAGCGTGAAGCCCTTTCTCGCGGCAACGCTATAGAGAAAGCCGCCGTCATTTTCAATTACGCCGGTCAGCGGAACCATGCTTAAGAGAGTCTGCACTTCGTCGACCGGGGTTCGGGTTCCATTCAGCACCTTCCCGAGCGAGGAAAGTTCGTAGGGAGCCAGATATTCCCCAATCGTAGGGGCGGCAGCATCGCCGTATACGACGGTCGGCGCCGCGCCCTCATGGCGGATGAGCGGTACTCCCGTCAGGTCCCCGAGATAGATGCCCCGGAAAGCTTCTTCCAATTTATTCTCGATGAGGAGAGAGACCGATCGGCCCGACAGGATCTCCCATGCGGCATCGCTGACCATTCCCCGCATCCCCGATAATTCCAAGGAGGTGGAGATCATGGTAACGTCGAGCATGGCGGCGCCAAGGCCGCGGTTCTTGATATCAATGATACGGATGCTTTTATACTCTTCGGGAATGTTGTTCAGCATCTCGTCCGGCACCTTCAAACCGTAGACGGTCAGGATATCGGCGACCGTAGCGTCGTCGCTCTTTTTCTGCGCCAGCAATTCAAAGGTCGCGATCTCTTTCACGAGCTTCATGAGCGAATAATCGCGCAAAGGGCTTTCGGGGGTCAGTACGGCATCGGCCCCGATATCGATATTTTTCTCGGAGAGTTTTTTTACGGTAACGAAATTGAGCGCGTAATAAACGGTTCCCGCAATAGCGCCGAGAAAAATGACGACTCCGAGAAACATCGCCAGAATAAAGACACCTACCCGTCGCAGAGCGGAACTTTCGCCGTTTTTCTTTGCCATGTGAGCCTCCCGCAATTTCTATAAATAAGAAATACTATACTACCGTAGTATAGCACGCCCCGGGGAAAAAAGCAAGACCTTTCTTGCGGGGACCGCAATCTGAAGGGAAGCCCGACGGCAGAATCTGCGAAAAACCTGCGAAAGGTACGCTTACGGCGCGGAGATCTCCTGGAAAGCGGAAAAGGACAGGATTCCAAAAAAGAAAAGAACCCCGGAAGGTGCTTTTTTATCAGCGGAGACCGGCGTCGCGGCGGCGCTGGAGAGTCCGCAGAACGATGAGCGTTCCGACGGTCAGAAGGATCCCCAACGGGAGAACGATCCAGACGATCTGGATAAGCCCCGCAAGGAGGAAGGAAACAAACGAAATCGCAGCCACGGTAACGGCATAGGGCAGCTGCGTGGCAACGTGCTCCACGTGGTTGCACTGGGCACCGGCACTCGCCATAATGGTGGTATCCGAGATCGGAGAGCAGTGGTCGCCGCAGACGGCACCGGCCAGGCAGGCAGACATCCCGATGGCATAGAGCTCGGTTCCCGGGGTGAAGATGGCCAGGACGATCGGAAGGAGAATGCCGAAGGTTCCCCAAGAAGTCCCGGTCGCAAAGGAGAGTGCGCACGCGATCAGGAAGATGATGGCGGGCAGGAACATCCGAAGCGCCCCGGCTCCCTCCAAAAGGTTTGCCACAAAATATTTGGCACCTAAGAGCGAGGTGGTGTTCTTCAGCGCGGTGGCAAGCGTCAGGATCAGGATGGCGGGAACCATGGCGACCTGCTCTTCGCACGTGTGGCAACGGTGCGTTTCATTTCCATGCACCAGGATGCTGCACAGCACCAGCGTGAGAAGGAGCGCGGTGATAACGATCAGGGAGATCAGGGTCTTTTTCCCTCTGACGATTTTGGTCATGACGTTTCTCCTTAGAACTATTTTATATAAACTAAATACGAATTTTATCATATCTTTGATATCTTTGCAGAGAAGTCAAGCCATCGCAGCTTTTTTGATGATTTTGTCTGTTTTTGACGTGATATGCAACGTTTTGTTTGCAAGAATTGCGCAAAAGACCGCGAAAAAGGGGCAGTCTGAAACCTGCCCCTTGGGGGAGATCGGGAAGCGCGATTTTCACGCGGGCGGGCGCCGGGAAGATACCCGGCATGACGCCGTGACGCTTCAGCAGATGCGCTCGCGCGTTTCCTTCTGCACTTTTTCGATAAAGGCGGAAAGCGACATGGTCTCAGTCTCGGTGGTATCGCGATTGCGGATCGAGACGTTTCCTTCCTCGGCTTCCTTCTGCCCGATGACGACCATGTAGGGAACGCGGTCCACGACCTGCGCCTCCCGGATCATATAGCCGATCTTTTCGTTCCGATCGTCAAGTGCAGAACGGATGCCGGCGGCGCGGAGAGCCTCGTAGACCTTCTTGCCGTAGTCGGCGCATTTCTCGGAAACCAGAAGCACCTTGGCCTGTACCGGGGCCAGCCACGTGGGGAACTTCCCGGCGTAATGTTCGGTCAGGATGCCGATAAAGCGTTCGATCGAGCCGAAGCATACGCGGTGCACCATGATGGGACGCTGTTTTTCGTTGTTCTCGTCGGTGTATTCGAGGCTGAAGTTGAGCGGCATCTGGAAGTCGAGCTGAACCGTTCCGCACTGCCAGGTTCTTCCGAGAGAGTCCTCAAGATGGAAGTCGATCTTCGGCCCGTAGAAAGCGCCGTCCCCTTCGTTGACCGTATAGGGCAGACCGAGTTTTTCCAGCGCGGTGCGCAGGCCGTTCGTTGCGGCTTCCCAGTCCTCGTCGCTCCCCATGCTGTCCTCGGGACGGGTGGAAAGTTCCACGGAATACTTGAAACCGAATTTGGTATAAACCTCGTTGATGAGATGTACCACGCCGATGATCTCGTCGGTGATCTGTTCGCGCCGCATGAAGATATGGGCGTCGTCCTGCGTGAAACAACGCACGCGAAATAGACCATGCAGGGCGCCGCGCAGCTCGTGCCGGTGGACAAGCCCCAACTCCCCGACGCGCATCGGCAGATCGCGGTAACTGTGAAGTTCGTTGCGGTAGACCATCACGCCGCCCGGACAGTTCATCGGCTTGACGCAGTAGACCTCGTCGTCGATCATGGTGGAGTACATATTATCTTTATAGTGATCCCAGTGCCCGCTCGTTTCCCAAAGATGCCGGTTCATGATCATCGGGGTAGAGACTTCGACGTAGTTCTCGCGGGTATGGATCTGTCGCCAGTATTCGATCAGCGCGTTTTTGAGGGCCATTCCGTTCGGGAGGAAGAAGGGGAATCCCGGTGCCTCGTCCGCCAGCATAAAGAGCTTCATTTCCCGGCCGATGCGGCGGTGGTCGCGGCGTTCGGCTTCCTCGAGGAGCTTCATATAGTCGTCCAGTTCTTCCTGCGAGCGGAAGGCGATTCCCTTGACGCGGGTCAGCATTTTGTTGTTTTTGTCGTTCTTCCAGTACGCCCCCGACTGCCCGAGGATCCGGAAGGCTTTCAGTGCTTTGGTGTAGCAGAGGTGCGGGCCGACGCACATATCGACGTATTCGCCCTGTTTGAAGAAACTGATCTCGGCATCTTCGGGCAGGTCGGCAATATGCTCCACCTTGTATTTTTCGCCGCGGCTCTCCATATACGCGATGGCTTCGGCACGGGGGAGGATCTCCGGGCGGATCGGCAGGTTCTCCTTGACGATCTTCTTCATTTCGGCTTCGATGGCGGCAAGATCCTCTTCGGACAGCTTGCGATCCCCGAGATCAACGTCGTAATAGAACCCCTTTTCGTTGGCAGGGCCGTAGGCAAAATGCGCCTCCGGGAAAAGGCGCTTGATAGCCTGCGCCATGATATGGGCGGCGGTGTGGCGGAGGATGTGAAGTTCCTCCTCCGGCGCGCACTCACCGACAGTGCCGTTTGCATAGATGACTTTCATGCTGAAAATCTCCTTATATAAATAATAATTGAAATCGGAATACGGGCAGTCATGACGGTTTCGGAGGCTGAGGCACACACGGACGGAAACGAAAAAGCACCCCGAAAACGGAAAAACCGTTTCAAGGGTGCCAACGGGAGGCACGGTCCCACCTTGATTTTTACTCCGGGCGCGCGGCCCTTGTCTCCGTAACGTGGAAATACGGCACCGCTTACTGCGCCACTCGGACGATTCGGCGGTGCGGCTCGGGAGGGGTCTTCATTGCGCCGTCCATAAGAAACTCACAGCAAAGCGTTTCTCTCTCTGCATGGGGTATACGCAATTACTCTTTCCGTCATGGCCTTTCCTGCATTATAGCACGCCCGCGCGGGCTTGTCAAGAGCCGGAAGGGGACTCGTGAAATTTTTCCCGAATCCCGGGGCCCGTGGTATTTTCGGGTTCAACGGCATCCGGGGCAGGGGAGAGCGAAAGCAGGGCGTCCGGGCGGAGAAGTTCGGCCTTTTGCGAATGGCTGATCAGCAGGCAGAGGCGTCGTCCGGCCTCTGCCTGAATTCTTTCGTACAGGCGGGCGGCAAGCGCCGCATCAAGTCCCTGCTCCGGCTCATCGAGCAAAAGGATCGGCGCCGGGAGAGCTAACGCCCGCGCCAGGTTGACGCGTTCCCGCATTCCGCCCGAGAGTGCCGCCGGACGTTTGCCGAAATCCGCGCGCGCATAGCCGAGAGAGAGCAGTGCTTCCTCCGCGGCTTCCCGCGCGTCAGACAGGGCGGGGATCCGAGCGCGCAGCGCTAACGTCACATTGGCAACGGCATCGAGATGAGGAAAGAGGCGAGGCTCCTGAAAGGCATACGAGACAGCCCCGATCCCCCCGCCGATGATGGTTCCGGAGTAGTCGGGGTCGAGTCCCGCGATCATACGGAAAAGCGTCGTCTTCCCGCATCCGCTCGGGCCAGTCAGCAGGACGAGCCCGGTGGGGGGAGCTTCAAAAGAAAGATCCGAGAAGAGAGTGCGGCTCCCGAATCGCTTGGTGAGGTTAATCAACCGAAGTTCCGCCACTCTTCCGACCTCCTTGTAAAATATGAAAAGTTTTATTTACGATAAATTCGAATAACAGGCTGAGCAGGATCACGGCGACGGTCAGGGAAAAGACTTTTTCGGTCTCCATATATACCTTCGCGTAATAGATCATCCTCCCGACCGAGGGGGCGGCCGTTGAAAGGATCTCGGCGGCGATCCCTGCTTTCCAGGCGAACCCGGCAGAGCCCCGGAGTGCGCTGAGCAGGGAGGGGACTGCGGCGGGGACGCGGCAGTGGAAAAAAGTGTCCCGCGCCGAGAGACGGAAGACCCGCGCGACCTCGAGAAGCGAGGACGGCGCACTCCGCAATCCGGCGATCAGATTTTCGGAAACGATGGGGAGGACCATCAGTGCCGCGATGACGAGCGGCAGGACAGAAGAGCCGGTGAAACACCAGATCAGCATCACGAAGGAGGCCACGGGCGTGGCACGCACGACCGTCAGAAAAGGCTTGACGAAAACTTCTGCCCGGGGGAAGAAAAAGATGAGAAGCGAAAGCAGGATCCCGCCTGCGATCCCGATCCCGAGGCCGCCAAGCACCCGAAGGAAAGAGAAAGCGACCGCTCCAAAGAATCCTCCGTCAGAAAGCAGGGAAAGAAACGAAAGGAAGACGGCATCCGGCGCCGGAAGCAAAAGAGGCGAATCCAGAAGAGCGGCCACCGCCCACCACAACCCGATAAAGGAGACAAGCGGGGCAAGGATGCGAAGGGCGGTCCGACCGACTTTACGGCAGATAATAGAAGTCATTGCCGGGCAGAGTATTGCCGACCGATTTCGGGTCAAAACCGTAGAGGATCGCGTAGAAAGCGGTTAGCGAATCCTTCATCTCCTGTCCGTCCAGATAAGCGATGCTGCATTCCGGCAGGGCGGCTTTGGCGATAGGCGCTTTCGGAATGATCTCGAATTCGACCAGCAATGCGGCCGCCGCTTCGAGGTTCTCGGGGGCGGTCATATATTCGATCGAATCCTTGTACGCGGCCAGGAATTCATTGACTGCGGCGGGATGCGCTTCAAGAAAATCCTTCCGGGCAACGAGACAGCCTTGCGGGATCGGGGCGCTTTCCACCTTGTTCCATTCGACCGTCAGATCGATGGCGTCGGTGCAGGAGATCCCTTTTTGCTTCGCCTGCATCTCCGTGACAGTCACCTTCGGCTCGGGGAGAACAATGATCTGCACGTCGGCGTATTCGCCGCTGTCGGCAAGCAGGGCGGAGGCCAACGCATCGGCATCCGAAATGTCGGTCTTGACTGTCACGGAGCCGGTAAGACCGTTTTTCTCAAGAATGTGGCGGAAGATATATTCGGGGTTCTGTCCCGCCATCGGCACGTAGACGGTTTTCCCGGCCAGGTCGTCAAGACTGTGAATGCTGCCCGTCCGATCCAGAACGTGCAGAACGCCGAGGGTATTGAGAGCCAGCATACGGATGTTGCCGCCGGTCTTATTGTAGAGTTTGGCGGCCGCATTGGTCGGCAGAGTCGCCAGATCGACCCTCCCCGCGATCAGATCCGAAAGCAGGGCGTCGGGCACGGAGTAGGGGGTGAAGTGATAACGCGGGTCGCCATCCTTCCGCATCTTCGCGGCGCCCATGCCGGTCGTACCCGAAAGCAATCCGACCCGGACGGTCGTCGTGTCAGCGGGAGGGGCTGTCGTGACGGTGTCATCCTTCGTCGTCACAGTGGTTCCTTCGGTGGAGGCGGGATCGCTTCCACAGGAGAAAAGCGTGGGAAGAAGCAGGCAAAGGGCGAGAATTGTGCAAAGTATTCTTTTCATTTTTATACCTCTTTCGGTTAAAGTATCAGTTTTTTGAGTTTTTCGGCATTCAGGATCTCGATCTGATTGCGGCTGACGCGGATCAGCCCTTTTTCTTCCATAGATCCCAGCGCGCGGTAGAGAGATGCACGGCCAAGACCCAGGACCGAGGCGAGCGCCTGCCGGGAGACGGGAAGTCGAGCCTTGCTCCCCTCGGTGCGCAGGAGGAACGCGGCCACTTTTTCCTCGGCCGTCCGTCCGGCAAAGGAATCGATCCGCCGGTTGAGAAAGCGGATCCTGTCGGAGAGAAAGCCGATATAGGCGCGTGCCGCTTCGGGGATCTCGGCAAGGAGCCGTTCCACATTTTCCTGCCGGAGAAGAAGAACCGAAGAATCGGCACTCGCCGTGACGGTCGTCGGAAAGCCGCCCTCTCCGCCGAAAAGCGACGCCACCCCGAAGGTGTCCCCCGGGCGGAGCAGGTTCAGGATGACTCGGCGCGGCTCCCCGGCCCGATTCACGCAGAGCCCGCCCGAGAGCAAAAGCCCGAAAAACGGGAAGACGCATCCGGCTACCGTTACGTTTTCCCCGGCGGCATAGCGGTATACGTGCGCATCGGCCAGCGCTTCGGCTTTTTCGGCTTCTTTGTCGGTCAGTCCCGAAAAAAGAAAGCATTCGCGCAGTCTGGCGCGGTCGGCCCCGGTTGCCGGGATACCGGCCGGCAGGGGAGGGAGCGTCATGTTTCGTTCCTCCTGATTGTCTCATTTGAGACAATTATACAGCATCTTTTCTCCCGCGTCAAGGTTTTTTTGAAAAAAGGCCTCATTATTCTTTACGGGCTATTGCAATTCCCGCCGCCTTATGATATTATATTTTTACTATTTGCTTTATTAGGATGGAGTTTTATGTTGACAGGGCAGTACATTCTGTCCGGCAGTGCTTTTGCGCTCGGGCGGGGGAATTATTCCGATTTCTTTTCTTTTCTCGGACAGCGGATCGCTGCGATGAGCGCGCTGGATATTGTGCGGAGCGTGCTGGATATTTTGGTTTTGACCTTCTTCCTTTACATGGCCACGCGTTTCCTCTGGGACAGGCGTGCCGGTAAACTTCTCATGGGGCTGGCCATCTGGATGGCGTTTCTTCTCGCCTCGCGCCTTCTTCGCCTTTCTGCGGTCGGAACCTTGCTTGGGGCGCTGGCGGACGTCGGCATCCTGATGCTTGCCATCATCTTTCAGCCCGAATTGCGGGACGCGCTTGAAACGCTGGGAGGACTCCCGCTGAAAAACATCAAAAATCTTTCTTCCGATACGAAAAACGAGCAGACGGTCGAGGGGATCAATGCGATCTGCGAGGCCGCGACCGATATGGCGCGGACGAAGACCGGGGCCCTGATCGTGATCGAGCGTTCGACGAAACTCGGGGATATCATCCGTTCCGGCGTCAACGTGGATGCCAGTCTGTCCCCTTATATTCTGCGCAGTATCTTCTTTCCCAATTCGCCGCTCCACGACGGGGCGGTGCTCATCCGCAATATGCGCGTTTGTGCGGCCGGATGCCTTCTGCCCCTGACGCGTCGGCAGGACATCGACCCGAATCTCGGCACCCGTCACCGCGCGGCCATCGGGATGAGCGAGACCTGCGATGCGGTGATCGTGGTGGTCTCGGAAGAGACCGGAACGATTTCGGTCGCCTATAACCGCATGCTGACCCGGGAATATACTTCCCAATCCCTGAAACTCCGCCTTTCCGAAATCCTGCTCAGCTCTGCTGAGGCAAATCCCGTTTTTAAGGAGGCTGACAACAGATGAAAAAGAAAAACCGTGAGGGCCTCCGTCCGACGTCCGTCCGTTTCAATCTCTGGCTTCTGCTCGTCTGCTTTCTTCTTGCCGTCTGCATTTGGGCGGCCGTAGAGTATATCGGCGCCCCGGCCGCTGAGGAAGCGACGGCTTCTCTTGCCGCGCGGGAGTTTTTCCGGGAGGCGGGAGCATGGCCTTGCTGACGGTCTTGGTGGGGGGCATCAGCCGTCCCCCGGATACGTCCGATAGCGAGTTCTTCTCTCTGGCGCGGCGGCGTCTTTCCGGGACGGTGAACCTGCCGGGGGATGCCGTCTTTTCGATCTACCGCCGGAGCGTGGATGCCCGCCGGCGCGAGGATGTGCGGCTGGTCGTTACGGTGGCCGTCCGCGCTTCTTTCACCGCACGGGAATGCGAACGGGCGGCGGCCGCGGGATTTTTTACGTTGCGGGAAGAGGTTCCCGTACCCGTTCCCGGCCATGAGCCGCTCGGCGCGCCCCCCGTGGTGGTGGGGACAGGCCCGGCCGGGCTTTTTGCCGCTCTGTTGCTTGCTGAGGCGGGGTATGCGCCGGTGGTTCTCGAGCGCGGCGGGAACGTGACCGAGCGGCAGGAGGCGCATGCCCGCTTTCTCAAGGAGCGGGTGCTTGACCCCGATACCAATATCCAGTTCGGTGCCGGCGGAGCCGGTACTTTCTCAGACGGGAAACTCGTCTGCCGGGTCAACGATCCGATGGGGGCGTATGTCCTTTCCCGGTTTTCCGGGTTCGGCGCACCCGAATCGATCCTGACCGAAGCCCGGCCGCATATCGGGACCGATCATCTGCGCCGCATCGTGGATGCGATGCTCCGTCGGGTGGAGGAAGCGGGCGGCCGGGTTCTGTATCATACCCGGTTTTTGTATCCCGCGCTGTCGGGCGGGCGCGTCCGCGCCGCCGTGACCGACCGGGGCGAGATCCCCTGCGGCGCCCTGATCCTTGCCGTCGGGCACAGCGCCCGCGATACCTATGCCGCTCTTATCGAACGCGGCTACACGGTAGAACCCAAGCCTTTTTCGGTCGGTGTGCGGATCGAGCATCTGTGTGCCGACGTCGACCGCGCGCTCTACGGCCGCTTTGCCGGGCATCCGGCCCTCGGCCATGCCGCCTATAATTTTTCTGCCGACACGGCGGTGCGCGGCGTCTATACGTTCTGTATGTGTCCCGGCGGGACGGTGGTGGCCGCCGCCTCGGAAGAAGGCGGCGTGGTTGTTAACGGGATGAGCGAATATGCGCGGAACGGGCGCAATTCCAATGCCGCACTGGCGGTTTCGGTCTTCCGGGAGGACTACGGCAACACCCCTGCGGGTGCTATAGACTTTCAGCGGCGGCTGGAGCGGGCGGCCTTTGCGGCCGGCGGCGGTGATTATTCCGCTCCCGTCATGACGGTGGGAGATTTTCTTTCGGGAAGACGGGGGACCGAACCCTCGCGCATCCTCCCTACCTATATGGACGGGCAGGGTGTGCGCACGGCCGATCTTTGTACTGTCCTTCCGTCCTTTGTCACGGAGGGGCTCGCCCGCGGCATACGCGCGTTTGACCGCCGTCTGCCCGGATTTTCGGCTCCCGACGCCGTTCTTTCCGGGGTCGAGACACGCACCTCCGCCCCCATACGCATTCTGCGGGAGCAGGATCGCACCGCCCCCGGCGCCGGGAATCTGTATCCCTGCGGCGAGGGGGCCGGATACGCCGGAGGGATCATGAGCGCGGCGCTGGACGGACTGCATACCGCCCTTGCGCTGATTTCGCGTTTTGCCCCCGTTACGCAGTAATTTTGAGGAAGGCGGCTTTGCCGCATGGTATATGATTTTGAATAAAACAGCAAGACCCGAGACGAAAAAATGGATATTGCGGGAAGAGAAGAGCGAAAAGGCCCGGGAGGCCGCCGTGAAAATTGCTTCTGCCCTCGGAATAGAGCCGGTAGTTGCTTCGCTCTTATATAACCGGGGCTACCGCACGCCGGAGGAGGCCGGGGCTTTTCTGCGGATGGAAAGAGAACTGCTTTGCGATCCCTTTCTGCTCGATGGGATGGAGGATGCCGTGGCGCGCATCCGCCGTGCCGTGGAAAACCGGGAAAAGATCACGGTATATGGGGACTATGACGTGGACGGCGTGACGGCCGTCTGCACGCTCTGCCTCTATCTTGCCTCGCAGGGTGCTGAGGTCGATTATTATATTCCCAACCGTTCCGGGGAAGGCTACGGAGTATCCCGTGCTGCCGTGCAGGCATTGGCGGAGCGCGGCACCACGCTGATCGTGACGGTGGATACCGGCGTGACCGCCGTGGACGAGATCGCCTACGCCGCCTCTCTTTCGGTCGACGTGGTCGTGACCGACCACCACGAGTGCCTGCCCGAACTTCCGCCCGCCGCGGCCGTCCTGAACCCTCACCGCACGGACGGGCACTATCCCTTCTGCGATCTGGCGGGGGTCGGCGTGGTCTTCAAACTCATCTGCGCGTATGAAGAGACGGTCAGCGGGGACAGCCGCTACGATTGCGTGATGCGGATCTGCGACCGCTATGCGGATCTTGTGGCCATCGGGACGATCGCGGACGTGATGCCGATCCGTTCCGAGAACCGTCTCATCGTCAGTTATGGGCTGGGGCTGCTCGAGAGCCGTCCGCGCCTCGGCTTTTCGGCACTTTGCGAGGCGGTGGCCGCCACGCGTACCGAACCGGGGGGACGGAAAAAGAAAACCAAGATCACGTCGGGCTTTATCGGGTATACCATCGCTCCCCGGCTGAATGCGGCCGGGCGGATACGCAGCGCTTCTCTTGCCGCCGATCTTTTCCTGACCGATGACCCCGCGCGGGCGGCAGAACTGGCGGAGGAACTCTGCGAGGCCAACCGGGAGCGGCAGATCGAAGAAAACAGGATTATGGAGGAGGCCTACGCCCGGATAGAGAGCGAGCACGACTTTGCGCACGACCCCGTGATCGTATTGGCGGCCGACGGATGGCACCATGGGGTGATCGGGATCGTTTCTTCCCGGATCACCGACCGATACGGGCTTCCCTCGATCCTGATCTCTTTCGAGGGATGCGACCCCGAGGCGCACAGCGACGCCGACTTGGGCAAGGGTTCGGGGCGGAGTATCAAGGGGATGAACCTCGTGGATGCGCTCTTCTATGCCCAGGATACGCTGGTGAAATTCGGCGGACACGAACTGGCGGCCGGTCTTTCCGTGACGCGCGGCAACCTTCCGGCCTTCCAGGAGAAAATCAACGAATACGCCCGCGCACACCTTTCGGATGAAGCGCGCATCCCGACCGTGGAGGCCGACTGTGAACTGTCGCTTTCCGACGTTACCATGTCGCTGGCGGAGGAACTGCGCTTTCTGGAACCTTACGGGGTGGAAAACCCCGTGCCGGCGTTCGTTCTGCGGGATGTGCGCGTCCTGGAGGCCGTTCCGGTCGGAGGCGGGAAGCACACCCGCCTGCTCCTCGGAGACGAGCGTCATGCCCTGACGGCCATGTGCTTTTCCATTTCTACGGCCGAACTGAATATTTTTCCCGGGGACAATGTCGACGTTCTCTTTAACCTTGATATCAACGAGTGGGCCGGTCGCCGGAACCTTCAGCTTATCGTGCGCGACATCCGCCTTCCGGAAAAAATTGCGCGGCGAGCGGAGGAAGATCGGGCTCTTTACGAAAGCATCCGGGGCGGGGCGTCGTTCAGCGCCGAGGACGATCTGCTCCCCTGCCGGGACGATTTTGCGGCGGTCTATACTTTCATCCGCCGTTCGGTCCGGGGCGGGAACGACCTCCTGACCCACCGTGCGATCCTGCTGGGCGTTTCGGATTATCCCGGTAAGATCGGATACGTGAAACTCAAGTTCATGATCCGTATTTTCCAGGAATTGAATCTTCTCGGGATCGAAGAACCCGAGGAAGAGGTCTACCGTTTTCGCCTGCAATTCTCCGGCACCCGCACCGACCTTGAAAAATCCAACATATTGCGCCGGCTTCGTTCTCAGATGAAGCAGGCATGAGGCAGAAAAATGTACGAAGAGATTTCCGGCCTGCTGTCAACGCTTGAAAAGACGAACAAGCCGTACAATATTGAAAAGATCAAGGATGCTTACGCCTATGCCAGCGAACTGCACGCAGGGCAGCGCCGTCAGAGCGGGGAGCCATATATCTCCCACCCGATCGCCGTGGCGGAGATCCTTGCCGAGATGGAGCTGGATACCGATTCGATCTGCGCCGCGCTCTTACACGATACGCTGGAGGACTGCAAGGACAAGACCGATTATGACGAGATCCGTCGCCGTTTCGGGGATGACGTTGCCCTGATCGTGGAAGGCGTCACTAAAAACGTCACCATGCACTTGGAGGACAAGGAAGAAGCGCATATCGAGAATATCCGCAAGATGTTGCTGGCCATGTCCCGGGACATCCGCGTCATTTTCGTCAAACTCTGCGACCGTCTTCACAATATGCGGACGCTGGCCGCGAAATCCGATGAACGCCGGCGCGCCATCTCACTGGAGACGATGTATATCTATGCGCCGCTTGCGCACCGCCTCGGGATGCAGCGCATCAAGCAGGAACTGGAGGATATTGGCCTGCGCTATCTCGATCCGATCGGTTATGGGGAGATCTCGGCGCAGATCGAAAGCAAATACGGAAAAACGCAGAATTTCATCGCCTCCGCCCGCAAGGTGATCGAGGAAAAACTCAACGGGACGGGGATCCCGTATACGATTGAGGGGCGGGTCAAGAGCGTATACAGTCTCTATCGCAAGATCTATTCTCAGAACAAGAACTTTGACGATATCTACGATTTCTACGCCCTTCGCATCATCGTCAATACCGAACTGGAGTGCTATACCGTCCTCGGCCTGATCCACGAGCTTTTCCGGTCGGTCCCCGGCCGGTTCAAGGACTATATCTCTACGCCGAAGGCCAACCGATACCGTTCGATCCACACGACCGTGGTCGGGCACGACGGCATTCCTTTTGAAGTGCAGATCCGCACCGTGGAGATGCATCAGGTGGCCGAATACGGTATCGCCGCCCACTGGAAGTACAAGTCCGGCGAGAAGAGCAGTGAGGACATCGATGAAAAACTGCGCTGGATCGCCCAGCTCGTCGAGTCGGACGAGTCTACCCGCGACCCGGACGATTTCATGCATTCCTTCAAGACCGACATCTTTCACGACGAGACCTTCGTCTTTACGCCGCGCGGCGACGTGATCTCCCTGCCGCTCGGCGCCACGGTCATTGACTTTGCCTACGCCATCCACACCGCGGTCGGCAATCGGATGATCGGCGCCAAGATCAACGGCTCGATCGTTCCGATCAACCGCGTCCCGGAAAACGGCGATATCGTGGAGATCCTCACCACTTCCACCGAGCGCGGCCCGAGCCGTGACTGGCTGAAGATCGTCAAGACGAGCAGTGCAAAGGGCAAGATCCGCCAGTGGTTCAAGAAGGAAAAACGCGGCGAAAATATCGTCATGGGACGGCAGGAAGTCGAGCGCGAACTGCGCCGCTATAACCGCCCGTATACCGACGGCGACCGAGATGCCGTCGCCCTTGCAGTCGCAGAGCGGATGGGGATCTCGGACGTCGAGGACTTCTATAATACCATCGGCTACGGCGGACTTTCCGTGAGTCATATTTCGGGCAAGTTGCGCGAGGAATTCGACCGTCGCATCCCGCAGAAGGAGGAGACCGCTCCGACAGCCGTCCGTCCTCTCGCCCGGCCAAAGAATCTGAAAAGCGACAGCGGGATCGTGGTGGATGGCGCAAGAGATTGCCTCGTGAAATTCGCCAAATGCTGCAACCCCCTGCCGGGCGATGAAGTCGTCGGGTTCGTCACGCGCGGCTTCGGCGTTTCGGTCCACAAGTCCGACTGTCCGAACGCGGTGCGCGGCCGTACCGACCCGGAGATGGCGGGACGCTGGATCGAGGCGCACTGGGAGGACGAGTTCGTCAGCCGGGAGAATGAAAACCTCTTTGAGGCCCTGCTCAAGATCTATGCGGAAAACCGCCTCGGGCTGATCGCGGATGTGACGACGGCCCTGGCGGAAATGCGCGTTACCATCATCAGCCTCAGCACCGGGATCGGAACCAAGAACGGAGACGGCGCCGCCATCAACCTGACGATCGGCTGCAAGAACGTCAGCCACTTCCGTTCGATCATTTCCCGGCTGAAAAAAATAGAAAGTGTACGGGAAGTCGTGCGCGGCTTCGGAGGATAACATGATAGCAGTCTTACAAAGGGTCTTACGCGCCGCTGTAACGGCGGACGGCGTGCCGGCCGGTCGGTGCGGACGGGGATATATGATACTTCTCGGCGTGCTGTCCGGAGACGGCGAGAAGGAAGCGCTCCTTCTCGCCGAAAAAATCGCAAAACTGCGGATATTTACCGATGAAGCGGGGAAGATGAATCTCTCTGTTACCGATATCGGCGGCGGCGCGCTCGTTGTCTCCAATTTCACTCTCGCCGCAAATTACAGCCACGGAAACCGGCCGAATTTTCTTTCGGCCGCCGCTCCCGGCGTTGCCGAACCGCTTTACGAATCTTTTGTCGAAGCGCTCCGTACCCATATCCCGGTCGGAACCGGCGTTTTCGGCGCGGATATGCAGATCGATATGACGGCGGACGGCCCGGTGACGATCGTACTGGATTCGGACGTTCTGACCGGAGGGCGCACCGTATGATACTGAAAATTGACGGGGACGTGAACCGCTATTATGTGCAGACGCTCTGCATGGTCTTTTTCCCGGGAGCCACTTTTCCGGAAAACGAAACGCCGCGGCCGGATATTCCGGCGGTAGAGGTGCGCCTTGAAAAAGACGCTAACCACCGAAAGGCACACGCCGTTATCCGGGTCGGAAAAAAAGAAGCGGCCGGCGAAGGGGTGGCGGAGGCCAGCGATCTTCTCAGTGCCGTGAAAGCCGAAAAGATCGCCGTTGGCCGCGCAATCTTTGCGGCGGGAAAGGTCTTTTTCTCCTATTCGCCCCCCTGGGGGATTCTGACCGGGGTACGCCCCTCCAAGGTAGCCACCACGTTGGTGGCGGGCGGGAACGGGATCCGCAATTCGCGTGCGATCCTGCGGGATGAATATTTTCTGAACCCCCGGAAGGCCGCGCTTGCCGTTTCAGTCGCCACGACCGAGATGAAACTGACGAAAAATCTGCCCCCGAAACTCTGCAGCGTGTATATCTCGATCCCCTTCTGCCCGTCGCGTTGTGCGTATTGCTCTTTTGTTTCCTATACTTCCGGGAAACTTCTCTCGTTGATCGACGATTATCTTCAAGCGCTTTTTCTGGATATCGACGATATTTTTGAAACGATCCGCGAACTCGGGATGCGGGTCGCCACGGTCTATATCGGTGGCGGAACGCCGACGGTGCTGACTGCCGCGCAGATGACCGAACTGCTCGGGCGGATCAACCGCCACGTTGACCCCTCCACCCTGATGGAATTCACGGTGGAGGCGGGACGTCCCGATACCATCACGGCGGAGAAACTGGCCGCCATCCGTGACGGAGGCGCGGGACGCATCAGTGTGAATCCCCAGACGCTTTCCGACGATGTTTTGCGCTCGATCGGCAGGCATCATACGGTAGAGGAATTCTACCGCGCCTACGCACTGGCGCGCGAATCGGGGATCGCGACTGTCAACGTGGACCTGATCGCCGGACTGCCCGAGGATAGCTTCCGTATGTTTTCGGATTCGATGGACCGCGTGCTGGAACTTGCGCCCGAAAATATCACGGTACATACCTTCTGCGTCAAGCGTTCTGCGGCGATGCGCCAGCGCGACGGGATTTTTTCGCTGAACGCGGCGGATGCCGCCAAAAGCGTGGAGTATTCTCAGCTCCGCACCAAACTCTCGGGCTACCGCCCGTATTATATGTACCGGCAGAAGAATACCGTTGGGAATCTGGAGAACGTCGGATACGCGCTCCCCGGCACCGAGGGACTCTATAACGTTTTTATGATGGAAGAACTGCACACTATCTTTGCCGCAGGGGCCGGTGCCGTCACCAAGCTGATGCACTACCGTACCCCCGGAGAGGGAGGAAGCGTGATCGAGCGTATATTTATGCCCAAATATCCATATGAATATCTGAGAGATGCCAAAAAACTGCGGGAGGGCGATCCGGAACAGGGAACGCCTTCACGGAGGGAAAAAGTACTTTCCTTTTTTGACGTCGGAAAGGAGAACCCGTGATCCGCGCCATAACCGATTTTTCATCCGAAGAGGAGATCCGCGCCTGCATCGCGCAGGCAGAGGCGGGGTACCGTGCCACCCTCAAAGCGGCTGCCCGAAAGATCCTTGAAAGAGGCGATTGCCGGGTGGTGACGCTCTCGGGGCCGACCTGCGCCGGAAAGACGACGACCGGAAAGATCCTGACTGCCGCACTGCAAAAGGCGGGGCGGCGCGTGACCATGATCTCATTGGACGACTTTTATCTTGACCGTGCGGTTTTGCTGGCACGGGCCGGCGAGCGGGGCGGCGAGATCGATTTCGATTCTCCCGATACGCTTGATTACGATTGGCTTTCCGGCGCGATGGCCGAGATCCTTTCGGGGCGTCCGGTGCATCTGCCGCGCTTTGATTTCAAGACCGGGACCCGCATCGGGGAACGTTTGATCACGCCCTCCGAGGAGGATATTTATATAATAGAAGGAATACAGGCCGTTTATCCTGAGGTGGTCGACTGTATCGGGGACGGCGCGCGTATCGGCGTTTTTGCCATGGTGATGCAGGAAATCGAGGCAGAAGGAAGGACGTTTTCGGCTGAGGAGATCCGCTTTTTCCGCCGTCTCGTCCGGGACTCGCTCTTCCGTGGCGCGGATCCCGCTTTCACGGCCCGACTGTGGCAGAGCGTGCGGAAAAACGAGGAAAAGAACGTTCTCCCGTATGCGGCGGGGTGCGATATCCGGATCGATACCACGATGGCCTATGAGCTTTCGGCTCTTCGGCCGTTCCTTTGCCGGTTGCTCGCCGCGCTGCCGGAAGAAACGCCGCAGGCGCGGCTTGCCAAGGAAAGCCTGCCTGTGCTGGAAAGGATCCCGGGATTTGACTCTTCTTTCCTTCCGTCCGATTCGCTCTATCGTGAATTTTTGGGGTAACTTATGCGTATATTGTTTCAGGATGTTCTTCTCTTTGGGCGCGACGGGCGCTTTTTCGTCGCTACGGAGGATAAAAAGATCGCGTACGTCGGAAAAGAATGCCCGGAGGGGCGCTTTGACCGTGTCATACAGGCAAACGGGAAACTTCTCAGCCCCGCGTTCTGTAATGCGCATACCCACGCCGCCATGACGATCTTCCGCGGATACGGGGAGGATCTTCCGCTTTCCCGCTGGTTGGAAGAACGGATCTTTCCCGCGGAGGATCGGCTCAACGAGGAGGCGGTTTTTCTGGCTTCCCGCCTTGCGGCGGCGGAGATGATCGCCGGAGGAACGGTCTCCTTTTCGGATATGTACTTTTTCTGCGACGCTACGGCACGCGCCGTGGCGGAAAGCGGCATGAAGGCCAATCTCAGCCGCAGTATCGTGAGTTTTTCCGACGGGAACGATTACGAGGCCGACCCGAGGTGCAGGGAAGCGCTGAACCTCTTTTCGGAGTGGAACGGGGCCTGTGACGGGCGGATCCTCGTCGATCTTTCGCTCCACGCGGAATATACCAACCGCCCCGGCGCGGTGCGTTGGGTGGCGGAACAGGCCGCCCTCCTTGGCACCCGGGTGCAGATACACCTCTCGGAGACCGAAAAAGAGCATCGGGAGTGCATCGTACGGCACGGTGTAACGCCGACGGGCTTTTTCTTTCAGAACGGTCTTTTCGAAGTCCCGGTCTCCTGCGCGCACGGGGTATGGCTGACTGATGAAGATCGTGCGATCCTCGCTTCTCACGGGGCGGGCGTCGTACATAACCCCATCAGCAATCTGAAACTCGGCAGTGGGATCATGCCCCTGCGCCGGACACTGGATGCGGGCGTTCGTGTGGCGCTGGGAACCGACGGGGCGGCTTCCAATAACCGCTTGGATATTTTGCGCGAAATGCAGACGGCACTTCTCTTACAAAAGGGACTTTCGCGCGATCCCGCTTCGATCAGCGCGGCGGAGGGGCTTTCCCTGCTTTCGGAAAACGGATTTCTGTTACAGGGGAGAACCGACAGCGGCCGGATAGACCCCGGCTTCCGCGCCGACCTTTGCCTGATTCGCACCGATACGCTGAACGGTTTGCCGGACGGCTGTCCCGAGACCTTGCTGGCGTACAGCGCATCGGCCGCCGACGTCGTATTGACGATGGCGGACGGAAGAATTTTGTATGAAAACGGTGTATTTACGACACTGGATGAGGAAAAACTGAAATATGAGTTCCGGCAGATGAGGGAACACTATTTCGATTGATTTTCGTCCGGGGGTGTCGTATGGAAAAAAAGAAGCGGTTCGGTCAGGGCCTTGTCGGCGGCGTGTTGATCCTGACGGTTGCCAATCTGCTCGTCAAGATCTTCGGCTTTTTGTATAAAGTGCCGTTGAACCGTATGCTCGGCGATGAGATGGCAAACGTCAATGCGGCTTATTCCGTCTATACGCTCCTCTATATGATCTCCACGGCGGGGATCCCTGTCGCGGTCTCGGTTATGGTTTCAGGGGCAAGAGCCGCCGGGCAGGAATCGACGGTTCAACGGATCTTTTCGGTTTCCGTGACCGTCATCGGTCTCGTAGGGGCGGTCGGTACGGCTCTTTTACTGGCGCTGGCCCGTCCTGTCTCATCGCTCAATTCGGGCGGTGACTCCTTTCTCTGCCTGCTGGCCATTGCCCCCGCCCTCTTTTTTATCTGCCTGTGCAGCGTTTACCGGGGCTATTATCAAGGCTTCGGGATCATGACCCCGACCGCGGTTTCCGAGGTGATCGAGGCGTTCGGAAAGATGGCGCTCGGCCTTTTGTTCGTAACGCTCGTCAGCCGTCGGCTATCTGCCGGAACACATCTGGCGGCGGCCTATTCGGTTTTCGGTATCACCATCGGCATCGGGCTCGGGGCCCTGTATCTGATCGCCGTCCGTCGCCGATATGCCGCCCGCGGAATGCTGACGGTCCCGGCTCCCTCGGACGGGGCGGGGGAGAATGCCGCCGGGAAAGAGAAAAGCCCGGCATCGACAGAATCCACCCGGAGCATTCTCTTCCGACTGCTCGCCATTGCGGTGCCCATCGCACTGACCTCGGGGGTCATGAGCCTTTCTTCTCTGATCGACTCACAACTGATGCGCCCGCTCCTCACGGCCTATTACCTGGATGCATCGCTTGCCAAAGCCGTCTTTTCCGATTATTCGACCGGGGCAGTGACCCTCTTCAATATGCCGGCCGTACTGATCTATCCGATCTGTTGTGCGATCGTGCCCTATATCACGGCGGCGCGTGCCGGAGGACGGCAGGAAGAAGCCGAATCGATCATTGCTTCCGCCCTGCGCATCGCGGCGATCCTGTCGTTGCCGGCTTCGCTCGGTATGAGCATTCTTGCCCGTCCGATCCTTTCGGTCGTCTTCCTCGGAGATGCCGATATGGCTCTCCGCGCGGGCGGCCCGCTTTCGGTCCTTGCCCTTTCGGTCTTTCCGCTGGCGATGCTCGCGGTGACCAACGCATCGCTTCAGGCTTGTGGCCGTCAGGGAAAGCCGATCGTCTCGATGAGCGCCGGCGTGGCGGTCAAACTCGTTTCTCTCTTTTTCTTCACGCCGCGCATCGGCGCGCTCGGCGCTCCGCTCAGCACGCTCTTGTTCTACGTGACGGCGGTGCTGCTCAATTGCTTCTTCCTGTTCCGCCGCATAGATCTGAAGCTCGATGTTCAGCACAGTTTTCTGCTTCCCCTGCTCGGTTCGCTGAGCGCCGCGGCGGGCGCCTATGGGGTTTACGGCTTTGCCGTGACGCGCCTGCCGTCTGCCGTCGCTCTGGTTTTCGCTTTGTTCTTTGCGGTATTGCTCTACGGATTTGTGATCCTTCCCGGAGGATGTATCACCAGGGAGGACCTTTCCTTCCTGCCTTTTGGCGGGCGGATCGGAAAATTTTTGCGTAAAACACCTGTATCAAAAGAGGAGTGACCCTATGCCGGACGTTACAAAAGATCCCACCGTTTCTGCGGAGGAAAACGAAAAAAACGCGCGAAAAGATCGATTCAATTTTAAATTAGGTAAAGAAAACTATACGTTTTCCGACCTTTGCGCCATTGTCGAACGCCTGCGCTCGGAGGACGGATGCCCGTGGGATCGCGTACAGACGCACGACACGCTGCGCCGGTATCTCTTGGAAGAGACCTACGAAGTATTGGAAGCCATCGATACGAACGACCCTGAAAATCTGAAAGAAGAGCTCGGGGATCTGCTTTTCCAGATCCTGTTCCACGCTTCGATCGAGACGGGGGCGGGGCATTTTACGATGCGGGACGTCGTTTCGGAGGAAGCTGAAAAAATGATCCGGCGTCACCCGCACGTCTTCGGCGATGCCGACGCCGACGAAACGCTGGCGGCGTGGGAGGAATCCAAGAGCCTTGAAAAAAAGCGGAAAACGCTTTCCGAGCGCCTGGTTTCGGTTCCCGCCGCGCTTCCAGCGCTTTTGCGCGCGCAAAAATATGCGGAAAAGCTGAGAGGCGCATCCGCTTCTGCCCTTGATGCATACATAGTAGGCGGAAGCGCCAATCCCCTGCCGGCCGGGGCGGCGGTCAATGAGCAGACGGCCGGAGAATTTCTTCTCTCCTCCGTCGCCTTTTTCGGGGCGGCCGGGATCGATTGCGAGGCCGCGCTGAGCCGCGCCTGCGACGCGCTTTCCGCCCGGGTGCGTGCGGATGAGGAACGGGTATCCCCGGCGGCTGGACGCTGAATCGATCCATAATGCATAATTTTTCTTTTCATTTTTGCCGTTGTCGGAAATAAAATTATGCAAAATGACGAAAAAACGCGAATTTTTCAAAAACTATTGAAAATAATGACCGAATACGGTATACTATAGGCAACATTGCATATCATATCATATGCTGCAAGTTATTGAAAAGGATGGTAAATATCATGAACAAAACTCAACTTATCGATGTCGTTGCCAAAGAAACCGCTATGAAGAAGAAGGATGCAGAGGCGGCAATTGATGCTGTGTTCGGTGCCATCACCGGTGCTCTTTCTGACGGAGACAAGGTCCAGCTGATCGGCTTCGGTACTTTTGAAGCCAAGGAGTGCGCCGCGAGAGAAGGCCGCAATCCCGCAACGGGCGAAAAGATCCAGATCGAAGCCTGCCGCCGTCCCTCTTTTTCTCCCAGCCAGACGTTGAAGGATGCCGTTAACGGTTAATGCGTCTTGACAAGTACCTGAAGGTAGCGCGTATCATCAAGCGGCGTACGGTCGCCAACGATGCGTGCGACGCTTCCCACGTCCGTGTGAACGGACGGCTCGCCAAGGCATCCTATGAGGTAAAAGCGGGCGATATCATCGAGGTGAGTTTCGGCTCACGTACCCTCAGCATCCGTGTGACAGACGTGCGGGAGACCACCCGCAAGGCCGATGCCCCCGAGATGTACGAGGTGCTTTCCGAATAGCGAATATATGCAGCTTCGGCTGCATATATTTTTTTTAGCGGATTTCGGGACTCCCGGGCCGCAAAAATCTGCGGAGGAAAGTTATGAATACAGAAAAACCGATCCTGCAGGCCGACACGCTGCCGCGGCAGGAGAAGAAGCACGAGCTCGAACTGCGCGACCGGCAGGTCCTGACGCTGAACGGCGTGACCGACGTCGGCCGTTTTGACGAGGAATACGTCGCGTTGCAGACGGTGGCCGGCCCGCTCGGCGTGGAGGGGAAGGATCTGCATGTCAAGCGCCTTTCTCTTGAGAGCGGGGAAGTTCGGATCGAGGGAGAGATCACGGCTCTTTACTATGCCGACCGTCAGGAGGCGAGGGGCGGCTTTTTCCGGAGGCTGTTCGGCTGATGGAGGTTTCCATGCGGGCATTAGCCCTGCTGACGGGATACGCTTTCCTGTTCGGTATGGCGCTTGGCGCTTTGTATGATTTTCTTCTTTGCGTCGCCGCTCTTTTTCTCCCCGGCGGGGCCTCGCATCCCATCCCGTGGGAAAGACTCCCCCGGCGTGCCGCTCGATTCCGTCCCCGAAGATCGACCCCGGTGGGGAGACGTCTTTTTTTGCTTCTCCGCTTTTTCGGTGACGTCGGATTTTTTCTGATCGCGGCGGCGGCTTTTGCGGTCTTTCTTTATTGCTTCCACGATGGGATCCCGCGTCTTTTCATTCTGGTTTCTGCCGGGGGCGGGTTCTTTTTGTTTTGCCGCTATCCCGGCGCGACCGTGCGGCGCGCTTTCAATTTTTTGCTCCTCTTTGGCCGTTTCGCGCTCCTTTACTTCCTTTCGGTGGCGTTTTTACCGGTTCTGGATCTGTCTCTTTGCATCTTTTGTAAAATTTTATCGCTATTTCGGGTCGTTTTCTTGCTTCTTAAAAATCATTGTGTTATAATTTTAATGAAGTTTAAAAGAAGAAAGTATATGCGCCGCGAGATTGCGCTTTTGCAGCCTTCGGTAATTTATGAAAAAATTCCCCGCTGAGTTTTCCGTATGGTTCCTCCGTTGGGGTTTATACTACGGATAAGAAAGGAAGGTGCCGCATGGATCTGACGAACGATATGGCTCCCTATTATTTCCATCAGGGAACCAGCGACAGTGCATACCGGTATCTCGGGGCTCACGTCTTTCGGGCTGACGGGGTCTTTACCTACACCTTCCGCGTTTTCGCTCCCCGTGCAGAGGGCGTGTATCTCGTATCGGATTTTTGCGGATGGGGCAGCGGCCTCGAGCTCACCCGCGTGACCGAACGTGGCGTTTTTGAACTCATCTTTACCGCCTCCGAAGACTACCGGGGGCAGAAATATAAATTTCGTGTGGTCTCGGAAGGGATCAGCCGCTACAAGGGGGACCCGTATGCGTTCGCCTCGGTCGGGGGGAGCGACGGCGCCTCACTTCTTGTCGGAGATTCCGAATATCGTTTCAGGGATGAGGACTGGATGGCGCACCGCCGCCGTACCGTGACCGCCCGCGAGGGCAGCTATATCGCTGCCCCGCTGAATATTTACGAGGTTCATCTCGGCTCTTTTGCCCGTCACGAGGACGGGCGCGTTCTTTCCTATGCCGAACTTGCCGACGCCCTGCTTGCCTACGTCAAATACATGGGCTATACGCACGTAGAACTTCTCCCGATCACGGAGTATCCCTTTGACGGCTCCTGGGGCTATCAGGTGGGGGCGTATTACGCACCGACCGGGCGGTACGGCACGCCGGATGAGTTCCGTGCATTCGTGGACAAACTCCACGCCGGCGGCGTCGGGGTGATCATGGACTGGGTCCCCGCTCATTTTCCGAAGGACGAATGGGGGCTTTACGAGTTTGACGGCCATCCGCTCTATGAATATCAGGGAGAAGACCGGATGGAGTCCCGCTCCTGGGGCACCCGCTACTTTGACGTCGGGAGAGAGGAAGTCCAGAGCTTTTTGGTCTCCAACGCGCTTTTCTGGCTCCGGGAATATCACGTTGACGGACTGCGGGTCGACGCCGTGGCTGCCATGCTCTATCTCGATTACGACCGGGAGCCGGGGGAGTGGATCCCGAATATTTACGGGAACAACCGGAACCTGGAAGCCGAGGCCTTCTTCCGCAAACTGAACACGGCAGTATTTTCAGCGTTCCCGGACGCTTTGATGATCGCGGAGGAATCGACTGCCTATCCGCGTATCACGAAACCCGTTTCAGAGGGCGGGCTCGGCTTTAATCTGAAGTGGAATATGGGCTTTGCCAACGATCTGTACGCCTATTTGAAAACCGACCCGATCGGCCGCAAAAATTGCCACTACGCGTTGAATTTTCCGGTGACCTATGCCTTCTCCGAGAACTACGTCCTTCCGATCTCGCACGACGAGGTCGTTCACGGCAAGGGCTCTTTCCTCAACAAGATGTATGGCAGTTACGAAGACAAGTTTGCGCAGTTCCGTGTGGCCATGCTCTTTATCATGACCTTCCCGGGGAAAAAACTGCTCTTCATGGGGACCGAATACGGTCAGTTTTCCGAGTGGAACTACAAGGAGAGTTTGGAATGGTTCATGCTGAAATATGAAAAGCACGCGGCTCTGCGGGAATATGTAGCGGCACTCAACCGCTTTTATCTGGAGTCTCCCGCGCTCTACGAGATCGACTTTCAGCCTGCCGGATTTTCATGGATCCTGCCCGATGAAGCCGAAAAGAATCTGGTCGTTTTCCGCCGTCATGCGCTTTCCGGCGGATCTCTGACGGTGGCTGTCAGTTTTTCCGGCGTTGAGCAGACCCTGCAGATCCCGCTTTCTCCCGGAGAAAAACTCGAGTGCGTCTTTTCCACGGCGGCCGGGGGCGGCGATGTGCGTACCGCTTTGTGCGGCAGCGAGGAGGCGCCGGTTCTTGAGGTGACCCTCGGTGCGTTTTCGGGGGCCGTGTTCCGCCCCGCTTTCCCTACGGCTACGGTCTGAATCGTATCGGAACTCTGCAAAGGGTCCGGTGCGGAACCTTTGTCTGATTATATTATTCTGTATCGGAGGATTCTCGTATGTACTTCAAAAAAGAATGTATCGCAATGCTCCTGGCAGGCGGACAGGGGAGCCGTCTGTATGACCTTACCAAACATACGGCGAAACCGGCAGTCAGCTTCGGCGGGAAGTATCGCATCATTGACTTCCCGCTCTCAAACTGTATCAATTCAGGGATCGATACCGTCGGGGTTCTGACGCAGTATCAGCCGCTCGCCCTTAACGAGTATATCGGAAACGGCGCGCCGTGGGATCTCGACCGTTCGCGCGGCGGCCTTTCGGTTCTGCCGCCGTATCAGGGGAACAAGCATTCCGATTGGTATAAGGGAACCGCCAATGCCATCTATCAGAATCTGAACTTCATCCGTCAGTACCATCCCGACTATGTGCTCATCCTCTCGGGTGACCATATTTATAAGATGGATTATTCGGCCATGCTTGCCGCGCACAAGAAGAACAACGCGCGCTGCACGGTCGCCACCATCACGGTCCCGATGCAGGAGGCGAGCCGGTTCGGGATCTGCAATACCAACCCGGACGGCAGCATTTACGAATTTGAGGAGAAACCGAAAAAACCGAAAAACAATCAGGCTTCAATGGGAATCTACATATTCAACACAGAAACGCTGGTTGAATATCTGGAAAAAGATGAAGCCGACCCCACCTCGCAAAACGACTTCGGTAAAAATATCATCCCCAGTCTCTTAGCTTCAGGCGAGCGCCTCTTCTCCTATCCTTTCTCGGGATACTGGAAAGACGTCGGTACCATCAGCAGTCTGTGGGAGGCCAACATGGATCTGCTCGGCGAGGAGTCGATCCTCCGGCAGGGGGACCGCGATTTCCGTATCTATTCCCGAAACACGGCGCGGCCGCCGCAGTTCGTGGGGGACAGCGCGATCATCCGGAATTCGATGATCTCCGAGGGAACCTCGGTCGACGGCATCGTGGTCAACTCGATCCTGTCGGGCGGTGTCTTGGTCGAATCCGGGGCGGAGATACACGAATCGGTTATCATGTCTGACGTGCATATCGGCGAGGGTGCCAAGATCTATTATGCGATCATAGACAGCGATGTCGTTATTGAACCCGGCGCCGTTGTCGGTTCCCCCGATGCGGACCGTGACCATATCACCGTCATCGCGCAAGGCACCCACGTCGCCTGTAAGAAAGAGGAGGTCAGAAAATGAGCACTGCCGGTATCATTTTTTCAAATCTGAATAACAACACCCTGTCGCTTCTCACTGCCGACCGTACCGTGGCGGCGATCCCCTTTGCCTGCCGGTATCGGTTAATTGACTTTGCCCTTTCCAACATGATCCACGCAAACATTTCGGAGATCAGCGTCGTCACCAATTACAATTACCGTTCTCTGGTCGACCATATCGGGAGCGGTAAAGACTGGGATCTGGCACGGCGCCGGGGCGGTATCAGCCTCATCTCTCCCTTCCAGTCCGCCACGCCGACGCAGCGCCCGGAAGTCTACAAAACGCACCTCGAGGCACTTCAGGCCATGAAGGAAAACATCGCTCGGATGTCGGCCGATGAGATCGTGATGTCGGACTGCGAGTATATCTGTAACATTGATCTGCGCACGATGATCGAGCGTCACCGCATCTCGGGCGCGGATATGACGATCCTGACCATCCCTTGCCGGCCGGACTGGACGTCGGACGGGGCGCGTCTGCTCCTTTCCCGCGATAAGGAGGGTTACGTGACCGGCGGTGGCGTCTGCCGAGAGGCGGTGGAGAGCTTCCCCTATATTTCCATCGATATTTTCATTCTCGGCCGGGAATTTTTGCTCCGGATGCTGTCGGATGCGGAGGCAGCCGGCTATACCAGCCTCTCGCGTGACATTATCTGTCGTCACTTTGCTCGATACAACTTCCGTATGGAGGTCTACGACGGATACGTGGCCTCGGTCAGCAACTTCAACGACTATTTTTCGGAAAGCATCCGCCTGACCGGAAATACCGCCCTGCGCACCGCGCTACTCGGCAACGATACCCGACCGATCCTGACGAACGTACACAATTCCGCGCCGGTCGCTTACCGCGAGGGGTGCTGCGTCCGTTCCGCCATGATCGCCGATGACTGTGTGATCGAAGGAACGGTGGAAAACTCGATCCTCTTCCGCGGGGTGAAGGTCGGTCGCGGAAGCGTGGTGAAGAACTGTATTCTTTTTGGAAATACATACGTGGGGGAAAACAGCACGCTGAATTGCGTTGTTGCAGACAAGTCGGTCTGCATCGGGGACGGGCGCGTGCTCTCCGGGCACATCACGATGCCGATGTATATCCCGAAGAACAGGAAGGTGTAAGATGAAAATTCTTTATGTTGCCAGTGAAGTGACCCCTTACGCCGCCAGCGGCGGTCTCGGGGACGTCATGGGGGCGCTCCCCCGCACCGTCAAACGCCAGCTGGGGAAGGGAGCGGAGGTCAGCGTTATTCTCCCACTCTATTCCGGCATTTCGGAGTCCTATCGCTCCGCCATGAAGAAGGTCACGGAGGGGATCTGTCCGCTTGCCTGGAGACGTGCTTATTACGGCGTCTACCGTCTTTCTTCTGCCGGCGTGAATTATTATTTCATTGATAACGAGCAGTATTTCAAACGGGGCCGGATGTATGGGGAGTTTGATGACGGCGAGCGTTTTGCATTCTTCTGCCGCGCCGTGATCTCCTTTATGCTCGATACCGGCTGGTATCCCGACGTGCTCCACGCCAATGACTGGCAGAGTGCCATGACGGTCATCTATCTCAAGACCCGCTTTGCCCATCATCCGGAGCTTTCCCGCATCCGTACCGTTTATACCATCCATAATATCGAGTATCAGGGCAAGTACGATATGGCGATCCTCGGCGACGTGTTTGACATCCCGGGGGAATATGCCTCTTCCGTAGAATGCGACGGATGCCTTAACCTGATGAAGGGCGCCATCCAGCTTTCCGACCGTGTCAATACCGTCAGCCCGCATTATGCCGAAGAATTGCGTGACCCGTATTTTTCGTTCGGACTGGATCCCATGATCCGCAGGGTCTTCGATAAATTCAGCGGGATCTTGAACGGGCTGGATACCGTATTTTTCGACCCCTCCAACGGGGATGAGATCGCGTATCCGTATAAGCTTTCCACACTGGCCGCCGGAAAGGCCGAAAACAAGAAATTCCTGCAGGAGGAACTGGGGTTGCCCGTTTCTCCCGATATTCCGCTGATCGCGATGATCACGCGTCTGACTCCGGCCAAGGGGATAGACCTCGTCATCCGGATCCTTGACGAATTGCTCTTTGAAAACCTGCAGTTCGTTCTGCTGGGAACCGGGGACAGGGAATACGAATATATCCTCCGCGAAATCGCCGGCCGTCATCCCGACAGTGCGCGTGTGCTTTGCACCTTCGACCGCACGCTTTCCAAACGGATCTATGCCGCCGCCGATCTCTTTCTGATGCCCTCCCGCAGTGAACCCTGCGGCCTTGCGCAGATGACGGCGTGCGCATACGGCACCGTTCCCGTGGTGCGCGGGGTCGGCGGTCTTTACGATACCATTATTCCCTACGGGCGGGAAAACTCCAACGGTTTCGTTTTTTATAACTATAACGCGCACGATCTGCTTTTCCGCGTGAAGGATGCCTTGGCACTCTACCGCGCTGGGGACGGCGAATGGGATAAACTCCGCCGCCGGGCCATGCGGTCTGACTTCGGATGGAAGAACTCCGCAAAAGCCTATATTGAACTCTACAACAGCCTTTGACCGTCATTCCGAAAACCATATCGCGTAAAACACAGGAGAACACATGAGCATCAAAATATCCAAACAACGAGAAAAAGAACCCACCCTTGAAAAACGGATCCAGGCAAAACTCTTTGCCCGCGGGGTGACCGATCCCTCGGCCGCCACGGTCGATCAGCTGTATACCGCCACGGTCTACGCCATCAAGGATATCATCAGCAAGAACCGGCAGAATTTCAAACGGCGCGTTGCCGCTTCGGAAGCGAAAAAAGTCTGTTACCTGTGCATGGAATTCCTGCTCGGACGTTCCTTGTATAACAACGTCATGAACCTCGGACTCTATGACGAGGTCAGCCGGACGTTGGCGAAATACGGCCATACCTTTGACGAGATCTTTGCGCGGGAGGTCGACCCCGGCCTCGGCAACGGGGGGCTCGGTCGTCTTGCCGCCTGCTTTATGGATTCTCTTACCGCGCTCGACTATCCGGCCAACGGCTATTCTCTCTGTTATGAAAACGGTCTTTTCAAACAGCGGTTAGTGGACGGCGAGCAGGTCGAACTGCCCGATAACTGGATGCGCGATGGCGGCGCGTGGCTCTATCCCCGCCCCGAGAAGAGCGTGACCGTCCGATTCGGCGGTCAGGTCGAGGAAAAGTGGGAGAACGGGGAACTGCGTATCATCCATACCGAGTTTGACGAGGTGCGCGCCGTTCCTTACGACGTGATGATCGTCGGCCCCGGGACCGATGCGACCAATACCATCCGCCTCTGGCGTTCCCGCGAGGCGCACGCCCTGACCGACGGATACGGCACCAGTCAGTCGGGGTACGTCAAGGCATTGGAGGAGTCCGGCAAGGCAGAAGAGATCACCCGCCAGCTTTATCCGCCGGATAACCACGACGAAGGAAAACTCCTCCGTCTGACCCAGCAGTATTTTCTGGTCTCCGCCTCCTTGCAGAGCATTATCAGCGACTATTTTGCTGCTAACGGTTCTTTGCGTGGCCTTGCGGATAAGGTGGCCATTCATATCAACGATACGCATCCGGCCCTTTGCATTCCCGAACTGATGCGGATCCTGATGGATACCTATTCGTATTCGTGGGACAATGCGTGGGAAGTGGTGACCAAGACCATCACCTACACCAACCACACGGTTCTTCCCGAGGCGCTGGAGTGCTGGCGCATCGATCTGTTCCGCCTGAAGCTCCCCCGGATCTATTCGATCGTCACGGAGATCAACCGCCGCTTCTGTGCCGACCTCTGGAATCTCTATCCCGGAGACTGGGACCGCATTTCCCGCATGGCGGTCGTCGGCTATGGGCAGGTGCGTATGGCCAACCTTTGCGTGGTCGCCTCGCATACCGTGAACGGCGTTTCGGAACTGCACAGCGAGATCCTGAAAAAGACGGTATTCCATGATTTTTATAAAATGACTCCCTGGAAGTTCACCAACGTGACGAACGGGGTCGTTCACCGCCGCTGGCTCACCTATTCCAACCCCGGCCTTTCGCGTCTTCTGGATAACACCATCGGCTCTTCCTACCGCAACTCTCCCTCCGATCTGCGGGACTTTGAAAAATTCATAGACGATGAAAGCGTTCTTTCCGAACTGGCCAAGATCAAGCGCGCCAACAAGGAGCGTTTTTCGGCCTTCATGACCGAGCGGAGCAATGTCGCTCCTCTCGATCCCGACTCGGTCTTTGATGTGCAGATCAAACGGATGCACGAATATAAGCGTCAGCTCCTGAACGTGCTGAAGATCCTCTCGCTGTACAACGAACTTTGCGCCAATCCGAATGCCGACGTCCGTCCGCAGACCTTTATCTTCGGTGCCAAGGCGGCTCCCGGATATTATATGGCCAAACAGCTCATCAATCTTATCTGGCACTTAGGGCGCGAACTGGAGAGCAATCCGATCTCCCGCGACCGCCTGCGCATCGTTTTTGCCGAGGATTACAATGTCACGGTGGCGGAAGCGCTGATTCCTTCCGCCGATATCAGTGAGCAGATCTCCCTCGCAGGGAAGGAAGCCAGCGGAACCGGATGCATGAAACTGATGATGAACGGCGCCCTGACTCTCGGCACGTTGGACGGGGCCAACGTCGAGATTCTGGATGCGGTGGGCGAACGGAATATGTATGTCTTCGGTCTCAATACCTATGAGGTCGAGGAAGTCTGGCGCAACGGGTATGATTCCCGTGAGTATTATCGGAATTCCGAGCGCTTGCGTGCCGCGGTCGACCGCCTGAACGGCAATATCGGCGGTCAGAGTTTTTCGCACATCGCCGAGTATCTGATCAACAGCGGCGGATCGGTCTCCGACCCCTATCTCTGCCTGGCCGACTTCGACTCGTATCGCTATGAATACGATCGCGCGATCGAGGATTACGGGGACAGCTGTGAATGGATGCGGCGCTCGCTCGTCAACATTGCCCGCAGCGGCCGCTTCGCCGCGGACAACAGCATCCGCACCTATGCGGAAAAGATCTGGCATATCAAGCCTGTCGGGAGGTAATCTTGCTTTCCGAATTTGCTATCGGGCGGGAAGCTCTGCTGGCCCGCCCGGGGAAGATCGTCCTTCTTCGCCGGGGGCGTCCTCTTTTTGAGAACGCCGTCCGCGCGGGGGAGCGTATCACGATAGAAACGTTTCTGCCGCGCCGTATGGGAACCGGGGCGGCTTTCCTCTCTTATTCCCGCGACGGCCGGCAGGGGCGCCGTCTGCCCCTGCATTTCGCACGCATAGAAGGGGAGTACGATGTTTTTTCGCTTTCTGTGCGCGAGAATACGCCGGGGCTTTACTTTTTCGGCGTTACGGTCTGCACGCCGTCCGGCAACTTTTACGGCGACAGGGATGCCGCCGGGCGCGGAATGCGCTTCATCCCCGGCGAGGCCGGCCGTCCCTATCAGCTGACGGTCTACGCCCCCGCTCATAAGACCCCGGCGTGGCTTCTCGGCGGTACGATCTATCATATTTTCGTGGATCGGTTTGCCCGCGGTCGCCACAGCGTGCCGGTACGGGAGGATGCCGTCCTGAACCCGGACTGGGAAAACGGAACTCCCGAATACCCGGCCTATCCCGGAGCCTTTTTACGGAATAACGAGTTCTTCGGCGGAACGCTTTACGGCATTTGCGAAAAACTCCCGTATCTTTCCACGCTCGGCGTACGCTGTCTCTACCTGTCTCCGGTCTTTACCGCCTATTCCAACCACAAATACGATACCGGCGACTATCTGCATATCGACCCGATGTTCGGCGGGGAAGAAGCCTTTACCCGGCTTGTCCGGCAGGCTGCCCGCCATGGGATCCGCATCATTTTGGACGGTGTCTTCAACCATACGGGCGCGGACTGCTTTTACTTCAACAAAAACGGCCGCTATCCCTCGCTCGGCGCGTATCAGTCCAAGGAGTCTCCGTATTACGATTGGTACCGTTTTCAGAAGTTCCCGGATCGCTATACCGCCTGGTGGGATATTCCCATTCTGCCTCGCATCCACCCCGACAGCAGTGCTTCCTGTCGGGAGTTCTTCGTGGGAAAACAGGGCGTTGTTTCGCATTGGGCAGAGGCAGGAATTGCAGGGATGCGGCTCGACGTGGCAGACGAACTTTCCGACGGTTTCATTGCCGACATCAAGGAACGCCTGTCGGAAAAACAGGCCGACAGTGTCCTCTACGGCGAGGTTTGGGAGGATGCCTCCAACAAGGTGGCCTATGACACGCGCAAGCAGTATTATCTCGGACGCGAACTGGATGGCGTGATGAACTATCCGCTCCGCACGGGGATCATTTCTTACCTGCGGGACGGAGATCCGTCCGCCCTTTTCTACGCGCTGACCGAGGTGCTCCCGAATATGCCGAAACCGGTGGCCGATCTTACGATGAACCTGCTCGGCACGCATGACACCATGCGCATTCTGACGGCGTTGGCCGGCGAGCGCCCTGAAGGGAAGAGCAACGACGAACTGGCAGAGATTCGCCTCACCCGGGAAGAACGCGAACACGGCCGCCGGCTCCTTTTCATAGCATGGACGATCGTGGCTACACTCCCGGGGATCCCTGCCGTTTATTACGGGGACGAGGCGGGAATGGAAGGATACAGTGATCCCTTCAACCGTCGCCCCTATCCGTGGCATCGGCAGGATCAGGCGATCCTTTCGCATTATCGCCGCGTGGCTTGCCTGCGCCGCGATCCTCTTTACCGGGAAGGAAAGTTCCGTCTTTTGCACCTGGATGCCGACACTTTGCTTTTTTGCCGATATGACAGCCGGCGCGTTCTTCTCACGGCGGCAAACCGTTCTTCCTCTGCGCGGAGGATCAGCTTTTCCTCCCCCGGATATCTGCTTCTCGGTAATGGCGACGCGGAGAGAAAAGAAAGCGGGAAGACCTCGCATAAAGGTGTCGCCGCTTCCGCGTTTTCGCTCCCGGCAGAGAGCGCGTGCGTCTTTTCTTTGCGCCGCGGTACCCGGATCTTTCTCGGCTGATCACCCCGGTTCGTTTCTTTTTTTGTCGTTTCCCCCACGGGGAAAAGTTTCGATTTTTCTCTTTATATTCCGAAAGCCGTCCCACCCCCGGGACGGTTTTTTGTTTCCTTTTTCTCTTTGAAGTCTCTCTTGAGACATAAATACGCCCGGCTCTGCCATCCCGTAATCGGAAAGCATCGTTCATTTTCAAAATACTATCTGCTTTTCAGATAAATTGCTCAAAAAGGAAAGTTATATTTACAAAAAATCCGCGCACCATGGGTGCGCGGACGGCTTGGGGGAGAGATTTCCCTGCAACGTGAGGTTTTTTGCCGGTGCGGGGGTCTGTCCGGCGTTTTGCCCCGAAAACGATGCGCTTCCGACCGAGGGACGGTATCAACGCCCCCGGAGGATACGCGAGAGCGTCCCGGCAAAGAGAGAAACCTCGCGGCGTGTATTGAAAATTCCGAGGCTTGCGCGCACCGTCCCTTTTTCTTCGGTTCCGATGGTGCGGTGGGCGAGCGGGGCGCAGTGGAATCCGGAACGCACGCAGATATTTTCTTCCGCGAGCGCTCTGCCGATCTCTTCGGGAGAGACGCGCTCGTGCGTGAAGGAGAGGACGCCGCCCCGGTTTTCGGGTTCGTACAGCCTGATGCCCGGGATCAGCGAAAGCGCTTCTGCGAGTTCGTTCTTCAGTTCGGTTTCCTTCTCTTCGATCGCCGCGGGGCCATAGCGTTTCACTTCCCGGATCCCAGCTGCAAGCGAGGCGATGGCAGGTACTGCTACCGTCCCGGCTTCATAGCGCTCGGGGAGACGCTTGGGCATTTCGGGCGAGAGCGATTCCACCCCGCTCCCCCCTTCGGCGTAGGTCGAGAGTCCTGTTCCGTCCCGCAGAATACAGAATCCCGAGCCGGGGATCCCGAAGAGCCCCTTGTGTCCCGGCGCACAGAAGGCGTCGTATGCGATCTTTTCGAGGCTGATCGGCATATGCCCCGCACTCTGTGCAGCATCTATGATGAAATAGATCCCCGTTTCCCGGCAGAGAGCGCCGATTTTTTCGATCGGGAGCGCTTTCCCCGTTACGTTGGAGATCTGCGTGCAGACGAGCATCCGCGTTTCTTTTCGCAGGGAGGCTCGGATCGCGTTCGGGATATCTCCGTCGGTCGGGAAAAAGGAATAGGTGCACAGCCCCTCCGAGGCGAGCCGGAAGATCGGGCGGAAGACGGCGTTGTGTTCCCGATCGCTGAGCAGAACGTGCATTCCGGGGCGGATACGGGTCTTGATGGCAAGGTTCAGGGCGGCGGTCGCGTTCTGACAGAAGATCACATTTTCCGGGGCGGAAGTGCCGAAAAAACCGGCGACCTCCTCCCGGCAGTTGTAGACTTCTTCCGCCGCGGCGGCCGCCAGCGGATGCGCCCCCCGGCCGGGATTCCCGCCGCAATGACGGATCGCCCGCTCCACCGCCGGCAGGACGGTTCCCGGTTTCGGAAAGGAAGTGGCGGCATTGTCAAAATAGATCATTTGTGATCCTTTCCAAAGGTGGCCGGGATCCCGGCGTAACGGAGAATATCCAAAGCTTCCGCTACTCTGTCCCCCGGGATCTGAAGACCGAAAACGCATCCCCGGTCGGCGCGGGCAGGCTCAACCTTGACTACGCGCGAGGAGATCCCGTTTGCGGAGAGTGCTTTTCGCGCTTTTTGCGCATAGGTGTCGGAGCCTATGCGTATCGTTTCGTTTATCACGCGTTTCAGCTCCTTTCTGCGTGCCGCCGTCAGATCCTTCGGCTCTGCAAGCCGGCGGATGACAGGGGTACGCATTCCCAGTATATGCCCTGCCCGTCAACCGGGAACCTTACGCGCGGCGTGCCTTTATAAAACCGTTGTGTGCCTTCGCCGCACTCCGGCCTTTGCTTCCCGCTCTCGTTTCTGCTTTCCCGCCTGTCCAGCCCTGTCCCGTCTGCCCGCCGCGTGCCAGCACGCCGCCGCGGCTTTGCCGCCACACTCCCCGCCCCCGCCGCGCCGCCCGCCCTTTTGCCTCGCGCCCGCCGCGCATCACCACGCCG
>CASDOQ010000027.1 GCA_949282345.1 uncultured bacterium | reverse complement strand
GAGTCAAATTTGGGAATTAATTCCAAATAACTGGCACCTTGCATAAAGAAACACTCGTTATTCCAAAAGAACGGCGAGTGTTTTTGTTAATCCATAACATAAGGCTGAGCCAAAAAATCAATTTGACTCAGCCCCTTTTTTGGCTCAATAGAATTTTTCGCGCTTTTTCCGCCGGACGTACAGGAGTACCGAAACCGCTACCAATACGCCCACGATGGATCCTGCCGTGATATAGATGGCAAGATCTCCGCTGCTTTCGATCTTCAGCTGTTCCCACAGGCTGTTCTGGTAGTTAAGCGTATCGGGGTCGAGGTTATGGAAGAAATAGCTGGTGAAGGCGTCTTCTTCGGGATAAAGAAGTTCGTCCTCAAAAAACTCGTATTCTTCGTCCTCGAGCACGGCACGGTTCGGCGTGCCGTAACAGATGTACTCGGCGATCTCTTTGGCGATGTTGTAGCTTTCTCCGTCGATCACGGCGTCGGTCATCAGGGTGAAATCGATAAAGCGTTCGGCCGCCGTCTGATTCTGCGCGTTTTTCGGAATGCAAAGGGCATCCCCAAAGCAGTTCGTCCCTTCCTTCGGATAGGCAAAACGCAGATCCTCGTTTTCTTCCTGCATGGTGTAGAAGTCTCCGACGTAGTAGGGAGCCAGGACGGCCGCCCCGCTTTCCATCTTATTGAAGACCTCGTCCATCACATAGGCCTGCACCAACGGCTTCTGCTCCTGCAGAAGCTCGAGCGCGGCATCCCAGCGCGCAGGATCCGTGGTGTTCACGTAGTTGTCTTCCGGCGTGGTGCAACCGTTTTCGTAACTGAGGATATACTGCGCGATCCCGAAAGCGTCACGGGAGTTGTTGAAGTTCAGGATCCGACCGGCAAAGCGCGGATCCCACAGGCAACGCCAGCTGATATCGCCGTTTTCGTCGGTGATCTCGTCTTCGATCGAAACGTCGTAGATCAGCCCGACGTACGAAACGGTGTAGGGAATCGAATACAGCCCCCCGCGGTCGTAATAGAAATCCCGGTATTCTTCGGCGATGTTGTCGTAATGCGGGATATTTTCATAGTGGAGGGGGGCGAGGCGGTCCTCGGCGATCAGCCGCTCCACCATATAGTCCGACGGGATGACGAGATCGATCTTGGAGGAGCCGTTCTGTAATTTCGCATACATCTCTTCGTTGGAAGAAAAGATGGAATAGACGACCTCGATCTTTTTCCCGTAGGTCTCTTCGTAATAGGCTTCAAAAAGTTCGAGAACGTTTTCGGAGCCGTCTGTACCGAGGGGCATATATTCTCCCCAGTTATAGAGGTAGAGCTTTTCCGTAGGCTCTCCGCACGAAGAAAGCGGGAGGAGAAGGGCGGAGAGCAACGCGGCAAGAAGCAGAAGTGCGAGGACTTTTTTCAGCTTTTTCATCTCCCGACCTCCTTCTTTTTCTTCTTTCCACCGGGGGTAAGGCGGAGTCTTTTGTTCTCGTTCCGGGCGCTGAGCAGATTGGAGAGGATGAGGAGTAGGAGTACCGTACCGAAGATCAGGGTGGAGAGGGCATACATATCGGGCGTGACGGTCCGCTTTGTCATTCCGTAGATCACGATCGGAAGGGTCTGGAAATCCTCGGTGTTGAAATAACTGATGACAAAGTCGTCAAGCGAGAGGGTAAAGGCCATGACGAGCCCGCTGAAAATGCCGGGCAGAATGGCGGGCAGTTCCACCTTGAAAAAGGACTGGAGAGGCGTGCATCCGAGATCGAGTGCCGCCTCGGGCAGATGCTTATCCATCTGCCGGATCTTCGGTAAGACCGAAAGGATGACGTAGGGGAGGTTGAAGGTCACGTGGGCGATGAGCACCGTCCAAAAGCCGAAAACGCTCTTGAGCCCCAGCATCGTCATCACGAAGGTGAAGAGCAGGGCAAGCGAGATACCGGTCACGATGTCCGGGTTCATCATCGGCACTTCCGAGACGGAAAGTACAGCATTCTTTACATATCTATTGCGCATCTTGGAGATGCCCACGGCCGCTGCCGTTCCGATCAACGTAGCGATGATTGAGGAAAGGACGGCTAAGATCAGTGTATTTTTCAGCGCCTCCATGACTTCGCTCCGGGTGAAGAGCTGACGGTACCAGTCGAGCGAGAAGCCCGAGAAGACCGAAAGGCTTTTCCCGGCATTGAAGGAGAAGAAGATCATAATAAGGATCGGTGCGTAGAGAAAGAGAAGGACCAGCGCCGTCCAGATGCGTGAAAGTGTTTTGCTCATGCGATGATCTCTCCTTCCTCATTACCGAAGCGGTTCATGACAGCCATACTGATCAGCACGATGATCATCAGAATGAGCGAAAGAGCCGCTCCCATATTGTAGTTCGTGTTGGCCATGAATTGCCGCTCGATCGTATCGCCGATGAGATCAAAGCTTCCTCCGCCCATTTTCTGAGAGATATAGAAGGTTGAGATCGAAGGGACGAAGACCATCGTTATCCCGGAGATGACTCCCGAGAGACTGAGGGGAAGCACGACCTTGACGACCGTCCGTACAGGACTGCAACCGAGGTCGTCCGCTGCATCAAGCAATGATTTGTCGATCTTGGATATGACCGTGCAGATCGGCAGAACCATATACGGCAGGAAGTTATAGACCATCCCGAGGACAACGGCGCCGCCGGTGCCGAGGAAGGTAATGTCGGTGCCGAGGAGCGTGTTGATCAGGCCGTTGGTTTCCAAGAGGTTCATCCAGCAGTAGGTGCGGATGAGCAGGTTCATCCACATGGGGAGCATGATCAGCATGATCAGCACGCCCTGCGTGTGCGCCTTCATTCTCGAAAGGGCATAAGCCAGTGGATAGGCGATCAGCAGGCAGATGAAAGTGGCAATTACCGCGAAGGAGATCGACCGCAGGAAAATCGAAAGATAGTCCCACGTAAAGAGGTCGGCGATGTTGGAAAAGGAAAAGGAACCGTCCTTATCGGTGAAAGAGTAGTAAAGGATGAAGAGGAAGGGCGCGATGATGAACAGGACGCTCCACACGAGGTGCGGGGCGGCGGCGACAGAACGCCGCAGGGATCCGGCGCGCATCGCTTACTCCTCCTCGGGCACGGGATTGGAAAGCTCGTCCATCTCGTCGCTGAACGTGCTGTAATCCCCGAATTGCCCGGAGAACTCGGACTTTTTCATGATATGGATGGCGTCCGGTTCAATATACAGTCCGATCTCCTTTCCGACAGGCTCAAAGTCGGTCGTCTGGATCATCCATTTAAAACCGTCGATATCCACGATGATCTCGTAATGCACGCCTTTGAAGGTGACGGACGTGACCGTGCCGCGCAGCATTCCGCGTTCAGTCGGAACGACGTCGACATCCTCCGGCCGCACCACCACGTCCACAGGCTCGTTTTTCATAAAGCCGCTGTCCACGCAGGTGAAGAGATGGCGTGCAAAGTAAACTTTACAATCTTCGCGCATGATCCCGTCCAGGATATTGCTTTCCCCAATAAAGTCGGCCACGAAGGCGTTTTTGGGTTCGTTGTATATATCGGTCGGCGTGCCGATCTGCTGGATGACCCCGTTGGCCATAACGACCACGGTGTCCGACATCGAGAGTGCTTCCTCCTGGTCATGGGTGACGTAGATGAAAGCGATCCCCGTCTGCTTCTGGATTTTTTTCAGCTCGTTCTGCATATCCTTGCGGAGCTTGAGATCGAGTGCGCCGAGGGGCTCGTCCAACAGCAGGACCCGGGGGTTATTGATGAGCGCGCGGGCAATGGCCACCCGCTGTTGCTGTCCGCCGGAGAGCAGGGTGGCGTTGCGGCGCTCAAAGCCTTTGAGGGCCACCAGTTCCAGCATTTTTTTGACGCGTTCCGAAATTTCGGCTTCCGGCCGCTTCTGCAACCGGAGTGCAAAGGCAATGTTTTCATAAACATTAAGATGAGGGAACAAGGCGTATTTCTGAAATACAGTGTTTACCTGGCGGCGGTAGGGGGGGACATCGTTGATCTTTTTTCCGTCAAAGTAAATCTCGCCTTCATCAGGGGTGACGAACCCGCCGATGATACGCAGGGTCGTGGTCTTTCCACAGCCCGAGGGACCGAGCAGTGTTACGAACTCGTTGTCCCGGATGTAGAGGTCGACGGAGTTGAGCACGCGCTCTCCGTCGAACTCCTTGGTAATTCCTCTTAACTCAATGATTTTTTCCATTTTCTTTTCGTCTGAGTCTCCTTTCTCGCTCTATATATTTTTCTGAAAAGAAATCGAATAGCATTATATCAAATAACCTGACAAAATGCAATGATTTTTTTTAAAAAATATTCGGCTTTTTCGCGCGGCCGGGGAAGGTATTTTTTTCCTTCCCGCATGCTTATGCCGAGAGGGCGGAAAAAAGCCAGGAAAGGAGCGTGAGAAGGAGGAGCAACGCGTAGGCGCCGCCCCCGTCGAGCAGCAGAAAGAGAAGCGAGAAAAAGAGGATCCCGCCGAGCGAAAACGTAACGCCCCGACTGATCCTTTCCGCCGCCGGGAGCGGCAGACAGAGAGCCAGCAGATCAAAGAGTGCCCGCCCGCCGTCGGTCGTGCCGAGGGGGAGCAGGTTGGAGAGTCCGTAAAAAAGATGTACGCCGCGTAAGACGGTCATCGGAAAAGAAGAGATCCCGGCCGTAAGCAGAAAAAAGAGGAGGTTGGCCGCAGGCCCTGCCAGTGCGGCAAGAAGTTCCTGATGGTATGGGAGCATGGTGCGGGGGAGAAGGCGGAATCCCGTTGCTTCTCCCCGGATGCGGGTCGCTCCGCGCCCGAAAAAGAGCAAGGCCGCAACGTGCCCTCCCTCATGCAGAAGAACGGCGGAGGCAATCATACAGAGCTCCGCGGGCGTGGAAAACAGCAAGAGCGGCAGGGCCCACAGAAGCGAGGGGAGGAGCTCAGTGATCATGGGGGACGAGAAAAACGGCGATATCCTCCTCCCGGCAGAGAAAAGAGAGGATCCCGTCGGTCGGGATCTTTTCATATAACCGGCAGGCGAGCACGGAAAAAAAGAGCGAGAGCAGAAGACAGGCGGCCGCGGCGGCGACCGCCCTCCACGGCACGGCACGAAAAATACTCCTGCGGTTCTCCATAAAGTTCCTCCTCCGGCACACGGAAAATCTGCCGGACGACGCCGGCAACGTACAGACAATGTAAGACAATATATGCCGGAAGGAGGCTTTTCATGTCCCGGGACTGCGATATGATCCTGTGCGCGGATGGAAAATAGCGCAACACGCGGGAAGGCAGGACTTCGTGTCGATGCCGGGCATCCCCTGCGGATCCCGGGGGAAAAAGAAAAACCGCACCGGTCGGTGCGGTAGATTCCGAAGGGGGGCATCCCCCATTCGTCTTTTGGTGTTTCGGATCCTTTCTGTGGATCGCGGGGAATGCATGTGGTTCCGGCGGTCGCTATGCGGGCTTTTCCGGATTTGGCGGCGGGGTCTTCGGATGACCGTGCAGGATCAGTTCTTCCCGCGTGTGGAGGAGGAAACTGCCTCCCCCGCGCGGAGCCACGATCAGACACGCGTCGTCATTGATCCCGATGACGGTTGCGCGCACGCGCCGTTCTCGATGCCAGACCGAAACCCGCTTCCCATGCAGGAGCGACTGCTCCCGGTACTCGTCGAGGAAGAGGCGGTCACCGAGGGTTTCATAGAGAGAAAAAAATTCATGGATCAGCGAGGCGGCCATTCTCTCGGCTTGCGTAAAGCGGACGGGGGAAAAGACGTTCTGCACGATTTTTTGGAGCGGCTCGGCAAATGCGGGGGCGGAGATCCGAAGGAAAAAGGTGACGATGGCAAAGCGGAAAGAGCCTCCGGGACGCCGATCTCCGCTGACCGAGACGCTCCCGATCCGATGCCTGCCGCAGAACAGATCGCTCGGCCAACGGATGCCGACCGGGAGTGAGGAGAAGCGCCGCACGACCCGTGAAAGTGCAAGCGAACCGGCAACGGAAAGTATGGCCGGTTCGGTCAGCGAAACTGGGGGACGCAGAAGGATGCTCATGGCGAGCATTCCGTCCTCTTTGTGTTTTGGGGGAGGCATATCGGGCGGAGGCGGCTCCAAGACGTCTGCGTACAGAATGTAGCCGTCGCTTCCTTCACACTGCGCGACTTTGCGGAGCAGTTCCTCCGTAGAATCGGTCTTTGCAATATGCTCAACGGTCAGAAGCCGCCCTTGCGGCGATCGTGTGGTGGTGATCCTTGATGCCATACGGTCTCCTTTCGTTTTCGCACTTGCTTCAGAGACGCGGTGCGGTCTTGCTTCAGGGACGCGGTGCGGTCTTGCTTTGGGCGGCGGGGGAGGACTGCCGCTTGGCGGCGGCTTTTTGCCAAGAACCCGCCGCCATGACGAAACTTCGGAAGATCAGTAGGCTTTTCCCCAATATACCAGTGATTTGGCGGGTTTTCCGCAGCAGACGCAACGGTCGCTGAGTTTTTCCTGCTCCAGCGGGATACAGCGCGAGCCGACCCCGGTGACTTCTTTTACGCGATCCTCGCAGGCTTCGTCTCCGCACCACATGGCACGCACGAATCCGTCGCCGTTTTTCAGCGCTTCGCTGATCTCTTCCAGTGTGTGGCAGTCGTAGGTGCGGCGGATCCGGTTTTCAAGCGCCTTTTTGTACATCCCGTCGTGGGCGGCCTGCAATTTTTCCTTGACCGTGTCGGCAATCCCCTCCAGCGGAGCAATGCTCTTTTCGCGGTTATAACGGGTGACGAGGACGCACTGGCGGTTTTCCATGTCGCGCGGGCCGATCTCCAGACGGAGCGGAACGCCCTTCATTTCGTATTCGGCAAACTTCCAGCCGGGCGTTTCCTCGGAGTCATCGACGCGGACGCGGATGCCGGCGTCGGCAAGGATCGCGCGGATTTTTTCGGCTTCTTCCAATACGCCGGGTTTATGTTGGGCGATCGGAACGATAATGACCTGAATGGGGGCAACGGCCGGCGGCAGAACGAGGCCGTTATCGTCGCCGTGGGTCATGATGATCCCGCCGATCATACGCGTCGTGCATCCCCACGAGGTCTGGTAGGGGTGCGCCACGGTGTTTTCTTTGGTGGTAAAGGTGATATCGAAAGCCTTGGCAAATCCGTTCCCGAAATAGTGGGAGGTGGCCGCCTGGAGGCATTTTCCGTCATGCATCAGGGCTTCGATCGCGTAAGTATCCTCTGCACCGGCAAACTTGTCGCTCGGCGTTTTGCATCCCTTGACGACGGGGATCGCCAGGTCCTTTTCGTGAAAGTCGGCATAGACGTTCAGCATCTGCACGGTCTCCGCGCGCGCTTCCTCGGCGGTGGCGTGCATGGTGTGTCCCTCCTGCCAGAGGAACTCGCGGCTGCGCAGGAAGGGCCGGGTCGTCTTTTCCCAGCGGACGACGCTGCACCATTGGTTGTAGAGCTTCGGCAGGTCGCGGTAAGAACGGATGATGTTGGCGTAATGCTCGCAGAAAAGCGTCTCGGAGGTCGGGCGGACGCAGAGCCGCTCGGTGAGACGTTCGTTCCCGCCCATGGTGACCCAGGCCACCTCGGGGGCAAACCCGGCCACGTGATCCTTTTCTTTCTCGAGGAGAGATTCGGGAATGAAGAGCGGCATATAGACGTTCTCATGCCCCAGTTCCTTGAAACGTGTGTCAAGAATACGCTGGATGTTTTCCCAAATTGCGTAGCCGTAGGGACGGATAATCATACATCCCTTGACGCTGGAATAATCGATCAGATCGGCTTTTTTGCAGATGTCAGTATACCATTTCGCAAAATCCTCGTCCATCGAGGTGATCTGATCCACCAGTTTTTCATTGTTTGCCATAAAGAACTCCCATGTAAGACGTAAAATAGAATTATGATTATTATACCCGCCCCGCGCGGGCTTGTCAAGTGCCGGGCGGGCAAATCCCGGCGGACGGTGTTGATTTTTCCGGGATGTGTGTCCGCCCTTAGGCGCATTTTGAAAGTTGTACATCGAAAAAATTCATTGAAAAAATAAAAAATCATAGAAAAGGCTTGCAAAATGCCGAAGGCAACAGTATAATAGTAATGTTCGCGGCTCTTTTATGACGCTTCGGACGATTAAACTTTCAAAAAGGTGCAAAAATGAACTATCAATCCCTGACACAGGAAGAAGCAAAACGCGAGTACGGAAAACTTCTTGCGGAATATGAAGCCTACAAAAAGGAAGGGCTGGCGCTCGACCTCTCCCGGGGAAAGCCCTCGGCGGAGCAGCTTCGCCTGGGGGACGGGATGCTTACGATCCTGTCCGGCGAGGATGACTGCGTTTCCGAGAGCGGTTTTGATTGCCGTAATTACGGGCAGGCTTACGGCCTGCCGGAAGCAAAACGTTTCTTTTCGCGCTTTACCGGGGTGCCGGAGGAGCAGATCATCGTCTGCGGAAATTCGAGCCTGAATATCATGTACGACGCGGTAGTGCGTTGCCTTCTGTATGGGGCAGGCCCCGGCAGCCGTCCTTGGTGCAGGGAAGGAAAACTAAAGTTTCTTTGCCCCGCTCCGGGATACGACCGCCATTTTAGCGTTACCGAGTCATTGGGGTTTGAACTGATCCCGGTCGATATGACGCCGACCGGTCCGGATATGGATGCGGTCGAGGCGCTCGTCGCCGCCGACCCGGCCATCAAGGGGATCTGGTGCGTTCCAAAATACTCCAACCCCACCGGCGTCACGTATTCGGAGGAGACGGTGCGCCGGCTGGCCTCGATGAAGACTGCCGCCCCGGATTTTCGGATCTTCTGGGATAATGCCTACGCCATCCATGCCTTTGATCCCGCGGAGGACGAACCGCTTGCCGATATTTTTGCGTTGGCCGGGCAGGCGGGGAACGAGGATCGCATCTTCTATTTTACCTCGACCTCCAAGATCGTGTTTCCGGGTGCCGGGATCTCGATGATCGCGGCTTCTGCCCCAAACCTTGCACTCATTAAAAAAACGATGGCCGTGCAGACCATCGGTCACGATAAACTCAATCAGCTCCGTCACGTCCGCTTCTTCGCCGAGGAGGGCGCGCTTGCCCGCCGCATGGCGGAACACGGCGCCATCATGAAGCGCAAATTCACCTGCCTCTTTGAAGGACTGCGCCGGGGGCTCGGGGACAGCGGCGTGGCCACTTTCACGGAGCCGAAGGGTGGCTATTTCTCCTCGATGGACGTTCTGCCCGGATGCGCCACGCGTGTTTTTGAACTTTGCCTTGCAGCCGGAGTGCGCCTGACCCAGGTCGGGGCAACCTTTCCCTACGGCCGGGATCCCGAGGATAAGAACCTGCGTCTCGCCCCGTCTTTCGCAACCGATGAAGAAGTCAGCAAGGCCTCGGCCGTGCTGGCCTGTGCCGCCAAGATGGCCGCGCTGGAGGGGCGGATCTGATTCCGTATCACGGTTCCGATGAAGAGAGAATCATAGGAAGCCGAGAATCCGCAAAATGCGGATAAAAAGCAGATCGGGCACGTGCCGTGTACCCGGGAATGCCCGGAACGGCGGAAAGCCGAGGGGGAAAATCGGAATCCTTTTTCCACCTGAATGTCACATCCGAGCGGGGGGAGTCATCCCCCGCTTTTTTTGAAATCAAGGATTTCTTTCCGTCATTCGACGGCTTTTTTCATGGCCTGTAGGCGGCTTCTTCCCGGTAGTGGGCGGGGGTCGTTCCGTATTGCCGACGGAAGCAGTAGGTGAAATACGCCTGAGAGGAAAAACCGCAGAGAAGCGCCACCTCGCTGAGCGGCTTGACATTTTCGGCGAGCAGGCGCTTCGCCGCCAGCAGACGGACTTCGGAAAGATAGCGCCCCGGGGTCCTGTGTCTCTCTTTCAGGAAGAGACGGTGAAAGTGCGTTTCGCTCAGATGACAGCACGAAGCCAGAATGCCGGTGTTCAGCGCTTCCCCGTAATGCTCCTCCATGTATCGGACTGCAGGGGCGGTCACGGCCGGCGCGCTCTCTATGCTGTGCGCCAGCTCGTCAAGAGTACAGATAAGGTCGCAGATCGCCCGGATGCGGCGCACCCCGGCAGAGGCGTCCGCTGATGCGGAAGCCTCTTCCGCCGCAATAAAGAACGGGAGGAGAAGGTCGGTGAAGTCCCCGGAAAAGTGCCTGGGTAGGTTTGAAAGCATTTTCTCCATGGCCGGGTGATGCGGAGCAAAACGCAAAAAACGGGCCGAAACCGGGAGAAGGCTGTGTCGCCTGTCTCCGGGACGTGCCAGCAGAACCGCTCCCCGCCGGACGGGAAAGGCTTCCGCTCCGATATAGGAAACTCCGCCGGAGGCGAGGAAAAGCTCAACTTCGTATTGCCGGACAGCGCGCACCGGTGTTTTCGCCGTGCCGGGAAAGGAACGCGCGCTGTCAAAAATGCCCGCCCCCATGATTTCCGGTTCGTAAGGCTCCATGGTCCCCTCCGATGGAAGTATTTTGATAAAATCGGGAAGAAATTTCATAGACTTTTTTTCTTCTGTGTGCTATTCTAACTATAGACGAAAATCGGGAAAAAGTAAAGACCTTATTTTAAAGAACTTTACATTTCTTATTTTTCGGAATATGTCTGTTCCTTGCCGCCCTGCCGGAAGGCCTTTTCTTTCCCCGGGCCGGGCGTCCCGTTTATGGTTGTATTTTTATAAAGAAGGGAAAAATCATGGAAAGAATGAAGAAGGTTGGCCACGTTCGGGTTCGGCGACCCGACGAAATGCCTGAATCCCGAATCGGCATCGGATTTGAAAAACTCGATCGCGCGGTCTTTGACCCTGAAAAGGCCTATGATAAAATTGCGGCACTCGGCGTTCGGTGGATTCGGTTGCAATCGGGATGGCAACGCACGGAACGCGAGAAGGGCGTCTATGATTTCGCATGGCTTGACAGTGTTGTCGATAATTTCCTCCGCCGCGGATGCACACCGTGGATATGTCTGTGCTACGGGAATGAGCTGTATAACGAAGAGGCGAAGAAGATGTTCGGCGCGGTCGGCGTCCCCCCGGTTCGCACGGAGGAACAGCGCGCCGGATGGCGGAACTATGTCCGTGCGCTGGCGGCGCACTTTGCCGGGCGCGTTTCGTGGCTGGAGGTATGGAATGAACCCGAATACACCTGGCGCGACGAGAATCTTGAACGAAATGTCGGGCGTCCCGAAAACGGGGAAGAGTATGGCCGCTTTGTTATCGAAACGGCTGAAGCTGCCCGCGAAGGCAACCCCGATGTCCACATCATCGGCGGGGTCGTCTGCCGGAACGATTTGAATTTCCCCTATCATGCGTTTGAAGCAGGGATGGGGGCATACATTGATGCCTTTTCCTTCCACGAATATACGGCCGACGAAACAACGGTTCCCGTCAAAGTCGGGTATCTTGGCGGCCTTTGCCGCCGATATAACCCTGCTATCCGGTTGATTCAGGGCGAATCGGGTTCCCAGTCCCGAAGCGACGGCTGCGGCGCGCTGTCCGGCCGTGCGTGGACCCCCGAAAAGCAGGCCAAGCAATGCCTGCGCCACACGGTGATGGATCTGACAACCGATGTCCTCTTTACTTCCTATTTCACCTCGGTGGATATGATTGAAGCATTGAACGGGACGGTAGGAGAGAAGGCCAGCTACCTGGATTACGGATATTTTGGCGTGCTCAGCGCGGACTTTGACGAGGAAGGGTTTTCGACCGGAACCTATACGCCCAAGCCGTCTTACTACGCTTTGCAAACGCTTTGCTCGGTGTTCGGAGAAGCTTTCAGATGCGAACCGCTCCCGGCCTCTTTCCTGACGCTCGGCTCCCTCCGTACACAAGGGCTGGATACTCCGGCCGCGGAGGTTCTCAATGCGGGCTTCTCCCGGGAGAACGGCTCCTTTGCGCTGGCCTACTGGAAGGGGAGCGATTTGCTGACGACCTCCTTTGAAGGAACAACCTCCCTGCATCTGGCAGCCCTGCCAGAGGAGTTACACCTCATCGACCTTGCAAACGGGGATGTGTATGAGTTCCCGGAGAATATGACGGTGAATCGGGACGGAAACTGCTATACGCTCAAAAACATCCCCCTCCGCGATTACCCGATGCTCCTCACTTTCGGCCGCTTTACCGAGATAGAATACGACACCTGATTCTTCACGGTGTGCGGCGGCCGTCTGCTCCGAGTGCCGGCCGCTCCCGGGTAGGGAAATCCCCGGCGGGCAAAAGACCGAAAAAATGTCTTTTGCCCCCTTTTTCTTTAGCGGACCGTTTCGTCCCGAAATCTCCCTTGCATTCCTTTTCGGTAAACAATACTATGCGGGATTTTTTGTTTGTCACTTGACAGAAAGCGCCGGGATGCGGTAAAATAAAAAGGAATCTATCGGAATACAGGAAAGGGGAAGAGCCGTGGAAAAGGAACAGGCCAAAAGAGAGATAGAGTCCCTGCGCGAGACGATTGAGCAAAACGCAAAACTCTATTACGAGGAGGATGCCCCGAAGATCTCCGACTACGAATACGACGCGCTTTTCCGCCGCTTGCAGGAGCTGGAGGCCGCTTATCCCGAATTTGACAGCCCGACCTCTCCGACCCGCCGCGTCGGCGGAGCCGCCTCGGATAAATTTGAAAAAGTGACGCATCGGGTGAGGATGGGAAGCCTCGGGGACGTTTTCTCCCGCGAGGAACTCGAGGATTTTTATCATCGCTGTCATGCCGTTATCGGGGACGCGGCCTATTCCGTCGAACCGAAGATCGACGGCCTTTCGGTCTGTCTGACGTATGAAAACGGTGTTTTTGTCCGCGGAGCCACGCGCGGGGACGGAACGGTCGGGGAGGATGTGACGCAAAACCTGCGCACCATTCGCTCGATCCCCCTGCGCCTTTCGGAGCCGCTCCCGTATCTTGCGGTGCGCGGGGAGGTCTTTATGCCCCGGGAGGTCTTCCGAACGCTGAACGAGGCGCGCGAGGCCGCCGGGGAGACCCTTTTTGCCAATCCGCGCAATGCGGCGGCCGGATCGCTCCGTCAGCTTGACCCGCGCATTACTGCGTCGCGCCGGCTGGATATCTTCGTCTTCAATCTGCAGGAAGGTTCGCTGTATGCCGACGGGCATGAGCCGGCCACCCATACCGAGGCGCTGGAACGCCTCCGGGAACTCGGCTTCCGAATCCTGCCGGAGAAAAAAACGCTTTCGGATTTTCCTTCGATCTGGAACCACGTTCAGCACCTCGGAGAACTTCGCCCGACGCTCGGCTTCGATATGGACGGGGCGGTTATCAAGGCCGATTCGTTTGCAGACAGACGGACGCTCGGCGAGGCGACTGCGGTCCCCAAATGGGCCATCGCTTACAAATACCCGCCCGAACAGCAGACCACCCGCCTCACGGATATTGAAATTGCCGTCGGCCGCACCGGGGTGCTGACCCCCACGGCGGTTCTGGAACCCGTCGTTCTGGCAGGTTCCACTGTCGGCCGCGCCACGTTGCACAATGCCGATTATATTGCGGAAAAGGATATCCGTATCGGCGATCTTGTAGTCCTCCAAAAGGCGGGAGACATCATTCCCGAGGTCGTGCGTTCCCTGCCCGAACGCCGCAGCGGGGAAGAGCGTGTTTTCCGTATGCCGCAGGTCTGCCCCTCCTGCGGGCATCCCGTCAGCCGCGATGCCGATGGGGAAGGCGCGGCGTACCGTTGTCAGAATCCCGCCTGCCCGGCGCAGAATGCCCGCGCCATCATCCATTTCGCCTCCAAAGACGCCATGGATATCGACGGCCTCGGCCCTGCGGTCGTGGAGCTGTTGTTGGAAAACCGCCTTATCCGCGACATTTCCGACCTTTACCGCCTGCGTGCCGAAGAGTTGCACGACCTTGATCGTATGGGGGAGAAGAGCGCCGCCAATCTGATCGCGGCGATCGAAAGATCCAAGTCCGCAGGGCTTGAAAGATTGCTTTTTGCACTCGGAATCCGGCAGGTCGGCGCGGTGGCGGCCGAATCGATCGCCGCGCGTTTCGGTACGCTGGAGGCCTGTTTCTCTGCCTCGTACAATGATTTTTGCTCGATCCCCGACGTCGGGGAGATCACGGCTTCCAATCTTGTCGAATTCTTTGCCGCGCCCGAAACGCGCGCGCTCTGTGACAAGTTGATCTCCCTCGGCGTGAAGACCGATGCCGTCCGGGAAAAGCCGGCCGATACGCTTGCCGGAAAGACTTTTGTACTTACGGGAACCCTCCCAACGCTCACCCGGGAGGAGGCATCCGAAAAAATCAAGGCCGCCGGGGGGCGCGTCTCGGGGTCGGTCTCCGGTAAGACGTCTTATGTGATCGCCGGGGAGGAGGCCGGGAGCAAACTGACCAAAGCGCGCGAACTCGGGATCCCTGTCCTTGACGAGGAGGGACTCATGACCCTGCTCGGCGAAAAAAACTGATTCTCGGATTCGGCTTTTCGGCCTTCCGAAAGCTGGACTTCCCTAAGAAAACCCCTGCGGTTTCCCGCCGATGCAAAATCGGTTGGAAAGATCCCGCAGGGGTTTTCTCATAGAGAATTCCGGATACTGCCGGCCTGTAACCTTCCGGCTTTTTCTGGTTTATCGCCACAGTTATTCCGGCAGGCGGCCGGTGGGATGGAATCCGTCGATCTTTCCCTCGGTCAGGGCGTGGAAGATGCGGTGGCGCAGTCCGGGACGTTTGCGTTCCAGGTCGGAAAGCAGGTTTTTCATATTTTCGCGCTCGGTATGTTTGTCTTTGGGACAGAGGCTCGTCATCACGGGTAATTCCGCACGCCGCGCAAAGTAAGAAACGTCCTTTTCTTTTGCGTAGATCAAGGGACGGATCAGATGGAGATCGCGGTTGGAAAGATAGGTAACGGGGGAAAAACAGCCGAGCCTCCCCTCAAAAAACAGGTTCAGCATAAAGGTCTCCACTACGTCGTCAAAATGGTGACCGAGTGCCACGGAGGTGCATCCCATCTCCTTGGCGGTTCCGTGCAGAACGCCCCGGCGCATCCGTGCGCAGAGAGAGCAGGGGTTTTGCTCCTTGCGGACGTTGAAAACGACCTCGGCAATATCGGTTGCGACTACGCGGTACTCTACGTCCAGCATCCGGCAGAATTCTGCGATCGGGGTATAATCGCTCCCCGGGAACCCCATGTCCACCGTGATGGCCGACAGGGTAAAAGGGACGGGATAAAAACGGCGCAGTTCGGCCAGGCCGGCTAAGAGAGTGAGGGAATCCTTCCCACCCGATATGCCGACGGCGATATGATCTTCCGGGCGGATCATGCCGTAGTCATCCACGGCGCGGCGCATAAAACTGAGGATCCTTTGAATATCCTTCATAGTCACTGAGTTATCCTTTTTTACATAAAATAGTAGCAGAGAAAGCTTTGTCAAGGAGGAGAGAGATGGCGATACGGATCTATATCGACCAAGGCCATAATCCCGTGAATCCGAATGCGGGTGCCGAGGGGAACGGCTATCGGGAACAGGATATTACCTATCGGATAGGTCAAGAATTGTTTACACTTTTGGAGAACGACCCGGCGTTTGAAGCACGCCTTTCGCGTTCTTCTCCCGACGTCGTGCTCGGAATAACGAATGCGGACAGCCTGCGGCAACGGGTGGAGGGGGCGGAGGCTTTTGACGCCGATCTCTTCCTCAGCCTGCATACGAACGCCTCGTCTCTCCCTGCGGCCACGGGCAGTGAAGCGCTGGTCTTTTCACTTGACGGAACGGCAGCCGATATTGCCCGGGTGATCCTGCGGTATATGACTGAAGCAACGGGGCTTCCGAACCGCGGTGTCAAGGCGCGGCCGGGGCTCTATGTATTGCGCAGAACTTCCATGCCGGCCATTGTGCTGGAAATGGGATTTATCACCAACGAGGGGGACGCCACACTGATGGCGGAGGCGCCGGGGCTTTTTGCCCGGGGGATCTATAACGGTCTGCGGAGTTATTACGGCGTGTAAAAGATGGGCGAGCCTGCCGTGCGAGAGAAGGCGAAAATCCGGGGAACGGACGGTGTTTTTTCGCGTGCGCCACGTACAGCAGAGCTCGTCTTTGTCGGGGTCTTCCGATATGAACGGAAAAAATTCCGTCCGGGCGTCCCCGGTAAGGCAAAAGACGCCCGGACGATCCTCAAGGGGCCATGCCCCTTTTTTTATGTCAGCTCTAAGCTGTCACAGGAGAGAAATTCCTGCGCGGCGGCCACGCTGTTGGTCTTGAAAAGGCGGGAAGCCCCGCAGGAAGGACAGAAGACACGCACTCCTTCTTCGGTCATTTCGACCTCGTACACGCCGCCGTGACAGGGGCAGCGGATGGCCCCGTCTGCCTCCAGTTCCTTGACCATGAAGCGGATGATGTCATGGATCTGTGCATCGGGCAGGAAGTCCGGCGTGACGATCTCTTCCTCTTCTCCGTCTTCCTCCTCCCCGGGAAAGCGGATCGAAAATTCATTGAAGATGCGTTCCAGTTCTTCGGTGCTTTCTTCGGTCGCGCGGATCAGTTTTTCTTCATTCTGACCGAAAAAGGCGATCGGGATATTGGTGAAGGGACAATGGAAAAGGAAAAGGTCTTTTTCAAAGAAAAGCGACTGTGAGACCGAAAACTGGTGATCCTTGTCGCAGAGCAGGCAGGGGACGGTAATGCGTACCCGGTCGTCCGAAGTTCCGGTCATGGTCATCTCGCCACCGCGCCCGCAGCTGCAACGCAGGCGGAGCATCCCGGAGGAGGCAAGAGAAAAGGAACCGGCTACCCCGCGGGTGATCGAACCGCACTTCGGGCATCGGAAAGCAATATGGGTCATTTTGGGATTCAATATCATCGTATCACCTTCATGAATGAGTTTTGCAAAAACAGGTTTCCTCTTCGGAAAAGAGGATTGAAACCGCCTGGTCATGGGGCGCGCAGGGCAGTGAGGCAAGTATGAAGTCGTGCAGGACTACCCCGGCCGCAGTACCGGGAAAACGAGCAAGAAAGCGGTCGTAGTACCCGCCGCCGTACCCAAGGCGGCGTCCCTCCCGGTCAAAGGCAAGCCCGGGAGTCAGACAAAGCGTCGTCTGCGTGCAGACGACGGGAACGGCATTCTCCGGGGGTGCTTGGATGCCGTATTTTCCGGGAAGAAGATCCGAAAGCGAGGCGACAGACAGAAAATGCATGACTCCGGCCCGGCTGCATCTCGGGAAAGCGATCGTTTTTCCCTCACGGAGAGCCGCCTCCGCCACGGGGAGAATATCGACCTCACTCCCTATCGGTGCGTACAGAAGAACGAGATCCGCCGATCGGAAAGAGGCGGATCCGAGGATCTTTGCGCAGATCTTTTCGTCGCGCGCTTTCCGTTCTTCCTGCGGCAGGGAATCCCTGCGGGCGCGGAGAAGCTTTCGGAGAGATTCTTTCTCTTTTTCGGTTTCGGTATTCATATTTTTTTGCCAAGCCTTTGTTCCTCTTTTTTTGCGGGTCTTTTTTCCGCCCTTTCAATCGAAGCGTACTGCCGTCGGTCAGTATGGCCAACGGGTAGTAGTGGCGGGACAGGTTCAGCGGGGGAGCGGCTCCGGCAGACCTGCGGGACATCGTCCGTCCAGCGTCTGTAGCAGGAAGGGGATCCCCTGCGTTTCTCTTGAAAAAAGGCCGGATGCCTCCGGGGAGAAGGCCATGGCGCGGCGCGCATCCCCGGAAAAAAGCAGTGCCGCCCCTTTTTCCAGACGAACGGGAAAGATCTTTTCCAGCGTGGAAAGAGCAAAGGCAAAGAGAGGGGGCGAGAGGGGGGAGCCGAGTTCCTCCGGGGTGAGCGGCGGCTCTGTCTTTGCGTTCAGGGCAGACGGCGTTTTTTTCCCCTCGAACGGAAGTTTGCCGACCGCCCGGTAATAAAAATCATCGGAGCAAAGCGGCAGAGGAGAAGCCCCCGCTGGATATTCGCGGTCAAAGCCCATCCGTCGGTAGGAGGCCGCAAGAGCCTCGCCGCCCGGCAGAAGGAAGAGAAAGGAAAGACCCTCTTCTGCGGCCCGCCGCGCGGTTTCCCTTAAAAGAGTACGCATATGCCCCTGTCCGCGTGCCGACCGCGCCGTTGTCAGCGCATACAGGTAATATCCCGCCGCGTCCGGCAGTGCAAACCGAAGAGCTACCCCTTGGGAAAGGCAGGCACCGTCCTCGGACAGCAGGCCGATCCCCCGGGCGCCGCCCACTTCCAGTGCGCGCAGATCGGCCTCGATCTGCCCTTTCTCTCCGCCGAAGGCCTCGCGCCACAGGGAGACGGAAAGCCGCGTGGGAGGGCAGAAGGAAAAAGCGGTCACCGGCTTCAACGGGAGGGCTCGATCAGCGCGGCCGAGGCGATCTTCCCGGCGACTTCGCGCCCCGCCATCAGGGAAAGAAGTTCCACCGAAAAGGCGAAGGCTGCCCCCATGCCTGCGGCGGTCGTGACGTTGCCGTCGGTTACCACGGGGCAGTCGAGGATCTCGGCGTTCAGCAGGCGGGAACGGAATTTTTCGCTCGGATAGCAGGTGGCTTTTTTTCCGGCAAGCAGTCCGCGTTTTCCAAGAACATAGGGCGCGGCGCAGATGGCGGCCAGCCGCCCGTTCTCATCAAGCGTTTTCTGGATGAGCCGGTCGGTTTCGACGGAGGCATCCAGATGATCTGCCCCAGGGATCCCCCCCGGCAGGATCAAAAGGTCGACGGGGTCGGTGGCCTCTTCGGGCAGAAGGTCGGCCGTGATCCGGATGCCGTGGGAGCCGGTCACATCACGGCCCGTGATCCCGACCGTGCGCACCTCGCACCCGCCTCGGCGGAGAATATCCACCGGGGTGAGAGCCTCGATCTCCTCACATCCGTCTGCCAAAAGCACATAGATCATAGCGTTTTTCCTCTCTGTTTCAATTATTTTCCGTCGGTGTATTTTTCTTCGGATGTCCGGGAGCCTTTCAATCGTCCACAAAATCGCCGAATTTTTCTTCGTACTCGGCGCGGCTCATGATGACCTCGCGCCCGCGCGCCCCGCCGAGAGACTCCCCGACGATGCCCATATCGCACATGGCGTCGATGATGCGCGATCCGCGCCCGAACCCGACCCCGATCCTGCGCTGAAGCATGGAAGTCGAGATCGAACCGGCCGAGAAAGCGACCGACAGGGCTTTTTTGAACTTAGGATCGTTCATGATGCCCTCGTAGCCGCCTTCCTCGTCGTCCTCGTCATCCTCGTCTCCATTCCGTTGGGCACATTTGGCGGCTTCCTTTTCGATGCCGGCCAGGATGCTGTCGTCGAATATCGCCTCACCGAATTTGTCGCGCAGGAAGGAAGTGACTTCCCGTACCTCCTCGTCCTCTACAAAAGCTCCCTGCACCCGGATCGGGATGCCGGCAGGGGAGAAGAGCATATCGCCGTGCGGCAGGAGGCGTTCCGCCCCCGCCATGTCGAGAATGGTACGCGAGTCGACCTGCTGGTTGACGCGGAAGGCGATCCGGGCAGGGATGTTGGCCTTGATATCGCCGGTAATGACCTTGACCGAAGGACGTTGGGTACCGATAATCAGATGGATCCCCGCGGCACGCGCCTTCTGCGCGATGCGGCAGATAGCGGCTTCCACGGTCTTGCGGGAGGACATCATCAGCAATTCGTTCAACTCGTCAATGACGATGATGATCTTGGAGAGCTTTTCCTGCCCTTCGGCTTCGCAGGTCTTGTTATAACTGTTTATATCACGCACTCCCGCCGCTTCGATCAGATCGTAACGTCGATCCATTTCGGCCACGGCCCAGTTCAGTGCGCCGGCGGCCTTGGTCGGGTCGGTGACGACCGGGACGAGCAGATGCGGGATCTTGGAATAGATGTTGAACTCGACCTTCTTCGGGTCGACGAGGATCAGCCGCACCTCTTCGGGGGTCGCTTTGTAGAGCAGGCTGATCAGCAGGGAGTTGATACAGACCGATTTTCCCATGCCGGTGGCGCCGGCGATCAGCATATGCGGGGCTTTGGCAATGTCAAAGAAGACCGGGGTCCCCGCGATGTCGCATCCGATGGCCACCGTCGTTTTGGAGGCGGCGTTCCGGAAGGAATCGGTATCGAGCAGGGAACGTATCCGTACAAGGCTGGACTGGCGGTTCGGCACTTCTACGCCGATTGAGGATTTGTTGGGGATCGGAGCCTCGATACGCACGCCCTGCGTACTCAGTTTTTGTGTGATGTCGTCTTCAAAAGAGGCAATACGCCCGACGCGGATCCCCTCTTTCTGGATAAATTCATAGCGGGTGATGCGTGGCCCGCGCGAATAGCCCGTGATACGGATGGGGATTCCGAAACTCTCCATGACCTGCACAAGCGTTTCGGAATTTTTGCGGATCTCCTCCTGCACGTCGCCTTCTCCTTCCAGGCTCGGAACGTGGAGCAGGCTGATGGGCGGATATTCGTATTTCGCGTTCTGCTTCTGCGGCTTCTCGGGGACGGCGGAGGCAACGGTTTGACCGACCGGCGTGGAAAAAGCCGAGACACGCTCCAAAGCACTCTCGGTCATGCGGCGCGGCGGTTCGTTATGCGGCTGCGGCGTGCCGGCCGGCGAGGCCGCGACCGGGTCCGGTTCGGCTTCTTTGGCTGTGGCAGGAACTCGGTCTCCTGGGAGCGGGGCGTTTCCGTTATTTCCGATGGAGGACAAGGGGGGTCTTTGCAGGGAACGGCGGACGCAGACCGGCTCGTTTACCGTGACCCGGCGGAAGTCCTCGACGTTGCGGAAGGGGGCGGTTTCCTGCTCCGGCAGATCGGGTGGCGTGACCGGGGCGGTCGACAGAGGATCGGTACCGCTATTCCGATCGCCCCCGAACCGAGCGGAAGAGGAAATGGACGCATCGGCCGGGATGGGGCTTTCCGGGTGGGGGGCGGTCGCTTTTTGCCGCGCCATCAGGTCAGAGGCGGAATAGGAGAGGACGCCTTCCCGGTTGCGCAGTTTCTCGCGCACTTTTTTCACTTTATAGGCGCGGGCATCTTCGGGAGACGTGTAGTCAAGCGGAGTATCCGAGAAAAGCGATGGCTTGCTCTTCGATGCCCGGCGGGAGGACGCAGGCTCTCCGGTCGTCTCGGTAAAGAGCTCGGCAAAGCGGCGGTGTTTCCGGTCGTTTTCGCGTCCGTCGCCGCCGTTTGGAGCGGGGGCGGCGTTTGCCGCACGCAGATCGGCTTGTGATGCGCCGGATGCGGCCGATGTGTCTTGGCTTTTGTCTTTTCCCGCTTCTTCGAAAGACGCCGCTTCCTCGGGATCGATCGATGTGCGGTTCACGGGCGGGACGTCCGATCCCGGAAGCGTCGCATCGGTTTTTCCGGCTTCCTCAGGGAAGGCGGTGTCGGATCTTTTCCTCCGTCCGAAAAGGGTCAGGCGGTGTTCCCTTGCCGCGGCCGATGCGGCGCGCGGATCGGCCGGTTTGTTGCCTGCCGTTGAAAGTTCCGCAGGGCCGGAAGCAGCTAACGGCTCTTCCGGGAAGCGTTCGGTCTGCTTCTTTTCTCGTTTTTCCCGCAGGGAAGAGAAAAAGGAACGGAGGATAGCATCCGGGCTGAATCCGAATGAAAAAATCCCGTACAGCAATACCGCCAGGGTGGCCAGTAAGATCGAGCCCACCGGGCCGATGAGGCGATAGAGGATCCAGCCGATCAGCGCGCCGAACATTCCGCCGCCTATCGCACGCGGCGTCTCAGCATCAAAATAGGAGGCGGCATCCAACGCGACCTCTTCCTTCGGGGTGATCCCCCGGAGGACATCGGCGGGGAGCGTGAGGGTATAGAGCAGGGAAAGCAACATTAAGATCGTGGCGAAAAAGAGCGTCATGTGCCGATAGATCGTCCCGTTTGCGATCCCGCGCCGCCAGAAGATCCCGAAGAGAATCATGAAAAACGGGAGGGCGTAGGCGACGTAGGAAAAAAGGCCGAGGAAAAGCCAGCAGATGCCGTCCCCCAGCATACCGCCCTGACCCGTATAGAGACAAAAGCCGAAAAAAATGGACAGGCATATCCATATGTACGGCATGGCGATATTGAGGCGGCTGTCGGGGTCGCGCCGCGCCGCGCGCCGGCGTGCGGCCAGTTCTTCCCGTTCTTTCTGTGTGCGTGGGGCGGGGTTCTTTTTCCCGCTCCGTTTTTCAAACAGTCTCTGAAAAAGCGATCGCATAACTCTCCTTCCGTTCTTCCTCGTCTTACGGAAAACACTCGTCGCGTGCGCCTTCCGAAAAGGAAATAAAAAAAGCGGATAAACGCACGAAAATATCACACTCTAATAATAACAAATTTTGCGGAGGAATACAAGCCCGTACAGGATTATTTTTACCGGAAAATTTCAATATAGTAAAAATTTTAGGGTTAATATCATGGAAACTCAGGAAAAAGAAGGAAATCCCTCACCGTTGCTTCTCGCCGCTGTCGGACTTTTTGCGGGGATTCTGAACGGCTTTCTGGGGACGGGTGGAGGAACCGTCCTGATCCTCGCGCTCGCGAGACTGATGCCGGGACGTGAAAAAGAAGCTTTTACGCTTTCGACGGCGTGCGTGCTCGTCTTTTCTGTTTTGTCAATAATACTTTACACAATTTTGGGAAAAATGTCGCTCTCTGCCGCAAAAATGGCGTTTTTACCGGCTATGGTAGGCGGTGCGGCCGGAGCGTTTTTGCTTGGGCGGATCAAGACGGAGGTACTGCGCTGTCTCTTCGCCGCGCTGGTCATCTATTCGGGGATACGGTTGCTTTTATGAAGGAGATGCTGATTGTTTTCGGCGCGGCGGCGCTGGCCGGGCTTGGCATCGGGAGCGGGGGCTTTTATCTTCTCTTTCTGACCGAGGCCGGGGTGGGGCAGTACGAGGCGCAGGGGGCCAATCTTTTATTTTTCGTGCTTGCGACGCTGGCTTCTTCCTATATCAATCTGCGCCGCGGGGCGTTACCGCTCGCCTGCCTGCCCCCGCTCCTTTTGGCCGGCGCGGTCGGCGTGGTGGCCGGTTCGTTTCTCACCTCGCTGATCCCGCCAGAGGTAGCCAGAGCGGCACTCGGCCTCTTTCTGATCGGCGGAGGGATGTATACGCTGGCCGCGCGCCGAGAAGGCAAAAAAAGCCGCGAGCCGCTTGACAAAGGGTAGCGAATCATATATAATGAAAAGGAATGAATTTTTACGAGGTGCAGTCTCTCATGATCCAGCTTTATAACACGCTTACCGCAAAAAAAGAGCCGTTCGTTCCGATCGAAGAAGGGAAGGTTCGTATGTATGCCTGCGGCCCGACGGTCTATAACTTTTTTCACGTCGGTAATGCGCGCTGTTTCGTGCTTTTCGATATGCTCCGCCGGTATTTTGAATACCGTGGCTATGAAGTGAAGTTCGTCCAGAATTTCACGGACATAGACGACAAGGTGATCCGTCGCGCCAATGAGGAAGGCGTTGGGTACAGTGACATTGCCGCCCGGTATATCAAGGAGTATTTTACCGATGCGCAGGGGCTCGGGATCCGTCCCGCCACGGTTCATCCGCTGGCAACCGACAATATCGATATGATCCAAAAGATCGTCGCAACGCTGGTCGAGCGCGGATACGCCTATCCGAAAAACGGGGACGTCTACTTCCGCACCCGCCGCTTCCACGATTACGGGAAACTTTCCGGGCAGGCGATCGAGGATCTTGAATCCGGCGCCCGGATCGACGTGAACGATCAGAAGGAAGATCCGCTGGATTTTGCCCTTTGGAAAGCGGCCAAACCCGGCGAACCCGCATGGCCCTCCCCGTGGGGGGACGGCCGTCCCGGCTGGCACATCGAATGCTCTGCCATGGTCAAGCGCTACCTCGGTGACACCATCGACATTCACTGCGGCGGTCAGGACCTCATTTTCCCGCATCATGAAAACGAGATCGCCCAGTCCGAGTGCTGCAACGGGTCTGGCTTTGCGCACTATTGGATGCACAACGGGTACATAAACGTCGATAACCGCAAAATGTCCAAGTCTCTCGGCAACTTCTTCACGGTGCGCGAGATCGCGGAGAAATACGGCTATCTGCCGATCCGATATTTCATTCTTTCCTCGCATTACCGCAGCCCCATCAACTTCTCGCAGGAAGTGATCGAGCAGGCGGCCTCGGCGCTGGAGCGGATCTTCAACTGCGCGGATGCACTGGAATTCTATATCGGAAACGTGCCGGAGGAAGCGATCCGTCCCGAGGAAGAAGAACTGGTTGCCTCCTTCGGGGCGTGCCGCGACGCGTTGATCGAAGCCATGGACGACGACTTCAACACCGGCGCCGGCGTGGCCGCGATCTTTGACCTTGTCAGCCTCTTGAACAAGGCGATCGGTACGGGGACGCTCTCCCGGGGAGCCGCAGTGGCCGGTCAGGCAATTTTTTGCGAACTGATCGAACTTTTCGGGTTCGTGAAGCCGAAGCGGCAGGATGACGGGCTGACCGCCTATATCGAGGAGCAGATCGCAGCCCGTTCCGCCGCCAAAAAAGCAAAGAATTACGCGGAGGCCGACCGTATCCGTGCGGAACTTCTTTCCCGCGGCGTGGTCCTGCAGGATACCCCGCAGGGGACAAAATATACGATTCAGGATTCTTAAGACAAAGCCCCCTCTGCGTTTCGGTATGCCGCCGCGCGCTGTTGGGCGGGAGTCGCTTCCATACACCGAAATTCCGAAAGAATGCATGGAAAATTCAAGTCCTCCGGGGAATGATTTCCGCCCCGGGGGGCTTTTTTTACTTTTCCTGCAAAAAAGGACAGGATCTGACGGTTTCTTTTCTTTCCCACGGCGCGTATAATGGAAAGGAACGATAGAGCGGAGGAGATACATATGGAACTGTTGCGGATAGGGGAGAGCAAACTGAAAGTGACGCTTTCATCGGAGGATATGGAAAGATACAGTCTGGACGGCGACAGTATGGATTACGATAATACCGAGACGAGGAGTGCTGTCTGGCAGATACTTGACGAGGCAAAGCATAAGACCGGATTTGATGCCGGCGGAGAGAAGATCTTTGTGCAGGTATATCCGGCGCGCGGGGGAGGATGCGAGATGTATGTGACCAAACTGGAGGCCGAACAGAAGGACATGGCGCCTGTATCCCTGGTGCGGGGAGTCAAGAGTATTTACCGCTTCGCCACGCTGAATCTTCTGATCGACGTATGCCGCCGGCTCCTGCTCACCGGGTACTGCGAGGAGAGCGCCGCGTATTCGGAAGGGGGAAACTATTATCTTGTCATCCGGGAGAAACTGCATAACAGTATCCTGACTTCCAACGCCATCAGCGAATACGCTTTCCCGGAGGAATACGGTACGCGGCGGAGCGGCGGCGTGCGGCTGGCGTTCCTGCGGGAGCACGGCGTATGTCTGGAAGAGCATCGGGCGGTCGAGCGGCTGGCAGCTCTTGCTCCCGAAGAAGCAAAGATCCACGGGAGAAAGAAAAAGACCCCCGGCGCAGAAAAAGCGGAGGCCGCCGGGCATCCCCAAAGACTGGGAAAGCAAACCGGGACTGAAGCCGGAAAAAGAAACGCAAAATGAGATCGGATCGGAAACTCCGAAGCCGGGAAGAAAAACAAAAGGATGGGTGAGGGCACCTACCGTAAAGCAGTTTTATATCAAAGCAGAAAAGGGACGAGGTTTTCTCGCCCCTTTTTCACACGATCTTGCTTGCAAGGTAGTGTGTGTTATACGATATTTTCTTTTCGGAAGGAATATAAGTGATGTTTTTGCTTACGCAAAAGTGATGGTACTCACTTCGTTCGTAATGATGTTGCTCCCGTTGGTCGCAATGATGTGATGCTTGCCCACTGTGCCGAAGGCGCAACATCATTGCCGAGGCTACATCATTAGGCGAAGCCGACATCACTTGCCCGTAAGGGCAAGCATCGTTCGGCAGACCTGCTTTATCGCAGGTCGCCGTGGTCAGCCCATCCTTTTTGCATGCGATCGGTCGCTCTTGCCAGCCGGCGGAAACGTCAGCCGGCGATGGGGAGATCCCCGTCCATGTGCCATGAAGGAGCGAAATAGATCGGCCTTCCGTCCGGGTTGAAGCCGGACGACCATCCGGAAGCCGGAGCGGTGGCGTGTGAATAGATCGTCAGACCGTCGCAACCGAGAAACGCGCCGGAAGCGACGGTTTCAAGCCCTGCGGGGAGGATCAGCGTCTCGAGCATGGCGCATCCGGCAAAGGCGTTCTGCACCAGCGTGCCGGTGTCGGTCACGGTCACGTGGCGGAGCGAGAGGGGGATGTCATAGCGATACTGATAGGTTGTCGGGATCGAGGCGATCTTTACGGTGCGTTCCAGTCCCTGATGGATGGCACTTGCCGGAATCGGCAGGGCGGTATTGTATTCCCGTCCCCCGAAGATATAGCCGAAGAGCGTGTCGGCCCCCGCATAGTCCGAAAGAAGCGGGAGCGTGGTCTCCTCGTATTTTTCAAGTACGTCCGAAACCGGCGTATCGGCTCCCGGGCGGGACGCCCCCACGAACGGGATCCTGAGTCTTGTCAGCGCGTCGCACCCGGAAAGCGCCGCGAATCCGATGGTAGTCACGCTGTCGGGGATCGTGAGAGACGTCAGGGCGGAGCAGTTTTCAAAAGCGCGTTCCCGGATGATCAGCAGGTGATCGTTCATCTGTACGGAGGTCAGCGCACGGCATCCGGCAAAGGCACGGTACCCGATGCTGCGGATATCGGCGTCGGCTTCAAATTCGACTTCCTTCAGCGTGGTGCTGCCCGCAAAAGCGCCGGGCGCGATGGCCATGACCGGGAGCCCTTTGTAACTTTTGGGGATCACCAGTTTTCCGCTGTTGCCGGTGTAACCGCTGACGGTGTAATAATCGGTCCTCTGCGTTTCTTGGTTCGTGTGTTCGGAAAAGGTCGGCTGATGCGGAATATCCGGCTCCGGCGTGGCGGCGGTCGTCACCGGGGCGGGAGCATAGGTCGTCACGGCGGTCGTCGTCACCCCGGACGTATCTGCCGGGTCATTTTTACAGGCTGTTGTCAGGGCGGCCAGCACCAGCAAAAGGCCGAAGAGAAAAAATGTCTGAAAGAAAAACGCTCTTTTTTTCATGGAACCTCCGGGAAAGACGTATATCCGGCCGGGCCGGGATCTGCATGGCGGAAGACCGCGATCCTGCATGAGCAGGATTGCGACCCCCTATAGTATACCTCGGATGCGCAGAAAAGTCAAGGCACACCGATTGAGGGATTGTTTTTACTTTTTTTCGGGAAGAGCGTTTTTTCATCGGATTCTGCTTGATTTTCTGCCGGTTCCGTGCTATCATGAGAAAAAACGCGGAAAAGGTGAAAAAAGATGTTTATGCTCGGAACAATCGTGAATGCGGCCGCCGTTGCCGTATGCGCGACTGTTGGTTCTTTCATGAAAAAAGGGATTTCGGAGCGGGTCAGGGCGACCATGCTCTCCGGGGTGGCGCTCTGCGTCGTTTTTATCGGACTTTCCGGCGCATTGAGCGGATACGCCTCTTTCACCGGAGGAGGAAATGCCCTGTTCGCCGATTACGGGATGCTCTTTATTATCCTTGCCGTCGCGGCGGGGGGGCTGCTCGGAGAATTGCTCAATATCGATGCCGCCATCAACCGTCTCGGTGCGTTCGTGGAGAAGAAGCTGACGCACGGGCGCGTGCAGGAAGGACAGGCTTCGCTGGCGGCGGGATTCGTGAACTGCACCATTCTGTTCTGCGTCGGTTCGATGGCGATCCTCGGCGCCATGCAGGATACCGGAACCGGGACGCCGGATATTCTCTTTTCCAAAGCGGTGCTGGACGGCATCAGTTCGCTCGTCATGGCTACGACCCTCGGGATCGGGTGCGCGTTGTCCGCTCTGCCTGTCCTGCTGTACGAAGGCGGGATCGCGGTCTTATCCTATCTCTTCCTTGCAGAACTGCCCGTAGCGGTGATGGGAGCGCTTTCCTGCACCGGCTCGCTGATCATTGTGGCGATCGGACTGAATATGCTGGGGTTGACGAAGATCCGGACGGCCAATTTCATCCCGGCGGTGTTTTTGCCGCTGTTGCTGTTGCTGTTTGCCTGACGGTTTCACGAAATAAAAACAGGGACGTTATGGACGTCCCTGTTTTTATATGTATAGTTTTGTTTTCTTTTTTGGCGGGAAGGCGAAAAACTTTCAGGATCTTTTTGTCTGCTTGTTCTTTGCCGATCCGGTCGTCACCCGACGCGGCGTTATGGGTCTGCCAGCCGGACGCTGACCTCACCGGTGCGCAGGGTAACGCTTCCTTCCTGCGTCAGGAGGCAAAGACCTCCGTCTTCGTCGATCCCCGTTGCCGATCCCCGTATCTTTTTTCCGTCTTTCACAGCGAAGACCTCCCGGCCGAGCAGGATCGAACGACGGCGGTATTCTCTGAGGAAAGAACGGTCTTCCAGCCGATCGGTATTCCGAAAGAACCGGGTAAGGATCCCGACTGCCAGGCGTTCGGGCGCAGGAGGGGGCGTGACATCCCCGATCGCCCCGGCAATGCCGGCGAGTTCGGGCGGCAGGGCTCCGGCTTTCAGATTGACTCCGATACCGATGACGGCATGCGCCAGTCCGCCGTCCGGGTTGAAGGCGCCTTCGGTGAGGATCCCGCAGATCTTTCGCTCTCCGAGGAAAAGATCGTTCACCCATTTGATGCCGATTTTCACTGGGCAGAGTTCCTCGATCGCCTCTGCGGTGATAACGGCGGCATAGGGGGTGAGTAACGGAAGAAGCGAACCGGGGAACGGACGGCGGAGCAGAAAACTGAGATAAAGCCCCGCCCCGTCCGGGGACGCGAAATCATGCCCGCGCCGCCCTCTGCCGGCCGTTTGCCTTCTCGCCATGACGGCGGTACCTTCCGGCAGTCCGTCCGCCCGTTCGCACAGATAGGTGTTGGTGGAGGGAAGATCGTCAAAAATTCGGAGTTCTCCCGGAAAATCGGCCCGAAACAAGTCGCTCTCCGCGGCTCCCGCGCGCTCTTTTCGCCCTTCTTGCATTCCGATTCTCCTTTTTTGCCTTGGATGATGCTTCCGAACCGACGTTCTTTCGGTGCTTTTATTGTACCATGCGGGCGGTATGCTGTCAAGGCGTGATCTCGCGCAAAGCGAAGAGTTGGCTTCTGAAAGAGTAGGCTTGTTTTGAAAAAATCAAAGAAAATATCGGCCGGAGCCATTCGGGCTCAGGTGAAGAGCGCGCAGCCCTGCCGGCGAAAGAGAAGAACGAGCTCATCCAGTTCTTTTTCCGTCAGGTTGGTCTTTTCCGCAAGGCAGTGCTTGCAGTAGTAGCGCGTGGCGGCCTTATCGATCAATTTCATGGTCAGGCTCATTTCAACCGGCAAAAGCGCCCGGCCGCAACGGAGGCAATGGCTGCCGTCCCCCGGCTCAGGCATCGATGACCTCGGCAATATAGACGCGGCTGGCGTGCGCGGCGGTATTCGGCACGGAGAAACATCCGTTTTTGGAGTAGAGGACTGTGCCGTCTGCCGTATCGGTCAGTTTGAGTTTTTTGCCGGTGGATTCGGGCAGACCGATCTCATCGGTCAGGAAGGTGCTGTGCCAGGCGGAGGTTTCACCATCCGTGAGGTTAAAGAAGCCGATGGCGATCTTTCCGTCATCAAGGAATTTTGCCATGAGCGGGTAAGCATCTGACCTGCGGCCGATCATGAAGGGCTGGCTGTATTTCTTATCCTGATTGAGACGAAGGAGGAGAGGGTTGGTGACGAGTTTCAGGGTTTCCTCATCCATCGCGCGGATATCCGAGCCGAGCATCAGCGTAGAACCGAAGAAGCACCAGAAGGCAAAATGCGTGTGGTATTCTGCCTGCGTGCAACCGCCTCGGCTGACATCCCCCTTGCCGTTCATGCCGCAGATCAGCATATCCATATCGTTGAAGCATCCCTGCCCGTTGTATTCCAGGGAGTGGAGCTGAGAGGTGATGAGATCCTTGACCGAACTCCAGCAGTCCTGAATGTCTTGCGTCGAACGCCAGCTGTGCGCGCCGGTTTCCCGGATCCATTTCGCCGTTTCTGCCGCACCCCAGGAGCAGGCGGAGTAGAGGATGTCGCGCCCGCAGTTGGCCAGCGCGATCCCCATCCGTTTATAGAGCAGATGCGGGGGAACGATATTGGAGTGGAAGCAGAAGTCGTACTTCAGATAATCCACGCCCCAGGAGGCAAAGGTTTCGGCATCCGTGAACTCATGCTCATAGGAACCCGGGTACTTCGCGCAGGTCAAGGCACCGGCGCAGGAGTAGATACCGAATTTCAGACCGAGCGAATGAATGTAATCCCCGACGTACTTCATCCCGTGCGGGAATTTTTCCGGGTCGGCTACCAGTCGGCCGTTCTTGTCGCGCTCGTGGAGGGACCAGCAGTCGTCGATGACGATATATTCGTAGCCGGCCTTCCGCAGAGGACTGTTGGCCATTGCGTCGGCACTGCGAAGGACGAGATCTTCGTTGATCTTATTGGTAAAGGTGTTCCAGGTGTTCCAACCGAGGGCGGGAGTGATCTTATACATGGTGTTTCTCCTTTGATCATTTATCATTTATTTGTATCATTTATTTGGTTTGCTTTGGCGGGATGGATCTTTGCGAACCGGCGACCATACCGAAAAAGAAGGCAAGGCCCTGCTATACGACAGGGCCTCATGTTTTTAAAAGATCGGAAATCCGGCGGCTTCATGTGCGGCGCGCAACTCGTCGCACATCGCCACGATCTCATCGGGGGTCAGGACGGCGCCGGTGTGCGGGTCAAGCATGGCGGCCTGATACACGTGCTCGATCTTGCCGGTCGCGGCGGCTTCGATGGTCAGGAGCTGAACATTGATATTGGTCATGTTCATGGCGGCGCACTGCACGGGCAGACGGCCAACGTGGGTCGGATGGATGCCGGTATTGTTGACGAGGCAGGGAACTTCCACGCAGGCCTCGGCCGGCAGGTTGTCGATCAGTCCCTCGTTCAGCACATTTCCGCCGATCTGGTCGGGCACGTTGGTGAGGACGGCATCCATAATACGGGCGGCATACTCATGCGAGAGCGTGTGCGTGACGGCACCGCCGTTCATCAGGTTCTTTTTCTGTTCTTCCCACTTGGCGATCTGGTTGACGCAACGGCGCGGATATTCGTCGAGTGGAATATTGAACTTCTCGATCATGTCGGGACGGTCCTTCTTGATATAGAAGGCGTTGTATTCCGCGTTATGCTCCGAACTCTCGGTGCAGTAGTAGCCGAACTTGTCGATGTAGTCGAAGCGCACCATATCGTTGTGCTTCTCGGTCGCGTTCTTTTCTTTGGCGCGGCGGCGGATCTCGGGATAGAGGTCGTTACCGTCCTTGTCCCTGATCTCGAGGAGCCAGGCCATGTGGTTGATCCCGGCGATCTTTTCGCTGTGCCCTTCGAACTTATCGAGCATATCGACCCTCCAGAGGATATCGCCGGCACAGACCTGTACGGAGTGGCAAAGACCGACGGTGCGGATCTTGGTATAGCGTTGCATATAGCCGGTCAGCATTGCCATGGGGTTCGTATAGTTGAGGAAGAGCGTGTTCGGGCAGACCTCTTCCATATCGCGGGCAAAGTCCTTCATCACCACGATGGTACGGAGGGCGCGGAAGATCCCGCCAATGCCGAGAGTGTCTCCGATCGTCTGACGCAGGCCGTATTTCTTCGGGATCTCAAAGTCAAGGATGGTGCAGGGGTCGTACCCGCCGACCTGAATGGCGTTGATGACGAAGTCTGCACCGCGGAGCGCGTCTTTACGGTTTTCAACGCCGAGGTATTTATGCACGGTGGCACGCCCCTCGTTGATATTTTTGTTCAGGGCATTGATCAGAAGAAAGGATTCTTCCAGGCGTCCCTCGTCAATGTCGTACAGCGCGATCTCGATGTCGTGCATGCTGTCTTTCAACATGATATCTCCGAGGACGTTCTTTGCAAATACGGTGCTGCCGGCACCGAGAAATGTTACCTTTGCCATTTTTGAAAATCTCCCTTCGAATTTCTGATTTCATTATACAACAGAATTTCACAAAAAATATAGCATTTTGTGTCATAAACATGATATAATGTAAAAAAACGAACGGCGATCCGGCCGTAGGCCGGCGGAGGAAAAACAGAAATGGAACACATGGAGAAGTGGACGGAGGGGAGAGGGCTTTCGGATATTACGCCCCTTTGTGGCGGATATGAAGAATGCAGACCCTGCCACAGCGCGTCGGGCTTCCGCGATTATTATCTTGTGCATTATATCGTTTCGGGAGAGGGAAGGCTCATGAGCGGGGAAGAGACATGGCACGTCGGATCTGGGCAGATTTTTTTGCTTTGTCCGGGAGAACGGTACGTCTATTGCGCGGATGCCGAAAAGCCGTGGACCTATATCTGGGTCTGCTTCCGCGGTCGGCTCAGCGAAGCCTTCCGCGCGTTTCCCCACGTTTGCGACTATCCGCACGATACCTTTTTGCGGATGCGCGCGCTACATCCCGATGCTCCCGGGTATGCAGCGGGGCTTGCCGGATGCGTGATGGAACTCTACGCCAATCTGCTCAACGCCGGCACCGCTTCTGCGGGGCGGGACTACGCCAAACGCGCTCGTGCGATGGTCGATTCGCACTATATGATGTCGATCAGCGTAGGGCAGATCGCAGACAGTCTCTCGCTCGACCGGCGGTATCTGCCGCGCCTTTTTCGGAAAGAATACGGAGAAACGCTCAGCCGCTATCTGATCCGCGTCCGTATGGAACACGCGGCCGCCTATATTCGGCAGGGCTATACGGCCGAGGAGGCCGGCCGGCTTTCGGGATATGAAGATCCGGCCAATTTCTATCGGATGTTCAAGCGTTGGTACGGGGTCGGCCCGGCGGCATACCGACGGAAAAAGCAGACCGCCGAAGCGGAAAAGAACGACGGTCTTTCCGAAGGCGAAGAAGGACGGGCGTGAAAAATCCCTGTCTTTGCGAAGTTTTTTCGCTTTTTGTCTCCGGGGCAGGCTTTTCTTTCCGGCACGCGTGTGCGCCCTGTCATGATCTTGCCTTTCCGGCGCGCTTGTGCGCTCTATAATTATTAGGTATAAAAATGCTCCGGGGCCCGCCGGGGCGTTTTCTTTTAAAAATTAAGAAAAAATTTACAAACTTATCGATGAAATTTTACAAAGAATATTTTTCTTATTTTGAGGATTTCTTCTTGACAATGAAGGAATTTATGGTATAATTATAAACTGCCTAACATTCGCTTGTCCGCGTGTATTTAATTATTTATAGTTCTCTCTTCCCGCGGCTGGGGATACCCCGTGCCCGCTCCGGGTCGGCGCACCGGCGAAAAAATATGAAACGGAGTGATTCTACGATGCAACTAAAACCCCTGAAGCTCGGCAAGACCACAAGACTTACTTTCTCCAAGATCAACGAAGCGTTGGATATGCCGAACCTCATCGAGGTGCAGAAGAAGTCTTTCGAGTGGTTCTGCCACGACGGTATGATGGAGGTCCTGCGCGACGTTTCCCCCATCAACGATTACAGCGGGAACCTGTCTATCGAGTTTGTGGACTTCACGATCGAAAATACCCCCAAGTATTCCGTGGAGCAGTGCAAGGAGCGCGATGCGACCTACGAGGCCCCGCTGAAGGTGCTGGTCCGCCTTGCCAACAAAGAGACCGGTGAGGTCAAGCAGGATCAGATCTACATGGGGAACTTCCCGCTGATGACCGACAGCGGTACCTTCGTCATCAACGGTGCGGAACGCGTGATCGTTTCCCAGCTTGTCCGTTCCCCCGGCATCTATTACAGTTGCAACGTGGATAAAAACGGGAATCACAGCTACGCCAACATGGTCATTCCTTACCGTGGCGCGTGGCTTGAATACGAGACCGATCCCTCGGGCATCTTCTACGTGAAGATCGATAAGACCCGCAAATTGCCCGTCACGACCTTCGTGCGGGCTCTCGGCGTGGAGAGCGACGAGGATATTTACGCCCTCTTCGGCAACGAGGAGATGATCACGGCCACCTTTGAAAAGGACGAGTCCCGGCGGAGCGCGGAAGAAGAGAACACCACGCTGGCCGAGGCGGCCCTGAAGGAAGTCTATAAGAAACTGCGCCCCGGCGAACCGCCGATCATCGAGAGCGCGCAGATGCTGGTCAACAATATGCTCTTCGACCCCAAGCGGTACGATCTGGCACCTGTCGGCCGGTATAAATACGATAAGAAACTGGCGATCTCCGCCCGTGTCCACGGCTTTGCCCTGACCCGTCCGGCCGTCAGTGTACTGACCGGCGAGATCCTGTTTGACGCCGGCCATATCCTCACCCGCGAAGATTGTGACACGCTCGAGAGAAACGCCGTCAACGAGGTCTACGTATCCGACCTCGCCGGGAACGAGGTCAAGGTCTTCGGGAACGGCAGCGTCCGTCCCGAATACGTTCTCGGTTACGATCTGACCGATTGCGGGATCAACGAAAAGGTGCGCTATTCGGTCCTGCGCGAGATCATCGACGAGGCCGGCGGAGATGCCGATGCCATCCGCGAAGCGGCCCGTCTGCGCGCGGCGGAACTTTCTCCGAAGCATATCACCAAGGACGATATCTTCTCTTCGATCAACTACCTGCTGACGCTTTCGCACGGGATCGGGAACGTGGACGACATCGACCACCTCGGCAACCGGCGTCTGCGTTGCGTCGGCGAGCTCCTGCAGAACCAGATGCGCATCGGTATGTCCCGGATGGATAAAAATATCAAGGAACGTATGTCGGTACACGATTCCGAGGATATGACCCCCCAGGCACTCGTCAACGTGCGCCCCGTAGCGACGGCTATCCGCGAGTTCTTCGGTTCTTCGCCGCTTTCCCAGTTCATGGATCAGAATAACCCCCTGGCCGAACTGACGCACAAACGCCGTCTTTCTGCTCTCGGCCCCGGCGGTCTCACCCGTGACCGCGCTTCGTTTGAAGTGCGCGACGTTCACCATACGCACTACGGCCGTATCTGCCCGATCGAAACGCCTGAAGGGCAGAATATCGGTCTGATCTCCTATCTGGCCACCTACGCCAAGATCAATGAATACGGATTTTTGGAAGCGCCGTACCGCAAGGTCGACCGCGCGAGCGGACGCGTGACCGATGAGATCGTGTACATGACGGCGGACATCGAGGACAATTATATCATCGCACAGGCGAACGAGCCGCTGGATGAGGAAGGACATTTCATCAACGCCAAGGTCATTGCGCGCGACAAGGCCAACATCGTGGAAGTTGACCGCAACAAGATCGACTTCATGGATGCTTCCCCGAAGATGGTCGTTTCGGTCGCCACGGCTATGATCCCGTTCCTTGAGAACGACGATAACACCCGTGCTCTGATGGGTTCCAACATGCAGAAGCAGGCCGTGCCGCTGATGGTGACCGAACAGCCGATCGTTGCAACGGGTATCGAGTATAAGGCAGCGGCAGACTCCGGCGCTGTGGTACTTGCCAAAGAAGGCGGTATCGTGGAGCTGGCCACCGCCGATGCCATTACGATCCTGACCGACAGCGGGAACAAGGAAACCTACCATCTTATTAAATTCAAGCGTTCCAACCAGGGGACCTGCGTCAACCAGCGTCCGATCGTTTCCAACGGCGACCGTGTGGAAAAGGGAGACGTGATCGCGGACGGTCCCGCCACTTCGAACGGAGAGATCTCTCTCGGAAAGAATGCGACCATCGCCTTCATGACCTGGGAAGGCTATAACTACGAGGACGCGGTCCTTCTGAACGAAAACCTCGTCCGCAACGACGTGTACACCTCGATTCATATTGAAGAGCATTCAATCGAAGCGCGCGATACCAAGCTCGGCCCGCAGGAGATCACCCGCGAGATCCCGAACGTCGGCGAAGACGCGCTGAAGGATCTGGACGCCGAGGGGATCGTAAAGATCGGTACCGAAGTGCGCTCCGGCGATATCCTGGTCGGAAAGGTCACGCCGAAGGGCGAACCCGAACTGACCCCGGAGGAGCGCCTCCTCCGCGCCATCTTCGGCGAAAAGGCGAGAGAAGTCAAGGATTCCTCCCTGAAACTCCCGCACGGCGAATCCGGCATCGTGCTGGACGTCAAGGTCTTTGACCGTTCCAATTCCTCCGACCTGCCTCCCGGAGTCAACAAGGTCGTCCGGGTCTATGTTGCGCAGAAGCGTAAGATCTCGGTCGGCGACAAGATGGCGGGACGCCACGGAAACAAGGGCGTTGTCTCGCGTATCCTCCCGCCCGAAGATATGCCCTTCCTGGCCGACGGTACGCCGGTCGATATCGTGCTGAACCCGCTGGGCGTTCCTTCGCGTATGAACATCGGGCAGGTGCTGGAGGTCCACCTCGGTATCGCGGCCAAGCGCCTCGGCTACAAGATCGCCACGCCGGTCTTCGACGGCGCGGATGAGCGCGACATCATCGAGTGCCTGCGCCAGGCCAAGTATGCCCGTGAGATCCGCGACGGGGAGAACGTTCTCGGAAAGGCCCTCTTCATTGAGGTTACGGATGAGAACGGAAACCGGGATCTGCAGCGGGTCGACCCGATCTACGAGCACGATGCCGAAAAGCTGGCCGAGCTCCGTCAGCGCGAGCACGTTGTGGTCATTGACGGTAAGGTCACGCTCTACGACGGCCGGACCGGCGATGCCTTCGATAACCCGGTTACCGTGGGCGTTATGTATTACCTCAAACTCCACCATTTGGTAGACGATAAGATCCATGCGCGTTCCAACGGCCCGTACTCGATGGTCACGCAGCAGCCGCTCGGCGGTAAAGCGCAGTTCGGCGGTCAGCGTTTCGGCGAGATGGAGGTCTGGGCGCTGGAAGCCTACGGTGCCGCTTATACGCTTCAGGAGATCCTGACGGTCAAGAGTGACGATGTCACCGGCCGTGTGAAGACCTATGAGGCGATCGTGAAAGGACAGAATATCCCGACGCCGGGGATTCCCGAATCCTTCAAGGTGCTGGTCAAGGAACTCCAGTCGCTTGCGCTGGATGTTCGCGTGCTGGATGAAAAGGGCGAGGAGATCGAACTTTCCGAGCTCGTGGACGATGATGACGGACCGGTGCTGAACACCCTCGACGAAGTGGACACCGCAACCGATGCGCTCGCCGCATTCCCCGAGGAGGAAGAACTCCCGGAGGAAGAGGAGGACGAATCTGACGAAGAGTATCTGCCCGAGGATGAGGAAGACGATTTCGCCAAAGAGTTTGAAAACACAGAGTATGACGAGGGGAAAGACGACTTCGACCTCTGATTGCGACCGGTTGACCGTTATTTTATAAGAAGGGGATACGCCTCCCGCTTACGGGCGGGAGGACGACTGAATAAATATGGATAGAATTTTTGATTCCATCAAGATCGGCCTGGCATCGCCCGAGATGATCCGCTCGTGGTCGCACGGGGAAGTCACGAAAGCCGAAACGATCAATTACCGCACGCTCAAGCCGGAACGCGGCGGCCTTTTCTGCGAGACGATTTTCGGGCCGCAGAAGGATTACGAATGCCAGTGCGGAAAGTATAAGCGCGGCCGCCGCTTCAAGGGGCGCGTCTGCGAAAAGTGCGGTGTGGAGATCACCAGCAAGAAGGTACGCCGGGAACGGATGGGTCACATCGAACTGGCCGCGCCCGTCTCGCATATCTGGTATTTCCGCGCGGTACCGTCCCGGATGGGACTTCTGCTTGACCTGCCGCCGAAATCTCTGGAACGGGTTCTCTATTTCGGCAGTTATATCGTGCTGGATCCCGGGGATACGCCGCTTGAAAAAAAGCAGCTTCTTTCGGAACCCGAGTACGTCAGTTTCTATGAGAAATACGAAAAGGATTTTCGCGTCGGCATGGGAGCCGAGGCGATCAAGGAACTGCTTGCCGAGATCGATATCGAGGCTCTTTCCAAAGAACTGAAAGAGGAGATGCTCACCGCTTCGGGGCAGAAGAAAGTCAAGATCATCAAGCGCCTTGAGGTCGTGGAGGACTTCCGCCGCTCCGGGAACCGCCCTGAGTGGATGATCCTCGATTGCCTGCCGGTGATCCCGGCGGACATCCGTCCGATGGTTCAGCTTGACGGCGGCCGCTTTGCCACCAGCGATCTGAACGAACTCTACCGCCGCGTCATCAACCGGAACAACCGTCTCAAGAAAATGATCGAGATGGAAGCGCCGGATATCATCATCCGCAACGAAAAGCGCATGCTCCAGGAATTCGTGGATGCGCTGATCGACAACGGCCGCCGTGGAAAAGCCGTGACCGGTGCCTCCAACCGGAGCTTAAAATCGCTCTCCGAGATGCTTCGCGGTAAGCAGGGACGTTTCCGTCAGAACCTGCTCGGTAAGCGCGTTGACTATTCCGGCCGTTCGGTTATCGTGGTCGGCCCGGATCTGAAGATCTTTCAGTGCGGTCTGCCGAAGGAAATGGCTCTTGAACTCTTCAAGCCCTTCGTCATGAAGCGCCTGATCGAGACGCAGAAGGCCAACAGCATCAAGGATGCCAAGAAAAAGGTCGAACGCGTGTGCCCCGAGGTCTGGGATGCGCTGGAATACGTCATCAAGGAACATCCCGTGCTGCTGAACCGTGCGCCGACCCTGCACCGTCTTTCGATCCAGGCTTTCGAGCCTGTTCTCGTGGAAGGACGCGCCATCAAACTGCACCCGCTGGTGTGTACCGCCTTCAACGCGGACTTTGACGGCGACCAGATGCCTGTTCACGTTCCGCTGTCTGCCGAGGCGCAGGCCGAGGCCCGCTTCCTGATGCTCTCCGCCAACAACCTCCTGAAGCCGATGAACGGCAAGGCCGTTACCACGCCGTCTCAGGATATGGTTCTCGGCTCCTACTACCTCACCATGGTACGGGAGGACGAACCCGGCGCCGGCATGGTCTTCCGCGACTTTGACGAGGCTGTGATGGCGTATGAAAACCACATCATCGGTCTGCACGCCCCGATCCGCGTGCGGGTCGAACGCGAAGTGGAGGGCGTGAAGTATACTCGCCTGATCAACGCCACTCTCGGCCGTCTGATCTTCAACAGCAAGATCCCGCAGGATCTCGGCTACGTGGACAGAAAAGATCCCGACCACGTCTGCGACCTGGAGATCGATTTCGTGACGACCGCTTCCGAACTCAAGAAGATCGTCGACCGTACCATCAAACTGCATGACTTTGCTGCCGCGGCCGTGGTGCTCGACGACATTAAGGCCATGGGGTATAAGTACTCGACGAAGAGTTCGATCTCGATCTCGGTGTATGACATGACCATCCCACGCGAGAAGCACGACCTCATCGCCGCGGCCGAACGCCGCGTGGCCGATATCCGCGAGCATTTTGAGGAGGGCGAGCTCTCCGAAGAGGAGCGCTACAAGAACACCATTGCCGTCTGGTCCGAGACGACCGATAAGGTCACCAAGTGCCTGACCGATGGGATCGATAAGTATAACTCGATCAACATCATCGCAACTTCCGGGGCCCGTGGCTCGATCAAACAGCTCCGTCAGCTTGCCGGTATGCGCGGACTGATGTTTGCCACCGACGGTAAGACGATCGAGATCCCGATCAAGTCCAACTTCCGTGAAGGGCTGACGATGCTCGAATACTTCATGGGGGCAAAGGGTTCGCGTAAGTCCCTGTCCGATACGGCTCTCCGTACCGCCGACTCGGGTTATCTGACCCGCCGCCTTGTCGACGTATCGCAGGAAGTCATCATCCGTGAAGAGGACTGCGGCTCGCGCGAGGGGATCGTGGTCAGCGCCATTACCGAAAACGGAAAGCCGCTTGAATCGCTGGCGGAACGTCTCAGCGGGCGTTACACCATCAATCCGATCCTCAACCCGCAGAACGGCGCCGTCATGGTCGATGCGGACGAACTGATCACCGAGTCGATGGCCAAGGAGATCGAGCGTGCCGGCGTTCATGACGTTGAAGTCCGTTCGATCCTCCGTTGCCATGCCCGCCGCGGCGTCTGCGCCCATTGCTACGGGGCAGACCTCGCTTCCGGCAAGCCTGTCAGCATCGGGGAAGCGGTCGGCGTCATCGCGGCACAGTCGATCGGCGAACCCGGTACGCAGCTTACCATGCGTACCTTCCACACCGGCGGCGTTGCCGGTTCCGATATCACGCAGGGTCTTCCCCGTGTTGAGGAACTCTTTGAAGCCCGCCGCCCGAAGAAGACCGCTATCATCGCGGAGGCTGACGGCACCGCGCACATCACGGTGGATAAGAAGATCCACAAGATCCGCATTGATGTTCCCGGCGTGCCCGAATCCCAGCAGAAGGTCTATGACGTTCCGTTCGGTATGCGCCTGATTATCGAAGAGGGAGCGCCTGTGCGCCGTGGTCAGGCGATGACCGAAGGTGCCCTGTATCCCGTCGATATTCTGGAAAACAACGGACTGCAGGCCGCCTACGACTATATTATCCGCGAAGTGCAGAAGGTCTACCGCGGTGAAGACGTTGAGATCAATGATAAGCATATCGAGGTCATCGCGCGCCAGATGACGAGAAAGGTGCGGATCGTCGATCGCGGCGATACCGAACTGCTCGACGGTGCCGTGGTCGACGTGATGGAACTGCAGGCGGAAAATGAGGCCGTGCAGGCCAGGATCGATGCCGGCGAGCGCGATCTCCGTCTGGCCGAGAGCCGTCCCGAACTGCTCGGAATCACCAAGGCGTCCCTGCGCACCGAGTCTTTCCTCTCCGCCGCTTCCTTCCAGGAGACGACCCGCGTGCTGACTTCTGCTGCGATTCGCGGTAAGGTCGACCACCTCCTCGGACTCAAGGAAAACGTCATTATCGGCAAGCTGATTCCTGCCGGAACCGGCCTCGATATCTACCACAACGTGGAGATCCAGGAAAAACTTCCCGAAGGATTCCGGTATAACGCTTCCGGCATCCGTACCCTCGGGAATCTCTGATTTCCGACCGCGCCCCCGGAAGGGGCGCGGTTTTGCTTTTGCGTGCGTATAAGGGGAAAAAATAGAAAAAAGTTTTATAAATCCTTGACAACCGCAAAAGCCTGTGGTAAAATAAACTGTCTTTCTATGGACATACTGTAATTTGTTGGCCAAGGGAGAAAAGATTCACGCTTATACCGTACTGAAAAGTGCCGTATATAAACAAGATCACAGGAAGGAGGAAGATCATGCCAACCTTTAACCAGCTCATTAAGAACGGCCGTTCCAAGGCAGAGTACAAGTCCAAGGCTCCGGTGCTGCAACATGGTTTCAACAGCATCACCAACAAGCCCACCGACCTCAGCTCCCCCCAGAAGCGCGGCGTTTGCACGAAGGTGACGACGACCAGCCCGAAGAAGCCGAACTCCGCTCTGCGTAAGATCGCGAGAGTCCGTCTGACCAACGGGATGGAAGCAACCACCTACATCCCGGGCATCGGGCATAACCTGCAGGAGCACTCGGTTGTCCTTATCAGAGGCGGCCGTGTCCGTGACCTGCCTGGTGTGCGGTACCACATTATCCGCGGTACGCTGGATGCACAGGGCGTTGCAAACCGGAACCAGGGACGTTCCAAGTACGGCGCAAAACGCCCGAAAAAGTAAGCTGGCTACTCATCTTTGCATGAGGGCGAGCGTTGTGCCGTCATAGCAAGCTGTGATTTTGTTTATAACTCGCTTATACAACATTTTCCAAGCACCTGACGCGCACTAACGAAAGGTAACTTTCGAGTACCGATGAGTTCATCATTATTTTATGAAGGAGGGAAGTACAGTGCCGAGAAGAGGTCAGATTTCCAAGAGAGAAGTTCTGCCGGATCCCGTGTATAACTCGCAGTTGGTCACCAGACTGGTCAACACGGTTATGCTGGACGGCAAGAAGGGCGTTGCCCAGAAGATCGTGTACGAGGCGTTTTCCACTGTAGAAGCAAAAAGCGGCGAAAACGCGCTTGACGTCTTTACCAAAGCTCTTGAAAACGTTATGCCGGTCCTGGAGGTGAAGGCGCGCCGCGTAGGCGGTTCCAACTACCAGGTTCCGATGGAGGTTCGGGCGGAACGCCGCCAGACCCTCGGTCTGCGTTGGCTCATCCAGTTCGCAAGAACGCGCGGTGAGCGCACCATGGCCGAAAGACTTGCTGCTGAGATCTTAGACGCTAAGGCCGGAGCGGGCGGAGCTTTCAAGAAGAAAGAAGAGACCCACCGTATGGCTGAAGCCAATAAGGCTTTTGCACATTACAGATATTGATGTATAAACAGAATTAAGGAGAGAGAAAATGCCAAGAGAGTATTCCCTTGAAAATACTCGTAACATCGGGATCATGGCGCATATTGACGCCGGTAAGACCACGACGACCGAGAGAATTCTGTTTTATACCGGAAAGACCCATCGCCTCGGGGAGGTGCACGACGGTGCCGCCACGATGGACTGGATGGCGCAGGAGCAGGAGAGAGGGATCACCATTACTTCCGCCGCCACCACGTGCTACTGGAAGGGCAACCGTATCAACATCATTGACACCCCCGGCCACGTTGACTTTACCGTAGAGGTCGAACGGTCTCTGCGCGTTCTGGACGGCGCGGTGACGGTTTTCTGTGCGAAGGGCGGTGTGGAACCCCAGTCCGAGACCGTGTGGCGTCAGGCTGATGAGTATAAAGTTCCCCGCATGGCGTACGTCAACAAAATGGATATTACCGGTGCGGATTTCTACCGTGTTGTCCAGATGATGAAGGATCGCCTGCATGCCCATCCCGTCCCGGTCGAACTGCCGATCGGACGTGAACAGGGCTTCCGCGGGATCATCGACCTCATGAACATGGAGGCCGATATCTACTACGATGAAATGGGCAAAGATATGCGCGTGGAGCCGATCCCGGAAGAGATGCGCGAACTTGCCGAGGAGTATCACAACAGCATGGTCGAAGCCATTGCCGAGACCAACGAAGAGCTCTTTGAGAAGTTCTGCAACGGAGACGAGATCTCGGTTCCCGAACTGAAGGCCGCTCTCCGCGCCGCGACGATCTCCAACGAACTTGTTCCGGTCTGCTGCGGTACCTCTTACCGCAACAAGGGCGTGCAGAAGCTTCTGGATGCCATCATCGACTATATGCCTGCCCCGACCGATATCCCCGCGATCCGCGGTGTCAATCCCGAGACCGAGGAAGAGGACTTCCGTCATCCGTCGGATGAGGAGCCCTTCTCCGCGCTCGCCTTCAAGATCATGACCGACCCGTTCGTCGGAAAGCTCTGCTTCTTCCGCGTATATTCGGGCACAATCTCCAAGGGCGTTGCGGTCTATAACTCCACCAAGGATAAGGAAGAACGGTTTGGCCGTATCCTGCAGATGCACGCCAATGACCGTACCGATATCGACACAGTGTATGCCGGTGATATTGCCGCCGTCGTTGGAGTGAAGTACACCACTACCGGGGATACCTTCTGCGACGAGAAGAACCCGATCATCCTTGAATCGATGGTCTTCCCGGAACCTGTTATCCGCGTTGCCATCGAACCCAAGACCAAGGCCGGTCAGGAAAAGATGGGCATTGCCCTTTCCAAACTGGCTGAAGAAGACCCGACCTTCCGCGCCTATACGGACGAAGAGACCGGTCAGACCATCATTGCCGGGATGGGCGAACTCCACCTGGAGATCATCGTGGACCGCCTCCTGCGCGAATTCAAGGTCGAGGCCAACATCGGCCAGCCGCAGGTCGCGTATAAGGAAACCATCCGCAAAGCGGCGGAGCAGGAGACCAAGTACGCCCGTCAGAGCGGCGGTAAAGGTCAATACGGTCACGTGAAGATCCGCCTCGAACCGAACGAACCCGGCAAGGGATACGAATTCCTCAACGAGATCGTCGGCGGTGTCATTCCGAAGGAATTCATTCCTGCGGTCGACGCCGGTATCCAGGGCGCGATGCAGTCCGGCGTCGTTGCCGGCTATAACGTCGTGGACGTCAAAGTGCATCTCTATGACGGTTCTTATCACGAAGTTGACTCTTCGGAAATGGCTTTCAAGATCGCCGGTTCTATGGCGTTCAAGGAAGCGATGGCCAAGGCGAACCCCGTGCTTACCGAACCGATTATGAAAGTCACCGTCACCACCCCGGACGATTATCTCGGTGACGTCATCGGTGACCTCAACTCCCGCCGCGGACAGATCAACAGCATGGAGCCTGTCGCGGGCGGTCAGCAGGTCAAAGCCGATGTGCCGCTGTCCGAAATGTTCGGATATGCGACGACGCTTCGTTCCCGCACGCAGGGCCGCGGCACCTATGTCATGGAGCCGAGCCACTTTGCGGAAGTGCCGAAGTCGATCCAGGATGAGATCGTCAAAGCCCGCGGAGCTGCCGCGGCGCACTGAACAATAAAAAATAATAATACGGTTTAGGAGGAAACCAAAATGGCAAAGCAGAAATTTGAAAGAACCAAACCCCATGTCAACATTGGTACCATCGGCCACGTTGACCACGGCAAAACCACCCTTACCGCCGCAATCACCAAGACCCTTGCTCTGAAGAATGGCAACGTCGAGTTCCTGGCCTACGACCAGATCGATAACGCCCCCGAAGAAAAGGCAAGAGGTATCACGATCAACACCCGTCACGTTGAGTACGAAACCGACAACCGTCACTATGCGCACGTTGACTGCCCCGGCCACGCTGACTATGTCAAAAACATGATCACCGGTGCCGCTCAGATGGACGGTGCCATCCTGGTTGTTGCCGGTACCGACGGCCCGCTCCAGCAGACCCGTGAGCACGTTCTGCTCGCCCGTCAGGTTGGCGTTCCCGCCATCGTTGTGTTCCTGAACAAGTGCGATATCGTCGACGATGAGGAACTGCTCGACCTCGTTGAGATGGAAGTCCGCGACCTCCTCTCCGAGTACGACTTCCCGGGCGATGACATTCCGATCATCCGCGGCTCTGCCCGTGTGGCTCTGGAAAGCGCCAGCAAGGACCCGAACGCTGAGGAATACAAGTGCATCTGGGAACTGATGGATGCTGTTGACTCCTATATCCCCACGCCCGCCAGAAACGATGACCTCCCCTTCCTTATGCCGGTTGAGGACGTCTTCTCGATTTCCGGCCGTGGTACCGTTGCCACCGGTCGTGTGGAGCGCGGTGTCATCAAGATGAACGATACCGTTGAGATCATCGGTCTTACCGAAGAGCGCCGTCAGACGGTCGTTACCGGTATCGAAATGTTCCACAAGCTCATGGACGATGCCGAGGCCGGTGATAACGTCGGTCTGCTTCTCCGTGGTATCCAGAAGAACGAGATCGAGCGCGGCCAGGTTCTCTGCAAGCCCGGCACCGTTCACCCGCACACCAAGTTCATCGGCCAGGTCTACGTTCTGACCGAGAAGGAAGGCGGCCGTCAGAAACCCTTCTTCTCCGGCTACCGTCCGCAGTTCTACTTCCGCACCACCGACGTTACCGGTGTTATCACGCTTCCCGAAGGCACCGAAATGTGCCGCCCCGGCGATAACGTCAACATGACCGTGGAACTGATCACCCCGATCGCTATTGAAAAGGGTCTCCGCTTCGCTATCCGTGAAGGCGGCAGAACCGTTGGTTCCGGCGTCGTTTCCGAAATCCTCGCCTGATCGAAAGAGTCCCGAACGGGTACACGCCGTGGCGTGTACCCGTTCCTTGGTTTTTTCCCTGCTTTTCCGCACATGATTTCCGGGAGGTATCTTATGACACGTTCGGCTCGCCTTTCCCCCGGGCGGCGCGCGGCCTATACTGCCGTCTTCTGCGCCGTCGCTTTTCTCACCGTTCTTTTGCCTTCTCCGAAGGTTCAGTTTCTGACCTTTGACATCAAGGATACCGTCATCGCCATCGCGGCGCTCCTGCTCGGCCCCGGCGCGGCGGTTTCGCTTTCATTGGCCGTTCCGCTTCTCGAGATGGTGACGGTCGGCACCACGGGCTTTTACGGTCTTGTGATGGACATACTCTCCAGCCTCTCCTTTTCCCTGGTCACCGGCACGGTATACCGTCTGAACCGCCGGCTCAGCGGGGCAGTCCTTTCGCTTTCTCTCGGCGTTCTCTCCCAGATTGCGGTCATGATGGCGGCAAATCTCTTGGTGACACCGTTTTATACCGGCCTTTCCGTTTTCGCGGTCGCGGAAATGATATTGCCGCTTTTGCTCCCTTTCAATCTGACGAAAGCGGTGCTGAACGCCGCGCTCGTCATGATCCTCTATAAACCCGTGACCAACCTTTTGCGCAGGGCGAAACTCCTGCCCGGCATTCCCGACTGGCGCTTGTCCGGCCGGAGTGCCGCAGTCTTTTTCGTCGCGGCGGGGATATTTGCCTGTGCGTGCGTGGTTCTCTTTTTCGTCCTGCGTGCCGCATTCGTATAAGGAGGAGCTATGGAAGAAAGAGCAACGGTACGCACCGAAGCCCTTCTCGGCCGGGAGGCGGTCGCCCGGCTGGCAGAGGCACACGTGATGCTGGTCGGCCTCGGCGGGGTCGGGGGATACGTCCTGGAGGCTCTCTGCCGTGCCGGGGTCGGCCGCTTCACGCTGGTGGACTTCGATACCGTCTCGGTCTCCAATCTGAACCGTCAGATCCTTGCCACCCGTGACAGCATCGGAATGAAAAAGACCGAGGCCGCCGCAGACCGCGTCGCATCGATCTTTCCCGATACGCGCCTCGATTGCCGCGATTGTCGCATCACCCCTGAAAACGCCGGCGAACTTCTTTCTTCCGCCGCGCCGAATCTTCTGATCGATGCGATCGATGACGTGCGTGCCAAGGTGGCCTTAGCCGTCGCGGCGGCGGAGCAGGGGATCTCCGAACTTTGCTCGCTCGGTACCGCCAACCGCCTGGACCCTTCCGCATTCCGGATCACCGATCTTGCAAAGACCAGCGGTTGCCCGTTGGCGCGTGCCCTTCGGCAGTCCCTGCGCCGGGAGGGGATCACGCATCTTCCGGTCCTTATGAGTACCGAGCCGCCGCGAAAGAGTGCGCGGGAGGATGTGCGCCTCGGTTCTGTCTCCTATGTGCCTGCGGCGGCAGGACTGCTTCTTGCCGCGGAGGCGGTTCGCAGGCTGATCGGTGCGTCCGGGAAATGATCCGACGGTGCTTTCGCGGCAAAAAGCGCCGGGTTTTGCTCTGATTTTCCTTTGATTTTCCTTTGATTTTCCTTTGATTTTCCTGCAAAATGCCCAAAGTGCCCAAAAGTTGATTTTGCTTTTGTTCATCTTGCCCATTTTGAGGTTGTTCTCTTTACAAAAGGGCAACCTTGTGCTATAATTTGTACGAGTGAGGATACTCATGTTATTAAAAATTTTGAAGGAGAAAAAGCATGAAAAACAAAGTAAAGATTCTCGTGCTGGCGACGGTCCTTGTTCTGCTCGTTGCAGCGTTGGCGGCCTGTAGCGGCGGCGGGAGTACCGATACGACGACGGTGCCGGGGACGACGGCTACCACGACCGGTGGGGACGATGGAACGACTGCCCCGGGGGACGGAAAACAGCCGGTCCCGGTCAGCTTCCCGGCGAAGAAGGAACTGACCTATACGGGCGGTTCGCTGACCAACAGTATGAAAATCAGAAATACTTTCCTCAACGTCGAATACGTCTACAAGAAAAACGGCGTTGAAGTGGAGGCCAAAGACGTTGTGAACGTCGGCGAGTACGAAGTGACCGCGACCTTCACGTTCAAGAAAGCCGAATTTGCCGATCAGTACAGCCTGCCGGCTCCCCTTACCGAAACCTTTACGATCGTTCCGGCCACGCTGAAAGCCGACACCTATAAGCTGTCCGACAAGACCGTTTATTGGTATCCGGAATGCGCCTATGACATCACGTATAACGGCAGAGTTCCCGCAGGTCTTTCCTTCGTATATTCGATCCGCCAGGTGAAGAATGCGGCCGGTGCCGATATCGATATCACGCTGGACGCCGGAGCAAAAGCTACGGCGGCCGGTGAATACGAGGTTACCCTCAGCTTCGTCGACGAAGGCGGAAACTATGTTCCTGCTTCTCTCGTCCCGCAGAAGGCGACCCTGAAGATCGTAAGCTGCCCCAACCAAGTGCTGAAGGGCACCCCGACGCTTGACGGCGTGCTGGATGACGCGTACCTGAGCTCGGCGCACTTTGCGACTCTTGCGGTCGAAAACGACCCGGATGCCATTGCGGCGGCTGTTAAGGATGCTGACGATCATACCATCGTTCTGACCAAGCACGCCGGGGACGGCAGCACGTCGGCGAATAAGTTCGGTGCTTCCGCCGAGCTCTATTATCTGTGGGATAATGACTACGTCTATCTCTGTGTAGTGGTAAAGGATGAGACCAAGTTTCCCCGTAGCGAGGACTATGTCAAGCAGAAGAACCCGTGGATCAACGACGCCATCGAGTTCTATTACTTCTTCGGCGGCTATGAAAAGCCGATCCCGACAAGCGACACCTGCCCGACCTATTCGGCCGTGATGACCGACGCGCTCGGCCGCGGTGAAAAAGAGACTACGGGCGGCGCTTCGATCTCTGCCCTTACCCGTCAGAAGTCCGCGTTCTACGACGAGATCCAGTGCGCTGCTACCGAAACGAGCAACGGATATATCATCGAATACGCCTTCCCGAACAAGCAGGAGGTCCTTGTTGATGAAAACGGTATCCTTGATCCCGAAACAGGGGTCTATCACTGCAAAGAGCCTGTGATCGAAGATGGTGTCGTCAAGACCATCAAGGCCGGAGAATTCGGTTATGCCGGATTCCAGCTCAACGATATGACGGCGGCAGCCGAGGGCACGATGCCGCAGGAAGGGAAGTATATGGATGACCGCAGCCCTTCGACGATCACCAGTGCATGGAGCGAATACGAGAATTTGAACGCAAAGTACGTTTACTATGCCAACAACCGCACCAAAGATGCGGTTGACCGCTTCATGGTCTTCCAGTTCTCGGACACTGCCGCACAGTGACCTAAAGAAACCCGAACCCCGGCTTTTGCCGGGGTTTTTCTTTGCGGCGGGAGAGGGAGAGAATCCCGGCGGCAATCCCCGACGAAAAGTCCCGGTGGAAAGTCCCGGCGGAAAGTCCCGGCGGCGCGAATCGGGCAGAAAAGAAAAAGATGCCGCCCGGCATCTTTTTTATGGCGAAATCTTTT
>CASDOQ010000026.1 GCA_949282345.1 uncultured bacterium | reverse complement strand
CAGGGCTTTCGCGCAAAAACACACGCATAACGGGGCGCGACGGGCAGAAAAACTTCTGCGCAGGATTCTCCCATGTGGTGTGCCTTTCACCCGTCAGGCCTTTTTTGTAACATCCTCCCTGTGCGGCGGGCTTTTAATGACGGCGCATACAGGGCGTTGTTTCACGTGAAACATTTGATACGTGACGAATGGGATTTCTTTTGTTCCGAGCGGGCCTCTTGGCAGATCATCGGAAGTCCTGCGCATTTGCGCGACGGCGGATCAAGGCATACGCGTGAGGCGATCCGCGAAAAATTTTGCGGAGGTGCCCTGTGGGGTTTTGATTGCGGAGGAAAGGCTTGCGTGCGGTGCGTGCGGTGCGGGCGGTGCGTGTGGCCTCGCAAACTCGCGAGAAAACACTTCTGAAATGTTTCACGTGAAACTTCCGCCTCGTGCCTGCCGTGTGCATGGAGAAAAAATGCGCAGAGGCTTTGGCCCTTTTCCGGGCATACTTTCTCTTCTTTCTTCCTTCTTTTGTTTCTCGTCTTTTTTTCGCACAGCACTTTCTGTTTTTTCGCCTTTGCTTTTTTGCTGGTTCTGCCTTTCGGTTCTCTTACTCTTGAAAAGTTTTTCGCCATTCTCTTTATGTTAATTTTTGTCGTATTGACAGCGCCGCCCCGTCTTGCTATAATATGATGTAGGGAGTCATTCCCGGTCGTTCAAAAGCCTTCCTCGCAAGGAATCGCAACGGCGTACAAACGACCGCGACCCCATTACTTTGCTTTTGCTTGCTATCGGAGGTTCTTATGGGTGCTGTTTGTCTTGCTTTTGCCAACCAGAAGGGCGGCGTCGGAAAAACGACGAGCGTCGTCAATATTGCCGCGCAGCTCGGAAAGGACGGAAAAAAGGTCCTGCTCCTCGATATGGATCCGCAGGGGAACGCTACCAGCGCGCTGGGCGTTGCCAAAAAGGCCGTAAAGATCTCTTCCTACCAGGTGCTGATCGGGGAAGCGACGGCAAAAGAGGCCGTCATGGACACGGGCTTCAAAAATCTTTTCCTGATCCCCTCCACGATTTCTCTGGTGGGAGCGGAATTCGATCTGCACGCCTCCGAAGAGCGCGGAAAAAACGCCGCCGCCGCCCTGCAACCGCTCCGGGATGAATACGATTTCATTCTGATCGACTGCCCGCCCACGCTCGGTCTGCTGACCCTGAACGGGCTTGCCGCAGCCGACGGGGTCGTCATCCCCATGCCGTGCGACTTTTTCTCGCTGGAGGGACTTTCCCAACTCACACTGACTGTGAAAAAAGTCCGTCAGCTGTATAATCCCGGGCTGGAGATCACCGGTCTTTTGCTGACCATGTACAACAAACGACTCCTACTGACGGCACAGGTCGAGGGAGAATTGCAGAAATATTACGCAGACAAGCTCTTCCGCACTACGATCTCGCGCAGCGTGAAATTGGCGGAAGCGCCCGGATACGGACAGCCGATCTGTTATTTTGATCCATACGGGAAGGGCTCGCTGGAATACCGAGCACTCGTCAAAGAACTGCTTTTGCGCGTCTGACGCGTTTTGAGCTTCGCCGCGGCCTCTTTCATCCGTTTTTCACCCGTTTCTCGCCGCCGGATGTATTTTCCGGCAAAGACTCCTATACAATGTTGCCGGATCTGTTTCCCGGTAAAACTCCATACGATACCGCCGGACGGCCAAGCCGTCCCCTCTATGTGCGCCACAGTGCGCGGAAAGGACTTTATCATGACGAAAAAAGCGACCTCTCAATGGAAGGGGCTGGATGCGCTCTTCCTGGAAAACACGGTAGAGGAAAATGAAAAAAACGGCAGAATCTCGCTGAAGATCGCACTGGTCGAACCGAAGAGCGGTCAGCCGCGCAAGAACTTTGAGGAAGAGACTCTTTCGGAACTGGCGGCCTCCATTGCCACGTACGGAGTTCTTCAACCGATCCTCGTGCGCGAACTGCCCAACGGGAAATACCAGATCGTTGCCGGAGAACGCCGCTGGCGCGCCTCCAAGATTGCCGGTCTTACCGAAATTCCCGCCATCATCCTCTCGGGAGACGAAAAGGAAGCCGCCGAGATCGCGCTGGTGGAAAACATCCAGCGGGAGGATCTCAACCCCGTGGAAGAAGCGATGGCGTACCGCGCATTGCTCTGTGATTACGGCATGACGCAGGAGGAACTCTCGGCCAAGATCGGAAAGAGCCGGAGCGCCATCGCCAATATGCAACGTCTCCTGGATCTGCCGGAAGAGCTGCTCGCGCTGGTCGCTTCCCGCGAGCTCTCTGCCGGGCATGCCCGCACCTTGCTTTCGCTTCCTTCCGCGGAGGATCGCATGGCACTCGGCCGCCAAACCATTGCGGAGGGCTGGTCGGTGCGCACGCTCGAAGAAGAGGTGAAGCGCTATGCCCGCCGCAAGCGCGCGGAAGAAAAGAAGAAGGAAAAAGAAGCCAAAAGCGCGCCGTCTTTCTCGGTGAATTATGCCGAAGTGCTCGAACAAAAACTGATGAGCCGCCTCGGTCGCCGCGTACGGATCGAGGAAGGGCCGCGCAAAAAATGCATTTCCTTCTATTATGAAAACAACGAGGATCTTGACGAATTCCTCCGCCGCGTTTGCGGAGAGAACTATATGGAAGAGGAGTTTTCATGACCGCATTTCTTCTGGTAGCCGGGTCCTCCTACGAGTATCGATTCTTTAATCTCGGCGGGGTCAGTTTCAATCTGACGGCCATCCTTGTGGGGCTTGTCGTCGGCGCGATCCTTGCCTGCTTTGCCGCAACCTATGCCAAACACCGGGCCGGAAAGCTCTACGATGCCCTCCGGCAGGCAAACGCCACCTCGCCTGAAAGTGCCCGGTCGCTTGCCGATCTCGGCTTTTCTCCGAAGGGGATCCTCATGCGTTCCCTCGGTTCCCCCGCCTCTCTGCTCCGAAAACTCTTCTCGGTCGTGCTCCCGGACGGCCGCGTCATCGCGCCGCTTTCCAGTCTGGATGACCGCGCCCCGGAGAAAGCGAAGAAACGCCGCCGCACCCGGGAAGCCGACCTGAAGCCCCTCCCGTGGGAAACCGAAAAATCCCCGGAGGCTCCGATCCCGGCTGAACGGCTGGCCCCCTGCAACACCGCGTTTTCCCCCGCGGAGATCCGTCTGTTCGTCGACGAGACGCACCGCCGCAGAGCCGATATTCGCTTTGCCGGGCGCGAAAACGAGATTCGTTGGCTGATCCTCTCGGTCCTCCTGCTCGGCGGTCTGCTTGCCCTGCTTCTCGCCTGGGGGCCGACGGTGTTTGAGTGGTTGGACGCCGCGCTCTATCGGATCTTCGGAGATGGGTCATGAAAGCCTTTTTCTCGCGCTTTGCCGCCCGCAAACTTTTCCCGCTCCTGCTTGCGGCGGCGCTCGTCCTCTCGGGCGGTGCTTTCTATTTCATCCACCAAAAACGCGCGGCAGAAAATTCGGAAAAGATCCGGCGGGAGTTTCAGGAAAAGCTCGAACAGAATCCCGACGGATGGTCGATCGCGCTGTCCACGCCGACCGGGACCCGCTACACGATCCCCCCGACCTCGGCCTATCAGCTCCTGCGGGACAAAAATCCCTTCTGCTTCTATTATTTGGGCGACAATATCACCTATGGGATCGGGGCTTCCCAAGAGTCAGTCTCCTGGCGCTTTTTGACCTTCTATTCGCTTCGGGAAGAGCATTACCCCGAGGAAAAACAAAAGCAAGTCCTCGGCCGCCTTTCCAGTCTTTCCGCCGACAGCGGCTTCGTTGTCCCGAACTATTATACCGCCTGGGAAGATCTGCGCCGGGCCGATGCCAACGCCCCGCTCTTTCGCTTGATGATCTTTGCTCCCGGCCCCGGCATGGAAGAGGCCAACCGCAATCTGACACGCGGCGAATACAACTGCTCGCCCGAGCGGAAGACCGAGATCTTCCTGAAAAAGGCGAAGGGGATCTTGCGGACAGGAGACATTCTCCTGGTCATCACCCATAACGACAGCGACGCGCAAGCCGCCGCGCTCACCGCTCTTGCGGCCCACTACGGGCTGGTGCTTTGCGATATGCGGGCCGCCTTTGCGGCGTACACCGGCGCGGAAGACCTGACGACGGCAAACGGCACCCTGACCGACGCCGGACACCGGCTCTATGCCGAGACGATCCTCTCGGCGGTGCGGCAGGCTGTGGAAACCGGGCGCGGGATCGTCAGCATGGAGGGGGAATATCTTTACACCGAGTGAGGGCCGCCCTGCGCCTCTTGGGCAAAATTCCGCCCTCATGGGCTCTTAAACAGCCTACCGCCCTCGTGGGCTCGCGTAGACAGCCGCCCTCATTCGGCTGTCACACAAAAAAGAAAAGACCGTGCGGACAGATCCTCCGTTGCACGGTCTTTTCTTTTATTTTTTCGGGTTTTGTAAGGTTTTCTTTACGATCCAATGCATAAAGGCGGAAACGGGTCTTCGAAAGAGGTTCCGAAAGGATCGTAAAATATACAAAAGGAATCGGCTCTTTTCTGTCACCCTGCCTGCGGACATGGGGGCAGAGCGGCGGTTCTTCCCGGTCGGTCAGTCGCCGCAGTATACGGCCAGAAAATAGTCGTCTCCCACCGAGTCGCAAAGCGTTGTCTCGAGCGTCATGGAAAGGGCCGCCGTATTCGTCCGGCGGAAGGCAGAAAGTCCTTCCCCGCTCGCTTTGACAACGGCCTCCTTGCGCGCAAAGATCTCCGCAAAGCAACGCGCGGGATCGGGAGAGATTCCGAGCGCCGCCCGTTCCTCCGGCGAGAAGAACCGCGCCGCCAACGCCTCGTAGCGTATTTTTTCGGTCTCCCGATACAAAACGAGATCTGCCCCGAGGGGTCGGTCGGCTACGGCGCAGACGGCCAGCCGCCCGGCGTGAGAAATATTGAAGTAAAAAGGGTCGCCGGGCAGAGAGGGCTTCCCCTGCACAGAAAAGAGGAGGGGGGGCATCGGTGTTGCGGGGCAGAGTTTGGTATAAAAGCGAAAAAGAAGGAGGAGTCCCGCAAGCCGCCGGGCACGGTCGGCCGCCGGACGGGGCGCGGCGGCATATTCGCGGAGGGCGGGCGGCAGCAGTTCCGCTCCGCGCAGGAACTCCTCCTCGCTGAGATATCTGCCTGTTTCTTCGGTCAGATAGCGTATCATCACAGATCCATCAGGATCGGCAGGATCATCGGACGGCGCTTGGTGCGCTGATACAAGAGCCGCGAAAGTTCGTCACGCAGGAGGTTTTTGAGTTCGTTCCAGTCCCTCATGCCGGCATCCAGCGCCTCGGAAAGTTGCTTCTGCGCAAGCCGCCGGATCTCTTCCATCAGTTTTTCAGCTTCCTTGACGTAGACAAACCCGCGCGAGACAATCTCTGGCCCTGAGATCAGCAGTCCTTCCGAGAGGTCGAGCGTGGCCACCACGGCGATCAGACCGTCCTGTGAGAGGAGTTTCCGATCGCGCAGGACGACCGCCCCGACGTCCCCGATCCCCGAGCCGTCGACCAGCACCTTCCCGGCAGGGATCGGTTCTCCCCAACGGGCACCGCGCCGGTCAAGTTCCAGCACCTTCCCGTTTTCGCCGAGAAAGATGTCCTTCGGGTCGATCCCCATAAAGACGGCGATCTCCCGGTGGGCAAACATATGCCGCGGCTCCCCGTGGATCGGCATAAAATATCTCGGACGGACAAGCGCCAGCATGAATTTCAATTCCTCGGAGCAGGCATGGCCCGAAACGTGAAGATCCTCGATCGAATCGTCGTTCTCGACCCGGATGCCACCCTTGACGAGCGTATTGACGATCTTTCCGATCAGTTTTTCATTTCCCGGGATCGCGCTCGAAGAAAGCACCACCACGTCGTTCGGCGTGAGTTTGACGCGGTCGTGCTCGGCAAAGGCCATCCGGTAGAGCGCAGACATCGGCTCCCCCTGACTGCCGGTCGTGATGAGGGTAAGTTGTTCGGGCTTGAAACGGCGCATTTCAGACGGGTCGATGATCGTTCCCTCCGGGGCACGGATATATCCGAGTTCCACCGAGGCGCTGACGACCGCCGTCATGCTCCGTCCGAAGACGACGACCCGCCGCCCGTGCCGGGCGCTGGCATCAATGATCTGCTGTACGCGGTGGACATTGGACGAGAAGGTCGCGATCACCAACCGGCGGTCGGGATAGCGGGTAAAGACCTGTTCCAGCGAATTTCCGACGCGCCGCTCAGACGGGGTATACCCGGTGCGTTCTGCATTGGTGGATTCCCCGAGCATCAGAAGAACGCCCTCGTCCCCGATGCGGGAGATCCGCCCGACGTCCATCATCTCCCCGCCGATCGGCGAAACGTCAAGTTTGAAATCCCCGGTATGGAAGACGATCCCGACCGGCGTGTGCACCGCTATGGCACAGGCGTCGGGAATCGAATGGTTCACGTGAATGAACTCGGCGCGAAAGACCCCGGCCTCAACGGTATCTCCGGCCGAGACCACGCGCAAATCGGGCTTCTTCGGCAGGCGGAATTCATCGAGCTTGTTTTTTAAGATCCCGAGCGTCAGCGCCGTGCCGTAGACCGGCACCGAAAGCGAGCGCAACACATAGGGAACGCCCCCGATATGATCCTCGTGTCCGTGCGTCAGAAGGATGGCGCGCACCTTCTGCGCGTTCTGCTCTAAGTAGGTGATATCGGGGATCACGAGATCGACCCCGGGCATCTCTTCATCGGGGAAAGCGATCCCGCTGTCGATCAGCAGGATGTCGTTGCCGTATTCCAGCATACACATATTTTTGCCGATCTCCTGGAGACCGCCGAGGAAGGCCACACGGAGCTTTCCCCGGCTGTTTTCGGCCGGCGTGCGCCCCTCTTCACCGCCGGACGGCAGAGCCTTCCGATCGATATGGTCGGTCTTCGCAAAAGAAATTCCTGTCCGCGCGGAGGTTTTTTCTGTTCCGGCAGCCAATCCTTTTTTCTGCGTCTGCCGGGGGAAAATTCCGGCCCCCCTCCGGGCGGCGGGCTTCCTCTCTTGGGCTTCATCGACCGGGGCCTGCCCGGCGGTCCTGCCGCTCTTTTTCCGTACGGCGGGGCGGCGCGCTTCTTTCCCGGCGCGCGCGGGCTTCCCCTCGGGCGGAGCAGAGAGGTTCGCGGACGCCGCGCTCTCGGTCAGCCGGACCTCTGCGGGTCTTTTGCGCGCGAACGCCGGGCGGCGGGGCTTCTCTGCCCCTTCTTTGATTTCTTTCTTTTGTTGTGCCATCTATATAGTCCTTTCTTCCTGTAAACAACGCGAAAAATCCGGCATCACCGCCGGATCATGGTCATCCTCCGCTCCCGTAAAAGCAACGTCCCATTTACGGGGAGGCGGAGGTCCACTTCTCAGGAAAATCCCCTACAGCAGGAGGAAAAGGAAGCAGACCAGCAGGGTCGCCGTGGCCGCCCCGCCGAAAAAAGACAGAAGGACAGTGCGCAATCCCGTCCCCCCGTATGCGGGCGGCTCGTTTTCCTCCACGATGCGGTTGGCTTCCGCCAGGATATCCCGGGTCGTGCAACCCTCGCCCGGCAGTTCCTCCCGCAATACGAAATACACTTCTTCAAACATCCGGCTGCCGGTGTTTTGCAGTCGGATCATCCGCTTTTCGCATCCTTTGACCATAACTTCCCCCAGATCTTTTACGGGAAGTATGTCCTCTTTCTCCTATTCTATGCAGGAGTTTTGCGAATATGCGGGAAAATTCCCGCGCGCACCGCGCGTGAGAATCCAAACGCCGTATATCTTTTCCGTGACCGACCTGTATCGGCCCCGGGCCGGCCTACCGCGGTGCCGGATATCGACCCCGGCCACCGAAAGCGAAACGACGGCAGTCTTTTTCTTCTTGAAAAATACGGCCGAAGTTCCCGCTTCTTTTTATCAGCCGCGGCGGAAGAAACCGAAGAGGTCTTTGCCCTCGGCGGTTTTGGTATTGACGGTAGCGGTGAATTCAAATTCATCGTCCTCGTCTTCCGTGATCGGAGTGGCGGGAGCGGCCTCTTTGGCGGCGGGAGCGGCCTCTTTGGCGGCGGGAGCGGCCTCTTTGGCGGCGGGAGCGGCCTCTTTGGCGGCGGGAGCGGCCTCTTCGACGGCGGGAGCGGCCTCTTCGACGGCGGGAGCGGCCTCTTTGGCGGCGGGAGCGGCCTCTTCGACGGCGGGAGCGGCCTCGGCAACCGGGGCG
>CASDOQ010000025.1 GCA_949282345.1 uncultured bacterium | reverse complement strand
AAAACAGCTCAAAACTCCCTCTGTCACAAATTATTTAAACAGATTTTTGAAAAAACTCTGTTTTTTGCCGGTGTTTTTGTCGTTTAAGGACTTTGCAAACTCACCAAGGAGTTTTTTCTGTTCGGATGTAAGGTTTTTCGGCGTCTCGACAATTACCGTGATGATAAGGTCACCCTTGCGCTTGGTATTTACATCGGGAATACCTTTTCCTTTAAGAGTAAAGGAGGTATTTGTCTGTGTACCCTCGGCAATTGTGTATTTCTCGGTTTTGCCGCCGAGCAACGGTATGTCTATTTCAGCGCCCAGCGCCGCGTCTGTAAAAGAAATCGGAATTTCACAGTAGATGTTGTTTCCGTCTCTTTCAAAGAACTTGTGATGCTCGACTGTCACCTCGATTATAAGGTCGCCGTTAACACCGCCGTTTCTGCCCGCAGAGCCCTGTCCTCTCAGGATAATTCTCTGCATTGAGTCAATTCCCGCAGGGATTGTAACCTCAAGCTTTTTCTTGATTTTGATATATCCCTTGCCGTTGCAGTTTTTGCAGGGGGTCTTTATTATTTTACCGGTACCGCGGCACGCCGTACAGCTTCTCTGTGTCTGCATAAAGCCGAGCATTGTCTGCTGTTTTACCGTCACACGGCCGGTACCGTTACACTCGGTACATTTTTCGGGGGATGTGCCTTTCATTGCACCCGTCGCTTTACAGTCGGGGCATGCCTCCACCCTTGCAAAATTAATCTCTTTTTTACAGCCGAATACTGCCTCGTCAAAGGTTATGCTGATTCTTGCCATTACATCATCGCCGTCGACCGCCATGCTTGCTCTGGAGCGTCCGCCGCCACCGGCGCCGCCGCCGAAGAAGGAGAATATATCGCTGAAGTCAAAGTCGCCGCCAAATCCGCCGAAACCTCCGAAGCCGCTTCCGCCGCCGCCCATAGACGGATCAAACGCAGCGTGACCGTACTGATCGTATTTGGCTCTCTTGTCGGCGTTGCCCAGCACATCGTATGCCTCGTTTGCCTCCTTGAACTTTGCCTCTGCCTCCTTGTCGCCGGGGTTCATATCAGGATGATACTTTTTAGCAAGAGATCTATATGCTTTTTTTATCTGATCGTCGGTTGCGTCTTTCGGCACACCGAGCACCTCATAATAATCTCTTTTCGTATTTGCCATTCTTTCTTCCTTTGCAGTAAAATCAAATTTTTCTCTGATCGTCCGTCAAAACACTTTTAATACCCACTTTGGGCTGACTTAATATAAGCCAGCCCGTTTGAGTATTGATTGGGGGGCAGGGTTTTGCTCCGTACCCGTGTTAAGTTTTATTCGGATCAGGTCTTATCCTCAAAGTCGGCGCCGTATACATTCTGATCGCCCGCAGAGCCCTCGGCACCTGACTGCTGTCCGTTCTGAGCGGACTCACGGTAGATCTTCTCGGCTATCGGGTAGAACGCCTTCTGAACAGCCTCCGTATCGCTCTTGATCTTCTCTGTGTCATTGCCCTTGAGTGTCTCTTTGAGCGTTGCAATAGCGTCATTTACGGGCGCCTTGTCAGAGTCGGAGAGTTTGTCGCCGAGCTCATTCATCGACTTTTCGGTCTGGAAGATTGTATTCTCAGCCGCATTTCTTACCTCAACAGCCTCTTTCTGCTTCTTATCCTCCTCAGCATACTTCTCAGCCTCGTGAACAGCCTTCTCTATATCCTCTTTTGACATATTTGTGCTTGAGGTGATAGTGATGTGCTGCTCTTTGCCTGTGCCCTTATCGCATGCAGTAACATTTACGATACCGTTTGCGTCGATATCAAATGTAACCTCAATCTGAGGAATTCCGCGGGGAGCGGCAGGAATGCCGTCAAGGTTAAATCTGCCGAGTGTTGTGTTGCCTGCTGCCATCTCTCTTTCACCCTGAAGGACATGGATCTCAACAGAGGTCTGATTGTCTGCCGCTGTGGAGTAAACCTGGCTCTTCTTTACGGGGATAGTTGTGTTACGCTCAATAATCTTGTTGAATACACCGCCGAGTGTCTCAATACCGAGTGAGAGGGGTGTTACATCAAGAAGGAGCACATCCTTTACATCTCCGCCAAGCACACCGCCCTGGATTGCCGCACCGATAGCAACGCACTCATCGGGGTTGATGCCCTTGAAAGGATCTTTGCCTATAAACTTCTTAACTGCTTCCTGTACAGCGGGAATTCTTGTTGAACCGCCGACAAGAAGTACCTTTGAAATATCAGAGGGAGTAAGTCCCGCATCGCGCAGTACCTTCTTCGTAGGCTCCATTGTAGCCTCTACAAGGTCGTGTGTCAGCTCGTCAAACTTTGCTCTTGTGAGTGTTGCCTCAAAATGCTTGGGTCCTGTTGCGTCAGCTGTGATGAAGGGAAGGGAAATGTTAGATGACATAACGCCTGAAAGTTCGATTTTTGCCTTCTCAGCAGCGTCCTTAAGTCTCTGATGAGCCATCTTGTCTTTTCTGAGGTCGATACCGCTGTTCTCTTTTGCAAATTCATTTGCCATCCAGTCAACGATTCTCGCGTCAAAGTCGTCACCGCCGAGACGGTTGTTACCCGCTGTTGCAAGCACCTCAAATACTCCGTCGGATATATCAAGCAGTGATACATCGAATGTACCGCCTCCAAGGTCAAATACCATAATCTTCTGGCTTGCTTCCTTATCCATACCGTATGCAAGAGCTGCGGCGGTAGGCTCGTTGATAATTCTCTTTACATCAAGACCTGCAATTTTACCTGCGTCCTTTGTTGCCTGACGCTGTGCGTCGGTAAAGTATGCAGGAACGGTGATAACCGCATCAGTAACCTTTGTTCCCAGATATGCCTCAGCATCTGCCTTCAGCTTCTGAAGTATCATAGCAGAGATCTCCTGGGGCGTGTAGTTTTTGCCGTCGATTGAAACCTTTCTGTCAGTACCCATATCTCTCTTGATAGAGCTTATGGTTCTTTCGGGGTTTGTTACGGCCTGACGCTTTGCAACCTGTCCTATAAGTCTCTCGCCTGTCTTTGTGAAAGCAACTACACTCGGAGTTGTTCTCGCACCTTCAGGGTTTGTTATAACGATAGGCTCGCCGCCTTCAAAAACCGCAACACATGAGTTTGTTGTACCTAAATCAATACCGATAATCTTTCCCATAATAATTTTCCTCCGTATATATAGATAAATTTTTTAACAATTTTGTTTTCGGCTCACAGCGCTTTTCACTTCGGAAGATAAACCTCCCGAAAAGCTTTTCCGATAAGCCGAATTTTCAACCCGGACAACTTAATTTATTATTTCCGTTTGCCCGTTTTATAATCAGTTTGCCGTTTTAACCATTGCGTGGCGAATAATGTGTTTTCCTTTTTTGTATCCCTGCTGGAATATCTCGCAGACCTCGTTTTCTCCGAAGTTCTCGTCCTCGATGTGCATTACCGCATTATGCATGTTCGGGTCAAAAGTATCTCCGACCTTGCACACCTCTTCAACTCCGAGCTTTGAGAAAACCGAGCTCTTTGACTTGAGTATCATCTCAAGTCCCTCTTTTATTTTTTCTGTGTCGCTGTATATTGCGGCACGCTCAAGGTTGTCAATTATAGGCAGTAGCGCCGCTACGGTGTCCGCCATTGCGTTTTCGTATGTCGCGTCTTTTTCTTCTCTGGAGCGGCGCCTGAAGTTGTCATATTCCGCCGCCATTCTGAGAAATCTGTCATTGAGCTCTTTAAGATCCTCTTTGAGCTTCTCGTTTTCCTTTATCAGCTCCTCGGTCTCTTTTTTAGATTGCTTTTTTTCTTTCCGGCTCTTTTTGTCCGTCTCTTCCTCTTTGGTTTCCTCGGATGCCGTGTTTTCTTTATCGCTTTCTGTCTTTTCCTCGGAGTTTAAGATCTTGCAGCACTCTTTTACGGCTTCATCCCCCTCGGAAATCTCTTCCTTATCAATATTTACCTTGTTTTCTTCCATCTTTTATTCATCAGTCTCCTTTTGATTTGGATTGTTGAGCAGCCGCGCATCGCTTGCAAACATCTGGTCAATACCGCTGGCAAGCTTGTTTATCATGTCTATAACCTTTGAGTAATCCATTCTCTTCGGTCCGATAACTCCGACCGCCATCTCTCTGCCTCCGACATTGATTTTTCTGAAAATCAGCGATGTGCCTTTCATTCCGTCAGAGTCGTTATCCGTGCCTATATAAACATTTATGCCGTCCTCGTCCTCGGTATGTGAGCTTATCACATCAAGCAGTCTGTCCTTTTCCTCAAGTACTCCGAGCAGGCTCTTAAGCTTGTTGGTGTCGGCGTATTCGGGGTAGTCGAGCAGTTTGTTTATTCCGTCAAGTTTTACATCCGCCGTGTCAAGCTCGCTCATTGTCTCATATATAACCTTAACGGCAGGGTGCACAATCGAGCTTGCGCTTCCCATAATTGACTCAAGCTTCATGATAAGAGACATATTTATCTCCTCTGAAACCCTGTTTACAATGTATATGTTGAGCGCGTCGATAAATCTCTTGAGATCTTTTTCAGTAATCGAGATGGTCAGATGTATCGGCTTTGCCTTTACCGTCTCTCCGCTGAACATCATGACAAGCAAGAAGTCCTTGTGTGAGAGGTAAACGCTGTCAAACTTGTATATTCTGGCGTTTCCGCCGCCCGCCTTGAACGCAATGCCGGTGTAGTCGGTAAAGGACGCCGCAAGCTTTGACGCCATAGTCAGAACCTCGTCCATCTCCGTGAGCTTATATTTAAGTCTCTCGTTTATTTCGTCAATTTCGGTCTTTGTCTCTCGGTACTGCTTGACGAGGCAGTCGACATAGAAGCGGTATCCGAGTTCGGACGGAATTCTTCCCGCCGAAGTGTGGGGCTGAACAAGATAACCCATTGCCTCAAGCTCCGCCATCTCGTTTCTCACCGTGGCAGAGGAACAGGAAATCATAGCGTTGGTGCACAGATAGTTTGAACCGACAGGCTCGCCTCCTGCTATGTGAGCGTCAACGATTGCCCTAAGTATCTGCTGTTTTCTCTTTGATAGCCCTGAGTAATCCAATTTCTTCACCTCTTATCCTCAATTTTAGCACTTGTCAAATGGGAGTGCTAATCTTGATAAGTATATTATAATCTTTTTTCCCACCTTGTCAATAGTTTATGAGAAAAAATATGTGAACTTTTTGTTAACTTTTAGCCGTCTGTAAATACAACTGCTAAATTTTGCGCCAAAAAAAGTTCAGCAGTGCAAAACTCAGAAAAAAACAAAAAATGCCCCAGTCACCGTTATATATATTTAATGAAGGAAAATTTAAAAAGTGCAGGGGAAAATTAATTTAAAAAGGAAAACCGCAAGCATAAAGCGCCACAGTATGTGTATTATAATATTTCTCAATGCTCTCGGCGCTCTGCGCCGCACGGGAAAAGCTTCTGCCGCCGCGGCGTATATTTTAAAATGAAAATGGAATTGTGTATATGTCACGGCGGCACCCGTGCGAAAAAATGCCGCAATACCGCATACAGATGTGCTATATATTGCCACGCCGCATGCCACAGAGCCGAATGTTACTGCGTAACATGCTACACCGTAACATGCTACATCGTATCATGCTACATCGTAACATGCTACTGCGTAATATGCCTTAGTGTACAGCGCTCAGGCATGTCAGGCATAGGTGCCGAGGCGGAAAAGCGGGGTTTGTGTAAAGTTTATTTAACATTTATTGAAATTCGGCGGCGTAAATCAGCTTTTTTACGCAGGGTTTTACCGATGGCGGCACCCGTGCAGAGAAATAACAATCTTTTGCCCAAAAAACGCCGCAAAAAATCTCGATTATCCGCCCTGAATTCGTCAAAGCCCTTGACAAGATGTAAAATATATATTATAATAAAGCGTATACGTCGGTATTTTCACTTGCGATACAGGATAAAACTCAGGGATAAAGGCTGATTTGGTTTGATTAACTTTACATTCGGCTTTCTGTTGTTTAAATATATTTTAACGAATTTGAAAAATTTTGCGTTTCGGTTTTCCGAAAATGACATATATTTTGCTTTGCAGTTTTAATTTTAGTTTTAAATTCGGTTTGTTTCTGTTTTTCCTCCGTATCGGATGTATCAGGCGTATTTTAAAAAAATTCAGCTTTTTACATAGGTTACAATTGTAATCGTTGGGAGGTGTAAATTGGAAGTTCTTTTTTTGATAATAGGACTTGTTGCAGGCGGAGCCTGCGGTGCTGTTATAGCTATCGTTGTCCATAAGATGGTAGCCGAAAAACAACTCGGTTCTGCAAGAGAGCAGGCAACAAAGATACTTGAGGACACAATTAAAGAGGCGGAGAGAGCCAAGAAAGAGGCCATTATTTCCGCTAAGGAAGAAATTTTTCAGATGAAAAGAGAGGCGGAGTTTGAAAACAAAGAACGCCGCAAAGAGGTGACACGCCTTGAGAGGCGTGTAACGCAGAAGGAGGAAACTCTTGATGCAAAAATAGAGGCTGTGGAGAAAAAGGACGCTCTCCTCACAAAAAAGCATGAGGATGCCGACAGGATCAGAGCGGAGATTCAGTCAACTCTCGATAAACAGCTTCTTGTTCTTGAACAGAATGCACAGCTCACAAAGGAAGAGGCGAAGGCTGAGCTTGTCAGCCGTCTTGACAGTGAGATGAGGCATGAGACCGCCATGAAGATCAGCGAGTATGAGGAGAAATTCAGGGATGAAGCGGACATGCGTGCCAAGGATATTCTCTCTCTTGCGATTCAGCGCTGTGCCGCAGACCATGTAAGTGAGGTTGCGATATCGGTTGTCGAGATTCCGAGCGACGAGATGAAGGGAAGAATTATCGGAAGAGAGGGAAGAAATATCCGCTCTATCGAGAACCTTACCGGTGTTGAGCTTATTATCGACGACACGCCGGATGTTATAACCGTGTCGGGATTTGACCCCGTGAGACGCGAAATTGCCAAGATTGCTCTTGAGAGACTTGTCAGCGACGGAAGAATTCATCCTGCAAGAATTGAGGAGATGGTTGAGAAGGCTCGCCGTGAGGTTGACGCACAGATCAAGCAGGCGGGCGAGAGAGCGGTGTTTGAGACCGGAGTGCACGGTTTGCACCCTGAGCTTATAAAGCTTCTCGGAAGAATGAAGTACCGCACATCATACGGACAGAACGCACTGCGCCACTCGATAGAGGTTTCCATGCTTGCGGGCGTGATTGCGGATGAGATGGGCGTTGATGTGACTCTTGCCAGAAGAGCGGGACTGCTGCATGATATCGGTAAGGCGGTTACGGCGGAGAGCGAGGGCTCGCATATCACCCTCGGCGTTGACATCGCCACAAAATACCGTGAGAACAAGGATATAATTCACGCCATTGAGGCGCACCATAACGATGTTGAGCCTGTGACGCCGCTTGACTTTATTATTCAGGCTGCGGACGCCATCAGCGCGGCAAGACCCGGCGCAAGACGCGAGAATGTTGAAAACTACATCAAGAGACTTCAGAAGCTTGAGGAAGTGTCAAGCGAGTTTGAGGGAGTTGAGAAGACGTTTGCAATTCAGGCGGGCCGTGAGGTCAGAGTTATGGTTAAGCCGGATGTTGTGGACGACGACAGCATGAAGCTGCTTGCCCGTGACATCGCAAGGAAGATCGAGGAACAGCTCGACTATCCCGGCCAGATCAAGGTCAGCGTGATCCGAGAGAGCAGAACGGTTGATTATGCAAAATAATTTATGTATCATACATAAATAAAATACAACACGGTACATTCTTTGCACCGAAAAACAGCGAGGCAAAATTTTGCCTCGCTGTTTTGATTATTGTTTACTTGATTTTTTAAACCGTATCTTACGGAACGTAGTTATAGTGAATTTCCGCATATTTAACTGCACTGTTGTATGAGCCTATTGTAATTTGAGACCAATCCTTTATACTTCCCATGTAATATACATCCGTGAGGCTCAAGCACTCTCTAAATGCGTTGTCGTCAATGTGTTTTACACTGTCAGGTATACATATGCTCTTCAGGGATAGGCAATTGTAAAATGCGCCTACACCGAAACTGTTACCGCCTGTTACCGTCACATGTGTCAGCGATCTCGGCACATAATTGTAATTTGTCGCATAGCGTATCGCTCCGAAAATATATCCGAGATGAGTGTTATTTGTTCCGTTTATTGTTTCTCCGACAAACGGCAGAGTAATGCTTGTCAGGTTGTCGCAGTCCGCAAAAGCATTGTATCCGATATTCTCAACACTGTCGGGCACGGTAATATCCGTAAGACTTAAGCAACCTGAGAATGCTCTGCCTCCGATAGATGTAACACTGTCGGAAATGGTTAAGCTTGAGAGGGAGGTGCAGTTTTGAAATGCGCCGTAACCGATACTCGTTACGCTGTCAGGGATAATAACGCTTTCAAGGCTAAGGCAATCTTTGAATGCACCTTCACCGATTGCGACAACAGGCTTGCCCTTGTGTTTTGAGGGAATTTCAGCTTTTTTAATCGAAATGTCATCGCATGAAACGGAGTATCCGCCCTCAACTGCGGTATAAGTATAGTCTGCGGCAGGGGATAAAGCCCATATTATAAATGAGATACAGGTCAAAAAGATTACAGCTGCCGCCGATATGCCTGAAATTATAAAAATGCGTTTGTTTTTTGCCTTGGATTTTTTAATTTTGTCAATTTTATCAGTGCATATTTTGGCTTTTGCTTCGGAGTCTTTGTAGTTTTCAAGCGAGAGAAATACGCTCTCGGCTTTCTTCAGCGACTTGAGGTCGCTTTTTTGGAGCAGAGCATTGGCGTTCTCATATTTAAACTCCGAGATTTTTTCTGTTACTGTTTTATCGTCAATATTTTCAAGCGCCGAGCGGGAGGCGCCGCAAGCGTGGCATGACTTTTCATCTTTGCCGTTTATTTTTCCGCACGCGCAGCACCAGATTTCTTCTGTAAACCACGGCTCACAGACAGCCGCCTCGCAGTATAGCGAGCGGTATGCGGGAAGGTAATCGTACGGTATAGCTTTTTCTTCGGGAAGACTTTCCCAATTTTGCTTTCCGCAGGTGTAAACGCTGTTGTCTGAAAAACCGACCTCATCAACCGATATGTCAAATGAGCGCACGGAAACGTCGGGTATCGGGATCAAAGTTTTCTGACCGAACTCTTCGTCTCGCTTTACATTAAGGTCTAAATACTGATATACCGTACTGCCCTCAATCGGTCTTTCAAGCTGGTCAAATTCGGATATGCTCACTTTCAGACTTTTTACCGTGCTTTCCGAGATGTTTTTGAATTTCACCAGCGCATAGATACGCCCTGTTATATTATCTTTCAGCAGTGCACCGGCTCTGATTATAACGGGGGAGTCTTTTGTGTACAGATTTTTCGGTAGTAAAAATAATTTTGAAAATCTCTCAGACATTAATGCTTCCTCTCATATTTCAGGTATGTCGTTGATGTTAATTGCTTCAAATTCTCTGCTGACAGGCGAGCTGTCTGAGCTGATTCTGATTTTTCTTATGTCATAGAAAAAACCGAAAAGGATATGCAGGAACAGATGTGACAGAATAGTGGCGAGAGCACTGACAACAAAGATGATAAACATAGTATACCGGTTTGCGTCCCCGTTAATAAGCTGTATAGCCGCGACTATAAGTGTGACAAACGCAATGAGCGAGCCTAAAATTACATTTATCCAACTGTAAATTATAACACATATATAAATATGTAAATGCTTTTTGCGATTTTTTAACCAATAAAATGCAAAAATTGACATTTATGCCGAAATGTCAGACAAATGGGGGCGTGTTGAATTTTTGGGGGTGTTTTACCCGTTTTTTTCGGATTTTTTCAGCTTGACGCACCTCAGACACACACCCGGTGAGGTATAATATGCGGTGAGGCTTTGCGGGCAGTGACTTTTGTGTTGCCGATGGCAATTTTTCAGTCAGTATTTGCGCCGCAGGGCGCATATTTTTCTTTGGGCGGACTTTTCTCTTTTAAAAAGTGTTTTCCGAAAAGAAAATAAGAATTGATAAATTAAACTTGATTTAAAGGTATGCATGTGCTATAATACCGATATAAAAGAATTTTATTATATAAGATATATACACGTGATTTTTGATCTAATAAGTATTGAGGTGGATATTATGCATGATATTTGTATAATAGGCGCAGGCGTTGTAGGCGGCTGTGTGGCGAGAGAGCTTATGAAATATAAGCTTGATGTTGTTATTGCGGAGAAGATGGGGGATGTGGCGATGGGCGCAACCAAAGCAAACAGCGCTATTGTCCATGCAGGCTTTGACGCCAAAGAGGGCAGTCTTAAGGCAAAACTCAATGTCCGCGGCTCAAAGATGATGGAAGAATATTGCCGTGAACTCGGGGTTAAATACAAAAATAACGGCTCCCTGGTGCTCGGATTTAATGACGAGGACAGAGAAACACTTAATGCTCTTATGCAAAGGGGAATTGCCAACGGTGTTGAGGGGCTCAGAGTAGTTGACAGAGACGAGGTATTAAAGCTTGAGCCGAATATCGGAGATGAGGTTGTGGCGGCGCTTGTCGCTCCGACAGGCGGTATTGTCTGTCCGTATGAGCTTTGCATGGCGGCTGTCGGAAACGCTATGGATAACGGAGCCGAGCTCAAGCTCAATTTCCCCGTAACAAGGATTGAAAAGACGGAAAAAGGATATAAGGTTTACAGCGGGGACGAGTTCATTGAGGCTGAGATTGTGATAAACTGTGCGGGAGTTTACTCGGATGATGTGGCACGGATGGCAGGGGACAGCTCCTTTACCGTGACGCCTCGGCGCGGCGAGTACATTTTGCTTGACAAGGAGTGGGGTACACTTGTAAGTCACACGGTATTCCAGTGTCCGTCGAAAATGGGCAAGGGTATTCTTGTAACGCCGACGGTTGACGGAAATCTCCTGCTCGGTCCCACCGCAGAGGATATTTCGGACAAGGAGGACACCTCGACAACCGCAAGCGGTATTGAGACAGTCAGGAGGATGGCGTCACGCAGTGTCAGCGGGCTTAATTTCGGCGGCACGATAACATCATTTACGGGACTGCGTGCTACCGGCTCTGTCGGCGACTTTATCATAAACTGTAAAGACGGATTTGTAAACTGTGCAGGCATAGAGAGCCCCGGACTTTCTTCGGCACCTGCGATTGCGGAGTATGTGAGGGATCTGCTTATCGAAAGCGGAGTTCGGCTCACCCCCCGTGAAAATCATATTTCAAAGAGAAAACCGCTCCACGCTTTCAGAGAGCTCTCAAACGATGAGAAAAACGAGATAATCAAGGAGCACCCGGAGTATGCGCATATAATCTGCCGCTGCGAGACGGTAAGCGAGGGAGAAATTCTTGAGGCGATAAGGACTAATCCGAAGCCGCATGACCTTGACGGCGTAAAGAGAAGGACCAGGTCGGGCATGGGCAGGTGCCAGGGCGGATTCTGCGCGCCGTATGTTGTAGAGCTGCTTGCAAGGGAGCTGGGATGCGACTATCAGGATATTACAAAGTTCGGCGGCGAGTCCTATATCAATATCGGCAAAACCAAGGAATGATTTTTCTTTTAAAACGCAGTAAGGGCGGCTTTACATAGAGAGACAGCCGCACCCGTGCCGTGTTTTTAACTCATATTAGAAAACTCTGAGCGAGAATTACCAACAACAAACGAAGGCGAGTGTTATTATGATAAAGAGAATAAAAAAGGAACTTGTGATTGTGGGCGGCGGCCCTGCCGGCATGTCCGCCGCGGTAGCGGCATACGAGAGGGGACTGCGTGATATTCTGATTCTTGAGAGGGACAATGCTCTTGGCGGCATTCTCAGGCAGTGTATACACAACGGATTCGGGCTGCACCGCTTCGGCGAGGAGCTGACGGGCCCCGAATATGCCCACCGCTATATAGAAAAGGTGCTTGAATATAAAATTCCTTATATGCTTGAGACTATGGTTACGGGTATTGACAAGAACCGTATCCTGACGGCGCAGAACTGCAAAGAGGGCATTTTTGAGATAGAAGCGGGTGCAATAATCCTCGCCATGGGATGCCGTGAGAGGCCGAAGGGTGCGCTGAATATTGCCGGTACCCGTCCGAGCGGAGTTTATACCGCAGGCACGGCGCAGAAATATGTCAACATGAAAGGGTATATGCCCGGCAAAAGGGTGGTAATCCTCGGCTCGGGAGATATCGGACTTATAATGGCAAGGAGAATGACGCTTGAGGGTGCAAAGGTTGAGTGCGTGTGCGAGCTTATGCCGTATTCGGGCGGCCTTGCGAGAAATATTGAGCAGTGCCTCAATGACTTTGATATACCTCTTTTTCTCTCACATACGGTGATAGAGATTCACGGCAAGGAGAGAGTTACGGGTGTGACGATTGCCAAGGTTGACGAAAACCGCCGTCCGATCATGGATACTGCGAGATTTATAGAATGTGACACGCTACTACTCTCCTGCGGACTGATTCCTGAAAATGAACTTACACGGAGTGCGGGTATCACTATTGACCGTGTGACAAACGGCGCCGTGGTTGACGGAAGCCGTGAGACGGATGTAAAGGGTATTTTTGCATGCGGAAACGTTCTTCACGTTCATGACCTTGTCGACTATGTGTCGGAGGAGGCAGAGATTTGCGCCTGTGGCGCTGTTGACTTTATCAGGGGACAGGCTAAGGGGGAAGCGGATATCAACATCAGAACCGACGGCAAGGTGCGCTACACCGTGCCGAGAAAACTCACCGAGATAAAGGACACAACACTTTATTTCAGAGTGAGCGATATTTTCCGTGATGTAAGGCTCACGGTAAAATCTGCCGACAGAGTTATACTCTCAAAGAAAAAGCAGAAGCTTGCACCCGGCGAGATGGAGACGGTGACGATAAGCGCCGATGTGATACGGGAGATAAAAAACGGTGAGATAACCGTCTCACTTGAAGCATAATCGGGGGTATTTATGAAAGAGAGAAATCTTACATGTATAGTTTGTCCCAAGGGCTGTCAGATCAAGGTTTTGTTTGACGGTGAGGGAAAAATAAAAGAGGTTTTGGGGTATACCTGTAAAAGGGGAGAGGAATATGCCATCACAGAGTGCACCCATCCGAGAAGGACGGTCACCACAACGATGAAGACAGAGAGCGGAATTGTCGCCGTCAAAACATACGGCACCGTGCCGAAAGAGGATGTCTTTAAGGTTATGGACGAGATAAACAGAACCAGGATAACAAGAGATGTAAAAATCGGAGATGTTCTTATTGAGGATGTTGCGGGCACGGGAGTGAAGGTTGTCGCAACGTCTGAGGTGCAGTGAAGATTATGCAGCAGCTTTTAAAGAAGATATACGATAACAAAAAACTGACAAAAGCCCTGAAGATAACATCGCACGGGTGTGTAGTTATCCATATTGCGGCATATATGTATCTCTTGTATACCGCGGCACGCAATTCGTATAAAGAGCTTATCGGCGCGGCTTTTATAACATTTCTTCCGTTTTTGATTGTCAGCCTTATGCGGGCGAAGATTAAGACGAGCCGGCCGTATGAAATATACGGCTTTTACGAAATAAAACCCAAGGACAGGGAGGGCGGTTCATTTCCGAGCCGGCATGTGTTCTCGGCGTTTGCGGTTGCCACGCTGGCGGCGGTGTATTCCGTGCCGCTTTCGGTGTGTCTGTATATTGTGGGGTTATGTATGTGGGCGTGCAGAGTTTTGCTCGGCATACACTTTTTCAGAGACTGTCTGTGCGGCGCAATTATAGGCGTCGTCAGTGTCCTGATAGGCATATTCATTTTTTATTATATGTAAACTATTATTTACTTTCGGGGGGTTAATATGACTGTTACATGGCTTACTCAAGCGGGACTGCTTTTTAAAAACGAAAATATCAGTATAATGGTGGATCCGTATCTTACAGACTCTGTCGGAGAAAGAGAGCCGGACAAGAGACGGCGTATTCCCGTCGACGAGACATTCTTTTGTGTGAGTGTGGATGTTATTATCATCACCCATGCGCATGAGGATCATCTTAATATCCCGACTCTTCGGCGCATACTCTCAAATGCAAAGCGCCCGATTACATTCCTTGCGCCCGAGGGGGCATACCTTGAGCTTTTAAAGCTCGGCGGACCGCATAACTATGTGCTTCTCGGTCCGCATTCCGTCTGGAGCGAGCGGGGCATTAATTTCTACGGTGTACATGCAGAGCATTCGGACAGGACTGCCGCAGGATATATTATTGACGACGGCAAAGAGACCTTTTATGTCAGCGGCGACACCCTTTATAACTTCGATGTGATAGACGATGTAAAAGACCTTGACGAGGAGGTTGACTATGCTTTTCTGCCGATTAACGGCGTCGGAAACAATATGAACGCCAAGGATGCGGCGGATTTTGCATATGAGGTCGGCGCAAAGCGCGCAGTCCCCCTTCACTACGGTCTTTTTGACAGTATTGACCCTGCGGATTTTGATTTTGAAAACGCTCTTATACTGACGCCGTACGAGGAAACCGAACTTTGAGTTTGCTCTTTGGGCGCTCTTGACGGCTCTTATTCATCACTTCTTTCGGAGTAAAGGGCAGAAGTTTTTTTAAACTTTAATATATTGTTATTACTCTGTACACAATTTTCATGTATTATTGTGCTGTGCAACGGTTAAGTCATTTAATTATAGAGGTGTGTTATGGACTTTTTTACAGTTGCGTGGATATTCATGATATTTTCATTTCTCGGCTGGGTGGCGGAGGTCTCTTATTCTACCGTAAAGCACCGCAGATTTATAAACCGAGGATTTCTGAATGGTCCGCTATGCCCGATATACGGCGCCGGTATGGTGCTGGTTTATCTCCTGCTCTCTCCTTTCAGGGAGAACATGCTCCTTTTGTTTGTGATGTCAACACTCCTGTGCGGTGCGCTTGAGTTTGCCGTCGGATTTGTGCTGGACAAGCTTTTTTCAAATAAGTGGTGGGACTATTCGGACAGAAGGTTTAACCTTTGCGGATATATCTGCCTTGAGTTTTGCCTGCTCTGGGGCGCGCTGTGCGCACTGATTGTGCACTTTGCATTTGAGCCTATTGAGAAACTCAGCCGACTTTTGAGTTTCGGTTGGAATATGGCTGTTGTGATAACATTTTCTGTTTTGACTCTTGCGGATCTTATCAGCACGCTGATAGTCCTTATCGGATTTACAAAAAGACTTAAACTGCTTGAGAGCGTCAGCCGAAAACTCCGTGCGGGCAGCAACAATCTCGGCGAAAAAATTTACACGGGTGCCCTTATTGCCACAGAGAAGTATGACGAGCTGACTGAAAAAGCAGCTAAATTCGGCAGGAGAATCATTCTTGCATTCCCGACCATGAAGTCGGCAAGGTACAGCGACTCTCTTCTGCGCATAAAGAGCAGAGTCAAAGCTCAAAGAGAGCTAAGCAAGAAAATTAAGACTAAATGAGCGCGTAACTTTTTAAAATCATACATAAAACCCTACGGCACTGTAAGTTTAAGATTTTCGGATATCATACATTTTAAGCAGCAGCGGCACACATTGAGTTTACCGCTGCGCTTTATATTTTCCGTATTTATCCGATTTATTGCCGCTCGTTGATTTTCCGGTACGCGAGCAATTATTATACGGCAGTGACGGTAAAAATTAATATCCGATTATAAATAAATAAAGTGCTTCGGCACAAAAGGAGGGAAAGGATGTTAGAAGTAAAAAATCTGACAAAACTTTACAAGACCAAGGGAGGCCATGAGGTCAAGGCTTTGGACGGCGTCAGCTTGTCTTTTGAAGACCGTGGAATGGTTTTCCTGCTCGGAAAGAGCGGAAGCGGTAAATCAACTCTGCTTAATATGTGCGGCGGACTCGACGCTCCCGACGGCGGTGAAATAATCGTAAAGGGTAAGTCAAGCAAGGATTTTACTCCGAGCGATTTTGACAGCTACAGAAATACCTTTATCGGATTTGTTTTCCAGGAGTACAATATTCTCAGTGAATTTTCTGTTGAGGATAATATTGCTCTCGCATTAGAGCTGCAGGGCAAGCCCAAGGACAGCGCCACAATCAAAAAGCTGCTTTCTGATGTGGATCTTGAAGAATATGCAAAGCGCAAGCCCAACACACTCTCGGGCGGTCAGAAACAGCGTGTTGCAATTGCCCGCGCCCTGATTAAAAATCCCGAAATTATTATGGCGGACGAACCTACGGGAGCTCTTGACTCCAGAACCGGAAAGCAGGTGTTCGACACCCTCAAAAAGCTCTCAAAAGACAAACTCGTTATTGTTGTATCCCACGACAGGGAGTTTGCGGAGGAGTATGGCGACAGAATTATTGAGCTTAAGGACGGAAAGGTTATAAGCGATGTAGTAAAGTCGACAAAGCCCGCGGAGCAAAAGGACGAAAACATAGCGATAGTAGGCAGTAACACGCTTATTATAAAAAAGGGAGCACGGCTGAGCAACTCGGATATATCAGACATCAACAGGTTCATTTCCGAATGCGACGGTGATGTGCTTATATCAAAGGACCGTGACAATATTCAGGACTTCAAAAAAGCAGGCAAGATAAACGACGACAACTCAAAGGATTACTTTGAAAAGCTCGGGAAACAGCCCGTGCAGAAGGCATATTCAAAAGAGGACAGCAAATTTATCCGCTCGCGCCTGCCCATGCGCCATGCCGTAAAGATGGGCGCAAGCAGTATAAAGGTAAAACCCGTGCGTTTTACATTTACAGTGCTTTTGTCGGTAATTGCGTTTGTGCTCTTCGGCATGTTCTCCTGCCTGATGTTTTATGACGCACAGCAGGTAAACAGCCAGAGTCTGTACGATGCCAAAGAGGAATTCTTCCTGGTGTCAAAGAACTACTACTTGCATAACATATCACATTATTCAGACGGTAAATATGAGTCGACTTATACAAATTCCACTTTCCTGACAAGAAATGATATTGCAAAACTCGGTGAGAAGTACAATATTATCCCCGTTTATGCGGATAATCTCGGAAATGCAAAAATAGGCAATCTTACATACTCATCTGTTCAGTCGTTCTATTCCACGGATTTCAAAGGTGTTGTTGCGCCGAGCAAGCACTTGCAGTATGTAATAGGTAAAGAGCCTGCCTCAGAAAACGAGGTTGCGATTTCAGAGTTTATGTGGGAGAGCATCAAGGCGGGTACATTGACTGATAGTGACGGCAATGTAATATCTATAAGCGGTGACAATCTCGACAATGTCAAAATTAGACTTGCAGATAAATACTACGATGTAGTCGGAGTATTCAAAAACCAGAAAATTTCCGACAAATATCTGGCTTTAAAGCAAAAATCGGACGAGAGAGTTGCAATGGAATGGTCAAACGAATTGCGCTACGGCTCATCCTTCATCAATTATATCTGTGTGACGGAAGCGGGATTTGAGAGTATAAAAGATATGTACGGGGCAGCTTATTATGAGTCGCCGAGGAATGTATGTGTCGGAGCAAATATAGATTTTACCGAGTATTTTTCCACATCCGAGATAAACAATCCGAGGGGCACAATTACATATGTCAGCAACAACGGCACGGTGGAGCAGTTTAACGGTGCTGCAAATTCAGTGATACTTCCGTATTCCGCATACGCAGAATACCTGTACAGATATCTGTACGATTACATGTCGGCAAACGATGACGGAACCATGGCTGAACAGATGAACGAGAAGGGAATCAATATGGCGCTTGATAATTTGAGGTCAGGCTACTCGCTCTCCTCCGAGGAGGTAACAGAGCTCGTCCGGAAGGTGCTTAACTTTGTCTATGAAAATATCCCCGACTTTGTGCCGACTATGGAAATGACAATAGACAGTGCGACAACTACCGTAAATGTTTTAGGTTTTATGCCTGATGTAAGGCAGATGCACCTCGTGACGCTCTCAAGCGATTTAATGAAGACATTCAAGACGGCGTCCGTCGCAAACGGTTACTACACAGAGCAGTATACCGACTTTGCGCCCAAGGATATGGACGGAACTCTTTATGCAAGAGCTTATGTCATGACAGGCGGCTTTACGCAGGAGGAGTATACCGAACTTATGAACTTTAAAACTACTCCGGACAGCGAGAGCACATATGAGTATTCAAACTCGCTCTATGACCAGATAAGCATGTATACGGAACTTGCGGCATCTCTGTCAAAGATATTCCTGTGGGTTGGCGTTGTAATGGCGGCATTTGCGATGCTGTTGCTGTTCAACTTCATCACTGTATCCATATCCTATAAGAAAAAGGAAATCGGTATATTGCGTGCGGTTGGAGCGAGAGGCTCTGATGTATTCAAGATCTTCTTCTCCGAGTCGGCAATAATAGTCGGAATATGCTCGGTTATTTCAATAATACTTACCGCATTACTCTCGTCGTATATAAACGGCATACTCGCTAAGAATCTGGGCATGCAGATATCCTTCTTTGTATTCGGTTTTGTATCCATAGCAATGATAATTATAATTGCAGTGGTTTCTGCGCTGATTTCCACATTCCTGCCCGTATTCAAGGCATCAAGGAAAAAACCGGTCGAGAGCATACGCTCTATGTAAAAAATATACAGCGAGCTGTCTTGGCACAAGCTTTTGATGCGCTCGGCATTAACAGACAGCTCAAAAAGACAAATTTAAAAAAGTAAGATAACAAAAATTTTTAAAAAGATACGATAATCTTTATCTCCCCCTGCCGCATAGCAGGGGGAGATTTTTCGGTATGACGGGCATATCAATGCTCTGTGGTGAAAGTCCACTGGGCGGTAGTTACCGACCAACCCGAAAGCGACTCCCAAGGTTTGCATCGTGAGGTGTAGGCGAGAAGAAGGGATAGCGAAATCGTAGCCTGACGAACAGAAACTCGGTACAAAGGCGTAATAGGCGGATAAGTTGGCCAAAAGCAACGAAGTCCAAAAGGTAACCGTAACCCTATTGTGTAGACCGAGCAGGTAGACGAGGAAAGAGTATTGGTTTATCCCGTGAGGTCTTGCCGACGGAGAAATTCGTAGTAACAACGAACGGTAAGAAGTCAGCAGAAGCCATAGTACCAAGGGAAAAACTTGGGAAGGGCTGAACGGTTCAAAATCGCATATAAAAGATGTTCTGCTCAGAACCGATACGCAAAGTAGCCGAAACGTATATGAGGCAAAATGCGGGAAGTCTTAGGTTAGATAACAAAGAGCAGAAGCGTTGAAGTAATACGAGATAGAGAACCGAACCGCCGTATGCCGAACGGCACGTACGGTGGTGTGAGAGGTGGATTGATTTCTACCTACTCGATTTCGGCGGCTTTTCGCGGAATTTTCTATTCTGTTGAACGTGAAATTTTATAAGTGACAGGATTCGGCTTGACAAAGCCGCGCGATACTGATATAATAACTAATGGAATGCAGGAAAACGGCGTTATCTGTACGAGGCTGGCCGTCTTTGGGGCGAGAAAACGCATCTTGTCGTTGGTATTATGCGCGTTCGTGCGGAGACTTTCTCCTGTATAAGCAGTAAATTGTGAAGGAGACGAATGATGAAAAAGTGCATGATCCGCCTTTCCACTATCATGGATGTACGGAATTTTGTTGATATTGTCAGTTCTGCAAAGACCGATGTCGACCTTTCGTCCGGCCGTTATGTGGTGGATGCCAAGTCCATTATGGGGATCTTCAGTCTTGATCTGTTGAAGCCGATCGAATTGATCGCCCATAAGGATGATCCTGAACTGTTTGAAAAAATCAAGCCGTTCATCGTAGAATGAAAAAAGACGCCGATCGGCGTCTTTTTTCATATAAGGGAATTTGCCACCCGATCCCCCGGGGGCGAGATTGCGCCCGCGGCGCACGGTACCGATATGCTTCAATATCCCCCCGTTGATTACGGGGGATTTTTATTATCAAAACGCTTAGTTTTCCCAGTTGTGGAAGACGTTCAGCACGTCGTCATCGTCGTCCAGACGTTCGAGGAGAAGTTCCATCATTTTGATGTCTTCTTCATCGCTGAGCGTGACATAGGAGGAGGGAACCATGGCTCGATCGGCCGATTCGGGCTGATAGCCTTTCGCAGTCAGCGCGTCACGCACGGCAAAAAGATCGTCCTTTTCCGTGTAGATCTCATAGCATCCTTCGTCGCCCTGGAAGTCCGAGGCGCCGGCTTCCAGCGCGGCTTCCATCAGTTCGTCCTCATCGATCTCGTCCTCTTCATCAATGATCGTGATCAGGCCCTTTTCTTCAAAGAGGAAACTGACGCTTCCGGTCTGTCCCATATTCCCGTGGAATTTGGCAAAGTAGGAGCGGACAGCCCCCGCCGTGCGGTTGCGGTTATCGGTGGCCGCCTCCACGATCACGGCAACTCCGCCGGGGCCGTAGCCCTCGTAGGTGATCTCTTCGTAGTTAATATTGCTGTCAGCCGAGAACTTCTTGATGCAGCGTTCAATATTATCGTTCGGTACGTTATTGGCCTTCGCTTTGGCGATCAACTCGCGCAGTTTGCTGTTCGTGGCGGGGTTTGCACCACCTTCACGGATCGCAACGGCCATTTCTTTCCCGATCTTTGTGAATATCTTTCCCTTCTGCGCATCGGTCTTTTCTTTTTTACGCTTGATGTTGTTCCACTTGCTATGTCCGGACATGATCTGTATACTCCTTATCAATCAAATCTTTTCGGGGGTTTTGAGGCAGATAAGATGCAGGGCGCGCCGAAGAACGGTATGGGTCGCGGCGGTCAGCGCAATGCGTTCGCGGCGGATGCTTTCCTGTTCTGCGGTGAGGATCTGACATTCATGATAAAAACGGTTGAAGGCGGTGCAAAGGTCTAAAATATAGCGCGTGATGACAGAGGGCTCATAGGTATCCAGCGCTTCTGTGACGCGCTCGGGGAAGAGCGCCAGCACACGGCTGAGCGTGCGCTCCTCTTCGGTCAACGAGCGATCAAAGGCAATGCCGTCGGTCGCCGGAACGCCACCCGCCTTTTCAAGAAGGGAACAGGTACGGGCGTAGGTATACTGGGCATAGGGGCCGGTCGCGCCGTCGAATGAGAGCGCATCGGAAAGCGAAAAATTGATGTCGTGCATCCGGTTCCCGGAAAGATAATAGAAGATGATCGCGCCGACGCCGACGGCTTCGGCCACCTCTTCGCTTCCGGCGGCTCCGGTGTTCTTTTCCGCGGAGATTTCGCGTACTTTATCGATCGCCTCCCGGAAGAGATCTTTCAGGAGCACCACGTTCCCGGTACGGGTGGCAAGTTTGGCGCCGCCGAGGCTGACGGTCCCGTAGGGGACGTGTACCAGCCGGTCGTACCACGGGTATCCCATCAGTTCCACGACCTTGAACCACTGGGCAAAGTGCAGGGACTGCCCGGCACTGGTCACGTAGATACACTTGTCAAATCGGTACGTGTCGTAGCGGTAGACCGCGGCGGCAATATCCCGGGTGGGGTAGAGAGTCGAACCGTCACGCTTGAGAATCAGGCAGGGCGGCATCTTCCATTCTTCGAGGTTTACCACGGAGGCACCGTCATCCAGCGTCAGCAGATTCAACTGCTTCATCTTTTCTATCTGGGCGGGCATTTTGTCGGTATAGAAACTTTCCCCATTATAACTGTCAAAGCTGATCCCGAGGAGCCGGTAAGTCTTTTGATATTCGCGGAGACTGATCTCCTTGAACCAACGCCACAGCGCAAGGTTTTCTTCGTCTCCGGCCTCCAGTTTTGCAAATTCACGCCGCGCTTCTTCATTCAGCGCGGGGTCGTTTTCGGCTTCGGCATGGAAACGGACATAGAGCGCCACCAGCTCGTCGATTTCACGGCTTTCGACTTCCTCGCGGCTTCCCCATTTCCGATAGGCCACGATCAGTTTGCCGAACTGGGTTCCCCAGTCTCCGAGGTAGTTGATCCCGACGCAATGGTAACCGGCAAACTCATGCAACAGCTTGAGCGAATGACCGATGACGGTCGTGCCGAGATGCCCGATGTGGAAGGGCTTTGCCACGTTCGGGGAGGAATAGTCAAGCACGACGGTTTTTCCATTTCCCGTGCGGGGAGAACCGTACATATCGCCCTCGGCGGCAATGGTGGAGCAGATCCGCCCGGCAAGGGCGGAGGAATCCAGAAAGAAATTCAGATAGCCCCCCACGGCCTCGATTTTTGAAAAGGAGGCGTCATGGACTCCCTCTGCCAAAGTGGCCGCGATTTTGGGTGGCGCGGTACGGAGCGTGCGTGAGAGACGGAAACAGGGGAATGCGATGTCCCCCATCGCGGGGTCGGGCGGATATTCCAACATGGATTCGATCTCTTCCGGGGAGGGAAGTTCCGCGGAGAAGTTCTTTTTTGCGGCGTCCAGGATCAGAGCGGCCGCGCGTTTTTTCAGTTCTTTCATGTCTTCCTCTTTCAAATATGGGAAAATTCTGTGAGGGGGTAGTACCCGTCGGAGGGGAGATCGGGCGGGCAGGGGTCGATCCGGCAGGGGAGCAGGCGTACCCCGTGTACCGTATAGGCGAGTGCCGCTTCAGCTGAACCCGTCAGATAGTAGCGCCCGCCCTTTTCGGTAACCGTGGGAAGAGGGACGGGAGCATTCATACGTAGCTCCGCCCGCCGCCCGGAGAGCAGATCCATCTGCACGGCGTCTGGTCTGTAGAAAATACGCTCTGCGGAAATGCGCGCTTCCCGCCCAGAATCTCCCGCGATATATAGTTTCAGCGCACGCAGGATCTCGTCTGACACCACTTCGGGAGAAATATACGTGGTATCCAATACGAAATCGTAACTACGCATATCTTTGATGCGCACGCCGTATTTCTCATAGTAGCGCTTGTCCTCACTGTCCCGGCGGGCCGCGATGCGCTCCATGGCTTCCTCCACGGTGGAAAAACTTTCGCCGGAACGCTGATCTTTCAGAATGCGCTCTGCGGAAATGCGGGGGTCGGTCGAAAGATATACCGAGAAGCAACCGGTCACGAAGTGCCACGCCATGCGGGAGTCGATGATCAGCTTTCCTTTTCTCGCCGAGAGGGCGATCAGCCCGTCGTCGATTTCCCGGTCTACCTCCGGGTGAGTCTCCATGTATACGTTGAAGCGGTCAATGGGCAGGCCTTTTTGTTCGGCCAGGGCACGGCAGATCCGGCCGGTCGAGTAGATCTCCGCTCCCGTTTTTTGGGAAAGAAGAGCGGCAACGGTGCTTTTTCCACTTCCAAGGTCGCCGGCAAGCGCAATTTTAAAGTCCACGGTATGCTCCTTTATCCGGAAATGTAAGCGTCGCCCGGAAACGGGCGTAACGCGAACGAAATGCTGAAGGAAAAATCGAAAAACAAAAACAAAAAATCGAAAAGTAAAAGAATAAAAATAATACGATACAATATTATACACGTTCTCGCATTTTCTGTCAACCACCAATTTTCCCTGCCGGGGAAAAATACGTGTGCAGTAAAAATTCCCATTTCCTCTTTCGCATAAGCCGGGGGGGCGGAGGACAATACTCAGGAGGAAACAAGAAAAGGCGGTGGAGCGTTGTATACCCATAAGGTAGAGATCTGCGGCGTGAACACGTCGCGGCTGAAAACACTGACCGATGAAGAAAAGCGTGAATTACTGATACTTTCGAGAAGCGGCGACAGGGAGGCCAGGAAGGAGTTGATTCTCGGGAATCTGCGTTTGGTATTGTCGATCGTACAGCGTTTTTCCTCCCGACACGAAAATGCGGATGATCTCTTCCAGGTGGGATGTATCGGTTTGATCAAAGCGATTGATAACTTCAATACAGAACTGGACGTAAAGTTTTCGACTTATGCCGTTCCGATGATCATCGGAGAAGTTCGGCGATATCTGCGCGACAATAACCCGATCCGCGTCAGCCGTTCCATGCGTGATTTGGCCTACCGTTCTCTCGGAGTGCGGGAAGAGATCCTGCGTCGTGAGAGCCGGGAGCCGGGGACCGAGGAGATCGCCGCCGCCCTCGGAGAAAAAAAGGAGGCGGTCGGCCGTGCTATGGAGGCGATCGTGGAGCCGGTTTCTCTTTACGAGTCGGTTTACAGCGACGGAGACGACGCGGTCTACGTCATTGACCAGTTGAAGGATAATGAAGCGACCGAGGACAGCTGGATTGAAAATCTGTCCCTCCGGGAAGCCATGAAAAAACTGGGGGAGAGAGAGCGCTATATCGTGGAACGCCGCTTCTACGCAGGGCGGACGCAGATGGAGATCGCCGAGGAGATCGGCATTTCTCAGGCGCAGGTCTCCCGGCTTGAAAAAGGGGCGATCGAAAAGATTCGCAGGGAGTTCTGAGGCGGCCGGATGGCCGCCATAGTTTTCTTTTTTTCTTTGTTTAAAATCAAAAAATGATAACTTTTTGTCTCTTTTGAATATTGACAGTCCTTCTTCCCGGGGGTATACTATTGGCGTAGAAACACGCAAAAACGGGGCGCCGGCCCTTTCATTTCCGGCATAAGCGGAGGGAGGATCATGATACGGGAATTCAGAGAGATGCTCGACGACCGGTTCGGGATGTTTATCCATTACGGGATATACAGTGCCTTCGAGGGCTTTTACCACGGGAGAGCCGTGAAGGAGGGAACCGGCCTTGGCGAATGGATCATGCGGAACGCGGAGATCCCGATCGCCGAATATGCGGAAATGGGGAAGAGAGAATTTTGCCCCGCTCCCGATTTTGCCGATAAGATCGTGGCGGCGGCAAAGGAAGCCGGGATGAAGTATATCGTCCTGACCTCCAAACATCACGACGGCTTCTGTCTCTTCAAGAGCGACGTTTCCGATTACAACAGCTACACCTATACCGGGCGCGATCTTTGCCGTGAGATGGCGGATGCCTGCCGCCGTGCAGGCCTGAAGATCGGGTTTTACTATTCCCACACGCTCGACTGGTATGAGAAGGACGCCGGCGGCTTGCGTTACTCCGAGGGCGGACGTGAGGCACACAATAACAATTTCTGGGACTTCCCGGATCACAAGCCCGATTTCTCCAAATACCTGCGGGAGAAATGCTTCCCGCAGGTGAAGGAACTGCTGACCCGCTACGGTGACCTTTGCCTGATATGGTTTGATTTTCCCCATGATATCACGCGTGAGCAGAGCTATGAACTGCGGGCACTGGTCAAGAGTATACAACCCCATTGTCTGATCAATTATCGGATCGCGCACAGTGCTTACGATTACTGTTCCCTGGGCGATAACGTCCTGCCTACGGCTCCGACGGGGATCCCGATGGAATGCCTCGTGACCATGAACAATACGTGGGGATACCGGCGGGACGACGACTGCTGGAAAACGCCGGAAAAACTGATCGGAGTCCTTTCCGGAACGCTGGCCTGCGATTCGACCCTGCTTTTGAATATCGGTCCGAAAAAGGATGGCTCCATGACCGAGGAAACCGTGAATATCCTCCGGCAGATGGGCGAATGGACAAAGCGGAACGCCCCGGCCGTGTACGGCGATATTACTGGGAATCCCTTCCCGTATATGTTTCCGTTCGGCCATGTTTCGCGCCGGGGGAATGATCTGTATCTGTACGTTACGGCAGAGGGAACCGAGCGTGTCACTCTGCCGGGCCTTGAGAGTCTGCCCGAGAGCGCAGAGGTCCTCGGAGTGGGAAAAGCGGACTTTTTCCGGGAAGGCAATTGTCTGAAGGTCCTTTTGCCGAAGACCGATCTTCCCGTGCCGGTATGCGTCCTGCATTTTTCCTCCCCGCCGATGATCTCCGAAGAGATCAATGAAGCGGACGGGGAGATTTCCCTGGGCATCTTTTGGGCGATAAAAGAAAATGCCGTGAAGCGGGAGCCGGCGCGCCGGATGCATTTTGACTGCGATCTTTTCGCTCCCGATTACGGGAAAACCGGTCTGGAGATCTCCCGGAACAGCGCGGCACACTTCTGGGGGGATATAAACGACGCCCTTTCGTGGAAGTTTACCGTTACAAAGGCGGGTGTCTATGAAGCGGAGGTTCTGCATATCCCCACCCGAGGGAACACGTCCGATCTCTATCTTACGCTTGGCAGGCAGGAGAACAAGGTGGATCTGGAAAACGAAAAATACCGTTTTTCGTTGAGCGGTGAGCACGCCGAAAATCTTCGCGTGGCAAATGCCGCCGGCGAATTCAGGATCCCTGCCCCGGGGGAGTACAGGATCTTTCTCCGCCGGAGCGGAGATACCTCCGGAGATTTTCCCTTTACCGAAGTCCGCCTGCACCGAAAAGCCGATTGAAGCGCTTCCGCAGGCTTTGTATAAGAATAGTATTGTTTACATTTTTATCGATGCACCTCGGAAAGCATCAAAAAAAGGCGGGAATTTCCCGCCTTTTCCTTTTATTTTTTGGGACTTTTATGCGAGGCAGATGCCAGCCGGTCCGCGGACGGAGAAGTGCCGAAGCGCTTTTTGTATTCCCGTGTGAAGTAGGAAGGGCTGTCAAAGCCGCAGGCCGCGCAGACCGCGCCGACGGGGATGCCCCGCGTCAGAAACAGGGTGTGGGCGTAGAGAAAGCGCAGATGATTGACGTACTGAAGCACGCTCATGCCGGTCACCTGACGAAAAACGTGGAGCAGATGCGATTCGCTGATATGGGCGGCTTCGGCCACCTGGCGGATCTGTATCTTCTCGGTGAAGTGCGTGTGGATATAGGTGAGTGCCGGGACGGCCATATTCAGACGACGGCGGTTGGGAAGGATCGGCGCCGAGACGGTCGGATCTCCCCGGTGGCGTTTACAGAGGAGGCCGACAAGGCAGAGAAGCAATCCCTTGAAGCGGGGAAGAAAAAACGCATCTTCGGTTTCCCGGCTCAGCCTGTAAAGTTCTTGGAAGATCGAGGTAGCTTCGGGGTCGTCGATCAAGGGGGTAAAGCCGAGCGTGGTGAAATCCAGCCCGCATTCGTCGAAAAAGGGCGGATAGATCTTGATGAAGAAAAAATCCGTCTCCTCCAGGCAACTCGTGCTGTGAAGAATATACGGGTTGACCGCGATGATCTGTCCCGCTTTGGCGGTTTCGGTGTGGTCGCCGTACAAGAGGCAAAGTTCCCCGGAAATAATGTAGAGGAACTCGACCGCTTCGTGCCAGTTGATGTAACTGAAAGGCTGTCCGGATGTCGCATTGCGGCTCTGATACTTAAAAAATGCAGCCAGATGCGGGGAGAAAAAATTGTTCGATTCAAAAACCAGTCTTTCGCTCATGTGATCCTCCGAAGGTTCGGTCATCGGACCGTTTTGAAAATCCGCGGAACGGGGCACGTGCTGAAAGGGGCTGTTGCCTCAGCGACAGCCCCTTTTCGGTCAGCGGTTTCTGAACTCTTCTTCGCTGGCGTTGTCATCCAGCGGGATCTCTTTTTTGACGGGTTCCTCCGGCTCATCCGCATCGCGGTAGAGTTCGGCGTTCAGACTGCTTTCGTTCAGATCGAGCGGCTCTTCTTCCTCTTCGGAATACAGATCGTCATCCAGGTAGTCGCTCGGATCAAAGTCGTTCTTTTCCAGTTCTTCCTTCGCCTGAAAGAAGAGGTAGGCGCCCGTGGCTCCCTCCATGGCGGAGACGGCAAGGCAGGCGGCGGCGATGCTCTTTTTCTTTACGCAGAGGATCAGGAAAAGCACGAAGAGCGTAAAGGACTGCACCAGCATGGCGATCGAGACCATCAGTTTGGATTTTTTTAGCATGGGAAACTCCTTTCTGTATTTTCCTTCGGTATTTTGGGGAAGATATTGCCCCGGCGCGGCGGGGTCAATTTGCGTTCTGCTTCAGATATGCGTTGATGAAACCGTCGATCTCCCCGTCCATGACGGCCCCGATATTGGTTTCTTCATATCCCGTGCGGGCGTCTTTGGCCAGGGTATAAGGCATAAAAACGTAACTGCGTATCTGTGCGCCCCATTCGATATTGGTCTTGACCCCTTGGATATCCTCGATCCGATCGAGTTTTTCACGCGCTTTGATCTCCATCAACCGAGATTTCAGCATTTTAAGAGCCGTCTCTTTGTTTTGAAGCTGGCTCCGCTCGGTCTGACAGCCGACGACGATCCCCGTCGGGATATGGACGATCCGGATGGCGGAGTCGGTCTTGTTGATATGCTGACCGCCGGCGCCGCTGGAACGGTGGGCCGTGATCTCAAGGTCTTCGTCGCGCAATTCGATGGTGTTGTCGTCATCGTTGAATTCCGGCATGACTTCCACGGAGGCAAACGAGGTATGCCGCCGCCCGGAAGCGTCAAAGGGAGAAACGCGCACCAACCGGTGAACGCCGTTTTCGCTTTTCAGATAGCCGTAAGCGTTTTCACCTTCTATCGAGATCGTCGCGCTTTTCAGCCCGGCCTCGTCCCCGTCCAACCAGTCAAGAAGCTTCACGGTATAGCCGTGTTTTTCTCCCCAACGGGTATACATCCGATAGAGCATCAGCGCCCAGTCCTGCGCCTCGGTGCCGCCGGCCCCGGGATGGAAGGAGAGAATGGCGTTGTTCCTGTCATATTCGCCGGTCAGCAGGGTCTCCAGCCGCATCCGTTCGCTTTCAGCTTCCACGAAGGCCAGCTCGCGCGTGACCTCCTCCACGGATCCCTCGTCCTCTTCTTCGATGGCCATTTCCGCCAGCGTCAGCGCATCTTCGAGAGACGAGGAAAGTTTGTCGTAAGCTTCGCATTTGTCCTTCATCTGTTTGATGCTTTGCAGAACCTTACTGCTTTTGTCCGCGTCGTTCCAGAAGTTGTCCGCCAGCGTGCTGGCCTCCAGTTCTGCAATCTTTTCCTTCATGTTGTCATAGCGGATGGCCGCGCGCAGATCGCGGACGGTACCGGAAATATCATTCAGGCGGCGTTTTGCCTCCTCTAAGGCTATAATCAAAAGTAGTTCCTCCGTTCGGGTGTTGGTTCTCCCGGCGTGCCGGGCACTCTGTATCAGTCAATAGTATACCACATTTTCCCGCGATTTGTAAAGACAGAAGGAAAATATTTTTGCCGTGCCTTGACTTTTTCGGAAACTATGGTACAATAATTCCGTATAATACTAAAATAGTGAGGTTGTATCATGAAAGTAACGAAAGACACTGTTATCGGGGATATCATCGATTTCAACGAAGGGACGAAAGAGATCTTTTCCGCCATCGGGATGCACTGCTTTGACTGCCCGGTCTCGCGCATGGAGAGCGTGGAGGAGGCCTGTGCCGTCCACGGTCAGGATGTCGATGAGCTGGTACGGAAGCTGAATCAGTTCCTTGGTGAGTGAGCCAAACGGCGGAAGAGGCCCCTTGCCGGATGCCCGTTTGCGGGCGGCGGCCGAATTCGTGCGGGAGGGGGCGGTCTTTGCCGACGTGGGGACCGATCATGCCTACCTCCCGCTCTATCTGCTTTCGGTCGGGCGTATCGGCCGCGCCGTTGCCTCCGACGTGGCGGAGGGGCCGCTCTCCCGCGCCCGGCGGAACGCCATGGCCGCGGGAAAAAGCGATCAGATCACTTTTTTGCTGACCGACGGACTTCGGGGCATGGAGCAATTCGGCCTGACCGACGTCGCCATATGCGGGATGGGGGGCGAGATGATCGCTTCGATCCTTGCGGCGGCCCCCTTCGTCCGCAACCCGGAGATCCGGCTCATCCTGCAACCGATGAGCCGCCCCGAGGTTCTGCGGCGCTATCTGTATGAAGAAAAATTTTTCGTGGAATCCGAACGCATCGTGCTCTCCGCCGGGCGGATCTACCGTCTCCTCTGCGCTTCCTTTTCCGGGGGGGCGGCAGAAATAAGCCGGGAAGAACTGCTGCTCGGCCGGCCTACGGTCAGGGGTGAAGAAGAGCGGGCCGCGTATCTTTTGGAACTTTCGCGTCTGCGGCAGGCGTCTCTTGCGAGGCTCCGGGGGCGGCAGGCCGGCGGGCGTGATACCGCAGAGGAAAAAGCCTATCTTGCCGCGCTTGACGCGGAGGAAGCGAGGATCCTGCATGACGGTCAATGAGCTTTACCGGGAACTCTCCCGTCGCTATCCGCCCGAGCTGCGTGCCGGATGGGATAACGACGGATTGATGGTCTGTCCCGATGCCGATGCGCCGGCGCGGCGCGTTCTTTGTACATTGGATGTGACGGGGGCTTGCATCGAGTATGCCCGTCTGGAGGGGTACGACGTGATCCTCTCCCACCATCCGCTTCTTTTTCATTCGGCCGGAAGTGTGACCCCCGCCACGGTAACGGGGAGACGCCTCCTTGCGCTCGTCAGCGCGGGGATCAGCGTGCTCTCCTTTCATACCCGGGCGGATGCCGCGGAGGGCGGCGTGAACGATCTTTTGGCTGAGGCCTTAGGTCTTTCGGAACTTTCGCCGTTTGCGGAAGGAGTGGGGCGTATAGGTAATTTGCCTGAGGCTCTCCCGCTTTTCGCCTTTGCGGATCTTGTGCGGGCGGCGCTCTCCTGCCCGGCTGTGTTATGCGCGGGAGAGGAAAAGCCGGTTCGCCGTGTGGCGGTGCTCGGCGGGAGCGGAAAAGATGAAATCGAAGCGGCGCGTGCTGCCGGTGCCGACGTCTATCTTTCCGGCCGGCTCTCCTATGAGAGCGTCAATGAGGCGACCGAGTCGGGGATGGCCATGATAGAGGCCGGACATTTTTATACGGAGGCTCTTTTACCGAAAATGTGGGCGGAGTGCCTGCCCGTATGGTTCCCGGGGATCGAGACCGGGTATTATCACTCCTGCGGGATCACTGTCCTTTGATTCCCGACAGGGACACCGCTACCAGAACGGGAATCATGATGAAAACACGAATACGGCAAAGCCGAGGAAGGATATAAAATGAAAATATACGAAGAACTGGTCGCACGCGGATTGATCGCGCAGGTGACCGATGAAAGCGAGATCCGCGATCTGATCAACGAAGGGAAGGCCATCTTCTATATCGGGTTTGACCCGACGGCGGACAGCCTCCACGTCGGGCATTTTATGGCTCTGTGCCTGATGAAGCGGCTCCAGATGGCAGGAAATCGCCCTATCGTGCTGATCGGCGGCGGGACGGGATATATCGGAGACCCCTCCGGGCGAAGCGATATGCGTTCGATGATGACTCCCGAGACGATCCAACATAACTGCGACTGCTTCCGGAAACAGATGAGCCGATTCATCGAGTTCGGAGAAGGCAAGGCCATGATGGTCAACAATGCCGACTGGTTGCTCCCTCTGAATTACATTGATCTGCTCCGGGAGGTCGGGGCTTGCTTCTCGGTCAATCGGATGCTGACGGCGGAATGCTACCGTCAGCGGATGGAAAAGGGGCTTTCTTTTCTGGAATTCAACTACATGATCATGCAGAGCTACGACTTCTATCATCTCTACAAGACATACGGCTGCAATATGCAGTTCGGCGGAGATGATCAGTGGTCGAATATGCTGGGGGGGACCGAGCTGATCCGCCGCAAACTGGGTAAGGATGCGTACGCCATGACGATCACGCTCCTTTTGAATTCGGAAGGAAAGAAGATGGGCAAGACCGCCTCCGGAGCTGTCTGGCTTGACCCCAACAAGACCTCTCCTTTTGAATTTTATCAATACTGGCGGAACGTCGGCGATGCGGACGTTCTCAAATGCATCCGTATGCTGACCTTCCTCCCGCTTGAAGAGATCGATAAGATGGATACGTGGGAAGGCAGCCGCCTGAACGAAGCAAAGGATATCCTCGCCTATGAACTGACCAAACTGGTTCACGGGGAAGCGGAGGCCGAGGCCGCCCGCGCGGCTTCCCGTGCGCTGTTCGGCAGTGGGGATTCCGGTGAGATGCCTTCGGTTCCGGCGGAAGAGAGCCTCTTTGCCAATGGAGATCCCGACATTCTCGCTCTTCTTTGCGCCGCCGGGATGACGGCCTCGCGCTCCGAGGCACGCCGCGCGGTGGAACAGGGCGGTGTCATGGCCAACGGTGAGAAGGTCACGGATATCAAAAAGACCTTCACGCGGGAAGAACTGACGGCCGGGGTCTTGCTCCGCAAAGGGAAAAAGACCTACAAAAAACTCATTCTCGGTTGAAGCGATCCCGGGGTGCCGATCAGGCGCCCCGGATGCTTTTCGGGAGGGAAAACAGCATGATAAAAAATCTGATCTTCGACTTCGGAAATGTGATCTGCCGGTATGTCCCCCGGGAACTGATCGCCCATTACGCGACCGGGGAGGAGGCGGAAATCCTCTTCCGCGCCGTATATCACGATTGGGAATCGCTTGACCGCGGGACCACGGAATATCCCGACTATATCCGGGCGGCAAAGGCCATGCTTCCTGCCTCGCTCCATGCGGCGGCCGACGCCTTTTTTGAAGGGTGGTACCGCCAAATGCCGTATATCCCCGGGATCGAGGCATTGATCCGGGATGCCAAAGCGGCGGGGTATCGTCTCTTCGTTCTTTCCAATGCGCCGGGCTGCTTTGCGGATATGATCGGATATTTTTCGGTCACGCAGTATTTTGACGGGATCCTGATCTCGGGCACGGTGCTGGATGAAAAGCCGAATCTCTCGATCTACCGCACGGCGCTCGCCCGCTTTTGCGCCATGCCGTCGGAAAGCGTTTTTCTGGATGACCGCCCCTGCAATGTAGATGCCGCCTGCGCCCTCGGCATTCACGGGATCCTGTTCGACGGGGATACCGAAAAACTTCGCACGCTTACGCTTCCTCGTCTCGGAGTTACCCTCTGAATATTGGCGTTTTTCGTTTTTCCTTTTTGGAATATTGCATCCCATGAAAAAAGCGCGGATTTTTCCGCGCTTTTTTCTTTTGGCCTGCTGTGTCGGTTCTGTTGCGGACGGGCCCGGATGTCATTCGATGGGAAGGCTCCAAAGATGCTCTCCGCCGAACAGACGGCCGAAGGAAAGAAAACGCCCGGCGGCAGATTCAAAGACTACAAAGATCCGCCCGTTCCGGGCGCAGACGCCCTCGGACATCGGCGGCAGAGTCAAGGTGCTTTTTCTGCTCTGGCTGTCAAGATGGTAGAGCGGAAGTACGCGTTCGCCGTCCCGGTATTCTCCCGCTGTTTCTTCTGCTGCTGCAAGGCTGAAAAATGCTAAATGCGTGCGTTCGAGAAACGAGGACGAAGAAAGCACGATCGTGTCTCCCACCCGGCAACCGCCCTGGATCCGCCCGGGGATCGAATAGGCGGCATCCGCTTCTGTTCGGATTCCGTAGACGGCTACGGCATCCGCCGGGTAGGCAAGCATAAGGGCGTAATGCCTGTCCCCGGCCGGTGTGCCGGTGTGGTGGGCTTCATCGGTCGGAAATTTGATGGGGTGATAGAATTCTCCGATATAGAGATGTCCGTCCGAGAAAAAGCAGAAATCCGCCCGGTTCCCGGCCGGGAAACGTCCCGTGACGGATAGAACGGCGTCCCCCTCCGGCGGGAAATCGCCATACGCAAGCACGTAGCAATATCCGTCGCATCCGGCGACATATAAACGATCCTCACTCGCCGCAATGCCGCCGCTGTGCAGAACGAGCGGCATCCCGTCTTCGCCGGTAAGGGGAACGAGTCCCTGTCTTGTCCCATCCGGGGCGGTATAGGCAAGAAGCGCGACTCCGTCCTCACTCCGATACCCGGAGATCAGATAGAGATCTTCCTCGGGCAAATACGTAAGCCCCTGCGGAACGAGCCCGGCTTCAAGCCCCGGGATTTCGATCTCACGCACGGCCTTGCGAAAAAAAGAAGAAGCGGAAAAACCGAGAATTCCGAAAGCGATCCCCCCGCTGATGAGGAAGAGCAGAATAAAAAGCAAGAGTGCGCGGATCGCCCTCCTGGCAGGAGATATGTACAGGTTGCGGTAATAGCGGTGGATCGATGACATGAAACTGCTCACTTCCCGTGCGTTTTTTGTTTATAGTATACACATTTTTTATAAAAATGCAAGAAAAAGCCGGAGAATTATTTTCCGGCTATGGTCTTAATATGCGGATTCCTTTTTGACGCGACCTTCGTATCGCTTTTGCTTCCTTTGCAGATCCCCTTGGAGAGAGATCTGCAAAGATATGCATATTTCAGATCTTTTCTAATTCTTTGTAAAGTTTTGCTTTCAAATCTTCCGATATTTCCGAGAGCGGCAGACGCAATTCGCCGCTGTCTCGTCCCATGATAGCCATGGCGGCTTTCACGGGGGCCGGATTCACGTCCGCAAAGAGAAGGCGGATGAAGGCGAGAAGACGGAGTTGGAGCGACGCACTTTCCGCACTTTCCCCGGCAAACCAGCGTTCGCAGATTCGGCAGGTGAGTTGTGGCAGGAGGTTGGAGAGTACCGAGATGACCCCCATGCCCCCGAGCGACAGTATCGGGACGATCTGACTGTCATTTCCACTGTAGATTGCCAGCCGTTCCCCGAGCGATGCGCAGAGATCGGCTGTTTTTTCTATATTGCCGCCGGCATCCTTGATGGCGCAGACGTTCGGATGTTCTGCGAGGCGGGTAAGTTGCTCCACGCTGAGATCGACTCCCGTCCGTCCCGGTACGTTATATAGGATGAGGGGGAGGTCGACCGATTCGGCTATCCGAAGGTAATGATCTACGATTCCGTTCTTGGTTCCTTTGTTGTAGTACGGTGTGACGGCCAATAAAGCGTCCGCCCCCAGCCTGGCGGCGCGTTTGGCGGCTGCTACGGCGGTTCTTGTATCGTTGGAGCCGGTTCCCATGATGACCGGCAACGTTTTGTCTGCTTCCTCGCAGGCGGCGCTGAGAAGGGCGTCGCGCTCGCGCGGGCGGAGAGTAGGGGTTTCCCCGGTCGTACCGCAGACGACCAGGGCGTCCACGCCGCCGCGCAGTTGAAAGTCCACCTGTTCCCGGAAGCGTTCCAGGTCGACCTTTCCCTGTCGGAAGGGGGTTATGAGTGCTGTTGCAACGCCCCGGAAGGGCGGAAGTTTGTGATTTCTTTGCATTATATACCTCAACGATGACGGGAGGACTTGCATTCCCAATAAAAATATACTATAATGCTACTGTTATTATATGCCGAAGTCAACGAGGTGCTTTTATGGAAGAGAATCATGTGATTCTGAACGAACGCTGCGCGACGGATCTCGTCACGCACGATTTTTATTACGATTTGCCGGAAGAGTTGATCGCGCAGACCCCACTCTCGCGTCGGGACGGCTCGCGCCTGATGGTGCTTGACCGTAAGACCGGGGAAATCACGCACCGGCATTTTTACGACATCTGTGAGTATTTGCGGCCGGAGGATGTGCTGGTCGTCAATTCCTCTCGTGTGATCCCCGCCCGCCTGATCGGTCTTTCCCAAAATGGTTCACCGATCGAACTCTTGCTTCTTCGGATGCAGGAGAATGGCCGGTGGGAGTGTCTGGTCCGCCCCGGGAAACGGGCAAGGGAGGGGGCCTCTTTCCTCTTTGGCGGTATTCTTCACGCCGAGATCACGGAGATCCTGCCGGATGGGAACCGGCTGGTCAGTTTCTCGTATCCCGCTGCCTATACCTCGGTCTACGAGGTGCTTGATCTTGTCGGAAATATGCCGCTCCCGCCCTATATTACGGAAAAACTCGAAGATAAGGAACGCTATCAGACCGTGTATGCCAAGGAGCGCGGTTCCGCCGCTGCTCCGACGGCCGGGTTGCATTTCACCACAGAACTTCTCGAAAAGGTACGCGCTTCGGGCACTGCGTACGCAGAATTGACGCTTCATGTGGGGCTCGGCACCTTCCGTCCGGTAAAGGCGAAAAAAATTCAGGATCACCTGATGCACACCGAGCATTTTCATATCGAGCAAAAGACGGCTGACCTGATCAACGAACGCCGGAAGAGCGGCGGCCGTGTGGTCGCCGTGGGTACGACCGCCTGCCGAGTACTGGAAAGTGTGGCCGATGAAAACGGCATCGTTCATCCGATGAGCGGCGAGACCGGGATCTTTATTTATCCCGGCTACCGTTTCCGCGCGGTGGATGCCCTCATCACGAATTTCCATCTGCCGGAAAGCACGCTCATCATGCTGGTTTCCGCTCTTGCCGGGCGCGACTATATCCTCCGCGCCTATCGGGAAGCGGTGCGGGAAAGGTATCGCTTCTTCTCCTTCGGGGACGCGATGCTGATCGTATAAATTGCCCATACTTCGTTGCTGGGCGACGCGGTCGGCTCGGAGCAGATCACTGCACCGTCGCCCCCCTGCGCCCTTGCGCCTTGCCTGCGACAATTTCTCCCGATCAGCATACCCCGCTTTTCGTGTATGAATCCGGCCGTGTATCTTTGCCGGAGAACCGCTGTTTTCCGGGCTCGCACCGGGAGGATTTTTATAAGGAGATGTTATGCGATCCGATTTTCTCTGCCCGGTCTGCCGCGCCCCGCTGGCACGCAACGAAAAGGCTTTTTCCTGCCCGGCCGGACATAACTTCGATATTTCCGCGCGCGGATACGTCAATCTGCTGACGGGTTCCTCGGCCGCCCACGGGGACAATCGCGAGATGATTGCGGCGCGCCGCCGCTTCCTGTCCGGCGGGTATTATGCGCCGCTCCGCGAGGGGCTGGCCCGCACGGCGGCCGTTTTTTCCGATCCGAAGGGAAGCTATGTCGATGCCGGGTGCGGGGAAGGTTATTATACGGAGGCACTGGCGCACCTGTTCGGACGCTGCATCGGATTTGACGTATCGAAGGATGCGCTCCGCCTGGCGGCACGCCGGTTGCCGGATGCTGCATTTGCCGTTTCCAGCGTCTACCGCCTTCCGTATCCCGATCGATCTGCTGCGCTCGTTTCCTGCATTTTCGCCCCTCTGGCCACCGAAGAATATGCCCGCATTCTTCGCTCTGACGGGATCCTGTTGCTTGCGGTTCCGGGGCCCCGGCACCTTTTTTCCATGAAGTCGGTTCTTTACGATACCCCGTACGAAAATCCCGTAGCCGATGAAGCCTTGCCGGGATTCAGGCTTTTACAAAAAGAAGAGGTGCGTTTTCCTCTCTGCCTTCCCACGCAGGAGGCGATCGCCGACCTCTTTTCGATGACGCCGTATTATTACCGTACCCCGGCGGCCGGCCGGGAGCGGCTTGCTTCTCTGACTTCGCTCACGACCGAGGCCTCCTTTTTTATATTGGCTTACCGAAAGCAAGAAGAGACCGGCCCCGGCGCCGGCGACTCTCCGCAAAACGCCGCGCGTACGGCCGGATCGATTTGATTTTCGCCTTTTTGAAAGAGAGGATGACAGAATGAAAAAAGTACTGATCAACGGAGGTTCCCGCGGTATCGGGGCAGAGGCGGTGCGCCGTTTTGCTTCTGCGGGATATTGCGTGGCCTTCACCTATCGGAACGCGCAAAACGAAGCGGAAGAACTTGCCCGTTCGGTCGGCGCTTTCCCGGTACGGGCGGATTCCGCTTCTTCGAGCGAGGTGGCCGAGGCCTGCCGACGGGTACGGGCCGAGATCGGCGAGGTGGATATCCTCGTCAACAATGCGGCCGTTTCCTCTTTTTCGCTCTTCACGGAATTGACCGATGAAGAGTGGGCGTCGACCTTTGCCGTGAACGTCAACGGCCCGTTTTACTATGCCCGCGCGCTTCTTCCCGCCATGATCAGGAAGCAGTGGGGGCGCATCATCAATATTTCCTCCATGTGGGGGGTGAGCGGTGCCTCCTGCGAGGTGCATTATTCTGCTTCCAAAGCGGCTCTCATCGGGATGACGCGCGCGCTGGCCAAGGAGGTCGGTCCCTCCGGCATTACGGTCAACAGCATCGCCCCCGGCGTGATTGATACGGCCATGAACGCCGCTCTGTCTGCCGATACTTTAGAGGAACTTACAAATGAAACGCCGCTCTGCCGTCTCGGCACTCCCGGGGACGTTGCGGCCGCCATGCTCTTTCTGGCCGGGGAGGAGGCTTCCTTTATCACCGGGCAGACGCTTTCGGTAGACGGCGGGTTTCTTTTGTGAAATATTTGAAAAATCTTGTGCGATCTCTTGCATAAAAGCATTTTTTCTGTTATACTGTATTCTGTAAGTTTCCAAAGGCCGGATAGGACCATACTGGCCGGGGCGGTAGCGGTGCCTTGTACCTGAAATCCGCTATAGCAGGGGTGATTTCCGTAGAGGAGGGCGCCTTCCGTGCAGTCTGCGCCGTATGCGGCTTGCGATGAAGGATGGGTCTTGCGCAATCGGGTGCTGTGAACCATGTCAGGTGGGAGACCAAGCAGCATTAAGCGGCAAACCCGGTGTGCCGCGAGGCAACCTGTCCGGAGTGGGCGGTACGGCTCCCGTGTGTGGGAGGTAGTTCGAATTTACGGTGTATGGTCTTATCCGGGCTTTGGAAACCGGCGAGCCGGGGGCTTGTGCCGAGGGGATGCCCCAGGCGGGCGCCCCCTTTCTTTTTAGTTTTTGGAGGTTCCCTATATGTACCGTGCGCTTTATCGGAAATGGCGCCCGCAGGACTTTGACGACGTCTGGGGGCAGGATCACGTCACCGGCATATTGAAATACGAAGTGGCATCGGGCAAGGTGAGCCATGCGTATCTTTTTTGCGGCTCCCGTGGGACGGGAAAGACGAGTAGCGCCAAGATCCTTGCCAAGGCGGTGAACTGCCTGCATCCCAAGGACGGGAATCCCTGTAACGAATGCGAGGCCTGCCGCTCGATCGACGAGGGGCGCGCCACGGACGTGATTGAAATGGATGCGGCGAGCAACACCGGCGTGAACGACGTGCGTGACATCCGGGATGAGATCGTTTTCACGCCGGCGGCGCTCCGATACCGCGTCTATATCATTGACGAGGTGCATATGATGAGCGGCGGCGCGTTCAATGCCCTCTTAAAAACCCTGGAGGAACCGCCTGCCCACGTCATTTTCATCCTAGCAACGACCGAGCTGCATAAACTTCCGAGTACGATCGTCTCGCGTTGTCAGCGCTTCGATTTTCACCGTATTTCCGGAGCCGTACTGGCACGCCGCCTTCTGTACATCTCCGAGCATGAGGGGATAGACCTCACCGAGGACGGCGCCCGGCTTCTCGCACGCCTTGCGCTGGGGGGGATGCGGGACGCGATCAGCCTGTTGGAACTTTGCGCCGGGAGAAAAGAAAAGATCGATGAAAAACTGGTCGCCGCGACCTGCGGCGCCGGCGACACCGAAAGCGTTTATGCGGTGATCGAGGCGATCCGGGCGCGTGATTATGCCGCCCTGTACCGGAAGATCCACGAACTGGTCATGTCTTCCCGGGATGTTACGGTCTTTTGGCAGGATCTGATCGACTGTTACCGGGATATGATGGTCTATCGAACTGCTAAGAACGCGGTGGAATATCTCGATCTGACCGATGCGGAGACAGAACGCATCCGCACGCTTTCCGAAGGGTTTTCCATGGAGACGATGGTCTATCATGTCCGGCTTCTGGAGGATGCGCTCGGCCGGATGCAACGTACCGGCCTTTCGCGCCGCGCGACTGCCGAACTCACTCTTACGCGCCTGTGCGACCCGGTCTTGTCAGGCGGGGAAGAGAGTCTTTTGTTGCGGATTTCGGAACTTGAGAAAAAAGTTGCTGCCCTCACGGCGGGAGTGGTGCCCCTGACGCCTTCCGCGCCGTCCGGGACGGTTGCCGGCACATCGCCGGCCGGAAATACTGCCGAAGCTCCCACGTCTTCCGCGCCGGAAAAAGATCCCACGGTCAAAAGATCCGGCACCGAGGAGATCCTCGGCCCCGAAGAAAAGAAGCCGGATCCTGCGGCTGAAAAGAAACCTGCCTCGGCCGATGACCCTTCCAGTTTCCGGCCCTACGGCGGTTTCCGGGAGATCGCGGAAGATATTGTCCGTTCGCAGGGAAGCCTTGCCGGGCTTCTGCGCGGAGCGCACGGATATCTTTCGGGCGACGGGCGGTTCCTTCTTCGCCTTGCCAGTCCGTTTTATGTAACGCTTCTCAATACCGAGGCAAACCGCGCTTCCTTGGCGGCTTCTCTGGCAGCGGCGGGAACTCCTGTTCGCGAAATTTTGTTGGAAGCCGAAAATTCTTCCTCTTCCCACACTGTGATTGATGAGCTTACGGAAGCTCTGGAACAGAAATAATGTAAAGGAGACTTAACATGAAAGTCAGAATCCCCAACAACGGCGGCATGGCCGATATGCTGAAGCAGGCACAGAAAATGCAGGAGGATATGCAGGCCAAACAGGCAGAACTTGAGGCGGCGGAGTATACCGCCGCGGCGGGCGGCGGCGCCGTCACGGTGAAGATCAACGGAAAGCGTGAGATCCTTTCTCTTGACATCGCGCCGGAGATCGTTGATCCCGAGGACATCGAAACGCTCAGCGATATCGTCATGGCGGCCGTCAACCAGGCCATCCACACCGTAGACGAGACGGCGGAAGCCGAGATGGGCAAGATCACCGGGCAGATGAATCTGCCGGGCATGCCCGGAATGTCTGGAATCCCGGGACTTTTCTGAAATGCAGGAATACGCGGAGCCGTTACAGCGGCTGATTGAAATGTTCCGCCATATTCCCGGCATCGGCGGAAAGAGTGCTGTGCGGATGGCCTTTTCGGTCCTTTCGTTCAGCGATGAGGAAGCGACCGCTTTCTCCGAGGCGATCCTGGATGCCAAGCGGAAAATACGCCCCTGCCGTGTCTGCGGCAATTATACGACCGGGGAGATCTGCCCCGTTTGCGCCGATCCCGACCGTGACCGCGGCGTCATTTGCGTAGTGGAGCAGGCGCGTGACGTTCTTGCGTTCGAGCGGGTGCGCGAATACCGGGGGCTTTATCACGTTCTCGGCGGCGCGTTGTCTCCGATGAACGGCATAACGCCCGACTCTCTCCGGATTGCCGGATTGCGTGAACGGGTGGCCGCGGGGGACGTGCGGGAAGTCATCGTGGCGACCGACCCCGACGTAGAGGGCGAGGCGACTGCGATGTACCTTTGCCGGATCCTTGCGCCCTATTCGGTCAAGGTCGCACGGCTGGCATACGGCATCCCGGTCGGCGGGAATCTTGAATATACCGATGAAGTGACGCTCAACCGCGCACTGGAAGGAAGGAGATATCTCTCATGAATTCAAAACGATTTGCAAAAAGCCGTTTCCCGGCGCTCATTCTCGTCCTGCTTCTTTTATTGACGAGTCTGACTTCCTGTCAACTCATCCCCGGCATAGGCACAACGGCGAAAACGACCGTGCCGACCTCTTTGGAAACGACTGTGCCCTCCCCGGTAGAAACGACGGTTTCGACGACCCAAGCCGAGGAATCCCCGGACGGGGAAGTGGAGATCCACTTTCTGGACGTGGGTCAGGGGGACTCTACTCTCATCCGGACGGCGGACGCCGTCATTCTGGTGGATACGGGCGATATCAAGAAATCCGTCACGCAAAGCATCATTACATATTTGCAAGATCTGAATATCGAAAAGATCGATTATCTTTTCCTCACGCATCCGGATGCCGACCATATCGGCGGCGCCCCCGATATTATCCGCGCTTTTACCGTCACGCATTGCCTGATGCCGGACGTGGCGAAAAGTACGCAGATCTTTACCAATACCGTAGCGGCACTGGAAGAGCGGGACGTGGACGTCATACAAGGAAAAGCAGGGATGACCCTGACAGCCGGTTCGCTCCGTATGGAACTTCTTGCCCCGAATTCCGAAAAGTACTCCAATACCAATAATTACAGTATCGTTTTTCGCCTTGTTTTCGGTGAAAATCGCGTCCTCATGACCGGGGATGCGGAAACAATATCCGAGAATGAAATGCTGGCGGCCTGCTCGCCCGCAGCGCTACGCGCCGATATCCTGAAGGTCGGGCATCACGGCTCCGACACTTCCACCGGGCAGACCTTTCTTTCCCGGGTCCACCCGGATTATGCGGTCATATCGGTCGGGGCGGGGAACAAATACGGTCATCCCTGCGCCGAGACCTTGGCCTCCCTGCAAAAGGCGGAAGTCGAGATCCTCCGTACCGATCTTTCCGGCACGATCGTTTTCCGGGGAGACGGAAAGAACTTTACGCTCGTATCACCGAAAAAATAAAGCTTTCATCGGGATCGTCTTTCCACAGTTTTATCTCGCTTTCCCTCGCTTTCGACACGAAAGACCGGCCGATATATGAGAAGGAAAAAACCGAAAAAGCAAAAGACCCGGAGATCTTGTCTCCGGGCCCTTTGTTCTTTTACCGCTTGACGCGGGCGTTTCCGCCCCAGATGCTGAAGATCTGATCTTCGTCTGCGGGCTGTGCGTAGTCGGTGAGGAAGGTCGTGGCCAGCGCGCCGCTCGCCCATCCGAACTGGAGCTGCTTCTCGGCATCCCAGCCCTTGATGATGGCGTAGATCAGACCGCCCACAAATCCGTCGCCGCCGCCGATACGGTCAAGGACCGTGATCTCACGGGGCTCGGCAACGTGCCATTCGTCACCGTTCAGCATGATGGCACCCCACAGGTGACGGTTGACGTTGATGACCTGACGCAGGGTCGTAGCGAAGACAGAGACGTTCGGATACTGTGCCTTGGCCGTGCGGATCATCGCTTTGAAGCTGTCGATCTTGGAGGCGAGATCTTTGCCGCCCGCTTCGGGCCCTTCGAGTCCGAGGCAGAGCTGGAAGTCCTCTTCGTTCCCGACCAGGATATCGGAAACAGAGGCGATCTCGGTAAAGATGTCATGCAGTTCCTGTTCGCGGCCCTTCCAGAAGGAGGCGCGGTAGTTTAAGTCGAAGGAGATCAGCGTGCCGTGCTTTTTGGCGGCGCGGGCGAGTTCCAGGCAGAACTTACTGGTTTCAGGGGAGAGAGCACCGATAAGACCCGAGAGGTGCAGAACGGCAACGCCCTCTTCACCGAAGAGGCGATCCAGGTCAAAATCCTTGACGTTCAGCGTCCGGCCGACTTCGCCGGCACGGTCGTTCTGTACGCGGGGTCCGCGTGCGCCGTATCCGCTGTCCGCAATGTTGAACTGGTGGCGGTAGCCCCACGGGCCGCCCTGTTCCACCTCGGCACCCTCATAGGTCATGCCGCGCTGGCGGAGATTGTTTTTGATCATTTTGGCGATCGGGCTGTCCTTGACAAAGGTCGTCAGAACGTGCACGGGGAGGCCGAGGTAGGAAGAAATGCTGGCCACGTTGGTCTCCGCGCTCGTTACCTGCATACGGAAGAGCTCGGAAGAGTAGACCGGCTGGCCGTCGGGCGGGCAGATACGGACGCCCATGCTGGTGGGGACCACGAGAGCGTATTTATAGTTTTCTCTGATTTTCATAGGGTTTCCCTCCTGAATGAAATAGTGTGAAAATTGTACGGGATCGCTCAGACCGAATACTGGGTCGCGGCCGTGTCACCGCCTTTGCCCGTCCAGTTGGTGTGGAAGAACTGACCGCGGGGCGCATCGACACGCTCATAGGTGTGAGCGCCGAAGTAGTCACGCTGTGCCTGAAGCAGGTTGGCCGGGAGGCGTTCGCAACGGTAGCCGTCGTAGTACGAAAGGGCGGAGGACATGGCGGGCATCGGAATGCCGTTCATCATAGCGGCAGAGCAGACGCGTCTCCAACCGGCCTGGGCCTTCTCGATGACGCCCTTGAAATAAGGATCCAGCAGAAGGTTCGGCAGTTCGGGGTTTTTGTCGAAGGCTTCCTTGATCTTGCCGAGGAATACGCTGCGGATGATACAGCCACCGCGCCACATGAGCGCGATCCCGCCGTAGTTGAGGTTCCAACCGTAGGTCTTGGCCGCGGAACGCATCAGCGTGTAGCCCTGTGCATAAGAGACGATCTTGGCCGCAAAGAGCGCGTTCTTGATGTCTTCGATAAAGGCGGCCTTGTCGCCGTGAAATTCGGGCTTCGGTCCGCTGAGAACCTGGGAAGCCTGCACTCTTTCTTCCTTCATGGCGCTGAGGCAACGGGCAAAGACGGCTTCGCCGATCAGCGTCAGCGGCACGCCTTCGTCGAGGGCGGCAATGCCGGTCCACTTGCCAGTACCCTTCTGGCCGGCGGTATCAAGGATCTTCTCGACCAACGGGGAACCGTCTTCATCCTTGTATGCCAGGATGTCTTTTGTGATCTCGATCAGGTAGCTGTCCAGCTCCTTCGTATTCCAGTCGGCAAAGACATCGTGCATTTCGTCGTCGCTCATGCCGAGGTAATCGCGCATCAGCTGATAGGCTTCGCAGATCATCTGCATATCGCCGTACTCAATGCCGTTGTGAACCATTTTCACAAAGTGTCCGGCACCGTTTTCACCGACCCAGTCGCAGCAGGGAGAACCGTCTTCGACCTTCGCGCAGATGGCCTGCAGAATGGGCTTGACATAGGGCCATGCAGCAGGAGAACCGCCGGGCATCAGGCTCGGGCCGTTGAGCGCGCCTTCTTCGCCGCCGGAAACGCCGGTTCCGATATAGAGTTTTCCTTTGCTTTCCACGTAGGCGGTACGGCGGGCCGTGTCGGGGAAGTGAGAGTTACCGCCGTCGATCAGGATATCTCCGTCGTCAAGGAGCGGGAGCAGTTTTTCGATCATTTCGTCTACAGCCGAGCCGGCCTTGACCATCATCATGATCTTGCGGGGCTTTTCGAGGCTGGCGACCAGTTCTTCGAGAGAATACGTGCCGACGATGTTCTTCCCGCTGGCGCGTCCCTCCACAAACTTCTTGACCTTTTCCGTCGTGCGGTTGTAAACCGAGACGGTGAAACCCTTGCTTTCCATGTTGATGACAAGGTTTTCCCCCATGACCGCAAGACCGATAAGACCGATATCAGATTTTTTCATTTGCGTGTACCTTCCTTTTTGTTTTATAATACTTTTTCATATTTTCGAGAACAGAGTAGGGAATGGAGAGACCGCCGAGCCCGTGGCCGATCGAGATGTGTGGCTTCATGGCGGCGTGAAAATCGGTTCCGCCCGAGATCTGCAGGCCGAGCGTCCGGGCCATCTTCTGGAACTTATCCTGCATTTCTTCCGTGTATTCGGTGTAATAGCCTTCTATCCCGTCGAGTCCCGCTTCTTTGAGACCCGAAAGATAGGAAAAAAGTTCTTCATCGGTAAGACGGATCAGATGCAGGTGCGCCACGAACGCAATGCCCCCTGCCGCATGGATCAGGTCAATGGCTTCCCGGTCGGTGATGGCCTGTACGTTGCAGTTGGCCGGGCGACCGTTGGCGAGATATTTGTCAAAAGCCTCCTTGACCGAGGGGACGAGCCCCTTGTTCTGCAAAAGCCGCGCAAAATGTGCCCGGCAGAGCATTTCGCCGCCCGCCAGTTCTTCCGCCTCCTGCATCGTGACGGGGAAGCCGATCTCGTTCAGAAGACGGCAGGTTTCTTCGGAGCGGTAACGACGCGTGGCGAGGATTTTCTCCATCGCCTCGGACATCGCGGGGGAATCCGGGTCGATAAAATATCCGAGGATATGGGTTTCGGTTTTTGAAATAACCGAGAGCTCAATGGCCGGGACGACCTCCACGCCGATCCGTTCGCCTTCTGCCATGGCTTCACGCACCCCGGCCACGGTATCGTGGTCGGAGAGGGCAATGGCGGCAATGCCGGCGTTCTTTGCGTGGTCAACCAGTTCCGTCGGAGTCATTGAGCCGTCTGAACATCGCGAATGCGTGTGCAGATCGATGATTCTCGTATCCACGGTCAGTCCCTCGTCCAGAGCCCGAGCGCCGGGTTGCTGATATAAAAGATCTCCTCGCCGTCGATCGTATGGAAGCCGTCGGTAAGCACGGCGGGGTCGTATTTTTTCACGATCTCATCGTAGGGGATATAATCGAAGGCTGCGCCTCGCACTTCTTCCTCGGTGAGGAGTTTCGTGCAGTACGTGATACGGAACCGGCCGTCCGACGAACCGTGGATCAGGTGCGCCGCGACCGACATATTCTCCTGCAGATCGGCATTCTCCTTCACCAGTTTCAAAACGCGCTCGCGTCCGACGTACCCGTATTTGCGGATCAGTTTGTCGTTTTCCGGGTCTTCGCCGAACATCTTGACGCCGGGGGCAAGGACGATCAGATCTCCGCCGTCTGCGATCGCCATCCGCGTGCGGTAGACGGCCTTGTTCCCGAGCCACGTACTTTTGAATTCGCGCGGGTCAAGATAAACGACGACCTTTTTCAGCGGCTTGTCCATGTGATTGAGATTCTTTTCCTGACTCTGCGCTACCGCCATCTCAAATAGCTCCCGGCGGTTGCCGATATAGATGCCGTGCAGGTTGGTATTTTCCCCGGTGTTGGTCGTGACGGTCAGCACATAGAGGAGCGGCACGTTGGAAAGGAAATGCTCCTGCGCATAGTCGAAGACCCGGCGCACGGGAGAGAAGTCGCGCCCCATGATGCGTTCCAGCCCGTAAAAGGCTCCCAGCATATGTGAGCTGTTGATCATACTGCTTCCGCCGCATCCGACAAAGATGTTTTTGGAGTAGTTGGCCATCCCGACGACCTCGTGCGGCACGACCTGCCCGACGGAAATAATAAGGTCATAGGAGGGATCCATGATGCGCCGGTTGACCTCTACGTCGATCGAAAAGTTGACTAACCCTTCGGAGACTTCGCGCACGAAATCGGCAGGAACTTCCCCGATCTTTATGACGTCGGTGCGCCAGTTGTGGACGATCAGACGGTCAAAGGGGATCTTCCCGAGGAAGAATGCCCGGCATTCTTCCTCCGTCATCGGGATATGCGTGCCGAGGGCGGGCATGACGTCGACCTCGCACGTATCTTTCAGCATCTCGTAATAATAGGCGGTGATTTTTCCGGCACCCGAATACATCCGGGTGTAGTCCGGCGGGAGGAGCAGGACCTTTTTCAGCTTTCGTCCCTTCAGGGAATCGGCAAGGATCTGCTTCAGTTCCGCATCCTGTATTGCGGTATCGCTCGTTTTATACATAAAACCTGCTTTCCGGGGCGCAAACGTCCCATGCTTTTACAGTATATTATAGCAGAATCGTTTTTTATTTGCAATAGAAAATGAAAGAAGAGGTAAATTTCCGATGATTCTTTCTCGTTTTTACAGCAACATCTGCAATGTTTCCCGATTCCTGAGAAGAAGAAAGAAACTTTTTTTGAAAATCCCCTTTACAAATGCGGAAAGCTGTGCTATACTTGAGAAGTCATGGACGCATAGCTCAGTTGGTTAGAGCGTACGGTTCACATCCGTAAGGTCGAGGGTTCGAGCCCCCCTGTGTCCACCAACGGCCGTGCGCCATCTATAAAATCCGAACAGGGAGGAAAGTTTTTCATCCGACGTTCGGATTTTTTCTTCATTAAATAATGTTTGTTGCGAACCCATATGTTTTTAAAAATAAGGAGAAGGTTATGTCCTGTAAAAAAGATTCGCTCCCCCTTGGGTGGCTGGAGGACTATACAGTATCAGTTGGGGCGTTGCCGCCTCGCAACTATTATGTTCCGTTTTCTTCTTTTAACGACAGCATCCGGCGGGAAGAATCCGACCGGGTTTGTATGCTTTCTTCGTGGCGATTCCGCTATTTTCCCTATTACGTTCCGGGAGCTGAGACCGCCGATGCGGACGAGGTGACCGAGGTTCCGTCCTGCTGGCAGAAGCATGGATATGACGGTGAACAGTATACGAACAGCAATTACCCGATTCCCTATCATCCGCCTTTCGTGGATCGCGAAAATCCCTGCGGCCTTTACGTGACCGAGTACGACGCCGGCGATCTTTCTGGCAGGTACTATATTGTATTAGAGGGCGTTGACAGCTGCTATTACCTGTTGGTAAACCAAAAACTTGTCGGGTTTGCCACCGGGACGCATCTTTTTCATGAATTCGACATGACCGAATTTTTGCACGCAGGGAAGAACGAGATCCGCGTACTGGTCTTCAAATGGTGCTCCGGCACGTATCTGGAGGATCAGGACAAGTTCCGGTATTCCGGCATCGTCCGCGACGTGTACGTCCTGCGCCGCCCGGAAGGTCATTTGACCGATTATCGGGTGCTGACCGACTACGAGGGAAATGTAGGGAAGGTAGAGATCCAGTGTGACAAGCCGGCGGAAATCACTCTTTATGACGGTAGCCGTATGATCGGGAAGGGAAGCGGGACCGATCTCGTTTTTCAGATCCCCGACGTGCGTCTCTGGACGGCTGAAACGCCCTACCTGTACCGCGCCGAAATTTCCCGGAACGGGGAATGTATCACCGAACGTATCGGGGTGCGCCGCATCACGATCGACGGCCGTATTTTCAAGATCAACGGCCGTCCCGTCAAGATGCACGGGGTGAACCGCCATACCTCCACGCGGCGCGGCGGGGTGGAAAGCCTTGCGGATATTGAGCAGGATCTGCGCATCATGCGGGAGCATAACATCAATGCCATCCGCACCTCGCACTATATGCCGCATCCCTTGCTCCCGGTCCTTTGCGATCTGTACGGCATCTACGTGATGGAGGAATGCGATATCGAGTCGCACGGAGATTGCTGTTCCTCCACGGACTGGCTTCTTTCCGACTGGAACCGTCTGCCCGAGACCGAGGCCTATCGCCCGACGTATCTTGACCGCGCGGCCAATATGTACGGGCGTGACAAAAACCGCGCTTCGGTCATTACCTGGTCGCTCGGAAACGAGGCGGGATGGGGGAAAAACTTTATCGCCATGGCAGACTATCTGCACGCGGTCGACCCCGGGCGCCCGGTGCATTACGAGGGCACCTGCCGCGCGACCGAAACCGGTCTGAATCTCGATGTGCCGCAGGTCGATATGTATTCGAGAATGTACTTTTCCCCGGCCGCCTGCCGCGACCTCTTGGAAAAGGACGAATGCCGCGTCCCCTTCGTGCTTTGCGAGTATTCGCACGCCATGGGGAACTCCAGCGGTGATCTTGCCGAATACTGGGAGATCCTCAACGCCCATGACGAGGCCATGGGAGGGTTTATCTGGGAGTGGTGCGATCACGCCGTCTGGATGGGCGGAGACGTTTACCGTTGGGGCGGTGAGTCGGGTGAATTCATGCACGACGGCAACTTCTGCGTGGACGGTCTTGTGGAGCCAGACCGGCGCGTCAATTCGGGACTTCTGGAAGCCAAAGAAGTCTATGCTCCGGTCGATGTTTTGTATGCGGACGGGAAATATACGGTCGTCAACCGCTACGATTTTCTCCCGCTTGACGGCGTGGAATGCCGCTATCGGATCGAAGAGGACGGCGCCGTGCTTTCCCGCGGTACCTTCGACCTTGCTGGGATCCCTGCCCGGGGCGTCCGCGCATACAGCCTTCCGCTTCCGGCCAACAGGGGCGGCTATCTGACCGTGAACTTTGAATTCTTCCGGGACGGACGGGATCTGGCCACCCGGCAGGTCATTCTTTCAGACGTCTATAAAAAAGAACTCCCCGCCGAAGCGGCTCACGTGCATATCACGGAAGACGGTGGCGTCTTTACCGTCAGAACGCCCGGGGCGGAATACCGTATCGGACGGGACGGGATGTTTTCCTCGATCCGTGCCGGCGGCAGGGAGGTCCTCCGCGCCCCGGTGAAGTTCAATACCTACCGCGCGCCGATCGACAACGATATCCAGTTGCGTCGCCCTGTGCTCGGCCGCACGATCGGGGATATTGCCAACCATGTTTACTATTTTGTCCGCGACCGCCGCGCCGAGGGCAACACCGTCACGCTCAGCGGTGCGCACGTCTGCGTGGAACTTGCCTGGCGCGTGGAATCGGTCATCACCTATACCTTCTACGATGACGGACGGGTGCATACCGACATCCGCGCAGAGCAGAAGACCAACGGAGTAGTCGATCTGCTCGGCCGTTACGGCTTCCAGATCCCGCTGGCGGACGAATATACGGACGTCCGTTATTTCGGCCGCGGCCCCGCAGAATGCTACGAGGATAAAAAAATGCTTGCCACGGTTGGGCTTCATGAGTCCCCGGTTTCCGATATGTACGTGCTGTACATCAAATCGCAGGAGGGCGGTAGCCACGTAAATACCCGGGAAGTCTCACTCAGCGGAACCGCCGGAACCGTGACGGCTTACTCGGAAGCCGACTTCTCCTTCTCGCTCTCTCCGTGTGAAGCCGACGCCTTCCCGCTCCATCGGCACGAGGTCGTGCGGACGAATGCGCCGGTCCTGAATATCGATTACCGTATGCGCGGAGTGGGAAGCCGTTCCTGCGGGCCCGAACTTCCCGCCCGGTATCAGCTCCGCGAGAACGAGATGGCGTTTTCCTTTGATCTGCTGTTCGGGAAGGCTTGACTTTCCTGCCCGGCAGTGCTACACTGTAGATGATATTGATTACTTTGGAGGATCGTATGGAAACCAGAACCTATCTGAAAGAAATCTATTTTACCGAAAAGGAAACCACCGTTCTTTCCGCGGGCGCACTCAAGGCCTCGCTCTTTGTCTATTCCACCGGCGTTTCTGCCGTCCGGCTTACAAACGATAAGGGGAATATCGTGGTGCTTCCGTACATGGGGCAGATGGTGTGGCGCGCCGAGTTTCTCGGCCGTGAACTCACTATGAAGTCGATCTACGATGAGCCGATGCCCGCCAAAGATACTTACGGCGAGACCTATGGAGGATTTCTGATGCACTGCGGTCTGACCGCGATGGGGAATCCGACGGCGGAGGACACGCACCTGCCGCACGGGGAACTGCCGATCGCCAGGTACCACGATGTGTATATTCTCTGCGGGGAGGATGAAAAGGGCAAGTATATCGGCATCAGCGGAACCTATTCGCACAAGCGTTGTTTTGAAGCCGATTACGACTTCTGCCCGACGGTGAAACTCTATGAAGGAAAGACCCTTTTGGACGTGACGGTGCGCTTTGAGAACCATAAGGATCTGCCGCTCGAATATTTCTATCTCTGTCATATCAACCACCGCCCGGTGGACGGCTCCCGCCTTTCCTACACGGCTCCGCGCAAGGATATTATCGTGAATCACGAAGTTCCAAAGAATTACGATCCGGCCAGAGCGGCGGCGACCAATGCGTATCTTGACCGCCTGGATCGCGATCCCGGCTTGATGGACGAGGTCGGCGCCCCCGGGCAGGCGTATATGCCCGAGATCGTCTTCTGTTGCCGCTATGCGGCCGATGAAGACGGGCGCGCTTACACGATGCAGGTCTTCCCGGACGGAAGTTCGGTCTATGTATGTCATCGCCCGGAGGAACTGCCGTTCGGTGTCCGCTGGATCGCCCGGACCGGGGATGAGGATGCGCTCGGCATGGTTCTGCCCGCTACGGGAGAACATAAGGGATATCTCTATTGCAAGGCGCACGGATACGAACGGTATCTTGCCACCGGCGAGAGCGTGACCTATCACCTGGAGACCGGCTTGCAGGATGCGGCCGCAACGGCCACCATGCAGGAAAAGATCAGCAGGCTCGGCTTCTGATCGTAAAAGATCATGGCAGAAATCCAAGGGACCGAAAAACGAAAAAAACAGATTGCCAGAGCGGAGGATCTGCCGCTTCGGTACCGACTGCTGCTGGCAAGGCGGAACCGCTATGCCGCCGCCCGTCGGGCGGCGCGCATTCTGCTCCCGCTTTCGCCGGTATTGCCCGCGGCGGTCCTTGCGATCATGGCGGGCACCGGCGGCTTTCCCGGCGATCACGCCGTTCTTCTCATCGCGCTCAGCCTTGCGCTGACGCTTGCGGGAGGGGCGGCGTTTTCGGCTTTTTTGCTCCCGCTTCTTTTTCCCGAGGCGGGGGCGGGGCAGAAGAGCAGTTCCTTCCTTCTTGCGTATGCGCGGTTTCTCGCACGGCGGGAACTGAATGCGTTCATCGTCTCGCACCCCGAGGCGGTAAACGGCGAGTTCTTTCGCTTTTCCACATCTCTGACGGCAGGGTATATCCCCGGGCAGGAAGAACGTCTGCTTCTGGAAAGCGGGCCTGCCGAGATAGCGGAAGAAAAGGTCAAGACCAATGTTTTTTCCATGCTCTCCGCGATATATTCCGATTCATGTAAAGATAACTTTGCTTTTGTTCTGCGAACCGAAGCCGGGATCCGCTCGTGGTACCGTCGTGAATCCGGCCTCTACCTGCCAAAACAGCAGGAAGAGATCCGCGCAAATGCCGCGTATCTTGTACAAGTGCTCTGCGCGGGCGGCAGGCTTGCAGACCTGATGCAAACAACACCGCGGGACGGGGCTTCTGCCCCCCCGGATCCCCATACGGGGAGGACGGACGCCGATCCGTCCGATCCCGTAGCTACCTCGAAACAGTCGCCTGATGACGTTATCCGATATATCACCTCCTTTCATCCCGAACTTTCGTGGGGGGGATCCGCGCCGCAATCCGCGGGGACAGATTCTCCCGGGTGCACGAAAGAACGGGCGATGCGTGATGCCAAACGCATGAAAGATTCCTCCGCATTTGCCGCCCCCGGCGCGTCGGCCGAAGGACTCCTGCTTCCCACGCGGACAACGGTACGCCGATACATCGATCTCGTGAAGGAACTTGATACGCTCACCTCTTTGGAGAATTTTCTTCGCCTTGACCGCGATGCGCAGGAGAACTGTCGTCGGCTTTTGTGCGAATACCGTTCTCTGCGTTCTTCTTACTTTTTTGCCGACCTGCCGGCTTTCCGAGCGGAGGAAACCGAAAGGCGTCTGGCGGAAGCCGATCGGGATGCGGTCGCCTGCTGGCACTGTCACCGGCCATACAATCCGCGACACAAGACTCTCTGTTCCCGGTGTGGGCATCCTATCTGCCCGCGATGCGGCAGTTGCTATTGCAAAAAATACATCGTCCGCTCGGCCGGCGGTGCCGGGATGCACGATGCGGCTCGTCCTCATGCGGGAAGCGGGGGCGGGGATTCAGCTTCTGCGAAGGAAAACCGTTTCTCTCCCCGCTGAAGGCTTTGACGGGAAAAGAGGATTTTCCCTTGCATTTCCCGCCTTTCCGTGCTATAATAATACAGAAAATACAGTGGGGCGGATGCCCCGGGGAAGGTTATATGGTAGAACTTATCGATCTTTCCTTCTCGGCGGGAGAAGGAGAAGAGAAAAAAGAGATCCTGCGGGATGTTTCGTTGCGGTTCGATGACCGCCTTACCGCCATCACCGGGCCGAACGGCGGCGGGAAATCCACGCTTGCCAAACTGATCGCGGGGATCCTTGTCCCCACCGGCGGTCGGATCCTGTTGGACGGAGAGGACATCACCGCTCTTTCGGTGACCGAACGCGCCAGACGCGGCATCAGTTTTGCATTTCAGACCCCGGTGCGGTTCAAAGGCATCACGGTGCGCGATCTGATCATGCTTGCCTCGGGAAAAAAGATCGGGATGGCCGAGGCCTGCGACTATCTCTCCGAGGTCGGACTTTGCGCCCGCGACTATATCAACCGGGAAGTCAATGCCAGTCTTTCAGGCGGAGAACTGAAGCGGATCGAGATCGCCACGATCCTGGCACGCGGCACGTCTTTTTCGGTTTTTGACGAACCCGAGGCGGGAATCGATCTCTGGAGTTTTCAGAATCTTATCCGCGTTTTTGAAAAGATTCATCGAGAGAAGCAGGATTCTGTCCTGATCATTTCGCATCAGGAGCGGATCCTGAACATCGCTGACCGTATTGTGGTGCTGGCCGGCGGTGAAGTCGTGAATGACGGCACCCCCGAGAAGATCATGCCGACCCTGACGGGGAAGGTCGTTTCCTCTTGCCGTCCGTTTGAAAAGGCAGGTGGTTATCATGGATAAGATCACAGAAGGGCTTCTGGCAGAGATCGCCGATCTGCACGGCATCCCTACCGGGGCCTACAATATCCGGGAAAACAGCCGTTCGATCGGCCGCTCCTCTACGGCCAACATCGAGATCATCCCGCGGGAAGCGGGAGATGGGATCACTGTCCGTATCCTGCCCGGCACTAGGAATGAAAGCCTGCATATCCCGGTCGTTATCAGCAAGGTCGGCGTTTCGGAGTCGGTCATCAACGATTTTTATATCGGCGAAGGAGCAGACGTTACGATCATTGCCGGTTGCGGGATTCATAACTGCGGCACGGGGCTTTCTCAGCATGACGGTGTGCATACTTTCTACGTCGGGAAAAACGCGCACGTCCGTTACGTCGAAAAGCATTACGGGGAAGGGGACGGGAGCGCCGGGCGCGTCATGAACCCGACCACAGTGGTCCACATTGAAGAAGGCGGCTCGATGGAGATCGAAACGACCCAGATCAAAGGGATCGATTCGACCAAGCGGACGACCCGGGCCGACCTTGCTGCCGGTGCTTCAATCAATATCCGCGAAAAGATTATGACCCACGGTGTTCAGCAGGCCGAAACCGATTTCTCGGTCGATATGAACGGGGAGGGATGCTCCGCCAACGTGGTGTCGCGTTCGGTGGCCAAGGAGCATTCCGGGCAGATCTTTCGTTCCCGCATGAACGGGAACGCCGCGTGCCACGGTCATACCGAGTGCGATGCCATCCTGATGGATGACGGGCACGTGACCGCCATCCCGGAACTGACGGCAAATTGCATTGACGCTTCGCTGATCCATGAGGCGGCTATCGGCAAGATCGCCGGGGAACAGCTGATCAAACTCATGACGCTCGGCCTTTCGGAAGCCGAAGCGGAAGAGCAGATCGTCAGCGGCTTTCTGAAATGATTTGCGGGCCGCCCGAGCGAGGGCGGCCCTGTTTTCTGCTTTCCGGCTTGCACGGAAGATCCTGAATATGTAAAAAATACTTTATATCGGAGGTGAAAAGATGGCTTTTGATGCGGGAATGCTGCGCGCTGTCACGGCGGAAGTCTCGGCCACGCTTTTCGGCGGAGCGAAGGTGGAAAAAATCTGCCAACCGGCGCGGGATGAATTTGATCTCGTATTACACGCCGCGGGAGTCAGCCGCCGTCTTTGCTTTGTCGCGGGGAGCAACGTCCCCCATTTTTCCTATTCCCGGATAGAGCGTGAAAACCTCCCGGTTCCCTCCATGTTCTGTATGCTCCTCCGCAAGCATCTGCTCGGCTCCAAACTTGTGGCGGCAGAGCAGATCGGGTTCGATCGCGCCGCCCGGTTCACCTTTGCCTGCCGGGACGAACTCGGTTACGGTGTCAGCCGGACGCTGGTGGCGGAAATGATGGGGAAATACAGCAATCTGATCCTTCTGGACGGAGAAGATAAGATCATCTCGGCGCTGAAGATCGTGGATTTTTCCGCCAGTAAGGTGCGCCAGGTCCTCCCCGGCATGAAATATACGCTTCCTCCGCCGCAGGAGAAACTGGATCCGCTCCGGCGGAAACAGGAGGAGTTTTTGGCATCGCTTGCCGCCTATCCGGCCGGGAGGAGTGCCGCCCGCTTTATCGGAGATACCTATAGCGGGATCTCTGCGCAGAATGCGCGGGAAATGATCCGTCGTCTCGGCGCGGCGGAGGATGCCGCTCTCGATGCTTTGGAGCCTTCCGATCTCTATGCCGTCTTCGATGCCTGGTTTTCGGACGTGGAGGCCGGGCGGTACTGTCCCACTCTGCTTTCGGATGAGTCGGGGGAGCCGGTAGACTACAGTTATACCGCACTTCACAGCGGTGGATTTACCGTCTCGCATCCCGGGAGTTTCGGCGAATTGCTTGACTGTTATTTTGGAGAACGTGATCGGATCGAGCGGGTGCGTCAGCGCTCTTCAGACCTTTCCCGGATGCTTTCGCGTCGGGAAGCACAGCTTGTGCGGAAGCTGGAGGCGCAGAAAGAGGAATTGGCCGACTGCGCAAAGGGCGAAGAATACCGCCGCGCAGGCGATCTGATTACCGAAAATATCTGGCAGATCCGCAGGGGAATGGAGAGTTTTACAGCCACCGATTATACGACCGACCCGCCCTCGGCCGTTACCCTCCCGCTCGACGGACGCCTCTCTCCCGCCGCCAATGCCCAGCGGATGTATAAACTCTACACAAAGTCCCGCCATGCCGAGAAAAAACTGACCGAACTGATCGCCGCCGGGGAAGAGGAACTTTCCTATCTGCGCGGCGTGCGCGGCTTTCTGGAACGCGCGGAGACCGAGCAGGACTTTGCAGAATTACGGCAGGAACTTTCAGCCGGCGGGTATCTTGCAAAAGACAATTCGGGGAAGAAAAAGACGATGACCCGCGCCCGGCCGCTTGAATTCCGCACAACAAACGGGTACCGTCTGCTCTGCGGGCGGAACAACCTGCAAAATGAAATGCTGACCCTGCACACGGCGGCGCGGGACGACATCTGGTTTCATGCCAAGGGGGTCGGCGGTTCCCACGTGATCCTGCTGGCCGAGGGCGGGGAGCCGCCTGCGGAGGATTATACCGAGGCGGCCCAGATCGCCGCCTACTATTCGCAGTCCGGGGATGCCCTGACGGCAGTCGATTATACCCGCGTGCGCAATATCCGCAAGCCGCAGGGGAGCCGCCCGGGATATGTCATCTATAAAACAAATTCCACCGCATACGTGATGCCCAGTAATAAAATAGGAGAGAAAAAAGATGGTTGACCTGTTGGATATGCAGAAATATTTTATTTTGGAGCATCTTCGCCCCGGCGATACGGCGGTCGACTTCACAATGGGGAACGGAAACGACACACTCTTTCTGTCAAAGACCGTAGGGTCCGGCGGTCGGGTCTACGCATTTGATATTCAGGCGGAAGCCTTGCGTTCGACCCGGATTCATCTCGAAGAAGCCGGCGCTCCCGGAAACTATACGCTGATCCATGATTCGCATCACCGGGTGAAGGACTACGTCCGGGGACCTATCAAGGCCGGGATGTTCAATCTCGGGTACCTGCCGCGGAGCGGGCGCAAAACGCTGACTACCCTCTGCGAGACGACGATGCCGGCCGTTGAGGCCGCTATCGAGTTGCTTGCCCCGGACGCCATCCTGATGGTGGCGGTCTATCCGGGACACGAGGAGGGGAGCCGCGAGGGAGAAATGCTCGCTTCGTATTTTGCCACACTGGACCGCCGCCGGATCTGCGTGAGCTGCTTCCGTATTGTCAATTCCCCCACCTCGCCCTATTTCTTTATCGTGGAGACCGGGTAACCGGCCGCAAGGAGGAACGAATCTATAAAAAAGCACCCGTTCGGGTGCTTTTTTCATCAAGTTCAAAGGCGTAAGGCAAAAGCCCCGGGCGGCAGATCGCTTGCCGAGAGGCTATCCGAGCGCCACGTCGAGCGCCATCATCAGGGAAAAGCCGAGGGAAAAGCAGAGCACGCCGGCGTTCTCGCCGCCGTCGCGTGCCATTTCAGGCACCAGCTCTTCTACCACCACGTAGAGCATGGCACCGGCGGCGAAGGAGAGCAGATAAGGCAGCGCAGGGATAACAAGCGGGGCGGCCAGCAGGGTAAACCCCACTCCAAGCGGCTCTACGATCCCCGAGAGAAATCCGGTGCGGAAAGCACGTCGTTTGCTCATCCCGCTCCCTTGCAGGGGGAGAGAAATGATTGCGCCTTCCGGAAAGTTCTGTATGGCGATGCCGAGAGCGAGTGAGATGACGGCAGCCGCGGAAAGCTCTCCGTTTCCGTACAGATATCCCGCCACCGCCACCCCGACCGCCAACCCTTCCGGGAGGTTGTGGATCGTCACTGCCAAGGTCAGCATGGCGGTGGAGGAGAGGTGCGTCTGCGGCCCTTCGGCCGATCCGCTCCCTGCGTGCAGGTGGGGGATGGCGCGGTCGATCAGTAAGAGAAAGAGAAAGCCGAGGATCAGACCGCTGACAGCGGGAACAAAACAAAGCCGCCCCATCGGGGCGGCATTTTCCATGGCGGGAATCAGAAGACTCCACACAGAGGCCGCCACCATAACGCCAGAGGCAAAGCCGCTAAGACAGATGCAAAGGCGCGGGTTTACGTCCTTTTTCATCAGAAAGACGCAAAGCGCGCCGAAGGTCGTACCGAAAAAGGGGAGGAAAAGTCCGGCGAGGACAACAGGATCCATGAAAACAAAAACCTTTCGGGGTCAGTTTACATAGTTTACCGTCTCTTCTTTTGTTTCACCGCCCGTTTTGCGGAATTGCTCGTCGAGCGAATTCCCGTCATCCAGATCGCGGAAACTGTATACCACGCCGGCTTTCCAATAAGCCGTCACCTGATCGCGCGCATAGTCCACTACCAGAAAATCCCTTTGCGGAGCCGGAGTCAGAGCTGAGAAGTGCCGGCCGTGCAGGGGGAATGTCAGCGTTTCGCCGAGGAAAGAAAAGATATAACCGATCCCGCCCGCTTCCGTCGGGTAATAGACCACCGATTCTCCGCCGAAAGTCTCGGCATTCACACGGCCGTCTTTATCCAGCAGTTTCCAGTTTCCGTGTCCGTCCGTGACCGGGGTTCCGGTCGGGCGCAACGCAGTTAACTGCATCAGAGCGCCGATGCTCTTTTTTTCCGCGTCGCTGATGGTCCCTTCCGTATTTCCGTAGGCGTAGGTGTAATAATTGGAAGGAATTCCGCAGACCGCGGTAGAGATATAGTTGCGGTGAATCCAGGAAGGGAACATAAGCGCCCCGTCGGTGTCGATCGGCAGATCGGGGCAGGCCAGTGACATAATACGCGCGCGCCGCTCTTTTTCCACTTCGCCGCTGTGCGTATCGTGCAGGCGGGAGACATCGATCAGATGTTCAAAGCGCGGCTCGCTGGTCGTTGCGTTGATCAGGGCGTCTGGTTTTACGTGGTGCGCCGCTTTGCTGAAGAGTTCGTAGTATCGGTAAAGTTCCCGCATACCGAGGCCGCGCTCGGGATGGGCATACCCGCCTTTCGCTTCCGCGGGGTCGCGGATGTTACCGAGGAAATCGAGTTTTACCGCGTCGGCGTTGAACTGTCCTTCCCCATCGCCGAAGAGGACTTCGGCCGTTTCTTTTAGGAAACTTTCCGCATTGTCATGCGTATAGTCCAGACAGTAGGTTCCTGGAAATTCGTCGAAATAAGCACCCGCTGGTACGTCAGAGGTCACAAGCCCTGCCTTCTGCGCCCGCGTTTCAAATCCGTTGGTCACTTTTTCAAAAAGCGGGGTGTACCAGAGCATAACGCGGTGCCCGCGTGCGTGCAGTTCGTCAATCAGCCCCCGCAGATCGGGAAAACGCGCGGGATCTGCCGCCGGTTCGATCGAGTGAGGATACTGCCAGGAGTCGTCGATGCACACCATCATATGTGAAACGCCGTAATCCTTTTCCCCGCGATCAACGAAGGCGCGGACCCAGTCTGTATCGATCTTCTGCCCGACCCGCCGTTCATTCAGCTGATCGCCGTAGGTGCAGAACTGCGGATATTTCCAAAAGGCCGGCAACTGTTGGAAGGTAGGGCGTTGGGGTTTATATAGCCCGCGTTCTTTGAGTTTTTCGCGGAAGAGACGAATTCCGTCAAACTCATCCGCCGGAAAAGAGAAGAGGATGCGGGGCGGTTGATAGACACCGCCGGCCGGAATCACTTTGTTTCCTCCGCAGCTCTCGACCAAAAAGGCTCCGCCCGCTTCGAGACGGCACTGCTTGGTGTCGGGAATGTCAAGCAACCCCACCGAAAGCCAGCCGGCCGGCGAACCGATAGAAAAGTTCAGGATCGGCGGATAATGGTATCCGTTGAGCGACAGGTCCGGAAGGTTCAGCGTGTTGGAGCAGTTGCTCAGGTCATTGTTGCGCGGTTGCGGTGTGAAAGCCCGATCAAATCCCGGCAGGGAAAGCCCGGTTTTTCGGTTGGTGAACAGGCGTGTTTCGGTCACGCGCACTTCCTCCGGGCAGGCGAGAAAGGTTCTTACCTCTATGTCGTCTTCTCCGAAAAGAAAATGCATTTCCGCCATTCCGTCCCCAAATACGGCCGCTTTTGCGTTTTTCCTCTTCCTTGACAGGATATGCGTCCGGTTCCCGAGTGTGAAAGCCGCCGGTATAGTGGCAAACAGCGTCTCATGGCGGAAAATTTCAACCCGGTCGGTTTCCGCTTTGACGGTGTATAATTTGTTTTTCATGATGATACCCTTTCGGTTTGAAAGATCTATGGTCAATCAGAGTTTGTTGGTTGGTGTTTTGAGCTGAACATCATGCGCACCGCCTTCGACAATGCTGACGGAAGAAACAAGCGTCAGTTTGGCTTTTTGCTGCAACTCGGGGATCGTGAGCGCACCGCAGTTGCACATAGTGGAACGTACTTTGGCGAGAGAGAGCTGCACGTTGTCGGAAAGCTTCCCGGCATAGGGAACATAGGAGTCCACCCCTTCTTCAAAGGAGAGTTTGGCCGCTCCGCCGAGGTCATAGCGCTGCCAGTTGCGCGCCCGGCTGGAGCCCTCGCCCCAGTATTCCTTCATCAGGGTGCCGTTCACGTTGACTTTCCCGCCCGGCGCCTCGTCAAACCGGGCAAAATACCGACCGAGCATCAGAAAATCCGCTCCCATGGCAAGCGCGAGAGTCATATGGTGGTCGTGGACGATTCCGCCGTCCGAGCAGACGGGAATATAGACGCCGGTCTCCCGGAAGTAGGCATCGCGTTCCCGGCAGACCTCGATCAGGGCGGTGGCCTGTCCGCGACCGATCCCTTTCGTTTCCCGCGTGATGCAGATAGAGCCGCCCCCGATACCGACCTTGACAAAGTCCGCGCCGCATTCGGCCAGATACCGGAAGCCGTCTCGGTCTACCACGTTCCCGGCGCCCACTTTGACCGTGTCGCCGTATTTTTCCCGGATAAAATCAATGGTGATCTTCTGCCATTCGGTAAAGCCCTCGGAGGAGTCGATGCACAGAACGTCCGCTCCTGCCTCTAGCAGGGCCGGAACGCGCGTCTCGTAATCACGGGTGTTGATCCCTGCGCCGACCAGATAGCGCTTGTCCTTATCCAGCGATTCCAAAGGATTCATCTTGTGCGTGTCGTAGTCCTTGCGGAAGACAAAATAGACCAGTTCGTCCCGCTTGTTGACGATCGGCAGGGAATTGAGCTTATGATCCCAGATGATATCGTTTGCTTCCTTCAGCGATGTCCCTTCCGGCGCGGTGATAAGCCGGGCGCGGGGGGTCATGAAATCGGCTATAGGCGTTGAGAGTTCCATCCGGCTGATGCGGTAGTCCCGCCCGGTCACGATCCCCATGAGACGTCCGTCCGGCTCACCGTTTTCGGTGATGGCAACGGTGGAGTGTCCCGTCTTTTGTTTGAGGGCCAGTACGTCGGCAAGCGTCTGGTCGGGACGGAGGTTGGAGTCACTGCGGACAAAGCCGGCTTTGTAGGCTTTTACCCGCGCGACCATGGCGGCCTCGCTTTCCACGGACTGTGCGCCGTAGATAAAAGAAACGCCCCCCTCACGCGCCAGCGCAATGGCCAGTGCTTCACCGGATACCGACTGCATGATCGCGGAGGTCAGCGGTGTGTTCAGAGAGAGGGCCGGCTCTTCGCCCCGGCGGAATTTCACCAGCGGGGTGCGGAGGCTGACGTTGGCGGGAATACATTCCTTGGAGGAATAGCCCGGAATGAGCAAATACTCGTTAAAAGTGCGGGAAGGTTCATCGTAAAAAGTTGGCATATCCTGCTCCTTATTTTCATTTTTTATAATATACCACACAACCCCCCGAGAACGCAAGGGGTTTCGCCGATTATTTACAAATAGGTACGGTTTTCAGAAAGGAAGGAAAAGGCTCGCCTTACCCCCTCACGCCGCCTCCTTTTCTGCCGATCACGCCGACCCCTTTCTCGCTCCCCCGCGGGGGCAGTTGTCTTTCATGCCCCCTGTTGCTCCGCGCCGCCCCGTCTTCCACCCCGCCCCATCTTCCGCGCCGCCCCCATTTTCCGCACAGCCTATATCCGCTCTCCGAAATCCGGACCGATGTCAAAATGAATATTGCGAATATTATTCATCTTGCAAAGACGCATACAAATTAAGAAACAGGGTTGCAAGCGTTATATAATTCTTGAAGCGCCAAGAGCTTTGTGCAATCTGCATAATTCTCGGCATCAAAAAACGAAAAAGAATCGAAAACGCAAAATTGAAAAAATATTCGAAAAAAGTCTTGACAGATGAATATTTATGCTGTACAATAATGCCATCAAAACAAATCGCGGTTAACCGCAAAGGAGAAAAGAAAATGAAAAAGATTATTTCCCTGGCACTGTGTTTGCTGATGGTCCTCACCGGCGTACTTGCGCTTGCCTCCTGTGGCACCGAACAGGAAAAACTCAAAATCGTGGATGTGAACCTCACGGACGAAAAGTATGCCTTTGTCGTCAAGAAGGGGAACACGCAGTTGCAGTCGGACTTCAACGCGTTTCTTGCGAAGATCAAGGAGAACGGCGAATTTGACAAGTATGTGGCCAAGTACTTCAAGAATGAAGGCGAAAAGATCGGATACCCGATAGCGACCGGTAGCGTTGCCAACAACGAAACCAACCTCATCGTGGCAACCAACTGCCCGTTTGAACCTTTTGAATACCTCGGCGAAGATGGTAAGGCTTACGGCCTCGATATCGAGATTGCCGCGGCCTACGCAAAAGAAAAGAATCTGGAGCTTGTCATCAAAAACATCGAGTTTGACGCAATCTTCACACAGGTTGACACGGGATATGCCGATATCGGTATGGCCGGGATTACCGTCAGTGAATCTCGTCTGGAACTGAACGATTTCACGACCGAATACTATAACGCTTCCCAGAAACTGATTGTTCCGGCCGGTTGCACGGATTTTGACAATTGCAAGACGGTTGAGGAGGTTGAAGCCGTCCTCAAAGGGCTTGTGGATAAGAAGATCGGGTTCCAGACCGGTACGACCGGCGGCCTCTACATCAACGGCGATGCCGATTGGGGCTTTGCAGGATTCAAGAACATCAGCGGAAAGGGTTACTCCACCGCCGTCGCCGCGGCAAACGATATGCTGAACGGAAACCTGTATGCCGTGGTCGTAGACGCGGCTCCCGCAGCAGCCATCGTAACGGCGCTCAACAAATAATTAAAATGCAAAATTTCCCACAAGCATATTGTGGGAAACTTTTGCGATGAAGAGGGATTCATGAATTGGGGAGTAAAATGGAAGGTTTTTTGGGAAACGCTCTCTGGAGAGTTTTACAGGAAACTGTTCTTTCAAGGGCTGATCAACACGGTGAAAATTGCCGTGCTCGGTCTGATCATCGGGATTTTTATCGGCACGGTGATCGCCGTTGTGAAAGTCATGCCGAAATATAAAAAATTGCCGAAAGCCCTGGATAAGATCTGTGATGTTTATGTCGCGATATTCCGGGGAACGCCGATGGTGGTACAGCTATTGATAGCTTATTATGTTCTTCTGCCCGTATTGGGGATTAGAGGCGTGGAGGCGATCAACGTCGGTATTGCGGTATTCGGCATGAACAGCGGCGCTTATGTTTCCGAGATCATGCGGAGCGGGATCAATTCGGTTGATAAAGGGCAGATGGAAGCAGGGCGTGCGCTCGGTCTCGGTTATGCTGTCACCATGCTGAAAATTGTAGTGCCGCAGGCGGTCAAAAACATTCTTCCGACGCTCGGGAATGAGTTCATCACGCTGATTAAGGAAACGTCGGTGCTGAGTTTTATCACGGTGTACGACCTGTATACCGCCCTCGGCGCAATAGGCAGTAAAAACTACGATACAGTCATGCCTTATCTCTTTATGGCCTTCATTTATATCGTGCTGGTCCTTGCCATCACCTTTATGGTCAAGGGGCTGGAAAAATTGATGGCCAAGAGCGACCGAAAGAAAGCGGGGGGTGTGATATGAACAACGAAAGACCGCTTATTTGCGTCAAAAACCTGAAAAAAAATTTTGACGATGTGATGGTTCTCGAAGACATCTCCACCGATATCCGAAAGGGGGAGAAAGTGGCGGTTATCGGCCCGTCCGGTTCCGGGAAAAGCACATTTCTCCGTTGCCTGAACTGCATGGAAGACCCGAGCGGGGGGAACATTTTCTTTGACGGCGAGGACATTGCCGACATGAAAGTGGACATCAACAAACACCGCGAACATATCGGCATGGTGTTTCAGCAGTTCAACCTGTTCAATAACAAGACGGTGCTGAAAAACATTACGCTTGCACCTGTCTATTTCGGATTGAAGAAGCACCGCGCGGAAAGATGCAAAAATTTCTGTATCGCCGTTGCAAATCTGTTCCGGAAAAACAAAAAACCGTTGATCCAAATCACGCAGACCCGGAAGATGATCAAAGAAAAGGCCAATGAAAGGGCCATGGAACTTTTGAAAAGGATCGGCCTGGAGGAAAAAGCAAACGCCTATCCCTCCACGCTTTCCGGCGGGCAGAAACAGCGCATCGCCATCATCCGCGCCCTGGCGATGAATCCGCAGGTCATCCTGTTTGACGAGCCGACGTCGGCACTCGATCCCGAGATGGTCGGAGAGGTGCTTGACCTTATCCGAAAATTGGCCGAAGAGGGGATGACGATGGTGATTGTCACGCATGAAATGGGTTTTGCGAGAGAGATTGCGGACCGCGTTCTTTTCATCGACAGCGGGAAAATCTGCGAAGAGGGAAGTCCGCAAGAACTTTTTGAACATCCCAAAAACCCCCGTTTGCGCGAATTTTTGAGCAAGGTCCTCTGACCCGAAAAACAAAAACTCCGTTCTTCCGAGCGGAGTTTTTTGTATGGAAACCGAAAAATCAGTTTGTATAGTTATCGAAATATCCCTGAATCCAGATGATCGGCGTTCCTTTGTCGCCACTGCCGGAGGTCAGGTCGCAGAGCGAACCGATGAGGTCGGTCAGGCGGCGGGGGGTCGTTCCCTGGGAGACCATCTGTCCCACGAGATCTTTGTCCTTGTGTCGGATATAGTCGGAGATCGCTTCTTTCAGGGCATCCCCGGAGAGGTCGGCAAAATCGTTGTCGGCCAGATATTTAAGTTTGACCTCGTTCGGCTGTCCGACAAGTCCCGCCGTATGGAAGGGCGACACCACCGGGTCGGCAAGCTCCCAAATCTTACCTACCGGATCTTTGAATGCACCGTCACCGTACACCATGGCTTCCACGTGTTTCCCGGTGGCTTTTTCGATCTCCGCGGCGATCCGTTCAACGACCGGCTGTGCATCCCGCGGGAAGAGTTTTACGGTTTCCTCGGTGGCCTTATTACTGCCAAGGAGGCCGTAATCCTTGTTATAGCCGCTTCCTTCTACCGGGGCGGTCATCAGATCGTCTAACCCTAAGACCGTCGTGGCACCGGCTGCCGTCAGGAGGCGTTTGCTCCGAGCACGGGTATGAATATCGCAGGTGAGGACATCCTTTGTATAGGGGAGGATCGCGCGGCAGTCGTTGGCGAGCACGATCTCGGCCTCGCAATGCTGGCTCTCAATCAGTTCTTTATAATAGGCGATGTAATCCACGCCGGTAAAGGTGTGCTTCTTGTAACCGAAAAGTTCGCGGTAACGCGCCTCGGTCAGAACGTCCGAAAAGGGATTGATCCCGGCGGCGTCCAGGTCGTCGAGGCTGATCAGATGATTGCCGACCTCGTCTGCCGGATAGCTGAGCATCAGCGTGATCTTTTTTGCGCCGCGTGCAATGCCTTTTAAGCAGATCGAGAAGCGGTTGCGGCTGAGGATCGGAAAGATGACGCCGATATGCCCACGGGGAAATTTGGCGGCAACGTCTGCCGCGATCTGGTCGACGGTAGCATAGTTGCCCTGGGCACGGGCCACAACGGCCTCCGTGACGGCGATCACGTCACGGTCTCGAATTTCAATATTTTCGTTTTTGGCGGCGGCCAGAACGCTGTCCACCACGATGGCGGCAATATCATCGCCGCTCCGGATAATGGGTGCGCGTACGCCGCGCGAAACAGTACCGATCAGTCTTTCCATGTCTTTATCCTTTGTAACGGAAGATTCGGGATGCGGGACTTCCGTCAATGTCCCACCAGATCAGTATACCATAAAAATGCGTATAAGTAAAGTACCGGTGGAGAGAAAATGCGGAATTCTTGCATTTTACAGGCAAAGAAATTCAATAAATTTCCACAATTTGTAAGTGCTTCCCTATACCTCGGCCAAGAGCGCAAAACCCTGATTTTTTTAAGTTATCAACAATCTAACGGTGGAAAACCCGGGAAAACGGTGGAAAAGTCGGATTGGACAACAAGTCTTCCCGCTCTTTTTCACACATATCTCGTTGTGTAAAGAATAAGTTGCGAACATTTTCAACAAAGAGATTGTGGAAAACTTTTTTGCACTGACTGAGATTTTCCTGCATTTTTTTCATCGGGGAGGCGAGAACCCGAAATGCGCGGTGCAGATTAGAAAAAGGTGGTGAGAAGGATCGTTATCATTCGAATAACAGAAGAGAATTCGGAAATGATTTTCCGAAAGAATCCGCTTCTTTTACTTCTTTGCGGAGATACGGCTTGCGTTGACCGCGGGGAGCCGCTCGGTGAGGCGGTGCGACGTTTGCTATTTTTGCATCCGTCGCTCAGTTTTTCCGTCATTTCCAAGGAAGAACATGCACGGCTCTTCCCGAAAGAGAAGAGGCCGTCTCCGCTTTTTTCTTTTTTGGAAGAAGGGCGGGTCTGCGAAACGATTTCTTCGCCGGACGCGAAGAGTCTTGCTGCTTTTGTAAACAAAAACTTACAAAAAGCCGCGATCTATTAAAAAAAAGCGGGCTGTATGCCCGCTTTTTCTGAAAGAGAGGCTTGCTTGAGGACGAACGGCAATTTTTCCCACGGATTTTATACGGCATCCGGGACGGGAAATTACGGCATGGGGATGCGTCCGTTGCGTTTTTTGTCTGCTTGAGGACGTACTATTCGCTCCCTGATCGGATCAGTCTTCTTCGTCTTCCATGGAGATCTGGTTACCGCCCGGGGAACGGATGCCGAGATGTTCGTAGGCACGGCGTGTTACGCAGCGTCCGCGCGGCGTGCGATTGATAAAACCGATCTGTAAAAGATAAGGCTCGTAGACGTCCTCGATCGTGATCGCTTCCTCCCCGATGGTGGCCGCCAGCGTTTCAAGTCCTACCGGACCGCCGTCATAGAAACGGATAATGGCCTCCAGCATCCGGCGGTCGGCGTTGTCAAGCCCCAGCGGATCGATTTCGAGCATCGCAAGCCCGGCCTTGGCGATTTCCAACGTAACGGTACCGTCTCCTTTCACGATGGCGAAGTCGCGGATGCGTTTCAACAGACGGTTGGCAACGCGTGGCGTTCCCCGGGAACGTGCCGCGATCTCGGCCGCGCCCTCCTTGGTGATCTCCACGTTCAGGATGGCGGCGCTCCGTTCAATGATCCCTGCCAGTTCTTCCGGCGTGTAGAGTTCAAGTTTCAGCGGAATGCCGAAACGGTCGCGGAGCGGCGTCGTCAACTGCCCCGCCCGGGTCGTTGCCCCGATGAGCGTGAAGCGGGGGAGGGGGAGTCGCATACTGCGTGCGCTGGGGCCTTTGCCGATGATCAGGTCGAGTGCGTAATCCTCCATTGCGGGATAGAGGATCTCTTCGATCGAGCGCGAAAGCCGGTGGATCTCGTCAATGAAGAGGATGTCTCCTTCCGAAAGATTCGTGAGGATGGCGGCGAGGTCGCCCTGCTTCTCAATGGCGGGACCCGAGGTGGTGCGGATATTGACGCCCATCTCGTTGGAGATGATATAAGAAAGCGTGGTCTTCCCGAGGCCGGGCGGGCCGTACAGCAGGATGTGGTCAAGCGCGTCGCCGCGCACGCGCGCGGCCTCCATATAGATCTTCAGGTTCTCCTTGACCTTTTTCTGCCCGACGTAGCTTTCAAGCGTTTTGGGGCGCAGGCTGAGGTCGGCCTCGTCCGCCGGGGTATACTCGGTGGAAAGGAGCCGGTTCTCAAAGTCGAATTCTGTCGTTTCCATGTTCATTCCTCCCCCTGTCTATTCAAGGTTTGGCAAAGCCCTTGAGCGCCGCGGTGACGATCTCTTCCAGACTCATGCCGGTGATATCCAGCGAGCGGAGGACATCGGTGGCTTCTGCACGGCTGTATCCGAGGCCGGTCAGCACCTCTGCCGCTTCCGAGAGTTTTCCGCTCATACGCGGAGTCGTGGCCGTGGCGCGTGCGCCTAATGAAGGGAAGGCCGAAAGAGCCTCTCCTCCGAGTTTTTCTTTCAGTTCCAGAATGATCCGCGCCGCGGTTTTGGCTCCGATCCCGGGGGCTTTTGAGAGAGTCTTTGTATCTTCGGAGCAGACGACCGCTGTGAAATTTTCCGGTGTGAAGGCGGAGAGAATACCCATAGCGGCTTTCGGGCCGACTCCGGAGACCGTATTCAGCAACTTGAAGACCGTCAGTTCTTCATCGGTATAGAAGCCGAAAAGTTCGATCCCGTCCTCCCTCACCTGCAAATGGGTGAAGAGGCGTACCGTTGAGCCGATCTTGGCCTGCAAGGCATCGGCGGTCAGAAGCGAGACGGTCAGTTTATACCCGACGCCGCCGCATTCAATGACGGCCGTAGAGCCGTCCGTCAGGATCAGTTCTCCTTTGATATGATAGAACATACCGTGTTATCCTCTCCGGCGGCTGTGGTCGCCATTTTTCTTTTTCTTCTTTGTATAAGATATTCTGTCCCGGCGATCAGCAGGAAGCATCCCGTTCCGCCGAGCGAAAGCAGAAGTCCGATCCGATACTCCTTCGGCCGGTAGCGCATCGTCAGCGCATGCTCTCCGGCCGGCAGGCGGAAGGCGATCAGCGCATCAAGCGTTTCGTAGGTCTCCACCCGCTCTCCGTCGGCATATACCTCCCATCCCTTGTCATAGGGAATGGTGGTGAGGATCGTTGTCTGCCCCTCCGCTACGGTGATAGAACCGCAGAAGCTGTCTTCCGTGCAGGTCTTTACCCGATAGGCCGAGGCCGAAAGCCGGTCGATTACCTGCCGGTAGGCGGCGCGGTCGAGAGCGTAAAAATAGCTGACGCCCTGCCGGATCTTGATGCCGTCTTTTCCGAAGCGGAAGGAGATGGTACAGCGCTCTCCGGCGGCATAGGTTCCGAGACAGAGATAGCCGAGATTTCCTTCTTCAAAATATTCGCCCTTTTCCTCTCCGTTCAGAAGATAGGTGGCTTTCGTATAGGCGGAAGAGTAGGGGAGTGGGAAGTATGCGTAGAGTTCGCAGTCCTCCCCGGCCGTCACCGTGAAACTTGCCGTGGCTCTTTGGGAACTGTCGCGCGGCGTATAGTTATAGGAGGTGGTGCTGTAGCGGAGGTTTTCGCCGGAAACCGTGCAGGAGAGCGCCCGGAAAATCGTAACTTCTTCTCCGAGGAGTGCGGAAGCAAGGATATTCATGCGGTCGTAGGGCGAGGCAAGTTCGTGTATCGCACGGGTCTCCTCCTCTTCTTTTCCTTTTTCCGGCTTGTGGAAGACGATGCCGTCCACCTCAGAGGAAACGCCGAAAGCGATCGGGAGTGCATCGGGATTTCTGTATACGAGAACGTCCCCGTCATCGTATACTTTCGTGTAGGAGGCGGGAAATACAGTCTTCTGATCTCCGGCTACATAAGAGATTGAGAGAAAAGAATCGGTAAAAGGGTTTGTGCCGGTGTAGCGGCTTGCGTGGGAGGCTCCGTGTTGTCCCATCTCCGACAGAAAACGGATGGTCTCCCGGTTCAGGGTGGAGGTTGAGCCGGACAGGGCACGGATGGTAAACATATACGGGTCGTTCAGTTTTCGATCCCCCAGTTTTTCAAAGCGGTAAAAGGCGGCCTGTTCGCTTTTTTTCACACTTTCCACGGCACTTTCCCAGCGAGCCTCGTATTCGTAAAAGGAATCACGCTTCGCCAGTCCCACGTCCATTGTCAATTCCGCGAAATTGCAAAGGCCGCCGAGAAGAAGCTCGGCGCATACCAGTATGCTGAGGATCCGGGTGCAGTAAGAAAAATGAATGTCCCGGCGGGATACGACCAAAGAAAGCGCAATGATATAGACGGCGATGCAGGCGATGTTTGCCAGCACGGGATAAAAGCCTTTTTCATACTGCCGCAGGCCATAATGCTCCGACAGCAAAAGAATGCAGAGGAGCGGTAAAGCGGCAAGGATTACGGCGGACGCCCGGTGATCCCGCAGACTTCCGTATCCTTTAGCGGCCATGGTAACGAGGAGAAAGTCCAGCATGAAACTGTAGCGGTAATTCAGCCAGTTCGGGGCTTGTCCGCCATGCCAAACGAGGTCAAGCGTAACGATCGAAAAGGAAAGGAAGAGCAGAAGGCAGATCCCGGCGGCTGCGGCCTTTTCCCGGGGACGGATCTCCTTGGAGAGAAAATAATAAGGCAGGAGAAAGAGGACGAAGACCGTGCAGTAAACGATAGGAAGCCCTTCCGGACGCACCGTGTCATAGGTGCCGAAGAGAAACATACTGAGAATATCGAAGAGGTCTAATTTTGAGGTGAAAGAAAAGGTCGGGGTCGTGAAGGTGTTTTTCCCGAAGGTCAGAGAATAGGCTGCGGGAAGAAGGATGATGGCAGCCATGGCCGCCGCGATCAGCGAAAAGACGGCAAAGCGGACACACGCCCGGGGAACAGACAGGCATTGCCCCCGCGGATTGCGTTCCTCGCGGCTCATGGCGCAGAGAAGGTACAGGAAATAGAGCACGAGAAAGATGCACATCATGTATCCGATATAGTAGTTCGACAGAAGCGCCAGCGCCAGGGAGAGAGTATATAGTTTGTATTTCCTCTCGCATATCAGGGCACGCAGACCGACGGCGATTACCGGCAGGAGGATGAGTTCATCGATCCACATGGTGTTATGCTGCATGATAACGGCATAGCCCGTCAGCGCGTAGACGGCAGAAAAAAGAAGAGTCGGCGCCTTTTCCACGCGGGTCGTTTTATGCAGATAAAAACCGAAAGAGAGACCGGACAGTCCGCATTTCAGAAGCAGGATGAGGAAAAGCGCCTCGGTGATATTTTCTTTCGGAAAGAGGACCACGAGATAAGAAAGCGGGGAAGCGAGATAGTAGGCATAGATGCCTAAAAACTCCCCCCCGAGAGAACGCGAAAAGGAATAGAGGAGCGAACCGTCCCCGAGTACGGCGGAACGGAGCGCCTCAAAGAAATATACGTATTGCCCGTTCATATCGAGCGTCATGACGGTATAAGAGCCGAACGGATATACCTGCATGAACATATAGATGCCGAGCATAAGCCCGAAGGGGAGAAAAAAGCAGAGGAGAAGATGGCCGGCGCTTTTTCCGGCAAAATACTGCCAGACCGAGGTCGCGGTGCGCCCCGTCAGCGAAAGGAGAGGCGGGAGCCGCCGTCCTTTCTCCTTGCGGCCCGGCTCCCCGGTGCTTGGTTGCATAGTATCAGTGTCCCATTTTCTTTTTCTTTTTCTTTTTCTTGCGGTGGATTCGTTCCGGGTAGGCACCTGCGGCTTGTTTTTTTTCGGTCTTCTTACTGTTTTTTTGGGGAGGCTCTTTTTCTCGCAACGTCATGCGCCCCGCACGGCTCCGCTTCGCATGGCTGGACGGCAGTTGGCGGTCACGCGCCGCTTCTGTTCCTGCGTCATTCACCCGGGACTCTTCGGTTTTGTCTGCTTGGCCTTCCGGCGTTGAATCTCCGACTCCGGCGGCGGGAAGAAGCCAATCGCAGAAGGAGGAAAAAGCGTTTTTCTCTCTTTCAGCGCTTTCCTTCACGCGCTCCTTTGCGGCCGTGCGCTTTCTGAGGATCAGGAGAATGACGATACCGAGAAAGAGTAAGAACGAGAAAAGAGAAACCGCCACGCCGACCGTATAACATCCCGGCCAATACCGCAGGGAGATCGTGTGCGTTCCGGCACCGGGAAGATCAAAGGCCAGGAGCGCATCCACGGTCGGATAGGGCGTGACGCGCACGCCGTCCACCGTGATCTGCCACCCCTCGTCATAAGGAATGGTAGTCTGCACGGCCGCCATCGTTTCCGGCGCAGTCAGCGTTCCCTCCATGCGGTCGTCCGAGAGCCGGGTGCATACGAGCCCCCCGGCTTGCAACGCTACAGACGCCTCCCGGAGCGCGGACTCATCTATCGTATAGAAATAGGGTGTATCGGGAATGAGGTAGAGGTCGCCGCTCTTTAATTCGGTAAGAGAAACGGTTACCCGCTCCCCCGCCGGGAAACTGCCGAGGCAGATTGTTTCGGCCTGCCGGGCGTTCTCGGGATAGATCTTTTTCCCACCCTCAAAAGGTTCGCCGTTCAGGTAAAGGACGGCTTCCCGCGGGTACTGCGACGGGAAATAACAGTAGACCGGCGCGCCGGACTCCGGCGCGGTGAAGGTGAAGTCCAGGCGGGCGGAGGAACTGCCCTCGTTATCGGTGTGGAAGAGGACCCAGCCCTGCCCGTCGGTCCGTTTGAGTCCGCCCGTGGTTTCGGAGGTCACGGCAAGGGGCGTATAGATCCCGGCGGGGCTATCCTGCCCGAGAAGCGCGCCGAATACACTGTTCACCCGCTGAAAAGGCGAGAGACACACGGGGGCGTGATCTGCGGGGAGAACGTATTTTCCCGAGGAAGAGAGAACGTAATCTCCGGGTTCGGGCAGCGCGAAACTCACATCCTTGATCTTCCGGGAGGAACAGAAAACGAGCGGAAGGGCGTAAGGATTCTCATACGTCACGGTCTGGTTCCCGGTTTCCGCATCACCGTTCCGGTGAAAGACCCGGTAGATAGGGTCGGCCTTCTCTCCGTCCTTGCAGACCCAGTATTTTACCCCAAGAAGTGAGCCCGAGGCCGGGGTCAGGCCGGTCGCCTCGGTCCAGTGGGAGTTAGCTTTCAGTCCCATTTGCGAGACAAATGCGATCGTTGACGTATTCAGCGTGGAAGTGGAGGAGGCGACCCCCCGATACCCGAATACGAACGGGTCGCACACGTTCCGCTGAAAGGATTTTTCCATCCGGTACAGCGAGGGATCGTTTTCCTTTACGTAATCGAAAGCATCGGCATATCGATCGTAAAAATCGTGATAGGAGGCATAACTCGAAACGACGACATCCTCGTTCAGCCGCCGCAGATAAAAACTGCCGTTCAGAAAGGTTTCAATACAGACGATCAGCGTCATCACCATGGCGATCGGTTCGACCTGACGGTCTTCTTTCCCGTGTTCCGAAAGGAGCAGAAGCAAAAAGACGTACAAGACCACGCAGCCGAGCGTCAGCCACAAGCCGTTCAGATCGTCAAAAAACTCTTTTGCTTCCCCGTCTGATGCGGTATAGGTAAGCCCGAGCTTCTGCAAGAGGACGGCCAGCGCGGCAACGCACCCGCCGGTGACGAGGATCGCCCGGTGACCGATTTGTCGCAGATGCGGCGTGACGTCTGCCGCGCAGGTCAGAGCGAGAAAACAGAAGGCAAAACTGTACCGGTAATTCAGCCAGTTCGGTGCCTGCCCGCCGTGCCACAGAATATCGAGCGGGTTCAGATACATCGAGAGAAAGAGCAGAAGGAGGAAACAACCGGTCGCAACTTTTTTCCGCCACGGGATCTTTCCGTCTACAAAATAGAGCGGTACGAGCAGGAGCGACAGCACCCCGGAATAGACCCACGGAAGTCCGTTGGGACGAACGGTGTCATAGGCTCCCGGGAAGAGCTTTGCCAAAAAATCCAGAATATCGAATTTTGCTTTGAAGGAAAAGTCGGGAGAAGAAAAAGCATTTTTCCCGAAGGTGAGCGAGTAATACGCGGGGAGCAGGAGAAGCGCCGCCATGCCGACTCCAAGCAGGGTGAAGAGCGCGCATCGTCCGAGGGTGGAAAGAAAGTGCCGGCGCTCCTCGGTCGGGTTGGTCACGGAAGCCGGGTGCGCGGCGAAATCGTAAAAGAAGTAGATTGCCGTGAAGAGGCAGATCATGTACCCGATATAGTAATTACAGAGCAGGATGAGCGCCAGCGAAACCGTATAGAGGACAGGCTTCTTTTGCCGGATGAGACGGTGCAGGCCGAGAATGAGCAACGGCAGGAGCATGAGCCCGTCCATCCACATGAGATTGTGCTGCATGACCACCGAATAGGCGGAGAGGGCGTACAGGACCGAGAGGGCTACGGTGACGGTTTTATGCGGCCGCCTCGTATAGTGGAGATAGACTCCGAAGAAGAGGCCAGAGAGCCCGGTCTTGAGCACGAGAATGCAGAGGAGAGCCTCTAAGATCGATCCGGCAGGGAAGAGCGCAACGAGATAGGAGAGGGGGGAGGCCAGGTAGTAGGCGTAGATTCCGAGGAACTCACCACCGAGAGAACGGGAAAAGGAGTACAGGAGGCTCCCGTCTCCGTGGAGGATCCGCCGCAGTCCGGCAAAGAACTGGACGTACTGACCGTTCAGGTCAAGGACGAGGACCGAATTTTTTCCGAAAGGATATACGCCGAAGAAGGCGTAAATCAGGAGCATGACCGCGGTGGAGAGAAAGAAGCTCCATACGAGAAAAGAACCGTCAAATTTTTGGAAATAAGCATCCGCCCGGTCAAAAATGTCCACCTTTTTCGGTTGGTTTTCGGTATGCTCCTCTCCGCGCGAAAAAAGCGAAGCCAGCTTCCCTGATAAAGAGGAGAAGAAGGATTCGACCCCGGCTAAAAATCTGTGCATCTCGAACGCCTCCGTAAAATATCTAATACAGTATACCATATAATTTGGAAAAAATCAAATCTTTTTGGCTATTTTCTCACAAATGAAGAAATTTATTTTGACATTCGCACAAAAAAATGTTATTATATACTCGGATATTTTTGAGAAGGAGGGTAGGTATGCGTATTCTCGGCATTGACCCCGGCTTTGCAATCGTCGGCTGGGGGATCGTGGAACGGCAGGGGGCCGTGTGTATCCCGGTCGCCTGCGGCGCGATCCGCACTCCCGCTCATACGAAGATCGAAACGCGGCTTGCGCAGATATACACCGATATGAATACCCTCCTTGAAAAGTATCTCCCAGATGAGATGGCGGTGGAAGAACTCTTTTTCAATACTAATATCACGACGGGGATCGCCGTGGCGGAGGCGCGAGGCGTGATCCTGACGGCGGCCGCCCTTCACGGAGTCCCGGTCAGAGAATATACGCCTCTTCAGGTCAAGCAGGCGGTGGTCGGATACGGCAAGGCGGACAAGCATCAGGTCATTACTATGGTGACCTCGCTCCTGCGGTTACCGGCGCCGCCCAAGCCGGACGACACGGCGGATGCGTTGGCCATTGCGTGGTGCCACGCCCAGTGCGCCGGGTCGCGCATCTCACGCTTTTTCAATCAATGACAGATTAGGTAAGAAACGGGAAACGTTATGTGGAAGAACGAAAAATGGAAAGACTATGAACTTTTGGACACCGGCGACGGAGAACGGCTGGAAAGATGGGGAAACTATATTCTCATCCGTCCCGATCCTCAGGTGATCTGGCACACGGAGCGCGATCCTGCGCTCTGGGGGCGCGCGGATGCCGGATACCGGCGTTCCCGCAGTGGGGGCGGCGCGTGGAGTGAGAACAGCCTTCCCGAAAAATGGACGATTGGATACGGCGACCTGACCTTCCGGATCCATCCCACCGGCTTCAAACATACGGGGCTTTTCCCCGAGCAGGCGGTAAACTGGGACTGGATGCGTTCGCTCATTGCGGGAGCAGGACGCCCCATCCGCGTCCTGAATCTTTTTGCTTATACCGGCGGTGCCACGGTAGCCGCCGCACGTGCAGGCGCTTCTGTCTGTCATGTGGATGCGGCGCGCGGAATGGTGGACGTCGCTAAGGAAAACGCTGCTCTTTCAGGGCTCGGACAGGCTCCCATCCGATATATCGTGGACGATTGCAAAAAATTCGTGGAGCGCGAGATCCGTCGTGGAAACCGCTACGATGCAATCATCATGGATCCTCCCTCGTACGGGCGTGGTCCGGGCGGTGAGGTATGGAAGATCGAAGAGTGCATCGACGGCCTCCTGGATCTTTTGGCAGGCGTGATCTCCGACAGACCGCTTTTCTTCCTGCTGAACTCCTATACGACCGGGCTCTCGGTCTCGGCCATGAAGTACATGACCGATCTGCGCATCGGCCGGCGCTTCGGCGGACAGGGGACGGCGGACGAACTTGGACTTCCGGTTCAAGCGAGCGGCGGCTTTTTACCTTGCGGCGGCAGTGTCCGTCATGTTTTTTGAGGAGAGAACATGAGTGAGTTTTTGAGGGCGGAGCACCTTACCTTCGTCTATCCGGATGAAAATAACGGGATCCCCGCTGTTTCAGATGTAAACCTTACTATACAAAAAGGTGAATATGTTGCCATACTGGGACATAACGGCTCAGGGAAATCCACCCTGGCCAAACTGTTCAATCTGATCCTTCTGCCCACTGGGGGGAGCATCACGGTGGATGGCATCAGATTTTTTCAGGAAGATGACGCCGATGATGCCGAGCTGGAAGAGAAGGTCTATTCCGTCCGCCGGCGCGTCGGTATGGTTTTTCAAAACCCGGATAACCAGCTCGTTGCCTCGATTGTGGAGGAGGACGTTGCCTTCGGCCCCGAGAATCTCGGTTTGCCGAGCAATGCGATCCGGGAGCGGGTGGACTGGGCATTGGACGCCGTGGATATGCGCGGATATGCGCGCCGCACCCCCTACAGCCTGTCCGGGGGACAGAAACAGCGCGTGGCTATTGCCGGCGTGCTGGCCATGAAGCCGGCGTGCATTATCTTTGACGAATCGACTGCCATGCTTGACCCCCGCGGCCGTCGGGAGGTGTTGTCGGTGATGGAATCGCTGAACCGCGAGGGGATCACGGTTCTGCATATCACGCATTATATGGAGGAAGCCGCGCGCGCCAACCGCATTATCGTGATGAACGACGGCCGTATGCTGATCGACGGACCGCCGCGCGAGGTCTTCGCGCGGGTCGATGAATTGAAAGAGATCGGGTTGGAGGTCCCGCAGGCGACCGAACTTCTGTTCCGTCTCCGTGCCGCCGGCTTTGATCTGCCCCTCGGCGTTACCGATCCCCACGAAGCGGCAGAACTGATCGCCGCGCTTTACCGGGAGGTGTGCCATGAATGAGACTGTGAATGAAATTTTGAGACTCTCGGACGTTTCCTATGCGTACGGGGCGGGAACTCCGCAACGTACGGACGCGCTGGATCATGTGAGCGTCGGATTTCAAAAGGGAAAGATCACCGGGGTCATCGGACATACGGGTTCCGGGAAATCCACATTGGTTCAGCTCCTCAACGGGCTTTTGCGCCCCGACTCTGGGCGGGTCTTTTTCGAAGGACGCGACATATGGGAAAAGCCGAAGGAGATCACGGCACTGCGTTTTCACGTCGGGCTGGTCATGCAGTATCCCGAATATCAGCTTTTCGACGAGACGGTAGAGAAGGACATCGGATTCGGGTTGCGGAATATGAAACTCCCACCCGAGGAGATCGGTGCACGGGTACGGGAGGCGGCGGCGTTTGCCGGCCTGCCGGAGGAACTCTTGAAGAAGTCGCCCTTTGATCTCTCGGGCGGAGAAAAAAGGCGGGCCGCCGTGGCGGGGGTCATCGCCATGCGCCCGGAGGTACTTGTGCTGGATGAGCCGGCTGCCGGACTTGATCCGCGCGGCCGCCGCCAGATCCTTTCGGGGTTGCACCGATACGGCCGAGAGAGCGGCACGACCGTGATCCTCGTCAGCCATAGTATGGAAGATATGGCGCTTTACTGCGATCATATCGTCGTGATGGATCACGCCCGCGTCTTGCTGAACGGAACGACAGCGGAGGTTTTTTCGCGCACTTCGGAACTTCTTGCGGCGGGTCTTGACATCCCGGAAATTTCGCGGCTGTCGGCAGAACTTCTCGCAGCCGGCGTCCCGCTTTCTGGCACGCTTTACACGGTGGAGGGGGTCGAAAGATCGCTCCTTTCCCTGCTTGGAAAGGGGGAAGCATCTTGCTGAAAGATATTACGCTCGGTCAGTACCTGCCCGGGGACTCCTTCTTATACCGATTGGATCCGCGCGTGAAGATCGGGGCGACCATCCTTTCTTTGGTTGCTTATTTTTCCGCGCGCAGTCTCTACGCTTTCGGGCTTCTGACTCTTCTTACCGCCCTTCTCGTCTTTCTGAGCGGGATTTCCTTCCGGGTAATCCTGCGGGCGATCCGCCCGGTCGTTGCGGTTTTGCTAATCATGGGCATTTTGGTGCTCTTTACGACCAAAGGGGCGGGAGAACCCTATTTCTCACTTTCGGTTTTCTCGCTTTTTGATCTGGAGATATATCCGGAGGGAATCGCTCGCGCTGTACTGTTTTCTTTACGGATCGTGCTTCTTGTCGTCAGCACCTGCCTGTTCCTGACCTATACGACGACCCCGACGTCTCTGACCGATGCGTTGGCCTCGGTTCTTTCGCCGCTGACGATCCTCCGCGTTCCGGTGTACGATTTTGCTATGATGATGACGATCGCGCTTCGCTTTATTCCCACGCTGGCAGAGGAGACCGATAAAATCATGAGCGCGCAGAAGGCACGCGGTGCGGATTTTTCAAGTGGCTCGCTGATCCGCCGTGCGCGGGCGCTGATTCCAATCCTGATTCCTCTCTTTGCCTCTTCCTTCCGCCGGGCCGGGGAACTCGCCACCGCCATGGAATGCCGCTGTTACCGTGGGGGAGCAGGGCGCACAAAACTCCGGGTTTTTCGTCTCCGGGTGTGGGATCTCCTCTTTCTCTTTCTCTGCGGGGCGATCCTTGCTTCCGTGTTTCTCCTGAACACATGGCTCCCGACCGGCATTTCTTTGTGAGGTGTCTATGAAGTACGTTGCGCTTATCCGATATGTCGGCACCGATTTTTTCGGTTTTCAGGTGCAGAAAGAACGCCGGACCGTGCAGGGAGAACTGGACAAAGCCTGCCGTGCGCTTTTCGGCTGTCCCTGCCGCGTGACGGGATGCAGCCGTACCGACAGCGGGGTGCATGCGGAGCGATTCTGCCTGACGATAGAGCCCGAAGCGGCCGATGCCCGTCGGATCCCTCCGTCGGCGCTTCCTGCCGCCCTGCTCCCGTTTCTTCCCCCCGATCTGTCTCTCTTTTTTGCCGCCGCCGCGCCGGAGAACTTTCACCCCCGGCACGACGCACGCTGGAAAGAATACCGCTATCGGATCCGCTTCGGCGGTCTGCCCGACCCCTTTCTGCGGGGGCGTGTTTGGCAGGTACCCTATCTGCTCCGCGAGGAATCCTTTCGCCGAATGCAGGAGGCCGCGTCGCTTTTTCTCGGCCGGCACGATTTTTCCGCCTTCATGTGCACCGCTTCTTCTGTCGAGGATACCGTGCGGGAGATCTTTTTTCTGACGTTGTTCCGCACCGGGCAGGAGGTGACACTTGCGGTCCGCGGAGACGGCTTTCTGTATAACATGGTGCGTATTGTGACGGGGACACTGTACGAGATCGGGCACGGCGCACGCGAGCCGGAATCGATTCCGGAGGCTTTACGTTCGGGTCGTCGGCAGGATGCCGGCATGACCGCACCGCCGGACGGTCTTTATTTGCATGATATTGAATATTGCGCCCCGTTTCAAAAACAGATCTTCGGGGATTAAAAAGCAGGCTGTGCGCATACTACTGTCAGTATGCGCGAGGTATGCCGCGCCGCAGGGCGCGGCTTTTTTATATGAAAAACCGCAAAAAAATAACGAAAAAAGCACAGAAAATCAAGAGAACGCCCGGAAGGCGTTTTCTGCGTGCCGTCCTGTTCGTCTTTCTCGGCGTGACCGTGAGTGCCGTCCTTGCCGTTGCAGGCACGGTGCTGTATCTGCACGCAACCGTTGATACCGAGGCCGATGCGGCACTCTTTGACGCCTGCCGTTCCTCCCGCACCACGCGTCTTTATTACAATGCAGACAGGGGCGGGGAGGTCTATGTCGCAAAGGAATGGGAAGGCCAGCGGGTGAGCGGAGCGGAACGCGGCCTTTACTGCCCGCTTTCCGCAATGCCGGAAGACCTGAAAAACGCCTTTATTGCGGCGGAGGATCACCGTTTTTACGAGCATGACGGCGTGGATTGGCTGAGAACCGGAAAGGCATTGCTGAATGCGGTCTTTCACTTCGACAGCCGTTTCGGCGGTTCGGGGATCACACAGCAGCTCGTCAAAAATATCAGTGGCGAAAATGAGATCTCGGCATGGAGAAAGGTGAAGGAGGCGTATCGGGCCGTTGCGCTTGAGCAGCGGTACTCCAAGGAGGAGATACTGGAACTCTATCTCAATATCGTCCCGATGGGGGAAAACACCGTCGGCGTTTCTTCCGGGGCGGAAATGTATTTCGGGAAAAAGCCTTCAGAACTGACGTTACGGGAATGCGTGGCGCTCTGCGCCATCATCAAGGCTCCCGCCCGGTACGATCCCGTAAAAAATCCCGAAAACAACCGGCAACGTTCCCTGGCGATCCTCGGGGAAATGTATCGATACGGAATGATCACCGCGGAGGAAAAGGAAGAGGCCGCCGGGGAGACGCTTCGGCTGACGGCCGGGGAGAAGAAAGAAAAGGAGCCGGTCCTTTCCTGGTATACCGAAACGGTGCTGGCCGACGTAGTGGACGACCTGTGCGAAAAACTCGGGTATTCCCGCGCGGCCGCATGGCGCACGGTCTATAACGGCGGTCTGGAGATCTATACGCTGGCTGACCCCGACGTTCAGAGGACGCTGGAACAGGCGTTTGAAGATCTCACCCCAAAGACGGGGATCGGGTACGCAGGGGCGGTCATCGACCCTCTAAGCGGCGATCTGCTTGCCATTGTCGGTGGGGCGGGAAAAAAGACTGGAAATCTGCTTCTGAATCAGGCGACGATCCCGCACGCACCCGGTTCTGCCCTCAAGCCGCTTTCGGTCTATGCTCCCGCGCTTGACCGGGGGATCATCAGTTGGGCCAGCGTGATCGATGACGTGCCGCTTTCCTTCGGGACGGCGGAAACGCCGCGTGTATGGCCCCGGAATTCTCCGGCGATCTACAACGGCCTCTGCGACGTTGCAACGGCTATAGCAACTTCTAAAAATACCGTTGCCGTGCAGGTGCTTCGCCGGCTGGGGGCGGAAAACTCCTATGCGACCCTCACCCACGCGCTCGGATTGAGCACCCTTGTCCGAAAGGAGACCGATGCGGCCGGCAACAGGCTGAGCGATCTCGGCGAGGCGCCGCTGGCACTCGGACAGCTCACGCACGGGGTCAGCGTCCGGGAACTTTGCACGGCATATACGGCACTGTCGGGCGACGGGAACCGCCTGAAAGGACGTTCCTATTTGGCGGTATATGACGGAAAAGGCAAAGTTTTGCTTACAAATGAACCCGAAAAAACGCACGCGTTCTCGGCGCAGACGGCCAGTATTATGACCAAGATGCTGGAGGGCACGGTGACGGAGGGGACGGCGATCGGCGTGCATCTGCCGGGAAATATTCCGGTTGCCGGGAAGACGGGAACGACCTCGAAAAACCGCGATAAATGGTTCGTCGGGTATTCGCCGTATTACTTGTGCGGGATTTGGTGCGGTTCCGAAGACGGGAAAACCGGTGTTGCCGGAAAGCCGCAACTTGCCGTATTCAATACCGTGATGCGGGGACTGCACCGCGGATTCGCCGCGCGGGAAGACAGGATAACGTCTTTTCAGGTCGCCGAGGGGGTCTACTCCTGCCGCTATTGCCGGGACGGGGGCGGGTTGCTTTCCGAGGCCTGCCTGTGCGATCCGCGCGGGAGCCGGGCCTCGCTCGGCTGGTTTACCGCCGCCACGATGCCGACGGCGGCCTGTACCTGCCACGTGCCGGTCTTATACGATTCCGAGACCGGCGGGATCGTTGCCGCGGATGGCGAATATTTTTGTGATCCGTCCTCTCTTCACCTCGATTCGCTCCGCAAAGCGGGGCTTATCCGTGTGACCGATCGCCTTTTTCCCACGCAGGTGAAGATCCGGGATGCCCAGTACGTCTACCGCCCACTTGAGGGGGCCGCCCCCGGAGGGAATAGGAACGAGCCGTATTTTATCGGGGCGATCCCGGGCGGGATGTATATCGGCATCAGCGATACGCCGGACGGGGTACAGTTCAATGCCGCCTATACGCCTCCGGCGGAAGAGGATCCTTTCTCCCTGTTTCCCGGTAGCGATACCGGGGACGAAGAGGGGGAAAAACCCGAGGATGGGGAGCTGCCCAAAGCAGAAAATTTTCCGAACGGCACCGAACTGCCCGAAGGCGAAAGCGGTCAGCAGAGCCCCGACACATTTCTCTCTCCCTGAATATCTGCCTCACTCTTTTTGAAACGATAACCTCAGACAATTTGATTTCTTTCTTGAAAAATGCAATTTCTTTCTTCCGGGCGTTGCAATTTTTCGGAACTCATGTATAATTGAAGTGAAATACGGTCGAGCGTGGAGGGGAAAGATGGAGTATACGGTACGCTATTCAGATAGGCGCACCCTGTCTCTGGAGATTACGAGAGACGGGCAGACCCTCGTCCGCGCCCCCTTCGGTTTTTCGGAAGACAGGATCGCCTCGTTCGTTTCTGAAAAGGCGGCGTGGATCGACCGCCATCGTGAAAAGATTCTTTCGCGTCGACCGCTTCCGGAGGATCCCGAGACCGAACGGCGCCTGCGTGCGCTGGCCGAAGCGCGTTTGCCCGCCCTGACCGAGATCTGGGCGGGGCGCATGGGCCTTTCCTACGAAGCCGTTCGGGTGACGGGGGCGCGTTACCGGCTGGGGAGCTGTAACTCCAAGAAACATATCTGTTATTCCTATCGGCTGATGGCCTACCCCGATGCGGTGATTGAATACGTGGTGGTACATGAGCTGGCGCATCTTCTGGAAATGAACCATTCTTCCCGGTTTTATGCGATCGTGGAAAAATATATGCCCGATTACCGGGAAAGGCGTAAAATGATCGCCGCGGGAGGTGCGCGATGAACTTTCCGCTTCCGCCGCCAGTCCTTGCGGCACTCGATCTTTTGCGCACGGCCGGATATCCCGCCTACCTTGTCGGCGGATGCGTGCGGGATTTCCTCCGCGGGTGTACGCCGCACGATTTTGATATCACCACGGCCGCAACGCCTGCGGAAATGAAGAGCGTTTTTTCCTGCTGCCGCACGGTAGAGACGGGGTTGTCCCACGGGACGCTGACCGTTCTGATCGGGGGAATGCCGCTCGAGATCACCACGTATCGCGTGGACGGGTGCTATACCGATCATCGCCGCCCCGATTCGGTCTCCTTTACCCGGGATCTGCGGGAAGATCTCGCCCGACGGGATTTTACCGTGAACGCCATGGCCTACCATCCCGACGAAGGACTCATTGACCCGTTCGGCGGTCGGGAGGATCTGCGTGCCGGGATCATCCGGGCGGTTGGAGATCCCGCCCTGCGTTTTTCGGAGGATGCCTTGCGGATTTTGCGTGCCGGTCGCTTTTCTTCGGGCCTTGACTTCCGCGTGGGGGATGCAACGGCCGCGGCCGTCTGCGCCGCCGCAGGAACGCTCTCTGCTGTTTCCGCCGAGCGGATCCGCGAGGAACTCTGCAAACTGATCTGCGGTGCCGGGGCTTCCAGGGTCATTGCCGATTTTTCCGCAGTGATCGAAACCGTGCTTCCCGGTGCGGAACTGCCAGTCTTCTATTCCGCGCTTCCCGCTTCGGTCCCTTTGCGGCTCTTCGGGCTTCTGTACCGTTCAGGCCCCGGTGCTGGAGGATCCGCGGCTGATCGCCTGCGCCTTGATCGTAAGACCCGACGCGCCCTCCTTCTCCTCTTTTCCCTGCAGGGGGAGGCATGCCCCCGCACGCTCTTTGCCATGCGCCGGTTACTTTCCGCCGCAGGGGAGGCGGGAGCCGCGGATTACATCGCCTTTTTATCGGCGTCGGGAGAGAAAGACGGGAAAGGTGCGGAGGGGTTGCTCCGCACGGCTCTTTTGTCCCCGATCCCCTATACGCTCCGAGGCCTTGCCGTAACCGGGCGCGATCTTACCGCGCACGGCATTCCGCCCGGACCCTGCCTCGGCGCGCTGCTTTCCGAATGCCTTACTGCCGTTATGGCGGAGGAGATTCCAAACGAAAAAGAAGCCTTGCTCGGATATGCCGGCAGGCTGATGAAGGAGAAGGGGGAAAGACCATGCGCTTCGGTGTGATCGGGACCAATAACATCAGCGGAAAATTTGCCGACGCTCTCAGCCTGTGCGGCGGGACGGTAACGGCCGTGCTTTCGCGTAGCGAAGAGCGCGGGCAGTGCTTCTGCTCCCGGTACGGCGGCCGAGCCTATACCTCCCTGCAGGAATTTCTGACTGCAGAGGTCGACGCCGTTTATATCGCTACACCGAACCGCTGTCATGAAGCGGGGGCCGAAGCCGCTCTTCGCGCCGGGCATCACGTCCTGTGCGAAAAGCCCGCCACGCTGACTTCTGCCGGCTTTGCCTCTCTTTCCGCATTGGCCGGGGAGCGCGGACTGGTGCTTCTGGAAGCGATGCGCCCGGCGTTTGACCCTGCCATCAAAGAGATCCGGCAGTATCTCCCCGCCCTCGGGAGAATGCGCGCCGCGCATCTCGATTACTGCCAGTATTCTTCGCGCTACGACGCTTTCCGGCGCGGAGAGGTCATGAACGCCTTTGACCCTTCGCTCGGCAATGCCGCCCTGATGGATATAGGTGTGTATTGCTTTTCGGTAGCGCATTTGCTTTTCGGAATGCCGGAGTCCTTTACCTCCTCTTCGGTATTCCTCCCGAACGGGATGGAAGGGGAGGGGGAGGCCACGCTCCGCTATCCCGGGATGCTTGCCACGCTTCGGTATTCCAAGATCTTTGACTCGGCGACACCCTCCGCTCTGCAAGGCGAGGAGGGGAGCCTGCTCTTCGATCATATGGTCACGACCCGCCGGCTGACCTATTGCCCGCGTAGCGGTCGGCGCGAGGAGATCCTTCTTTCGTTCGCCGAGAACAATATGGTATATGAGATCGAGGCCTTTGCCCGTATGATACGGCAAGAAGAGAGCGTCGCCCCGCATACCCGGCGCACGCTTGACGTGCTCTCCCTGCTGGAAAAAGTCCGTCAGGCAAACGCGATAACTTTCTGACGATTCAAAAAGAAAAGCCGGGGGGCGCGTTCGGAGTCTCCCGGCTTTTTGGTTGACCGTGTAAAGGATCGGGTCGAATTATTTTTCGTTCGTCCAGTTCCAGGTGGGAAAGAGTTCACGCCACACGTCGGTGTGCGCTTCGCAGTCGAGATAGTGGGCGAAGACTTCGTTCTGCCGCTCCGAGGAGTTTTCCTGAAAGAGGCTCTTCAGGCAGTTTTTATAGTACACCATGCTCGGCGCATTGCAGAATGCACGCCAGCCGTCGATCCATTTGCCGTTTTTCAGTTCTTCGTTGCGTTCTGCAAAGGCGTCCATGATCTCTTTTGCCTTTTCGCCCTTGGCGATATCCACGCCGCTTTCCAGCATCACCATGGGATAGAACTTGATGTCGATCTTTTCGTCGATATCCAGTTCTACCAGCAGGCTGGTATACCACCCCTCGTTGCTGCTCGGAGTAACGAAATTGAAGTTGCCCTGACCGTACAGGATATGGGTGCCTTCATATTCTTCGTAGCAGCCGATGCAGTGGCTGTGCTGGGTCAGAACCACGTCGGCGCCGCATTCCGCCATCTCGTGGCAGAGCAGCCGGAGACGGGGAGAAGGATAGCGGCAATATTCCTTTCCGCCGTGATAGATCACGATGACGATCTCGGCATTCTTTTTCGCTTCCCGGATGTCGTGCATCGTCAGATAGGGATCGTAGGGGTTGCAACCGGGACGATCCGGCAGGGCGTAGGAATATTCATGCTCACAGACGTTGACGATGGCAAATTTTTTTCCGCCTTCGGTGAAATAGTAGATCTTGCGGGAATCGGTGTCGTTTTCTCCGACGCCGGTGTAGGGAAGACCGACGCGGCGGAGATTGGCTTCGGTATCGCGGAGTCCTTCCAGCCCGAAGTCGAATACGTGGTTATTGGACAGCATAACGTCGGTCACACCGAAGGCCTTCAGCGCATCGGCACACAGCGGATCGGCTTTCAGGTTGGGGCCGCATTTTTTGATAGCGTTTTCGGATTTTGTCAGCGCACATTCAAGATTGACGATAAGGCGGTCGGCTTTCCGGGTATATTCCGCAACGTCGTTGAAGAGCGTTTTGAAATCCTGCGCCACAAAAAGCGGATTGGTTATCTCAGTGGGGACAAGGTCTGCGCCAAACATGAGTTTCATGACAGAGCTCCTTTCAGAAAGAGAAATGATATCTTCATTATACCGTGCCCGTCTTTGAAAGTAAACCCTTTTTGGGAAAACAGAGCGGAAAAGAAACAAAAAATTCTCACTTTTTTACGGAGGAAAAAAGAGTAAAAAATCTTTTTTGTGAAAAATGTTGAAAAAAAGTTTTTATTGTGATACAATGTGCCTATAAGGGATATGAACGCATCAGGAACGGAGGAACGCGATGTACACGTATATTGCAAGACCCGGTATGCAGGAGCCGGAGATCCAAAAGATCATCCGTGAGAGCGAAGCCCGTGAAGCCAGACGGTTGCGCGCCATGACGGAGCCCGAAATACAGGTGATCATCCGGGAAGCGCTGGAAAAAGAAGAGGCGAAAAACCGACCTGCCGCTATTTCTTCTCAGACGGCCGCTCAGCCGCTCCCCACATCGCCCCAAACGCAGGACGGGGAGGAAGAGGAGGAAGTCGAGGAGACAGAGATCCGGGAAAAGACCGTGAACGGCCGCACCTTCCGCGTCGTGATCCGGTACAGCCGCTCTTTTGCCGCACGGGTAATACAGGCCCCCGATGCGTTGAAAAATTATTACAGTGAGATCAAAAACGAATTGCTGGCATACGAGGACGTGAAGTCGCGTATCAGCTGGAAGCACGAGGCCTTCAACTGCGGCCGCATTCAGCTCGCCAAACTCGTCGTGCGCGGCAAGAATCTTTGCGTATATCTGGCACTTGACCCCAACGCATACGAGTACGAAAAATATCATCAGACCGATAAGAGCGACAAGGCCGCATACATAAAGGTACCGATGATGATCCGGGTGCGGAGCGATCTCGGCCTCCGCAAGGCAAAGTATCTGATCTCCGAAGTCATGGCCAATGTGGGGCTGGAGCGCACCGAGGCGACCCCGGTCGATTATGCCGCCTGGTATGCTTACCGCGATACCAAGGCGCTGGTGGAGGAAAATCTCATCAAGGAACTTGAAACGCCCGAAGAGCCGACCGTATAAATCCGCCCCTTTTCGGATGATGCACGGTGTTTTCCGGGATGTCCGATGCGGAAATATCAAAAATAAAAAGAAAAGGCTCCCGTTACAGTGGCGCCCCGAAAGCGGGGCATACTGCGCGGGGGCTTTTTCTATTCAATTTTTTCTTCCTTTAAGGAGCGAAAGGAGTGCCTCGTAAATCCGTCGGTTCGCATCGGGGACGGCAAAGCGGCGTGCGGCGGCCTCCATACGCGCTTGCGCGCCCGGGCGATCCAGGATCCCGCTGACGGCGGAAAGCAACGAGCCTTCGGTAAGCGCGGATTCCGGCAAAAGGACGGCGCCGCCGGCATCGGCCATGGCCCGGGCATTTTTCGTCTGGTGGTCGCCGGCGACGTTGGGGGAGGGGATCAGGAGCGATGCCCGACCCGAGAGTGCCGCTTCGGTCACGGTCATGGCTCCGGCACGGCTGATCAGGAGATCGGCGGCGGCCATGAGGGTCGGCATATCCTCCAGGTAGGGGGCGTATCGGATGCGCCCCGGGAGACGACCGAAGCGCGACGCGATCTCCCGCTCCGTGATCTCACGGTAGCGGGTACCGTATCCATGGATCTGGTAAACGTCCGGGCGGCTGAGCGCATATTGCTCTGTCAATAAGAGCGCGGCGCGATTCATCGCCTCGGCACCGAGGCTTCCGCCGAACGAGAGGATCAGACGCGCCTTTTCCGGAATCCCGAGCGACTGCCGGGCTTCCCGACGGTTTTGCGTTCGGAACCCCTCCCGGATCGGATTCCCAGTGCGGAGCGTGCGTGCCCTTGAGGGGAGAGCCTTTTCCGCCTCCGCAAAATTCAGCATGACGAGATCTACCCGGCCGGCAAGTCGTCTTGTCGTAAGCCCCGGCAGGGCGTTGGATTCGTGCAGGGCGCAGGGGATCCCGAGACGTGCGGCGGCGGTAAGCACCGGGTAGCAGACGTATCCGCCCGTCCCGACGACCAGATCGGGTGAGAAATCACGCAGGATCTTTTCCGCACGGCCGGGGGAGACCAGCGCGTACCAGAGCGCCGTCAGATTCTTGGGAGAAAGCGAGCGCGAAAATCCCGCCGCGCGGACGCTTTCATAGTCGTATCCCGCTTTCTTTACCAGCCCTTTCTCCATGCCGTCCGGTGTACCGATATACCGGATCTTGGTGTCGGGTCGGTTTTTCAAAAAGGTTTCCGCGATGGCGAGCGCCGGGGTCACGTGTCCGGCCGTTCCACCGCCTGTCAATATGATTTTCATAAACTCACCGATAGGTCAGCGCGGAGGAGCGCGAGACCGAAAGCAGGATCCCCATCTCTGCGAAGAGCATCAGCAGGGAGGAACCGCCGTAACTGAAAAAGGGAAGCGAGATGCCCGTGTTCGGGATCGAGTTTGTGATGACCGCGATATTCAGAAGCACCTGAATGGCGACCTTGACCGTGATCCCCAGCGCTGCAATACGCGAGAATATATCCTCATTCCGCAAGGCGACGGTAAAGCCGCGCTTGATAAAAAGCGCAAAGACCCCGAGGATGAGGATCGCGCCGAGAAAACCGAGTTCTTCGCAGGTGATGGTGAAAATAAAGTCGTTTGCCGGTTCCGAGACCCAGCTGTACTTCATCCGGCTTTTCCCGAGCCCGAGCCCGAAAAATCCGCCGGAACCTATCGCCATCAGCCCCTGCAGGGTCTGCCATCCGCCCTCCAGCGGGAAGGCCTCCGGGTTCTGCCAAACCGTGATGCGCTCGTGCGCGTATTCGAGCGTAAAGGCGAGCGTGCCGACTCCGGCAGCCCCTGCCCCGCAGAGGAAAAGGAGAGGTTTGCCAGGGGCCCCGGCAAGAAAAACGAGCGAGATGCCGATCGAGCCGAGAATGATAAGGCCGGAAAGATGCCGTTGCAGAACGACCAGAATACAGATCAGTCCGATCAGCAACAGCGGATATACGATCCCGTGAAGAAAACGGCCGCGCTCTCCCGGTTCCCGCAGATGCCCCGGGGAAGAAAAATAATGAGCCAACATCAGGATGAGCGAGAGTTTGGCAAGTTCGGACGGCTGAAAAGTCAGCGGGCCGAGGGCGATCCAGCGCTGCGCTCCGTTTCCCGTCAGACCGAAGGCGAGCGTGGCAAGCAGGAGCAGGACCGTCAGAATGTAGAGTGGCAGGACCGCCAGCCGGATCAGGCGCGGCGGGATCCGGGAGACGAAGAGCATGACGAGGAGGCCGAGCGCCACGAAAACGAACTGCTTCCTTGAAAAATAACCGCCGTCCCCGTAACGCGACTCCGCATAGGCGTGGCTGGCCGAGCATACCATGACAGATCCGATCGTGATGAGAATGAGGATCAGAAAGAGTAGTACCCGGTCGGCTTCTCCCGCCTTTCCGTGCGGAAGAGCCGTTTGCAGGAGTTTTTTCCATCTTTCTCTTCCCGAAAAAAGCCTGGTCTTTTTTTCTTTGCGCGGCGCATTTCCCCACACCGCAAGCCCCACGCCTTTTTTCACTTTTGCCGGTCTCCGGCTTTTGCGATCCTCCTCGGGATCTTTGGCCGCCGCCCCCGTCTCCCGATCTGACGTTCCCGGAACGGCCTCCGGGCTGCCGAATAAAAAACGGATGCCGCTTCTTTTTTCTTTTTCCATCTCTCGCCTCCTTATATCAGGCTCAAAAGGGCAGCGACTCCGGCGATCACCGTGACCGCCGAGGCCAGCAGAACGATTGCGTTTTCACTCCATCCGCCTTTTTCGAGGTGATGGTGGAAGGGAGCCATACGGAAGAGCCTCCGACCGGTCAGTTTGAAACAGAATACCTGAAGCACTACGCTGACTCCCTCAAAAATATAGAATCCGCCGATGAGAAGAATCAGCAACGGATTCCCCGAGCAGAATCCGCATCCCACAAAAAGGCCCCCGAGGAAAAGCGAACCCGTGTCCCCCATAAAGACCCGAGCCGGATGACGGTTGTAAAGCAGAAATCCGAGGCAGGCGCCCATCTGCAATGACGCAAGCAGGAGAGTACCGTCGTCTTTTACCATCACGCCGAAAACGGCAAAGGCAGCTCCTGCGACAAGACTGACCGAGGCGCAGAGTCCGTCCACTCCGTCGGTCAGATTGACGCAGTTCACCGTTCCGACGCACAGGATCATCGCAAAGAAATAATAAGCAAAGCCGAGATCCAGCACGACGTTGAAAAAGGGGAGATAAAAGCCCGTATCGATATGGCCGTAAAGCCGCATGAGAGCCAGATACGCGGCGGCAAAGGTGATTTGCAGGGCAATTTTCTGCCCCGGGGTTAGTCCCTCGTTTTCTTTTTTTCGGAATTTTGTCAGGTCATCGACCGTCCCGACAAAGGCGTTGGCCAGAGCATAGAGAAAAGAGAGAAGCACCGGCCGGAGGAAAAAGGCGGGTTCACCGTCAAAGACGAGGAAACGCGAGAGAAAAAGAGAGATCAGCGTTGCCGCCACAAAGGAGAGTCCTCCCATGGTGGGGGTTCCTTCCTTTGCTTTATGCCAGGCTGGGCCGATTTCCAGGATCTTTTGTCCGACGTGGCGCGCCCGCAGGAGCGGGAGCAGGAAGTGCATTCCCGCGGCGCTCAGAAAAAAGGTAAAGGCAAATGTGACCGTAAACAGAATGAGGGGAGACATGATCCGTCCTTTCTTATCGGGAGATGCGATCCTGCCGGTCGGAGCGTTGCGGGCCGTCGCGCTCCGAAAGGAACGCCGCCAGCTCTTCCGCGATCCGCCAGCCGCCTGCGGCATGGGAGGATTTTACAAGAATAACGTCCTGCGGGATCAGGGAATCCCGGACGGCTTCCAGGCAGGATCCAGCCCCCTCAAATACCGCGATGGCTTCTTTGCGCATTCCGGCGAGGATCGCTCCGGCGGCGTAGGCGTGCGCCATTTTTCCGAAGGCAAAGAGCCTGTCGGCACAGGTAGCCGCAGTTCGTCCTGCTTCCTCATGGAGCGCTTCCGATCCGTCGCCCAGTTCCAGCATATCGCCGAGCACCGCGACGCGCCGGCGCTTTCCCGCTAAAGAGGAGAGAAGTTCCAGCGCCGCCCGCATGGCCTCCGGGGAGGCGTTGTAAGCATCGTTGATCAGGGTGTAGGAGCCGCTTGTTATGATCTGTTGTCGGTTCTTCGGCGGGGGAACCTCCCCTAGTGTACGAACCGTGTCCGCCGATGAAACGCCGAGCATCTGCCCGGCTCCTATGGCAAAAAGGGCGGCATATATCCTTTCTTTTCCGCTTCCGCGGAGCGTGATCTCTTCACAAAACTCCTTTCCGTACGCGCGGAATCTGACGCAGTCGCCCGATACCCGGATATTTTCGGCCGTAAGGTCGGCAGGGGTGTTGAGTGCTACGCCGACGGCTCCGGGCAGGGAGATTGCGGCAAGCAGGTCGTCGTCTGCGTTTAAGAGAGCGCGTGGCGGCGGGGAACCTGCCAGTATGGCGGATTTTTCCGTAAAGATCGCCTCCCGGCTTCCGAATGCGCCGAGATGCGCCCGTCCAATCAGGGTGATGACGGCGATATCCGGCCGGCATAGAGCGGTATGCGCGGCGATCTCCCCCGGGTGATTAGTGCCGAATTCCGTGACCAGAACCTCGCAGTCCGCAGGTCGGGAGAGAATGGTCTTGGGCAGTCCGATCTCATTGTTTTCATTTTCTGCCGTGCGGTGTACCTGGTAACGCGTTGCCAGTACGGCGGAAATATATTCCTTTGCGGTCGTTTTCCCGGCACTTCCCGTGATCCCCACAATCAGCGGACGGTATTCGTCGAGGCTGACCGCCGCCAGCGTGTGGAGCGCCTCTCGGGTACTCTTTACGCGGAGCGCCCCGTTGAATTCCTGTTCGGAGAGGAGAAGCGATGCCCCGGCGGACCTTGCGTCCGCAAGATAACGGTGCCCGTCATCGTTCTCGCCCCGAAGGGGGATATAGAGATCCCCGGGCATGATGCGGCGGGAATCGGTGCAGACGGCAAAGATCGTTTCGGGATCTTTTTCACTGATCGGGACACCAAGACGCCCGAGAAAGCGTTCGGTCCTGATCGGGATGGAAAGTTCAATTCTCATGAAGAAGAGTATCTCCGTTTTTTCTTTTTTCAAGCGCTGCGCGGACAATTTCTCGTTCATCAAAATAATGCACGCCGCGCCGGTCTATCTCATAGGTCTCATGCCCCTTCCCGCACAGAAGAAGAATATCTTTCGGGCGGGCGTTCAGAATAGCGTATTCGATGGCGCTTCTCCGGCTTTTGATAACGGTCTGCTTTTCTTTTTGCGAGGTCCCTGATTGAATCTCTCGGATAATGGCGGCCGGATCCTCGGAGCGGCTGTTGTCCGAGGTAATGATGAGAAAATCGCTCAGTTCCTCGGCAACGCGTCCCATGGCGGCGCGTTTTCCTTTGTCACGGTCCCCCCCGCAGCCGAAGAGCAGGACGATCCGTTGTCCGCTTTGGCGGAAGCGCCGCACGCTGGTAAGCAGGGCCCTCAATGCCTCCTCGGTATGCGCGTAATCGATGAATACCGAAAAGTCGGCCCAGTCGGGGAGGGGGAGGCGCTCCAGTCTGCCGCGCACGGGCGGAAGATCGGAAAGAGCCGCCGTGATCTCAGCCGGACGGATCCCGAGCTCTACGGCCGCCTGCAAAGCAAGAAGCGAATTATAGACCGTGAATTCCCCGGGGAGCGGCACCTGCACTCGCATCCGCGCCTTTTCGGAAAGGTAGGTATAGGAAACGCCGCGTGCGCCGCGGAGGACGATATCAGAAGCGCGTGCGTCTCCCTGCCAGACGACCCCCGTGCGGACCGCGCGGCAGGTCGATGCCGCGATCAGTTCCTCGGCGCGCGCATCGTCGCAGTTAAAGATCCCGATATCCGCCTGGCGGAAGAGGATCGATTTTGCCGCGAGATAACTCTCGATCGTATCGTGGAAATCAAGGTGTTCTGGAGAAAGATTCGTGAAGAGCGCAAGCCGGAATCGGATGGGGGAAACCTTGGAGAGCGCCAGGGCGTGAGAGGAGACCTCCATGACCACGTATTCGATCCCCTCTTCCTTCATTTTTGCCAGCATCGGATAAAGGATATCGGGGTCGGGGGTCGTCATGGTGCGCAGGCGGTTTCCCCCTTCTTCTTCAGGCAGGGAATAACGCCTTCCGTCGATCAGGCACTCCACCGTGCCGATGAGCGCCGTATGCTTTCCGGCGCGGCGCAGGATCCCGTAGAGAATGGCGGCGGTCGAACTTTTTCCGTTTGTGCCGGTAATCCCGATGACGGTCATCGCGTCCGCCGGATTTTTGTAAAAGCGACTGTACACGGTAGCCAGTGCAGCGCGTGCATTCTTCACTTCGAATATAGGGACGGCAGAATCCTCTCTCGGCAGGGTGCCCCGTTCTGTGATCACGGCGCAGGCACCCGACGCGGCAATTTTCTCGATCAGGGTGAGGGAATCGAAGTGCGCACCGCGCAGACAGATGAAGAGGAAGCCCTCTTGCATCCGGTCGGTGTGGCAGGCAAGCCCCTGCACCGTGATCTTTTCCGCATCGCAAGCGGAGCGGTACTCTCCGGGATAGAGAAGTTCCGAAAGTTTCATGATAGCCTCCTTTTACTCGCCGTCCGCATACAGGAAGCGGACGGTAACGGTCGTGCCGCGCGGCACGGGTGTCTTTTCGGGGATCGACTGATAGACGGCGCGCGGGTAGGTCTTTCCGTCTTTTGCCTCTTCGTGCGCACCTTCGATCCGGATGTTCAACCCGGCATCGGTGAGCAGGCGGTTCGCTTCGGAGAGCGGAAGTCCCGTCACCTTTGGGACGGCAACCTCTCCCGGTTCTTGCGCCCCCGTGGAAAGGAGGACGGTACCGAGCGATTTGTGTACCTCCGTCCCTGCGGAAGGTGTTTGGCTGATCACGACGGCGTCCGGGTCGGCGGTGTCGCTTTTGGTTGAGAGACCAAGCTCTGTCAGTTGCTTTTTCGCTTCCCGGACGGTCATACCGGTATAATCGCCTACCGTGACCGGGAGCAGTTCCTTTTCTTTTTCGGTATAGACGGCCGGATAGCCGAGGTAAGGGAGAATACGGCTCATCAGGGAGGAGATATACGGGGCGGCAACCGTCGCACCGAAATGCGCCGTCGTCGGTTCATCCACCATGATGATAGCGGCGATCTCTGTCTTGTCGTAGGGAGCAAATCCAACACAGGAGCCTATGCGGAGCGAGAAGTTCCCGTTTGCATCGGCTTTATCCAGCTTTTCACTCGTTCCCGTCTTAGCGGCGATCCGGTACCCGGGCGCATAGGCGTTGCGCGAGGCGCCGGTGCCCGAGACCCCTTCTTCCAAGATCGACGAGACCGCATCGGCCGCCGCCTGTGAGACGGCCTGCCGCTTTACCTGCGTTTCATATTGATATACGGTATTGCCTTCGCTGTCGATCAACCGATCAAGCAAATGAGGCGTGACGAGACGGCCGCCGTTTGCCACGGCCGCCACGGCAGTGATCTCCTGTAGGGGGGTCACCTTGAAACGCTGACCGAAGGACGATGTTGCCAGCTCCACGGTCCCCAGTGCATCCCTCCGGTGGAAGATCGAATCGGCTTCTCCCGGCAGATCCACCCCGGTCTTTTCCAGCATCCCGAAAGCCTCAAAGTAGTTGTAAAAGGCGTCGCTCCCGAGACGTGAGACCACCTGCATCATCGCGCAGTTGCAGGATTGCTGCAGGCCGTGGGCAAAGGTGAAGCCGCGTCCGTGACCGATCTTCCGCCAGCAGGAAATGCGCACGCTTTTCACAGGAGAATAACTCCCTCCGCAGAAAAAGGTCGCGTCATCCGGGCGCGTGACGCCCGCATCGATCGACATGGCGGCCGTCATGATCTTGAAAGTCGAACCCGGTTCATAGAGTTCGCAGACTGCTTTGTTTTTCCACATATTCAGCAGAAGTTCGTTTTTCTTCGCCCGGTATTCTTCGCTTCCTTCCGCGTAGCCGATCCCGGCAAGCAGGGTGGCGGATAACAGATCGGGTTCATACGGGGTATTCAGGTCAAAGGTCGGCGCGGTCGCCATGGCAAGAATGGCGCCGGTATTCACGTTCATCACAATGCCGGTGGCCCGGTCACGCACGTCAAATTCTTCTATGATGGCGGCGAGTTCGGATTCAAGCACCTGCTGAATATAGGAATCTATGGTGGTGACGACCGTGAGACCGTCCTTCGGTGGAACATAGGTGGTATATCCGTAGCTGTCCGCATTGCCGTGCGCGTCTACGGCGCTCAGATATTTTCCGTTCTCTCCCGAAAGGTCATCATCGTAATAGTATTCAAGACCGAAAAGCCCTTGGTTATCGCTCCCTGTGAAGCCGATGGTATGCGCGGCAAGCGTGCCGGCGGGGTAATACCGGGTCGTCGAGGCCTCGGTCTGGATCAGCCCGTCAAGCCGATTTTCCTGAATGAATTCCAGCACGGCCTTTGCGGTATCGTCGGATACGTTCCGTTTGACCGTTTCGTCAAGATAACGCGTTTTTCCTGCTTTTTCAAGAAGTGTTTCCCGCGATATGCCGAGGATCGCAGAAAGACCGTCCGCGATGATCGCGGCATACTGTACGCCGTCCTTTTTCGTTTTCGCGGCGATATTTTTCGGGCTGATATAAATGCGGTAGACGGTTTTGCTTGTCGCCAGCACTTTTCCGTTTGCATCCAGGATGTCGCCGCGGTTGGCGCGGAGCGTGGAGGAGACCGTGATCTCATCCATCACCTTTGCCTGATACGTGCCGTAACGGAAGACCTGCAATATGAAAAGACGGCAGGAAAGAAAAACAAAAACCAGAGAAAAGAAAAAGGCGATACCGCGCACCCGAAGTGCGGTGCGATGGGCAATATGCCTGCTTTTGCGTTCTATACTGCTCAGATTCATGATCTCCCCTCCGGCAAAAAGAAAAAGCGACAGACAACCGTCTATCGCTATTTCTATTCGGGGCAGGGGTGGAATATGCGTGCCGTACATACGGAGAAAGATCCTCCCGACAGCCGTGCGCGGGTGCCGCCCCGCACGGTGCCGGAAAATGATCAGACAGCCCGCGGGTCTCCCTCCTCAAGAAGGAGCAACCCGTGATTGAAGCTGTTATCCGGATGCAGTGAAGAGGGCTTATCCTCTCCACGGAATATCCCCGCAGCCAGCAGATAGGAGAGAATGCAGACGGCGAGGAGAATGGCCATAAGAGAAGAGAAGGGGAGCCGATGGCCGGCGGGACGCGGCAAAAGAAGCGCACCGTCCATACAGGCGGCTTCCTTCGGCAAAAGGTTCGCATGGGTAATATGCGTTTCCACCGTCATATCCCGGAGTTCGTCCCGGGTGGTGGGGGAGAGTGTGCGGGAGGAGCCACGCGCGCGGGAAAGCATCATTTCGGCCACCGTTTTTCCGCTGTAAGAAAAACGGGTTGCCAATTTCTCATACAAAGGGTTATCAATATCGGTGTTTCTTGTGATTCTTTCACTCATGGCATGGTTCCTTTCACATCTTTTCCGCAATCCGGAGTTTTGCGCTCCGGGCACGGGGATTTTCGTTTTCTTCCTCACTGGATGGGAGAATGGGTTTTTTATTGATCAGCCGGATTTTCGGCTTTCGATGACAGACGCAGACCGGGAAATCACGGGGACAGGTGCATCCCGTCATGGCATCCGCAAAGGTGTTTTTTACAATACGGTCTTCCAAAGAATGAAAGGAAATGACTGAGATTCTTCCGCCGGGGACGAGGGCGTCTATCGCCGCGTTGAGTGCCGGGGCGATGGCATCCAGTTCCCGGTTCACTTCAATCCGTATGGCCTGAAAACTGCGCTTGGCAGGATGAGGTCCTCCCTCGCGGGCGGCGGCGGGAATGGCGGCGCGGATAATATCGGAAAGTTCCACCGTGGTGCGGATCGGTTCGTTGCTTCTTCTTTCCGCGATTTTTGCGGCGATCCGTGCGGCAAAGCGTTCCTCCCCGTATTCCGAGAGGATCCGGGTGAGCCTGTCCGCCGGATAGGTGTTGACGACCTCGTAGGCCGTCAGCGGTGCGGTGGTATCCATCCGCATATCCAAAGGTGCATCGCTCTTGTAGGAGAATCCCCGTTCTGCTGTGTCGAACTGAAAACTGGAACAGCCGAGGTCTGCTACCACTCCGCCGAGGTTGGAAACCGAAAGCTCGCGGAGTATCCGGCCGAGATTTTCAAAATTTTCATGCACGAAACTGATGCGTTCCGCAAAAGGCGCAAGCCGTTTTTTTGCCGCTTCCAGTGCGGCTTCGTCACGGTCGAGGCAGATCAGCCGACCGTTGCCGGAAATACGCGAAGCGATCTCAAAGGCGTGTCCGCCGCCGCCGGTTGTCAGGTCGACGTAGGTATAGTCGGGACGGATATTCAGTCCTTCCACCGTTTCGTGCAGGAGTACGGAAACATGATGAAATTCATTTTCACCGCTCATAAGCCGAGCTCCGGAAGTTTTTTCATCATTTCTTCCATTTTTTCTTCCTGCAGGCGCTTTTCCGCTTCCCAGTTGGCGGCGGAATAGATGAGGACGTAATCACTCACCCCGACCAGAACGAGATCCCGGTCGATCCCGGCGTGTGCGGCCAGTTCCGCAGGAAGAAGAATGCGTCCCTGTGAGTCGGGCGTGACTTCGGCTGAGTTGGAATAAATGTATTCCTTGATCGCCCCGACCTGCGAATCGGGAATGCTGTCGATCTTTTCTTTTAGTCTGAGCCATCCCTCGGTCGGATATACGACAAGCGCGCGTTTCCCGATCTTCCGTGTGATGAAAAAGGTCTTGCCCAGCCCGTCCCGAAGTTTGGAAGGGATGAAGAAGCGGTTCTTCGCATCCAGAGAGTGCGAATACGTGCCGTAAAAGCCGTTCATCTTTTCCTTCCTCCTGATTTCCGGGTAATCGGTACACTTTACCGCCACATAGCTCCACTTTGAACCACTTTAGTTCCATTTTACTGCTTTTTGATATCAATGTCAAGAGTGAAAATAAATTTTTTCCGAATTTCTTTTGAACAACAACAAAGAAACTGCAAAAAATCTGCGGAAAGCATTTACCGAAAGGGGAAAATATGTTATACTAAAGAGGAAAAGAAAACTGCCGGCAGACCGTGCGCGTATCTGCGCGGGGTCAGAAAGGATGTCATGTCTCTCATCAATCGCCTCTTCGGAGGGGAAAATGCAAAAAAACGTCGCCGCGCCGAGGCGTTGCACGGCCTTGTGATCCAGTACGTGACCGAGCGGCACGGGGATAACGAGGACGTGGTCGGCCGGGGTGGAAATCTCGCTTTGCACGGCGATGAATTTCTGGTCTTTTCCTCCGGGGAGATTCTTCTTCGTGTTGATTACCGCGAATTGGAGATCAGCGAATTGATGTCAGGTGACGGGGTGATCCTCCGTGGCCCGAATCTCGAAGAGGGAGGAAAGATACGCACGGTGACCGCTCACTATGTGTATCATCGGAAATAATGACGTTTTTGCATGGGCTTTCCTCTTGTATCCGTTTGGTTGCAGGCCGCCCGCGCCCACGGACGGCAGCCGTGATCCTTGCCGGTGGAGCGGGGACCCGCATGGGGATCGGGACGCCGAAGCAATGGCTTCTGCTCGGCGGTCGCCCCGTTCTCTGGCATTCGCTCTCGGCTTTTGAAAGAAGCGATTATGTGGATGATATCGTGGTGGTCTGCCGTCCGGAGGATAAGGAAAAAACAAAGCAACTGATCGCTTCCTCCGGCTTTTCCAAGGTGCGTCGGTTGACAGGCGGCGGGGCTACCCGTCAGCGTTCGGCTTATAACGGAGCGCGTTGTGTTCCGGAGGGGACGCGTTTTATCGCCATACACGATGCCGCCCGCTGTCTTGTCACGTCGGAACAGATCGATGCCGTCATCAGCCGCGCCTATGCGGTGGGGGCGGCCAGCCTCGGCATCCCGGTCCGGGATACCGTAAAAGTGGTGAATTCCGAAGGATATATCACGAAAACGCTTGACCGTGGCATGGTTTTTCTTGCCGCAACGCCTCAGGTCTTTTCCTATCCCATGTATATCAGCGCCGCGACGTCGGCCCTGCGGGAGGGACTTTCGGTTACCGACGACAATGGGCTGATCGAATCGCTGGGACAGCGTGTGGCTGTCGTTCCCGTCTCCTCCGATGCCATGAAACTGACGGTTCCCGGGGACATCGCGCTGGCCGAGTCGATTCTTGCCGCCCGCAATAAAGCGGACGAAAAGAAACCTCAGGACTCTCTTCCCGGGCAAAAGAGGAAAGGTGTCCGAAAAGCGAAGATCTTCAAGGAGAAAAGAAAATGACAGTACCGTTCCGTATCGGTCACGGTTATGACGTTCACCGCTTCTGTATCGGGCGCGATCTTGTCCTCGGCGGGGTGAAGATCCCGCACGCCGAGGGGCTTCTCGGGCATTCGGATGCCGACTGCCTTCTTCACGCGATCATGGACGCCGTGCTGGGGGCGCTTGGAGAGCGCGACATCGGCTATCATTTCCCCGACAGTGACGAGGCATATCGGGATATCGACAGCCGGGAACTTTGCCGCCGTGTGGCCGCGCTTGCAGGCACGCACGCCGCCACCGTTGTGAATATAGACGCTACCGTCATTGCCGAACGACCGAAGCTTTCTCCGTACCTGCCGGCCATGTGCGCCTGTATTCGCGAGCTTTTCGGAGGCTGTGCCGTCAATATCAAGGCCACGACCGAGGAGGGGCTGGGCTTTACCGGTCGCGGGGAGGGGATCGCGTGTCACGCGGTCTGCCTGCTCTCCCTGTCCGAAGAAAAGGCCTGAACCGTGCCGGACGCGACCTTCTGGACGAAAAACGAAAAACAAACCGACGGATCCGAGAAGCGGGATCCGGAAAAAATAAAAAGGGCGGTTGCCCGCCCCACGCACCGCGGTACGCCGTAGGGTTCACTTCCTGCTTTTTCGCTTCTTGCGCACCGGCGGGTGCGGAATCTTTTCCCTGCACTATTCATCTTATGGCATCGCCGCCGCCCTGCCACAGACAAATAACGATATTTTTCAAATGAGGATTCAATATGATTAAAATTGCACCTTCCATGCTTTCCTGTGATTTTTCCGCGATGGCGAACGAGGCGAAGTCGATCGAGAACGCCGGCGCCGACGTCTTGCACCTTGATGTGATGGACGGAGTATTCGTCCCCAACATCAGCTTCGGTATTCCCGTCATCGCCTCCCTGCGGCCGCACACCGCATTGGCGTTTGACGTCCATCTGATGATCACGGAGCCGGAACGTTACATAGAACGCTTTATCGAAGCGGGAGCCGACTGGATCTCGGTCCATTTTGAAGCCTGTGCCGACATTGGCATTGCGCTCGATACCATTCGTCTGAACGGAAAACGCGTCGGCCTTGCCATTAAGCCCGCTACCCCGGCGGAAAGCATTTTTCCCTATCTTGATCGGTGCGACTATATTCTGGTCATGACAGTGGAGCCGGGATTCGGCGGGCAGGCCCTGATCCCCGAAACGCTTGACAAGGTGCGTATCCTCCGCGGAGAACTTGACCGGCGCGGCCTTACGCAGGTCTCTGTGGAGGTGGACGGCGGCATCAACGAAAAGACCGCGCCGCAGGCGATCGCCGCCGGGGCGGATATTCTCGTGGCGGGCTCTTCGATCTTTTCCGCGGCAGACAGGCGCGCCGCAATCAAAAACCTGCGCGGGGAAGAAAAATAAAAATCAAATTTTCCCCGCCGATTTCCGAAAGCCATATTTCGCTGAAATTTCTTTTCCGCAGGAAAAACGCCGGATGCAACCCCGGCGTTTTTCTATATGGATAGCGAGGCGCGCCCCCTCCACGAACGCCGGGCCTTTGCGCTTTCACGCATCGCCGCATAGTTCACCGCTGCCAAAGCGATTTGTTCTATCGGTTTCCGGTCGATCGTTTTCTTTCATTACGGGGTTGATGCGTGAAGAATGCAAGGCTTTTGCCGAAAAGAGCGCAATTTTGAAAGCTATACGCGGAAAAAATAAAAAAGAGCTTGCAAAAACCGCGGCGATATGATATACTGGATCTGTAACTGAATATCTTATCAAGAGCGGCGGAGGGACTGGCCCTGTGAAGCCCGGCAACCTGTTGATTCAAGGTGCTAATTCCCGATAGATGAGAGAGAAACGTCGGGGCGCATCTGCGTCCCGGCTTTTATTTGATATACGACATATACGAAGAAAAGCGAGGAAGAAAAATGAGCAAAAGGCTTTTTACATCCGAATCCGTCACCGAGGGACATCCCGATAAAATGTGCGATATGATTTCGGACGCCATCCTGGATGCCATGCTGGCGAAGGATCCGAACTCCCGCGTGGCCTGCGAGACCTTTGCCACCACCGGTATTGTGACCGTGATGGGCGAAGTGACGACCGAGGCGTACGTGGATATTCCTTCGATCGTCCGCGATACGGTGCGTTCGATCGGATATACCGATGCGCTCGGCGGTTTTGATGCCGATTCCTGCGCGGTGATGACCTCGATCCACGAGCAGTCCCCGGATATTGCGCTGGGGGTAGACCGTTGCGCCGAGGCAAAGTCCGGCGAGATGACCGACGGGTTGAACACCGGGGCCGGTGACCAGGGACTGATGTTCGGCTATGCCTGCCGGGAGACGAAAGAACTCATGCCGCTCCCGATCTCGCTGGCGCACCGGCTTGCCAAGCGCCTGACCGAGGTGCGTAAAAACGGCACGCTCCCGTATCTCCGTCCCGACGGAAAGACGCAGGTCACGGTCGAATATGAGGATGGCCGCCCCGTGCGCGTCGATACGGTCGTGGTCTCTTCTCAGCACGATGCGTCAGTCAACATGGAGCGCATGAAAGAGGATATTATCCGGGAGGTCATCCGCCCGGTTGTTCCGGCTGAACTCCTTTCGGAAAAAACTAAGGTTTATGTGAACCCGACCGGTCGCTTTGTGGTTGGCGGTCCGGCGGGAGATACCGGCCTTACCGGACGCAAGATCATCGTGGATACGTATGGCGGCTATTCCCGCCACGGCGGCGGCGCCTTCTCTGGAAAAGATCCGACCAAGGTTGACCGCTCGGCTTCCTATGCCGCCCGGTATCTCGCCAAAAACGTGGTTGCGGCCGGTCTTGCCGATAAATGCGAGGTGCAGATCGCTTACGCCATCGGCGTGGCGCGCCCGGTTTCGGTCATGGTCGAGACGTTCGGCACGGCGCGCGTACCCGAGGATGAGATTTGCGAACGCCTGACCGAACTCGTCGACCTCCGTCCTGCCGCCATCATCAGCCGCTTTGACCTGCGCCGTCCGATCTACCGCGACTTTGCGACCTACGGTCATATGGGACGGGAAGACCTGAACGCCCCCTGGGAAAAGACCGACATCGCCCCGGAACTCTCCCGTTTGCTTTAACCAAAATTCCGCCTCCCGCATATCCTGTACCCGGGAGGCGGTTCTTATGTTATACGATTTGTTGAGGATTCTGATCTGTGCCCTGGGGGCGTACGGCCTGTATGCCGCATTGCGCGGCGCTTTTTTCCGGGTGACTTCCGGGCGGGCGCGTTCTTCCCCGGGGGTACACGTAGGGCTTGGATATTCTGTGGATGAGATCGGGGAAGAACTGGACGCTCTTCGGATCGGGGCAGAGGCCGGATGCGGAGAATTCCCCGTTCTGCTCGTCGACTGCCCGTTGCGGCGGGAAGCGCTCGAGGAACTGTCCGGGCTCGATGCCGACATCTATCTTTTATACGAGGACGAGAATGAGAAAGGAAAGAACAGAACCATCTTTTACGGAGAAGGAAAAGGTCAGTATTTCCGGGAGCGTTGAGTCGGTGATCTACCGGAGCGAGAACCGAGAATACACCGTCATCGAGTTGATCACCGATGCCGGGGAGAGCACCGTCGCGGTCGGAAATATGCCGTATATCTCCGAGGGAGAGGAAGCCGTTCTGTACGGTCGGTGGACGCATCACGCGGAACACGGCCGGCAGTTTTCGGTTGAATCTTATGAGAAAAAATTGCCGACAGGCGCCGCCGCCATTCTGAAATATCTTTCCTCCCGCGCCGTCCGCGGGGTGGGGGCCGCCACGGCCATCAAGATCGTGGAACGCTACGGGGACGACACTTTTGACGTCATGGAAAATCACCCCGACTGGCTGGCGGACATTCCCGGCATTTCGGTGAAGCGCGCCAAGGAGATACACGATTCTTTCGTAGAGCAGACCGGCATCCGCAATCTTATGATGTTTTGCCGGGATTATTTCGGCAGTGCCGCCATCACAAGGATCTACAGCCGCTGGGGCGGCAGTTCGGTCGGGATCATCCGTGAAAACCCCTACCGCCTGTGCAGTGAGATCTACGGCATCGGCTTCGAGCGGGCGGATGCGCTCGCGGCCTCCCTCGGGATCGGCCGCGAATCGCGTGAGCGGATCGTCAGCGGTCTTATTTATCTTCTGCAGTATAATGCCAATACGAACGGACATTGCTGTCTGCCGCGTGAAAAGTTGGCGGAGGCGGCAAAAGAAAAACTCGGCGTTTCTGAAGAACTGATTTTTACGACCATGGAAGAGGCGGCAAAGGAGGGGCTTTTATGCCGTTACCGCTCGGGAGAAACAGAATATTGGTACCTCCGTTCTTTCTATGAGGCGGAACGCTTCACGGCGGAGCGGCTCCTTTGGTTGGATGCTCATTGCCCCGCGTTTGAACTTCCCGACATCGAACGTCTGATAGAAAAAGCCGAGGTCGAATCCGGCATCCGATATGCGCCGATGCAACGCCGCGCGCTTTACGAAGCCATGAAAGGCGGCGTGCTGATCCTGACGGGAGGCCCGGGAACCGGAAAGACCACGATCATCAAGGGATTGCTCAATATCTTTAGTAGTCTCGGGATGAAGGTCGCGTTGGCCGCCCCGACCGGGCGCGCCGCCAAACGGATGAGCGAGGCGACCTCGGCAGAAGCCAAGACGATTCATCGCCTTCTGGAGACCGTCCGGAACGACGGGGAACTTCCCGTATTCGGGCGGAATGCCCGGAATCCGCTCGATGAGGACGTTTTTATCCTGGACGAGTCCTCGATGCTGGATATTCTCCTGACCGAGGCGTTTTTGCGCGCGATCAAGCACGGCGCACGCCTGATCTTCGTCGGAGACGCCGATCAGCTTCCCTCGGTCGGTGCCGGCAACGTTCTCGGCGATATGATACACAGCGGGTGTCTGAACACCGTAAGGCTGAACGAGATATTCCGCCAGTCGGAAAGCAGTCTGATCGTCACGAACGCCCACAGGATCAATGCCGGGGTCATGCCCGAACTTTCGGCACGCGATAACGATTTCTTCTTCTTGCCGCGCAGGGAAGAGCAGATATCTGCCACAATCGCCGATCTGATGGCACGGCGTCTGCCACGCGCTTACGGGGAGTCGATCGCGGAGCAGATGCAGCTGATCACTCCCTCGCGTCGGGGCGGGAACGGGACCGAATCGCTCAACGCGCTCTTGCAAAAGACGCTCAACCCTCCCGCCCCCGGGAAAGCCGAAATCAATCTCTCGACCCGCACGTTCCGGCAAGGCGACCGCGTGATGCAGATACGCAATAATTACGCCGTTGAATGGCTGGAGAGCGGCGCGGGAACCGACGGAGTTTTCAACGGGGACGTGGGGATTGTGGAAAGCGTTGATCCGGCGGGAAATTATCTGGATGTCCGATATGATGAGCGGCATCTGGCGCGCTATGACCGTGCGCTCTTCGACGAACTTGAACTGGCGTATGCCATTACGGTACACAAAAGCCAGGGGAGTGAGTACGGGACTGTCATCATCCCGCTCTATTCCTGCCCCCCGATGTTGAAGACCCGCAATCTTCTTTATACGGCCGTTACACGGGCGCGTACCCGCGTGATTCTGGTCGGGCGCAGGGACGTACTGGAGGAAATGGTGCATAATAACCGGCAATTTCTCAGGTATACGCTTCTTTCAGAACGGTTGCGGGCAACCGGGGAGACGCGTTAACCAAATAAAATATTCCGATCGGAAGATCTTTTGCACTTGCATTCTTTGTATCTATCGTGTATAATAGATCTATCTTATTCGGAAGGAGTCATTATGAAGGACAAGCTGGGTATCGATCTCGGTGCCGCCAATCTTGTTACCTGCGCCGGAAACCGTTCCTCACTTCTCTCGGAAAGTGCGATCTTTGCACTCTCTGCCGAGGGGGCGCTTTTGGGGATTGGCAGAGCGGCGGAGCAGATGACTCCTACCGACCGAGTCAGCTTTACTCATCCCTTTGACGCAGGGATCGTGATCCCTTCCTGCACCCGTGCCGCCATAGCACATGGTTTTGCTGTTTCGGCAGTTGACCCGTCTGCCGGGCCTTCGGTTTTGCTCAGTGTTCCGTGCAATCTCAGCGAGGTGGAGGAAAGCGCGTTGGCGGAGATGGCCGCACAGGCCGGGGCCGGTTCGGTGCATCTCGTCTATTCGCCGATTGCCGCCGTGGCCGGGAACGGGCTTCCAATCAGCCGCAGTGCCATTATCGCGGATATCGGCGCCGCACGTACCGACGTTCTTATCGTATGCAACGGGCGCATCCTTTATAAAAATACCTATTCCGCCGCCGGCCTTTGTTTTGACCGGGCAATAGCCGATTATCTTTTACATAAGCATAAGGTCCGTATCACTCCCCGCACGGCAGAGCAGGTCAAGATCGCCGTCGGGACTGTTTGGGTCGGCAGCGGGGAACGCTGTATCGACGTCCGGGGACGCGATTGCACGAATGACGATTACTGCACCGTCCGCGTCTGTTCAGAGGAGATGTTCACGGCGCTCGAAGAACCGATGGCCGCTTTGCTTGAGGGGCTTTGCGAGGCGATCACAAAGATTCCGCCCGACAGCGTGCAGGAGGTCTTTGATACTGGGATCCTTCTTGCCGGGGGCGGCAGTCTTCTGGACGGGCTTGACAAGATGGTCAGCGGTGTGACGGGCGTTCATACCTCCCGGTTGGCAGATGCCCAAAATACGGTCGCACTCGGTCTTGCCGCATTACAGAAAAAAATCCGGAAGGATGATCCTCCGGGGACGCTGAACGTTTCAAGATACTGTTTGAAAAATTCCGGAAAGGAGCAAGTGGAAGCATGAAAAAGGCGCAAAAGCAAAAGCTCTTGCAGATATCCTGTCTGGCATTGGCCGTTCTGATGTTCCTCGGCCTTGCTTATACGGTTTTGTACTTTATCCTTTTCTGACCCGCGCGCGGGAAGACGGGGGATTTTCCCGGTATACCCCCTGAACGCGCAGGCAGTTCTTTTTGCCTTTTCCGTAAAAAAGCAAAAACCGCAGATCGATTCTCTGCGGTTTTTCTTATTCGTTCGTTTGAGATTTCCGGTCGGAAAGTCACGTGATCCCTGCATATTTTTCGGGAAAGGGGAGCAGGATCATTCGCGTTCGATCTGATAAACCGTTGTATGGTGGTAGATTTCTCCCGCCCGAAGAATGGCCTCTTCGTGATGCGGTGCGTCGGGTTCATATTGCGTCTCCAGGCAGAACGCCGTGAAAGGAGCTTTTTTGATCCCCCCGCGAAGATCGGGCGTGCCCTGCAGGGAGCATGCGGTATAGAACTGCAGATCCGGCAGGGTGGTGTATACCGAGAGACGCAGTCCGCCACCGCATACGGCGGCGGCAAAGGAAGGCACGTTATCCTCCGCGATTTTGTTGAGGATGAAGTTCTTGTCGTATCCGTCCGCCTTTTCTCCGATCCGGCGGAAGCGGCGCAGGTCGTAAGGCGTTCCGATGACCGAGGGGCGTTCCCCGGTGGGAATGAGTTGCTCATCGCTTTCGGTATAACGGTCGGCGTTGATCGTCACCAGATAATCGTTGACCGAGGTGCCTGGCGCGACGAGATTAAAATAGGCGTGGTTCGTAATGTTGATGGGCGTATCGGCATCCGAGGAGGCGATATACTCCATGCTGAGCGAGGAACCACTCAGCGTATAGATCACTTTCAGCGAAAGCGTGCCCGGGTATCCTTCTTCGCCGTCCGGGCTTTGATAGGTCAGCACGATCGACGTGCCCTCTTCGCGCTGTATGGAAAAGATCTTCCGGTTAAAGCCGCAAAGCCCGCCGTGAAGGCTGTTTTCCCCGCAATTTTTCGCCAGGAAATATTCTTTCCCGTTCAGGGTGAAGCGCGCCCCCTTCACGCGGTTGGCAACGCGGCCGACGAGCGCTCCCTGATAGGAGTCGTCGGCAAGATAGTCCTCCGGGGTATCAAATCCCAATAGGATATTCCGTCCGGCATAGATAAAATCGGTCATAATGGCGCCGAGGTTGAGAATCCGTACCTCTGCCTCTTTGGTTTTCAGTGTGTATTGAAGCACTTCCGTCCCGTCCGGGAGAGTGCCGAACAATTTTGGTCTCATAACATCCTTTTCCTTTCTAAAAATTCATGATTTTAAAATAAATCCGGTAGGTAACTTCATCTTATAATCTGTCCCAAGCATTCGTTAGGCGTTATTCCATAAACCCGTTTAAATTCTCGGTTAAAATTCCTTATACTGCCAAAGCCTGAGTCGAGAGCGATCTGCGATATGTTCTTTTCCTTCTTTGAAAGCAGGATTCTTGCGTATGATGCCCTGACAGAATTGACATATCTCGTGTATGTCATATGGCATTTCTCGCTGAACGCTCTGCTCAGATAAACGTGATGTACCCCAAGAGCACGCGCGGCGGCTGAGAGCGAGACGTCTCTGTTTTGAAAATTCTTCATGATGAATTGGATCGCCTCGGTAAACACGGTTCCTCCATACTGCATTTTTTGGCTTTTAAAGCCGCATTTCTTCATGATTTCCGCGCATATGGGATAAACCGCCGCCTTCGCTTCTATAGCTTCTCCTGAGGGAATCGACAAAGGTAACATTTCGTCGCACATTTTCTTTACAGACGGCGAAAGCGTACATACGCCTATAGCGAGCGTCTTGTCTTTGGCCATACCGTAAAAATCGGGAACTATCTCAGGGGAAAATTCCGTCACGAGGCAGTGCGAATTCTTTGGCGTTTCAAAGGAATGAGGTTCAAAAGGCATAATAAAGGTACATTCCCCTGCATGGATCACTCTCTTGCTATCTCCAACCTGCATGATCAGGCTTCCGTCTCTGACATATACCGTTTCCATGCTATAATGGGCGTGCAGAGGGCAGGAAACGTCAAGATGCCAATTCGTTACAAAATAATTCTTTTCAAAGTTGGAATTCCCAAAATCAAACAGGTACATATATTCTTCCGCCAAGTTAATTTTCGTCTATTGATTTTACTGCTTTTGTCTTGTAAAATCAATAGCTGCGTGATAAAATTTTATTAAATTCATTTGCGTAGGGCGAAAAAATGATCCTTTTTTACTACTCTGCTCTATTCTTCTGTTCAATTGTATCGACTTTTACTATCCAAAAATACGGCAGAGCCTCCAAAACGTTTACCGATATATTCGTGTTCGCACTGATAACAAGCGCTGTCGCTATGGGCTTTTTTTCCGTCACCTCGGGCTTTCAGTTTGAAATAAACGCGAGGGCGTTTGGGTATTCCGCAGTATTTTCGGTCATCTGCATATTGTCTCACTTTCTCAGCATTCCGACCTACAGGTATCTTGGTGCGGGAGAGGCGCAAATCTACAAAAGTTCAGCGTCTCTTATCCTTTCGTTTGCATCGGGATTTCTCTTGTTCAAGGAGAAATTTACTCCCATTTCACTTATCCGCGCTTCCATAATGCTTGCCGCGATACTTATTCTGTTCTTTCCAAAACGAACAAAGGAGGACCCGAACAAAAGCGGTAAGACGCAAGGGAAAAAACCGATAGCAGGCTTTTTCCTTTGCCTCGGCACCGCAACGATCTCGTGTGCATCGACGATAACATCGAAATACATAGCGATTGACGATGCGGTAACGAATACAAACTCACTTTTCTTTTTCACCAATGTCTGGATGGTTTTATTTTCGGTGCTCGCCCTGCTCGTTTTGGAAAAATGCAATCTTAAACGCCTTTTCACAGAGCTTTCAACCATCGGACGTTCAGGCTATGCGTGTATCGTGACGAACACCGTTGCCTCCAATATAACTTCTTTGCTCGGAGTCCTGATACTCGCAGTGAGCAACGTTTCCTACTACGCACCCGTTTCCGGAGCACTCGCGCTGCTTGCATCGGAGGCGGTCGACATCGCCGTTTCCCGCAAGTTGCGAAACCCGATACCGATGATTCTCGCCATAGTTGCCATACTGCTCGGCTTTTTTGAATAAGGATTGCTGAAAATATTGAAGCGGTCGCCAAAAGGCGACGGAAAGGGGATTAATATGCTTGATTATACCAATTCATCCACCATATTCGTTTCTCAGACTGCAGGAGATGACGGATTAAGCGGCTTTTCTCCCATAGAGGATCATTACGGCGCAGGACCCGTCAGAACACTTGACCGCGTGCTTGATATGATATGGAATATGCGCTCCGGTGGAGTGATGCATCCTGTTACCGTCAAAATTATGGGAGATTACTTTCTTGAAAGTCAGCTTGGACTGGGATGCAAGTATTTTTCTTCCTTTTTCGACACAAATCTGCCTTGTGATAATATTACCATCGAAAGCTATGAAGGCCGTTCAAAGATCGTGGGCGGCAAAAGACTCACGGGCTTTGCGCGCGACGTTTTCAACGGAACGCCCTGCGTTTCACTTTATATTCCGGAGGTAAAGAGCGGAAAGTGGAAATTTACCGACCTTTACGTCAACGGCAAACGCGCCATGCCGGCACGATACCCCAAAAACGGCACTCTTCGGGCGATTACCACCGAAGCCCCCGATTCCGATAATCTCTTTTGCGGCTCGAGGTGGTTTATTGCACACACGGATGATCTGAAGGACATCAAAAATATAGAGAGTTGCACGCTTTCCTTCTGTCATTATTGGGTAGACGAACATTCACCCGTCGAAAGCTACGATAAGGAAACGGGAAAACTGACGATGGCTCTGCGCTCCCGTTTCAAGATCACCGCAAATTACGAAAGGAACAGCACTTCTGAGCTTTACTATTTTCTTGAAAACGTGGCGCAAAGCTTCACCGAGGCCAATGAATGGTATCTTGACACGGAAAGCGGCATGCTCTATTACGTTCCCGAAGATCCGGCTGCCGACCCCGGCGAACTGGAGGTCTATGCGCCAACGCTTGATCAGCTTATCTGCATCAAGGGTTATTCCGACAACAAGATTCACGGCATACGCCTGAGGGGATTGGATCTGCTCTGCACGAAGGGCGATTATGTCAGCACTGCCGATCCACACAACTTGCTTCATGAAGGCGAGGCAGGCTTTGCCTCCGACATACAGTCCGCATGCGCCGCATACGGCGCAATCTCATTCGAGCACGCCGAGGATTGCTCCATCGAGGACTGTTTTGTTTCCTGCGTTGGACTTCATGCGATCGAGATAGGAGTGGGTTGTGATACAGTAAGGGTAGAAAATTGCCACATGGAAAATCTCGGGGGCGGTGGGGTAAAGATTCTTGGCGTGACGGCCGATGGGCCTGCAGAAAACGCGACGAAACACTGCATTATAAGAAACAATCTCATTAAAAATATCGGAAAACGCTTTGCGGCAGCTTGCGGAGTGCTCATCTGTCACTCCAGCCACAACGAGGTTTCAGATAACGAGATATGCTACACCGACTACACGGGAATTTCGGTCGGCTGGGTGTGGGGATATAAGCCATCGACCACCTATGGCAATCTGATCAAGAACAACCATGTCCACCACATCGGCATGGGAAATCTCTCCGATATGGCCGGAATTTATCTGCTCGGTGTGCAAAACGGCACCACCGTTTGCGGCAATCTCATCCATGACGTAAATTCCAATCACTATGGCGGGCATGGGATCTACACAGACGAGGGATCGTCTTATATCGCAATAGAGAAAAATGTGGTATACCGTTGCAAGTCCGAGTGTTACTATCAACATTATGGAGCGCACAACACCATCCGCGACAACATTTTCGCCTTTGGCGGTCATGGGCTTATCATGGTTGGCCGCGCCGATGCGCATGTCGGAATCATCGTCGAAAACAACACGTTGATAACCGACGCCAGGCCGGTTTACACGGTTCCGGGAGGGGGCCGCCTCATGGCGTTGCCTTCGCTTCGGTCCTGCAGAAACAAGATATGGGATATAAGCGGAAACGTGCCCATCCTATTCTCCTACGCGAAGGGCGAAGAGCGGGTCTCTCTTACGCTTGACCGGTGGCAAAGCGGCACCGGTAAGGACATGGAAAGCGTTGTTTGTGAGCCGACCTGGATCGAGATTGATCAGGCGAATAAAGAGATCAGATTGCTTTAAATCATTTGATTAAAAAAATCTTTTCCGATCATTCCGCAGGATAGAAGGTTCCTTCTTTTTATCTTCATTTTTTCCATTCGTTATAGGCAAGCAAAATTTTACGTTTGTCATCAGATGCCTTTTTACTTGCGGGCAAGAGAAAAGATACACGAAAAAAGCACTTCATTCGAAGTGCTTTTTTGTATTGCGGCAGAACGGAAACCTGCATTTTGATATGAATATCATAAAACAATCGTCCGTAACTTGCGATGGTAATTTGCGCAATAAAATTTTACATATCGAGATCTTTTTGGCAAAGGAGCTCTTTTGCTCTGTCGCGGCAAAGATTGACGGCGAGGATCGCCAGAAGAACCGAAAGCACGAGCGGAATGACGCGGAACCAGCCGAATGTCGGCAGATAAACGGCATTGCCGCCGTAGCCGGGATTCATCTCGACCTTCTGCGTGAAGCGGAGAAGAAAGACCCGGATGAAGGACGAGGCGGCCGTCAGCCCGGCCAGCACGAGGCAAACGATATCCCGGTGTGCTTCTTCGCGTTCTTCCCGCTCATGCAGCCGCTCTTCATAAGGAGTCTTGGGCGAAAACGCCGGAAGATTTTCACGGCGGAATTCCGCCAGCCCGCGTATGAGGAAAAACACCGAGAGGAAGAACAGAATTTCCGAGATCGCGCTGAAGAGGCAAACGGGGAGATAGGCGGTTTCCGCTTCCTCAATGCGGATGATATCGCTCTCTGTATACCCGGCGTAAAAAGCCGAGCGGAAAACCGAATAGAGAATATTCGAGACAAGAGCGGCGGCGGGAAAGACGAGAAGGAGGATCTTTCCCCGCTTATCTTTTTCGGGAAGAAGCGAGAGTGCGGCCGCGAGGAAGAAAAACGAAGACAGCGCATCCGGGATGATCTCGGCTCCGTCAAGGATCGGGTCGGCGCAGAGGACGGTACCGGCGGCAAAAAGGAAAAATGGAAGGCTGATGCGCAGTCGGCTGTGTTCTTTTTTTCTGATAAGGGTATCGTCGCCTCCGCCGAAAGAGGTAAAGACCGGATCCTCCCGGATCCCGGTCAGATACCGGCGCAGTAAGATCAGCCACAGAATCCCGAAGATGAGGACCGCGATGGCCAAAATTCCGGCCAGCATCAGATAGAGGCTCGTGGACATGGTGAACCCGGTTCCGTCTAACGGATCATAGTTGAAGAGAAAACCGAACTCCGGCAGGGTGGAGGCAACGGCTTTGACCGTAAGGAAGATCAGCGTCAGGTTCTTCAGGCGTTCGGGAGCCGGAAGACCGGGGCGCGCGACGATAGCCGCCTGACAGCCGAAACGCTGCCCGAGATAGAAGAAACCTTTAAAGAGCGCAGAGAAGGCCGGAATGGCAAAGAGTATCTCCAGTATGGCAAAGCTGAGCGAAAAGAGCGTGATACTGACCCGCTCCGAGAAAAGCATGAGCAGGATGACGAGCGCGGGGATCTTGGAAAGCGTTACGTAAAACAGCCGGCGGAATGCTTCCTGCGCCTCGTCAAAATGCGGGACCAGCGATGCCGCGCGGCGGAGCGCCAGCAGGATCAGCGCACAGCCTAAGCAGTCCGGCAGTATGTCCACGATACTGATATTCGGATTAAAGAAAAACCAAAGCGAGGCAAGGATCAGCCCGATAGGAAAAATACGGTTCTTTTCTTTCATTTCTTTTTTCTCTTTTTCTTTTTTGCTTTTTCTTCCCGGTATGCCGCATCGCGTTCGGCGCGGCGTCTGAGGGAAGATTCCTGCCAGTCATCCAGTTTTGCATAGAGGCTGTTCAACCAACCAAAACGCGACTTCTTTCGTTCCATGCCCTCGTCTTCCGGCAGGCAGATCCACATATAGAAGTTATAGAAGAGCTTGAGATTCAGGAAGGCCACCGCAAGACCGAAGATGAGAACGACGATGTTGTAGCGGATGAGAAAGACCCGGTATTCCGGCGGGTAATTGAACTGCCCGGCAATGAAAAGAAGATAGTAAAGCGTGGTGAATATCCGGTTACGGAAAGAACGCACCTCGAGCACATAGACGTCGGTCTCCTTCGCCAGGGCCTGTAAGCCCGAAAGAAGCGGAAAAAAGCAAACGAGTTCGAGCGCGTTGCAAAGGACCGAAGCGATCTGAACGAAGAGTTTTGTTTGTTCGGCACTCATGAGAAAGAGTGCCGAGCAGACTTCCACGACCAGATATCCGAGCCCCGCCAGGCAGAGTGGGATCGCAGCAAAATAGGCCGAGGCAAGATTCCGGTTATATCTGCGGAGCCGGAGCAGGGCGAGAAGGAGGATCAGATAGGAAAAAATTTTGATATATCCCGGGAAGGAAAAGGCAACGGCGCAGAAGAGATACCCGAGAAAAAGCGTTCCGAATCCCATGGTGGTCACTCACTGTGCGCGCCGCAGCACTTTTTGTACTTCTTTCCGCTGCCGCAGGGGCAGGGGTCGTTTCGTCCGACCTTCTGCGCGCGGGATGCAGGCTTCTTTGTCGGCATTTTTCCTCCCTCAAAGCCCTCGGTCAGTGGTTTCGCCACCTCGCGGCGTTCGATCTTCTGCTGAGGCATGACGGTGAGGAGCATCCGGACGGTGCGTTCCTTGATCTGCAGAATCATCTCGTCAAACATATCGGTACCGATGATCCGAAATTCGTTGATGGGGTTGCGCTGGGCGTAGGCGTTCAGTCCGACCGATCCCTTCAGATCTTCCATGGCGTCAAGGTGATCCATCCAGAGCGTATCAACGTTGCGGAGCAGGATGACCCGTTCGATCTCCTGGATCGCTTCATCACCGAAAAGCTCCTGCTTTTCCCGGAAGATGCCGAGTGCTTTCCGCACGAGTTCTTCCGTGATTTCTTCGGGGGTAAGCGCGGCCAGTTCCTCCTCGGAATAGTGGAACGAGTCCGGGGTCGTGAGAACGCCGAGGAACCTGTTGCGCAGTTCATCAAGATTCCACGAGGCGCGGTCGTGATCCGGGAGGTAGGTTTCGACGGCGGTTTCGATCACGGTCCGTATCATATCGTTCATCATTCCGGTCAGGTCGCCGCCTTCCAGCACCTCGGCACGCTGTTTGTAGATCAGATTGCGTTGCTGGTTCATGACGCCGTCGTAGGTGATGACGTTCTTCCGGCGGAGGAAGTTCATGCCCTCGATTCGGCGCTGTGCCGATTCGATGGAGTTGGACAGGATGCGCGCATTGATCGGCGTATCCTCGGTAAGGCCCAGGCGCATCAACATATCGCGTTTGGAGTCGGAGATGAAGAGGCGGAGCAGATCGTCCTCAAGAGAGAGGAAGAAGCGCGATTCTCCGGGATCCCCCTGACGGCCGCTGCGCCCGCGGAGCTGGTTGTCGATCCGGCGGCTCTCATGCCGTTCGGTGCCCAGGATGAAAAGTCCACCCGCCGCCCGGACCTTTTCTGCCTCGGGAGCTACGCTCTGCTTGTATTTTTCGTAAAGTTCACGGTAGTACGCGCGTGCGGCAATCAGGTCCTCGTCATCGGTATGCGAAAAGCCGGTCGCTTCCGCCACGAGTTCTTCGGCATAGCCTTCTTTTCGCATTTGTGCCTTGGCCATATATTCGGGGTTCCCGCCCAGCATGATGTCGGTTCCGCGCCCGGCCATATTCGTTGAGATCGTCACGGCTCCCGGTTTACCAGCCTGTGCGATGATCTCGGCTTCCTTTTCATGGTGTTTGGCGTTCAGGACGGTGTGACTGATCCCATTCTTTTTGAGAAGACCGGAAAGGAATTCGGATTTTTCGATCGAGACGGTACCGACAAGCACCGGCTGTCCTTTTTCGTGACAGTCGCGGATCTGCGCGAGAATCGCGCGGTATTTTCCGGCCTGGTTGATATAGACCGAATCGTTGTGATCTCGCCGGATCATCGGCTTGTTGGTAGGGACGACTACCACGTCGAGCGCATAGATCTCGCGGAATTCGTTTTCCTCCGTCAGCGCCGTCCCCGTCATGCCGGAAAGCTTCCCGTACATCCGGAAATAGTTCTGAAAGGTGATGGTTGCCAGCGTTTTGGATTCTTTTTCGATCTTGACGTGCTCTTTGGCTTCGATCGCCTGGTGGAGCCCTTCGTTGTAGCGGCGGCCGGGCATGAGCCGCCCGGTAAAGGCATCTACGATCACCACCTGTCCGTCCTTGACCACATAGTCGATATCGCGCATCATGATGCCGTGCGCGCGGATGGCCTGATTGATATGATGATAGAGCGTTGCGTTTTCGGGATCCGAGAGATTTTCCACCCCGAAAAAGCGCTCTGCTTTGGCGATGCCGGAGGGGCCGAGCGTGACGCTGCGGGATTTTTCATCGACCACGTAGTCCCCGTCGAGCGTATCGTTGTCCTCTTTCTCGTCAAGTTCTTTGACCACACATTTTTTCAGCGTGCGCGCGAAGCGGTCGGCACGGTCGTACAGGTCGGTGGATTTTTCTCCCTCTCCCGAAATGATAAGAGGCGTGCGTGCCTCGTCGATCAGGATCGAGTCGACCTCGTCCACAATGGCAAAGTTTTGCCCCCTTTGTACCATGCGCTCCCGATAGATGACCATATTGTCACGCAGGTAATCAAAGCCGAACTCGTTGTTCGTTCCGTAGGTAATATCGGCGGCATAGGCTTCCTTCTTTTCATCGGGATACTGCCCCTGCACAATAAGGCCGGTGCGCAGACCGAGATAGGCGTAAACGCGCCCCATTTCCTCGCTGTCACGGCGGGCCAGATAGTCGTTGACCGTGACGATGTGCACGCCCTTGCCGGTCAGCGCATTCAGATAGGCGGGCAGGGTGGCGACCAAGGTTTTTCCTTCACCGGTCTTCATCTCGGCGATCCGCCCCTGGTGGAGCAAGATGCCTCCGAGAAGCTGAACGTAGAAGGGACGCTTGCCGAGCACGCGCGCGTCGGCCTCGCGCACGACGGCAAAGGCATCCGGCAGGATGCCGTCAAGCGTTTCTCCGGCGGCAAGACGTTCCTTCAGAATGGCGGTCTGTCCCTGTAATTCTTCATCGCTCATGGCGGCGTATTTTTCGGCAAGTGCTTCTATTTTGTCAGCGATCGGGCGGATCTTGCAGATCTGCCTGTCACTGTAGGTTCCAAACAGTTTTTTGAAAAGTCCCATTCTCTCATCGTGCCGACGGCACGCTCCTTTTTGTAGTCGGGTCCCAGTATGGTAAAATAAATCACAATAAGTATATCATAGTTCCTGCGGAATTACTATCCCTAAATTATAAATTTTTATTGACATTTAATTTTTTTGTTATAGAATATAAAAAAATGCACAAAATAGCGGAGAAGAGCACATGAAGGAGATCAATATTGTTTTGCACTGTCCCGAGATCCCGCAGAATACCGGGAATATTGCAAGGACCTGCGCCGCCACCGGGGCCGCGCTCCATCTGATAAAGCCGCTTGGCTTTGAGATAGACGACCGGCACTTAAAACGCGCCGGCCTTGATTACTGGCAGTATCTCGACATTACGTTATACGAAAACGAGGAGGAGTTCTTCCGAAAAAATGGCGGGGAAGCCATCTATTATTTCACGACGAAAGCCCCCCGGCAATATACAGAGCCGCAATATCCCCGCCGCGTCTTCCTGATGTTCGGACGCGAGACATGCGGCCTGCCGGAAGAACTGTTGCAAAAAAATCCCGATACCGCCGTTCGGATCCCGATGCTGACGGGACTGCGCAGTCTGAACCTTTCCAATTCCGTGGCGGTGGCGGTTTACGAGGTGTTGCGCCAACGGTCGTTTGCCGATCTGCTGACCGTGGGAGAGCCGCGGAGTTTTTCGTGGTGATACATAAGGGAACCGCAGGGATTCCTGCGGCCCTTTTCTTTTTTCGGAGGACGTTTATGATGATTCAGCCGATATTGCTGGGGGCAGATCTGAACTGTTACGGAATGGCACGCGCGTTCTGGGAGGCTGCCGGTGTCGGTTCACTCGCTTTCGGAAAATACCGCCTTGGGGCCACCTCCTTTTCGCGCTTTGTAAAATACAGGGCGGACAGCCGTATGGCGACCGACGAAGGACGTGACCGCCTGATGGCGGAACTTGCGCGCCGTGTTCCGGCGGGGAACGGGATCCTCGTCGGATGCACCGATGAATACGCCGCGTATCTTATCCGCCGTCGCGATTCGCTTTCGGGGCACTTCATCGTCCCGGTACCCGACCGGGAACTGATGAAGTACGCAGATAAGGAGATTTTTTCCCGTGCCTGCTCCGAACATGGGATCGCTGTGCCCGCTACGGTCTTCCTCCATGAAGGAGAAAGACTCCCCGACAGGTTGCCGTTCGGTTATCCCGTAGTAGTAAAACCTTCCTCCAGCGAGGAATATTGGCGTTTTCCATTCCCCGATATGCGTAAAGTTTATTTTGCAAATAATAGCGAAGAAACCAAAAGCATCTGCAAAACGATTCGAAATGCTGGCTACCGCGGCACGCTTCTCGTGCAGGAAATGCTCTCCCGGGAAGACAGCGATAACTATGTGCTGACAGTCTACTGCAATCGTTCCGGGGAAGCGCAGGCCGCCGTTTTCGGCCATGTGTTGATGGAGGAGCATACGCCGCGCGGGCTGGGAAATCACGCCGTTATCCTGACCGGCGAGTCGATGCCGCCGGTCGGCGCGCATCTTATTTCCTTCCTGCGGGAGATCGGGTATTGCGGCTTTGCCAACTTCGACATTCTGCGCCGGGGAGACGAGGATCATGTTCTCGAAATGAATCTGCGTCAAGGGCGAAGCAATCACTATATGTGTGCCGCCGGGATCAATCCCGCCATGTTGATTTTGCGCGAATACGTGTATCGGCTCACCCTGCCGTACGTGGAAGAAACGGAAGAGAATCTCTGGTATAGCGTTCCGCCGTCCGTCGTATACTCCCAGGTGAAAGACAGCGCGTTGCGTGCGCGTTGTCGTAAGTATATTGAAACAGGAAAAGCGTTTTCTCCTTTTCACGCAGACGCGGATCTTTTGCGAAATCCCCTGCGACGGATCTTTGTTAGGGAGCATGAGAGGCGACAGATAAAACGCTACTGTTGAGGAGCAGGAATGAAAAAACTCGGTATTCTCGGCGGTATGGGGCCGCTTGCCGGTGCGTATTTTTTTCTTCGTTTTTCGCAGTTGACGGCGGCGCAACGCGATGACGGAAATCCGGAGGCGGTTCTTTACAGCGCATCCGGGATCCCCGACAGGACGGCATGGCTCACGGGAAGGGGCGAGTCTCCGCTTCCTGCGCTTTTGCGGGGGACAGCCTTTCTTTGTGACAGCGGAGCCGAGGTGCTGGTCATGGCCTGTAATACCGCCTACGCCTTTTTTTCGGAACTGCGGGAGGCCTCGGGCGGGAGATTATTGAATATGCCGGAACTTGCCGTTTTCGATGCCGTTTCCCACGGCGCCGGGCGGATAGGCGTTCTTTCAACGACGGGATGCGCATCCGCCGGCATATACCGCGCGGCCTGCCTTCGGGCCGGGGTGGAGTACGTCCCGGTGCCGTCACGGGTTCAGGAGGTGGTCAATGAGAAGATTTACCGAAAAAAAGCGGGGGAGGATATCACGCCCGAGGCCTTTCTCCTTGCCGCGAGGGAGTTGATGGATGCCGGAGCGGATCATGTGATCCTCGGCTGTACGGAAATCTCGGCAGTGATGGGTGGGGGCGTCTATCCTGCCCTGACTGATGCGCTTGAAACGACGGCAAGAGCGGCAGTGGTAGCTTGCGGCGCCGTTTGCCATCCGAAATTGGAAAGGAGAAGCCATGACTTTTGCGGAACTTTCGTCTGAGGAAGGATTAAAACGCATCGCTGCTGATCGGGCGGAAGATGCCGTGACCGGGCTTGCTGTCCATTCGTCCGAGGCAGGCGCGGGGAGCGTTTTCTTCTGCATTTCCGGGGAAAAGAGAGACGGACATTACTACGCACCAGAAGCGTATGAAAACGGATGCCGTCTCTTTATTACCGCACGCCCTGTCGATCTTCCTTCCGATGCGGGCGTATATATCGCCGAGAACATTCGGAAAACACTCGCACTCCTTTCCGCACGCTTTTTTGGATATCCGGCAAAAAAACTCTTTCTTATCGCGATAACCGGCACGAAAGGGAAAACGACCACGGCACACATGATACGAAAACTTCTCGAAGAGGACGGCGTTCCCTGTGCCTATATCGGCTCGGACGGTTTCATTGCCGGAGAACGGAACGAACCATTGCAGAACACTACGCCGGACAGTCTGACGTTAAACCGTTATTTTTCATTATTATTATATATGGGGATCCGAACGGCGGTCATAGAGGTTTCTTCGCAAGCGCTTTCCTCCTTCCGTGTGTACGGGATTTGCTTTCCGGTTTGCGTCTTTACCAATCTCTACCGCGACCATATCGGCCGGGGGGAGCATCGCAGTTTCCGCGAATACCGGGAGGCAAAACTCTCGCTTTTTCGGGATTACGGATGTGAATTGGCGGTGGTAAATACAGCCTGCCCCGTGTATGGAAGGATTGCGGCGGAGGGGCGCGTCGGACGATTGATCGGTTTTCGATACGGGAAGGGAGCGGACTATACGGCCGGGAAAGCCGTGGCGTTCCGAAAAGACCGGGAACTGATGACTTCTTTTTGGGTTCATCACCATGCGGAAAGCGAGCAGGCCTGCCTTCCGTTGGCAGGGAAACATTATGTGGAAAATTTTACGGCCGCCTTGGCGGTTGTCTGCGAAATGCGAAGAAAACCGATCGGGGAATATCTTTATCACGCGGAAAAAATGAAGATCCCCGGTCGGTGCGAGGTCGTTCCGCTGTCGCTTCCCGGACTCTACGTGCTGGATTATGCACATAACGGCGCGGGATTGCGCGCCGCTCTTCTCGGCCTTCGCCCGTATGTGGCCGGAAAACTCTGGTGTTTGTTCGGAGCAGTTGGGGGACACGCAGAATGCAGACGTGCGGATATGGCCCGTGCCGCCTGCAAATATGCGGATTTTTCCGTCATTACGGAAGACAATCCCGACGATGAAAATCTCCTTGAAATCTGTCGCTGTATTTACAGAGCCTTCCCGGACAAGTCACGCGTATGCATGATCCCTGACCGGGCGGAAGCCATCCGTTATATTGCGGCACGGGTCACCGACGGGGACGTCGTACTCCTTGCAGGAAAAGGGAACGAGACCTATCAGCTTCGTAAGGGAAAGCACGTACACTTCTCGGAAAAGGAGGTTCTCGCGGGGCTGATGACCGATTGATATAAAAATAAAAATGAATCTTTTTTTGAAAAAAGGCTTGACAAATCGCGGGGAAACGGCTATAATTACAAACGTCCTCGCGAGAGTGGCGGAACTGGCAGACGCGCACGTTTGAGGGGCGTGTGGATTTTCCATACGGGTTCAAGTCCCGTCTCTCGCACCAAACAGCAATCCGAAAGGGTTGCTGTTTTTTCATAGAAAAAGAGACGGGACTTGAAGGGGAGCGGTAGTGAATGACGTGCCGGTGGCACATCAGAGCCGCGGAAGAGCGTCTATGTTTCGCAGAATTCGGGATCTGAAAAGTCGGTATTATTTCTCGGATTCGTTTTTTGTGCCTGAAGCGGAGATTTATTTCGCTTTGCCGGATGTTCAAGAAGATCCCCTCGGGGCAAGACGGTTTTCTCTTCTTTCGCAGGAAAAGCCATTATTTATTGAGCGAAGATCACTTTGTAAAGAATACGTTACTTTTTGTTGATCTTACCACATGATTTTAGAGCAACAGGTCGCCTCCTTTTTGGTTTTTCAAGAAATGCGGCCCAAAAAAAATCAAAAAAGGAAACATAAGGAAAAATAAGAGAAAATTTGAAAGAAAAGAGGCAGCTTGCCCCGCATATCTATTTGTAAAAGGACAAAGAAAAAGTTGAAAATTCCAAGAAAAGTTATTGACAATGCATGGGACTTATGATATTATTTTGATGTAATACCCTTTGTTCATTGTAGAATCTGCTTTTAGATTTCAATATTATTAAATTATATAGATAGGAGAATCTTATGAAGAAAGTGGTTGTTTGCGCTCAGTGCGGGGCAAAGATGCGTGCCGGCATCAAGTTCTGCTCTAAGTGCGGCTACCGCCTGAAGGACGAGCAGGCGTTGGAACTCGAGGCCGCGTCTCAGGCGGAGGAGGCAGCTGCCAACCTGTTGACGGCGGAAGAGATCGCCGCGCTGGATGCCGCACAGGAAAACGCCGCGGCTGAGGCGGCGCAAGAAAACGTCACGGCTGAGGCGGCGCAGGAAGAACAGTCGAGGGAAGTGCCCGCCGAAGGAGTTCCCGCAAGCGACGATACCTCCCGCCCGCAAAAACTCGTCCGTGCGGAAAAAGACAGCAACGCATATGCCAAGCGGGTTGAATCCCAGATGCTGGATAAGCAGATCCGTACCGATCGCAAGATCCAACGTCAGCAAGCGGAAGCCGATATTGCCATGCACGAGATGCGGAGCGACGATGCGGTCCGCAACTCCAAGAAACTCCTGAAAGAACAGGTGAAACTTACCCGTTCTCTGATTGCGGAAGAGGCAAAGGTCACCGAGCGCAGCAACGATCAGCTCAAGAACAGTCTGCAGGATAAAGCACACGCGAACCAGCTGCAGAAGATCCAGGCTGAAAATACGATCAAGATCAACAAGAAAAATCACGATCACGCCGTGAAGGCTATGCGCGACCGTGTGGAAATCGAGTCTGGGAAGAACGCCGCTCAGCAGCAAATCGAGGCGCTCCGCATCAGCAACGAAAAGGCTGTTTCTCGCAAAAATTCCAACGAGGAAGTCAAACTCACCAAGTCGCTCCTTTCCGAGGAGGCCAAGGCAGCTGTCCGTCAGAATGACGAGCTTCGCAAGAGCGTTGACGAAAAGAATTTTGAAAACTACCTGTACAGCCAGAAACTGAGCAACGAAAAGAAGATCGCCAAAAAGCAACGGATCCAGGCAAAGAAGCAATTGCGTGCGAATGCCGATCTCCGTAGCCGTAAGGTAGACGATGAGCATACCCTTGACATGGCCCGGATCGAAAACGAGCGCAACACCGCCCGTAAGCTGGCCAAACAACAGCTCAAGCTCACCAAGTCGCTCCTTTCCGAGGAGGCCAAAGAGGCCGCCCGTCAAAACGATAAACTCAAGGCCACGGTAGATGATAAAGCCTATGAGAACTATCTGTACGGGCTCCGTCGTACGAACGACGAGAAGATCAGAAAGCAGAAGCGCGCACAGGATAAGAAGCTCACCAACGAGCGTTCCGGCATCGATGCTGAAAAAGCCGAGGCGCAGAACCGCCTGGATTATCTGCGCATCCGCGAAGAGCGCACCAACGCCCGCAAGATCGCTAACGAAAAGATCAAATATACCAAGGCCCTGCTTGCTGAGGAAAACAAGGCGGCGTCCGCGGCCGAAAACGCCGAACTGAAGTCTTCGGTTCAGGATAAGAGTTTTGAAAACCGTCTTAACCTGAAGCGCACCCGCTCCGCCGAAAAACTCCGCAAGATCCGCCAGGCGGACAGAGAAAAGGTCGACGCGCGCATTGCGACCGCCAACGAGAAAGAAAGCAAGCGTCTCGGCGCCGCGGAAATCAAGTCCGCCAAGTTGAACCTGACCGAGGAAGCGACTGCGACCCGCCGGCAGGCAGAAACCGTAGAGCACGAGACGCAGGAGAAGCTCTATAACGAAAAGAGAACCGTCCGTCGCGCCGAAAACGAACGGCGGATCTTGAAGCAGCGTTCCGATGATCTTGATCGCAACGAAGCGCTGAAAAAGAACATTCGCCTGAAGGAAAACCGTGAACTCGGAAAGGTGGAAAGAAAGTCTCTCCGCCTCGAGAAGACCGATGGGGCCCTGGAGGCCAATCGCCGCGCCAATGAACTCCGCCTGCGCATCAGCGAACGCACGCTGGAAGAGAAACTCTACGCCAAGAAGCTTGCTTCCGATAAGAAGTTGATCAAGAAGAAGGCGCAGGATGCCGAGAAGATTCAGAATGCGGGTCTTGAGGATCTCCGCATGATGCATGAGGCTCAGCATCTTGAGGATTCCAAACTGGCGCGCATGAAGAACGACGATACCCGCAAGGCGATCCGTGCGCAGAAAAACGAGATCGAGATCTATCTCAAGAAGAAGCAGGCCGACGATAAGATCGCGGCGCGTGAGCATAAGCTTGAACTGGCCAAAACAGACATCGTGACAAAGCACGACAAAAAGGTGATGGCCGCCAAAGAGAAAGAGCTGAAACTCAACCGTAAACTTTATGAGAAATACGAAAAGGAATCGGTAAAGCGCGCCAAGAAGATCTCCCGCATTTCCGGCGTTCCGGTCTCTCTGGTTCCCGCTTTGACTGCCGGGTCTTCGACTGCGGTCATCCAGACTGATAACGGGGCGGTCGAGTCGGATGCATGGGCGCTCGCCAACGTCGAAAAACTTCTCAACAATTCCTACGAATCCAACTGTGAACAGTATCGCGCTTTCGCGCAACGCAAAAAATCCGATAAGAATCGGGTGCGCTATGCGGAAATCGGGATCCGTGACGATCGGAAGTATTTCAACACGATCTACGAGCGCGGGGAAGTCATGATCCCCAAGCGCAATATTCGCCTTTCCCGTCTGCAGGGCATCCTCGCCGTCCTTCTGATGGTTGTTGCTCTGGTCGGTTCTCTCCTGCCGGTCTTTACCGGTAGTTATGCGACAGGCGCCTCGACTCATAAATCCGTAGGAGCGATTCCGAGATACGCCTACAAGATCTGCAACGGTAACGTGAAGACCGAGGCAACGGTTTCTTTCGAAACGCTGCTGACCGATAAGAATACCTTCAAGCCGGATACGATCTTCTCCTATCTCACGGCTCTGCCGCAGAATCTCGTCTCCGGGGCCGGCAACGGGCTTCAGGAATTGAGTCAGTATTATAATGCCGCTGTTCAGAGCCCGGGCGATACCACGTATAATAACGGGAAGTGGGTAGTCTTCACGCTCCTGGCCGTCGCGGTTATTCTCAATCCGATCCTCATCCTCTTTAACCTTCTGATCGGTCTTATCCGCCTGATCGCGCACTGCCGCGGAACCGGCGCGGGTGTCACCCGTGTAATGAAGAATCTCCGCGCATCCTATTTGTTGCTCGGATTCGTGCTTCTGCCGTTGCTTGTAGTGGATGGCTACAAGATGGCGATCGGTTTCTATCTCTACGCCGGCAGTTTTGTCCTGGCTGTTCTCCTGAACTTCGTCATCGGCCTGTTCAAGAAGAGCGAAGTCGGCGACAGAAAATATCTGCGTTCTGTCCGCTGGATGGGCCTTGTGCGTGCGGCGATCCTTTGCGCGGCTGTATTCTTTGCAGGCATGAGCGGCATCTTTAACCTGCACACGAACTTCACCGGTGTGCGCGGCTATGCTTCCACCCTGATGGTCGGGTTTGGCTGTGCCATGGTAGGGCTTTGCTTCAATGCAATCGTGTCGCTCGGGTTTGAGTGCATTCCGTATACCAAAGGCCGCTCCACGTCTCATTGCGCCGTAGCCATCTGGGGCATCATTGCCGCGGCCGTTCCCTTCATTGCCGCATATGCATTCCAGCTCACCGGCTTGCAATTAATCGGTGTCATCGGCATGGCCGGAGCGTTTGCAGCATTGCTCCTTGCACGCATCGTGGCGGCCATCTGGCAGCATAGCGTGCGTCGCCGTTACAGTCTCATTGACCCCATTGTAAACGCTCTCGGCGAAGGTATTCCGCTTAAATAATCAACCGGCACCCGGAAACGGGTGCCTCTTTTTTTGAACTAAAAAATAATTTGCAATAAAATTTATATAAACCACTTGACAAATTATAATTTTGTAGTATAATAAAATCAGAAAAGAAAGAAAAGGAAAATATTATGAAAAAGAGCGTATATTCTTTGGTGCTTTCCGATGAAGTGGTCGCGGCGATCGATAAACTGGCTTACCGTAAAGCCACTAACCGTTCCAATCTGATCAATCAGATCCTGGCGGAGCATCTTTCACTGACCACGCCGGAGAAGCGCATCCGCCAGATATTCGGAAATATCGAGGCGCTCTTCGGTGCTGATGATTCGGCTCAGCGTCTTGAGGGGAGCACGGAGAACACGCTGACGCTCCGTTCGGCACTGGCCTATAAGTATAATCCTACCGTTCGTTACAGCGTGTTGCTTTACCGACAGCCGACGCCGGCTTTTGGAGAACTTCGCGTCGGATTCCGTACGCAAAACCGCACCCTGATCGCATACATGAATTCCTTTTACCGGATGTGGTTGGAAACCGAAGCGCGGTATATCGGAGCGGTCGAATCTTCGATAGAGGACGGAAAATATGCCCGCCGGCTCGTCCTTCGCCGGAACAGCCGGGACGAGAAATTCGGGGAAGAGCAGATTGCCGATGCCATAGCCGTATATATTCGGACGTTTGACGAAGCTATGAAAAGCTTTTTTGAAACGCCGGAGATCCCCGAACTGGCAGCAAGACGGATCGACGATCTCTACCGTGAATATCTCAGGGACTGTTCCGAGATCATATAAACCGGAAAAAGTGGAAACCCTATAAAAACCCGAAAATTTAAAGTGAGGTGAATATTATGAACCTTGAACATTATACACAGAAAAGCATTGAAGCGTTGAACGGCGCGCAGCGGCTGGCCCGGGATAACGGACAGCAGGAACTTCTGCCGTTGCATCTTCTTTGCGCGTTGCTGGAACAACGCGACGGATTGACTCCCGAGATCGTGACGGGGGCCGGCGGCTCGGTCAGCGAGATGTCGGCAGACGTAAAAAAGCGGATCGGAAAACTGCCTAAGGTGAGCGGTGGCCAGCTTTATATGTCCTCCTCTCTTGACGGCGTGCTTGCCGCAGCCGAAAAGACCGCCGAGAACATGAAGGATGAGTTCGTTTCGGTCGAACATCTGCTTCTGGCCCTCTGCGAGAAGGGAGATGCGGCGGTCAGCGAGGTGTTTGCCGCCGCAAAAATTGACCGGGCAGGGATCCTTGCCGCGATGAAAAAGGTGCGCGGAAACCAGTCGGTGAACACCGATAATCCCGAAGCGACCTATGATGTTCTGAAAAAATACGGACAGGATCTCGTTGAGGCCGCACGGAACCAAAAACTCGATCCCGTTATCGGACGTGACGACGAGATCCGTAATGTGATCCGCATCCTTTCCCGTAAGACCAAAAACAACCCCTGCCTCATCGGTGAGCCGGGCGTTGGCAAGACGGCGATCGCGGAGGGGCTTGCCCAGCGGATCGTGCGCGGCGATATCCCCGACAACCTGAAGGATCGCAGTATCTTTTCTCTCGATATGGGGGCACTTGTTGCCGGGGCAAAATTCCGCGGGGAATTCGAAGAGCGTCTGAAAGCCGTTCTGAATGAAGTGAAGGCCAGCGAAGGGAAGATCATTCTGTTCATCGATGAGCTGCATACGATCGTCGGTGCGGGAAAGACGGAAGGATCCATGGATGCCGGAAACCTGCTGAAACCGATGCTCGCCCGTGGGGAACTGCATTGTATCGGCGCGACTACGCTGGACGAGTACCGCAAGTATATCGAGAAGGATGCGGCGCTTGAGAGGCGATTCCAGCCTGTGATGGTAGACGAGCCGAGCGTTGAGGATACCATCAGTATTCTGCGCGGTCTGAAGGAACGGTATGAGGTCTATCATGGGGTAAAGATCCATGACAGCGCCCTGATCGCGGCCGCGACGCTTTCGGCGCGCTATATCAGCGACAGATTCCTGCCCGATAAGGCGATCGACCTGGTGGATGAGGCCTGCGCGCTGATCAAGACCGAAATGAACTCCATGCCGACCGAAATGGATGAGATCTCGCGTAAGATCATGCAGCATGAGATAGAGGAAGCCGCGCTCAAAAAAGAGAACGACAAACTCTCTGCGGCTCATCTGGAAGAGATCAGAAAGGAGCTGGCCGAGCTTAAGGAATCCTTTGCCGCCATGAAGGCAAAATGGGAGAACGAAAAAGCCTCCATCGGAAAGGGACAGAAGATCCGTGAGCAGATCGAGCAGGTCAATGCGGAGATCGAACGTGCACAGAATGCCTACGACCTGAACCGCGCGGCGGAACTGAAGTACGGGCGTCTGCCCGAACTGCAAAAAGAACTGGAGGAAGAGGAAGCCCGGGAGCAGAAAGGGGAGGACGCACGGACTTTGCTCCGCGATTGCGTTGATGAAGAAGAAATTGCGCGTATCGTTTCGCGCTGGACGGGAATTCCGGTCGCAAGGCTGGTGGCCGGGGAGCGCGAAAAACTCCTGCATATGGAAGATATCCTGCATCAGCGCGTAGTCGGGCAGGACGAAGCGGTCACCAAGGTCAGCAACGCGATCCTTCGTTCGCGTGCCGGCATCAAGGACCCCCGCCGTCCGATCGGCTCCTTCCTGTTCTTAGGCCCCACAGGCGTTGGAAAGACCGAACTTGCCAAGGCGCTTGCCGAAGCGCTGTTTGACGATGAGCATAATCTGATCCGGATCGATATGTCCGAGTATATGGAAAAATATTCAGTATCGCGTCTGATCGGCGCGCCTCCCGGATACGTCGGATACGACGAGGGCGGTCAGCTCACCGAGGCGGTGCGGCGACATCCCTATTCGGTCGTTCTCTTTGACGAGGTGGAAAAGGCGCATCCCGACGTTTTCAACGTCCTGTTGCAGGTACTGGATGACGGGCGGATCACCGACTCGCAGGGGCGGACGGTCGATTTCAAAAACACGATCATTATCCTGACCTCCAACCTTGGCTCGGATATCATCCTTGACGGCATTACGCCGGACGGAAAGATCTCTGAGGAAGCACAGAAGTCGGTCGAAGCACTCCTGCGGCGCAGTTTCCGCCCTGAATTTCTGAACCGATTGGACGAGACGGTGCTGTATAAGCCGCTCACCAGAGAGAACATCCATGCGATCATCAAGTTGCTCGTTGCGGACCTTGCAAAGCGCCTTGCCGACCGTGGCATTACTCTGGAGATCACAACGCCTGCCGCGGAATATATTGCCGATGCGTCATACGATCCGGCCTTTGGCGCCCGTCCGATGAAGCGCTTCCTGCAGGCGAACGTCGAGACCCTGCTCGCCCGCAAGATCATCGAGGGCGATATTGCCCCCGATACGACCCTTACCGTCGATTACGACGGAGAAAAACTCCTTGTTCGCTGAGAATGAGCGGATAAAGAGTGAAAAAACAGCAAAAAATAAATAAAACTTTACAGGAGGTAAACGATTATGTTTGCTCTTACACCTTTTGGCCGCCGTTTCGGCGTTGATTCCTACAATCCCTTCCGTGAATTTGAGAACATGGAGAAAAGCTTTTTCGGCTCCGGCGCATTGGCCGAGTTCAAGACCGATATACGGGAAAAGGACGGGAAATATATTCTGGAGGCGGATCTGCCCGGTTTCCGGAAAGAGGATATCCGTATTTCGCTGGACGGGGATTATATGACGATCACGGCGGAGCGGAAAGCCGAAAACGAAGAGAAGGATGAAAAAGGGAACTATATCCGCTCGGAGCGTAGTTTCGGCTCTTTCTCCCGCACCTTTGATCTTTCCGGCGTGGACAGCGAAAAGATCGACGCATCTTATCAGGACGGCGTTCTTTCGGTCATCATGCCGAAGAAAGAAAAAGAAGAGAAAAAAGATCGTTACATCGAGATCCGATGATCTTCGGAGGCACCCGCAAGGGTGCCTTTTTTCTTGACTTTCCGACACCGATATGCTAAAATAAACAAAAAGCTTTTAGCCGTCACGGCCGATGAGGAGAAAACATGAAAATTCGTGATATTACGCTGATTCCGCTTTTTTCCGCGCTGATTTCCGTTTGTGCCTGGATCACTATTCCCGTTCCCTTTGCGGCGCCGATCACCTTGCAGACCTTTGCCGTCTTCCTGACCTATATGATCTTAGGCGGAAAGCGCGGATCGATTTCGGTGCTTGTATATATTCTGTTGGGGGCGGCCGGCGTCCCGGTCTTTTCCGGCTTCCGCGGCGGGCTGGCGCATATTTTCAGCGCGGGCGGAGGGTATATCGTCGGCTTCCTCGGCATGGGACTTGTCTGTATTCTTTTTGAAACGGTTTTTTCCCGTTTGCGGTATGGTCGCACGATAGGAGCGTTGGTCGGACTCTTCGTCTGCTATCTGTTCGGGACGGTATGGTTTATTGCGATCTATGAGGGCAGCATTGATTTCTTTTCGGTCCTTCTCATGTGCGTGTTGCCGTATATTCCGTTCGATCTGCTGAAATTTGCGCTTGCCTGTATGGTAGCGGAAAAATTGAAACACTATATAAAGAAGTTACATATCTGATTGTCGATCGCAGGGGGAAGCATGAAAAAAGTAACGATCAGGGAAGTGGCTGCCGCGGCCGGCGTGAGTGTCTCGGCGGTTTCCTATATCCTGAACGGCTCGACCGAAAAAAAGTATTCGGAAAAGACAGTCAAGGTGGTGCGCGAGGCCGCGGAGCGTCTTCACTATATGCCGAACGCCATTGCGCGTGGGATGCGATCCCAACGGGCGTTTTCGGTCGGGGTGGTCAACTTTTGGGAGAATCGAAGCGCGTCCTTTGCGCTTTCTCTGCGCGCTGTGACCGAAGCCGCCGCTTCCCGGAGTGTTTCTACCGTCCTTTTGACGGGGGGCGAGGATGATTCGTATATCAATGCGTGGACGAACCGTTCTGTGGATGGGATCATTTTCATCGCGCCGGATTCCCTGGTATATAACGAGCGGGCTCACATCCGGGAATTGCAGAAGATGCACGTTCCCTTTGCCATTCTGAATGCAACGGCACACGTACCGGGAGTTTTCTCGGTATTTTACGATTATTATGCCGCTTCCGCATTGGCGGCCGATACGTTGCTCCGCCTCGGACGCAGAAATCTTTTGTATATTGATTCGTTTTCGGAGTCTGCCGCGCGGGAACTGCGCGAGAGAAGGGAAGGATATTCTGATACTGTGCGCGGTGCCGGGCATGATCCGCGTATGACGGATATCGAAAAACTGACCGCAGCGGATCTCGAAGGGGTCGACGGCGTTGTCACCTCCCGCGCGGAGACCGCGCGGGCACTTTTACGTTTTCTCTGCGAGGTGGGGATCGGTTTTCCCGGTGCGTTTGACCTGATCGCGGGGAGCGCAGAGGAGGCGGGACGGGAGAGCGTTTTGCCGCTCACCTGCGTCGACTTTCCTTTTGCCGAGGCCGGGCAATTTGCCGTCTCTGCCATTTACGATTCTTTGGAACCGGCGCCGCTTACTCCTTCGCCGTTTCTGAAAAACGGAAAGACTGCAAAGATCTGATTTCTCGTTTTGAAGAAGATAGAATTTAATATAAAAAATCAAAAAAGACCCCTTCTTTCCTTTCGGATGATCGATCGGATATGTAAATATTGATTGACAAATCTATAGGTTTATAGTAGAATGCATTTGTATATTTTTTCAGGAAGACTTTGTTTTTTCTGAACTTTATCCAGAGAATTTTTAAGGGAAGAGAAAAAGCATGAGAATATTGATCACAGGAGCAAAAGGCTTCGTCGGGCGGAATCTGACCGAAAACCTGAAAAATATCCGCGACGGAAAGAACCGCACGCGCCCGAATATAGAGATCGACGAGATCTATGAATACGACGTGGACGGCACGCAGGAGGAACTTGATGTATACTGTGCAAAGGCCGATTTTGTGTTCAATCTTGCGGGCATCAACCGGCCGAAAGATCCCGTAGAATTTAGGGCGGGAAATTTCGGCTTTGCTTCCACGTTGCTTTGCATGCTGAAAAAGCATCGGAATACCTGCCCCGTCATGCTGTCTTCTTCAATTCAGGCAACGCTTGCCGGACGTTTCGGCCTGTCTGAATACGGCCTTTCCAAAAGGGCGGGGGAGGATCTGTTTTTTGCTTACGGAGAGGAGACCGGCGCAAAAGTGCTGGTCTATCGGTTTCCGAACCTCGTCGGCAAATGGGTACGCCCCAATTACAACAGCGCAGTCGGCACGTTTTGTCATAACATTGCCAATGACCTGCCGATTACGGTAAACGATCCGTCCGTGGAGCTTGAAATGCTCTTCATTGACGATCTCGTCGAGGAAATGCTCGACGCGCTTGAAGGAAAAGAGCATCGCTGCGAGTTTGACGGTGTGAACGCCGTGCCGACTGAGAAAGGGAGGTATTGCGCCGCCCCCGTGACGCACAAGGCGACGCTTGGGTATATCGTCGAGTGCCTGAACAGATTCCACGACCAGCCGAAAACGCTCGTGATCCCCGAGATCCCGAACGGCAGTTTTGAAAAGAAGCTTTATTCGATGTATCTTTCCTATCTGCCGAAAGAGAAGGTGGCGTTCCCGCTCAGGATGAACGAAGATGCCCGCGGCAGTTTTACCGAACTGCTTAGAACCGAAAAGTGCGGGCAGGTCAGTGTCAATATTTCAAAGCCCGGGATCACAAAGGGACAGCATTGGCACAACTCCAAGTGGGAATTTTTCATCGTGGTATCGGGGCACGGGCTGATCGAGGAACGCAGGATAGGCACGGATGAGGTGCTTCGTTTCGAGGTCAGCGGCGAGAAGCTCGAAGCCGTACACATGCTCCCCGGGTATACACATAATATCATCAATCTGTCCAATACCGAAGATCTGGTGACGGTCATGTGGGCCAACGAGCAGTTTGATGCGGAGCATCCTGATACATTTGGAGAAAAAGTCTGAATCAAGGAGGCGGAGCCGTGGAGAAAATCATCCGTGCGATGATGGATCTGATCGCGGGCGAGGTCTGCGATAAGCCGATCGACTATTCACAGTATCGATTTTCCGAGGAGGAGCTTGCACGCCTGTACGATCTCTCAAAATCTCACGATCTTGCCCATCTCGTCGGCGACGCGCTGATAAAAAACGATCTGACCGAACATGATGAGATCAGAGTGAAATTTCAGAAGCAGATCATGCTCGCCGTATACCGTTACGAGAAAATACGTTTCGAATCAGACCGCCTGCGCGATCTTTTCAACGAAAACGAGATCCGCTTTATCCCCCTCAAAGGCGCAGTGATACGCGACTGTTATCCTGAACCGTGGATGAGAACCAGTTGCGACATTGATATTCTGGTTCCTGCCGGACAGGTTGACGAAGTCGCTCGGCTGATCGAAGAAAGGCTCGGTTATACCTACCAGAAAAAGAATTATCACGATATTTCCATGCTTTCCGATGGCGGTGTTCATCTCGAGTTACATCATACGATCCGGGAAAACAAAAAGAATATCGACGGGCTGCTCTCGGACTGCTGGTCCTATGCAACCGCTTACGATCGATATGAGTATCGTTTTGACAGCGAATTCCTGCTTTTTCATCAGTTTGCCCATACCTTTCATCATTTTCTGGACGGCGGATGCGGGGTGCGCCCCTTCCTTGACGTCTTTTTGCTTGAGAGAAAAACCCGATTCGACCGCGAAACGCTCGACTCGATGCTGACCGGCGCAGGTATAAAGAAGTTTTCTGATGCCATATCAAAACTTGGGGCAATCTGGTTTGAAAACGACGTCCATAGTGATACTACGCGGCTGATCGAGCAATTCGTTCTGTCGGGCGGCGTTTACGGAAATGCCGAAAATTCGGCGGCGGTCGGTCAGCAGACCGAAAGGGGGCGGCTCGGGTATATGCTCCATCGCCTCTGGCTCCCGTATGAACTTCTGTGCCTCTCCTATCCCCATCTGCACGGACGGAGATATCTGCAACCTTTATACGAGGTAAAGCGTTGGTTCCGGGTATTTGACCCCGACGTGCGCAAAAGAAAGAGAAAAGCGCTCAGCGCCATAGGTGCGGTGAGTGATAAAAAAAAGAGCGACGTGAATCGGATGTTGCACGAGCTGGGGTTGCTCTGACCGCATCTCTCACGAGGCATCTGCCTTGCGTACGGGCGCGGGTGGCCGAACGTCAGCGGCCCGGCCGGGTCGCGTATTTCTCGGTTTATCTTGCACATTTTTTGATCTTTCACGGGCCTTATACGCAAAGAACCGCAAAAGCGAGAGAGCGATCGTTCTCCCGCTTATCGTTTTTATAGGCTCCTTGCAGGGATCGATCAGCCCTATAAACATCGAGGGATTAATTGGAAAATTTGACTCACTTTTCTTCTTCCTATTGACAATCATATAAAGAAAGTTATATTATAAAATAAAGATTTATTTTTAATTAAAGAGTCTCAATGAAGTGACTGACAGCGCCGGACCCCTTTCTTGTAGGGAAAAACATACCGGCATTTTTTTGCAAGGGGCAATCATATGGTAGATTCACGGAATGAAGTCCTGGAAAAGCAACTGAAACTCGATGATATTTCATTTGCTGAAGACCAACTGAAACGCCGTTACAACGGCATTTATAACCGCATTGTCAAGAGGATAATAGATTTTTGCATTGCGCTTGTCTTTACGATCATATTGTCGCCGCTTCTTTTGATCATCACGGTGTGCGTGGCCGTGGAAACCGGGTTCCCCGTGCTCTACACGCCCATGCGCGGCGGATATAAAAACAAACCTTTTCGTATCTACAAATTCCGTTCCATGGTGAAGGATGCGGATAAGATCGGAGGAGGAACGACGGCGTTAAACGACCGCAGGATCACGAAGGTCGGAGCCTTCCTGAGAAAAACAAAGTTAGATGAGACGGCGCAGCTCATCAACGTTCTGAACGGAACGATGTCCTTTATCGGACCGCGCCCCGAGCTTTTGCGCTATACGGATGCTTACGATGAAATCGAGAAAAACATCCTAAATGTCAGACCGGGGATAACCGATTTCAGTTCGATCGCATTTATTAATCTGGACGAGATCGTCGGTGCCGATCATGCGGATGAGATCTATGAAACCTGTGTTTTGAAAAAGAAAAATCAACTCAGGCTGAAATACGTGTCGGAGGTCTCTTTCCTGACAGACTGCAAGCTTTTCTTTGCTACCGTGTTCAGCGTGATCAAAAAAGCGCTTAAAGTGATCTTTCGCAAAAAATCATAAAAGGTATGAACCGAGATGGAATACATAACACTGAAAAATACCGATCTGACGGTATCACGCCTCTGTATGGGCGGATGCCCGATGGGCGAATACGGCTGGGGAGAGGTCCAGGAGCACGAATTGCTGGATGCGGTGAACACGGCGATTGATCACGGGGTGAATTTTTTCGATACGGCCGACACCTACGGGTTGGGAAAATCCGAAGAAAACCTTGGAAAGGCTCTCGGAGGACGCCGCAAAGAGGTCATCATCGCATCGAAGTTTTCTGTGCGTGTCGAAAACCGGCATACGTTTTACGATAATTCTCCGGAATGGATGGAAAAGGCCTTGTTTTCCAGCCTGAAGCGCCTGAAGACCGATTATATCGATCTCTACCAGATCCATTATCTGGACGGTCGTACGTCGATCGACGCGGTGGTGGAAGCCCTAGAAAAAATGAAAAGCAAGGGATATATCCGCTTTTACGGACTCTGCAATATACACGCGGACAATTATCAACAACTGAAACCCTATGCCGGCAGATTTGCAACGGTGCAAAATGAGTATTCGTTGGCCTGCCGGGATCGTGAGTCGGAGTTCTTGAATATCGTAAAAGAATTAAATGTTACCCCCACCACATGGGGGAGCCTCGGACAGGGAATACTGACCGGGAAATATGATGAGAGATCGGTGTTTTCAGAAAACGACAGAAGGAGCCGGGAGATCTACGTGAATTTCCACGGGGAAAAACTGCAGAAGAATCTCAAGATCGTCGGGTGTATACGGGAAATCGCCGAAAAACACGGGATTCCGGTCGCTGCGGTGGCGGTGCGCTTTATCCTTGATCACCTGCAGGGATCTGTCGTCCTGACCGGCGCGAAGCGTCCGTCGCAGATTTTAGCCAATACAGAAGCGATGGATTGGACGTTAACAGAGGATGAAATCGAGAAGTTGAATCAAGTCTCTGGGTAAGGAGCAGTGAGATGAAATACTCAAGCGAACAACTTGCTTGGCTGATCAGACGCCACGGAATCGAAATGACGCATATTTCCAGCGGTTCTCATATAGGAGCCGTGATGTCCGTGGCGGACGTGATGGCGGTCTTATATGCGGAGGTTCTGAAATACGACGCGCAAAACCCGAAATGGAGTAAGCGAGACAGATTTATTCTGTCAAAAGGACATGCGGGGGCGTCGGTTTATGCGGCGCTTGCAGAGTCCGGTTTTTTCCCTGTTGAAGAATTAAAGACGCATTACGCGAACGGAAGCCGTCTTTCGGGTCACGTTTCGCACCACGTGCCGGGGGTAGACTTTTCGACGGGATCTTTGGGGCACGGTCTTTCGGCGGGCGCCGGCATGGCATACGCTTTGAAAAAAGACGGGAAAAGCTGTCGCGCGTTCGTCGTTCTCGGCGACGGAGAGTGTAACGAGGGCTCGGTCTGGGAAGCGGCGATGTTCGCTAATCACTTCCGCCTGAATAATCTGGTGGCGATCGTTGACCGCAACCATATGCAGAGCATGGATTTCACCGAGAACACGCTGGAAATGGAGGATTTTGCGGCCAAGTGGAAGGCATTCGGATGGAACGTGATCGACGTGAAAAACGGCAATGACCATGCAGAGTTAAAGCAGGCCTTTGCACAGACCGAGAAGAATTTCCACGAAACGCACAAGCCGACCGTGATCGTAGCCAATACGATCAAGGGATACGGCGTTTCCTATATGCAGAACGATATTCTGTGGCATTATCGTTTTCCTCACGACGGTTGGGAATACGACACGGCGGTTTCGGAATTGCATCAGAAGAAGCCTGCCGGGGTAGAAGACGTATATACCCCGAACGGAATCGAAAATCCCGTTCATCCGACCGAATCGGACGATATAAACCGTGATCACACCTATTCCTATACGTGGAAAACGTCTTACCCCGAGAAGATGCGCCGGGTGGAAGCGCCTTCCGGCAGCATGGAAAGAGAGCATCAATTATGAGAGATACGTTCGTCAAAACATTAATTGAACTCGCAAAAAAGGATAAAACGATTGAACTGGTCACCGGCGATCTCGGATTCGGCGTATTGAAGAGTTTCTGGGAGCAACGCCCGGATCAGTTTACAAACGCAGGGGTCGCAGAGCAAAACATGACTTCCATGGCCGCCGGGATGGCGTTGGAAGGGAAAACGGTATTCACGTATTCTATCGGAAATTTCCCGACTCTCCGCTGCCTGGAGCAGATCAGAAATGACTGCGCCTATCACGGCGCAAACGTGAAGATTGTTTGCGTCGGCGGCGGGTTCGTCTACGGCTCGCTCGGGATGAGCCATCAGGCTACGGAAGACATTGCGATCATGCGCGCTCTTCCGGGCGTTGTGGTGATGGCTCCCGCAGACCTGGTCGAAGCCGAAGAATGCACGAAAGCCCTGGCGGCATATAAGGGCACCGCGTATCTCCGTTTGGGGCGCGGCGGCGAGAAAAGGATCCACGATAAGATCGAGGGCTTTCAGATCGGAAAAGCGATCAAAATGTATGACGGGGAGAAGATCGCAATTTTCTCGACGGGAGCGATCTTTGAAGAAGTGCAGTCTGCCTACGATGAACTGAAGGCCAAGGCACTTGACCCTCTCGTCTATACGTTCCCGACGGTGAAGCCGATCGATAAAGAAACGATCGCAGCCTGCGCCGAAAAATGCGACTATATTTTTACGGTCGAAGAGCATAACGTCGCAGGCGGATTCGGTTCTGCCGTTGCAGAAGTTTTGGCCGAAATGAAAGCCAAAAAGGCCGTTCTCGTAAGGATCGGCATGGAGGACGAGTATGCGGTCAAGGTCGGAAATCAGAAATACCTGAGAAAGCAGTACGGGATAGACGGCACGGCCATCGTCCGGAAGGTGATGGAAGCTTTCGATGAATAAGAAAAAAATACTTGTTACGGCGACCGACCTGATGACGATCCAGTTCCTGATCCCGCATATCAATTATCTTGATGCGAACGGATATGAAGTATCGGTCGCTTGCTCGGTGGTCGGAAACCGCCTTGACGACGTACGAAAAGCAGTCAATTCGGGGATCAGCGTCAGAACTGTCCGATTGGTCCGCAACCCGCTGAAGCCCGGCAACCTGAAGGGGTATAAGGATCTCAAGAAGATCATCAGCGAGGAGCATTACGATCTGATCTGGACGAATGAGCCGGTCATGGGAGTCATGACGAGATTGGCGGCAAGGAAGGCGCGCAAAGCTGGCACGAAAGTCTTGTACATAGCCCACGGCTTCCATTTTTACAAAGGCGCTCCGAAGATCAACTGGCTGGCCTGCCCGATCGAAGTCTTTATGTCGCGCTTTAACGACGTGTTGGTCACCATCAATTGGGAGGACTTCCACTGGGCAAAAAAGCATCTGCATACCAAAACGATCGAACATATAGACGGTATCGGCGTCGATTTTTCCAAACGCGTATCGCTGACTCCGCGCGAAGAAAAACGGAACGAGTTCGGCGTATCGGAAGACGACCTCCTGGTGCTTTCCGTAGGAGAGTTGCAAAAAAGAAAGAATCACGAGCCGATGATAAAGGCGGTCGCCGCCCTAAACGACCCGCACGTGAAATATTATATCTGCGGGCGCGGGGAATTGAACGAATATCTGCATGACCTGGTTGAAAAACTCGGCGCGGAAGATCGGATCAGGTTCCTCGGATACCGGAAAGATATTCCCGACGTGATGAACGCGGCAGATATCTACGCGCATCCGTCGCGCAGGGAAGGCCTTGGCCTGGCTTCGCTTGAGGCGATGGCCGCGGGGCTTCCTCTCGTTACGTCCAACGTGCAGGGAATACCCGATTATGTGGAAAACGGCGTAACGGGATTTATGTGCGATCCGATGGACGTTGAAGCATACAAAGAGAATTTGCAGAGACTGATCTTCGATCCTTCGCTTCGCGAAAGGATCGGAAAAGTGAACCTCGATCGCGTAAAAAAATACGACGTCGCCGTGATCGAAAGGACGCTGTATGAGATCTTCAGACGCCTGATGGGAGAGTGACCATGCGTTTTATTGAAAGAATGCAGAGACGTTTGAGGCACTTCGATAAAGAAAAGTATTTCAAGATGTTTGAATATGTTACGTCTCCGAGCGCTCGCGGAAAACTGAAAAAGTATTGGTATTTCTACCGTTGCAAACGGATGGAAGCTTTTAACGGCGCGTCTTTGGGGATCAATTTAGGGTGGGGGACCCGATTCGGAAGCCTACCGAAATTGCCGCACGGAATACACGGCGTCATTATCAATCCGTATGCCGAGATCGGAAAGAACTGTACCATTTTTCACGAGGTCACGATCGGCAACGATTATAAGGATGTAAAAAATGCGCCGACGATAGGCGATAACGTCTTCATTGGCGCGGGAGCCAAGATCATAGGGAAAATCAAGATAGGGAATAGTCCGGATCGGAGCGGGTGCCGTGGTGGCTGTCGACGTGCCGGATAATGCAACGGTGGTCATGGAAAAACCGCGCATCATCATCAGAGAAGAAAAGGAATCAGGGTAAGGACAGATTATGAAATACACAATGAAGGATATCACAAGATCATACACCCCGGAGAAACGGAAGAAAACGTCGATATGGGCCAGGATTTTCAGCCGCCCGCTCTCGTTCCTGGTGACCTACGTCTTAATCAACCTAGGTTTTACGGCCAATATGGTCTCGATCCTTTCGATTTTCGAGGCCATGCTTGCGTGTGCTTTTCTGATCATCGGTGGGAAATTCCTGCCGATAGGCGTTGCGCTTTTTCTCTTCTGGGACGTTCTGGATTGCACGGACGGCAATATTGCCCGCGTGAAAGGCACCTCTTCTCTGGTAGGCGAATATATGGACGCCATCAGCGGGTATACCGCGCCTGCGTTTATCTATCTTTCGGTCGGGGTCGCCGCGTATCGAACGACCTACCTGTTCCCGGAATACGCATATTGGTTCATTATTCTCGGCGGGGTGGCGTCGATTTCCGATATTCTCTCCCGGATCATCTACCAGAAATACGTGGTTACCGAGTATCGCTTGGGAATGATCGATAAAGCCGGAAATATCGATGAAGAAAGGGCTTCCGGAATCAAGCATATTGCCGATCTGATCATGAAGAATCTGACCTACTCGTGTCTCTTTATGCCCATGTTGGTGGTCGCGTACTTTACAAACTGGTTCGACCTTCTCGTTTCTTTCTATGCCGTATACAGTTTCGGCGTGTTGGTCTGCACCTTTGCTTTGTTTATTAAAAAAGCATACGCCCTGGACAGAAAGGTAAAAAACCATGCCGATTGAGAACGATCTGAAATATCGTCCGCTGATAACGATTTTAATACCGGTTTATAACGGCGAAAAATTTGTGAAGGACGCCATCGACTCCGCGCTGGCGCAAACCTATGACAATTTCGAGATCCTGGTGGTCAACGACGGTTCGACCGACAATACCAAGGAAGTCCTAGCTTCCTACGGCGACAGGATCCGGGTCATAAGCAAGCCGAACGGCGGCGTCTCGACCGCGCTGAATACCGGGATTGCAAATATGCGCGGCGAATGGCTTTCGTGGCTTTCCCACGATGATAAATATCTGCCGGATAAGTTGCTTGCTCAGGTCAAGGAACTCAATCGGATGATCGGGGAAGGCTGTGAAGACATCCAAAAGATCATTCTGTATTGCAGCAACGAAAGAATCGATATCAACGGGAATTTCATATTGAGAAAATCACATCTTTACAAAGAAGGTGAAAGCCCGAAAGATACGATGCTCAACAATATCAAGCATTATAATATTTGTGGCTGTGCGGTACTGATCCCCAAACGGGCATTGGAAGAAGTCGGAGAGTTTGACGTGAAGATTCCGACCTGCTCGGACGCGGATATGTGGTATCGGATGATGTTTGCCGGTTATCGATTCGTTTTTATGAACAAAGTGTTGGTTCAGTCCAGACAGCACCAGGGGCAGGTCAGCAAACGCAAAGAAGCGCAGTGTAAGGCAGAGCTTTCTGAATTGCATTGCCGGATCGCCGAAAAGATGCTGCGTTTTCTGGAGAACGAAAACGACGTATGGAAACTCGAATGTTATCTGACCGAGAGAGGCTTTGACGAGGCGGCGAAGATCGTGGCTGATACCTATTGCGAATGCTATCACAAAAGACTTTCCGTGCTACGGAAAACGCTGCTCTCTTTTTATAAATGGAAACACAAAGGGCGGAACGTCCTACGGGCCGTTTATCGGAAACTGACTTCAAAATAAGGGGAAAACGCATGAAGGTATTATGGATCGTCAATACGATATTTCCTGAGGTAGCGGATGAATTAAAGATCCCGCGCGGCTTGAGCGGCGGTTGGCTTTTGGATCTGGCTGAGGGAATCTCCCGTAATACCGAGTTTGATCTGGCGATCGCATCGATGTACAACGGTACGGAGTTGCGGACCTATCATTTCGGGAACAAAAGATTCTTTCTGATTCCCGGCGGCGGGAAGAAGAAAATGTTTTACAGCAAGTCGATCGTGCCGTATTGGAAAAAAATCGAGGAAACCTTTCAGCCCGACATCGTCCACGTGCACGGCACGGAATATTCACACGGCCTTGTTTATATGGATACCTTCCCGGGGAAAAAGTATCTTTTGACGGTGCAAGGGATCATCGGTGCGATCAGCCGGGAGTTCAACGCAAATCTGACCTTGGGTCAGAAACTCCGGTACAGAACGCTCAAAGAATATCTGCATTTCAACGGAATGATCGAAAAGCAGTTGCTTTTTTCCCGGAACGTCCAATATGAAAAGCGTATGATCGCCGGCGTGAAATACGTTACCGGAAGAACCTTCTGGGATGAGGCGTATGTGAAGAGCATCAACCGCGAAGCAAAATATTTCCGATGCTTCTACAATTTAAGGCAGGAGTTTTACGGAGCGGCCAAATGGGATCGGGAGGCGGTAGATGAATATACCATATACGGTTCCACAGCGGCTCAGGCGCCGCTGAAAGGCGGTCACGTGGTGCTGAAAGCGATTTCGATCGTGAAGCAGGTCTATCCGCAAGTGAAGATCAGATTCCTGATGCCGAATTCAAAGAACGGTAGCCTGCCGATCAATTCGGGATATCAGAAAATGATCGCCGAGCTGATCAAAAAGTATGATATCAAGGACAACGTGGAGTTTATCCCCAGTCAAAAACCCGACGGCGTGATCTCCTATATGCAGAGAAGCCATTGCGCGGTCATTCCGTCGGCGATGGAAAACGCCTCCTCGACCCTGCGGGAAGCGATGCATCTCGGTGTGCCGTGTATTGCGGCGTATCGTGGCGGCATGACCGACCTCATCCAAGACGGCATAGACGGCTATTTCTTTGATTTTGAGGAAAGCGAATTCCTGGCACAGAGGATCATCAATATTTTTGCGGATGACGATCTGGCAAAAAAACTCTCCCGGAATGCGATCCAAAAGGCCGAGGCGTGGCATGACAGAGAAAAGAACGTCACGGACATGGAAAATATATATAGAACGATCATGGAGGAAAAAGATGAGTCTGCAGCTGATGTACATAACGAATTCTGCTGACGTTGCTGTTTTGGCTGAGACTGCGGGAGTAGACAGAATCTTCATTGATCTTGAAATAAACGAAAAAGAAGCGCGGCAAGGACATCTGGACACGGTGATCTCCAAGCATACCATTGAGGATGTCGGAAAGATCCGATCGGTGCTCCGAAGCTCCGAGCTGCTGGTTCGCGTGAACCCGATCTATGACGGAAGCCCGGCCGAGATCGACAGAGTCATTGAGGATGGGGCAGAGGTAGTCATGCTCCCGATGTTTACGACGGTATCAGAAGTTGAACAGTTTATTGCCTTGGTGAACGGTCGGGCAAAAGTCTGTTTACTGCTAGAAACGCCCCAGGCCATGACGCGAATCGACGATATCCTCTGCGTGCCGGGAATCGATGAAGTCCATATCGGACTGAACGACCTGCATCTCGGGATGCATTTAGACTTTATGTTTGAATTGCTGAGCGGAGGAATCGTTGAATATCTCTGCAATAAAATCGCCGCCAAAAATATCAAATACGGGTTCGGCGGGATTGCGCGGATAGGTCTCGGAATGCTTCCGGCTGAACACATCATTGCGGAGCACCATCGCCTGGGGTCTCAAATGACCATTCTTTCCCGCAGTTTTTGCGATGCAAATAAAAAGAGCGTCGAGGAAGTGAAGGACATCTTTTTTGAGGGGATCCATGGGATCAGAGCCTTTGAAGAAAGCCTGACCGACTGGGCACCCGTCGACTTTGTACAAAACAGATCGACGCTGAAAGAGATCGTGAATCGGATCGTTGAGGTCAAAAAATAATCATAGTTGGGAAGTAATATGGCCGGATATTTTTTGTTACTGCTTTGGATCATCGCCGCGTGGTTTCTCAGCAGAGCCGTAGTTTTTAACGGGCAAAAATTACTGATACAGTCTTATGAATCTTGTGAAAGAAGATTTGCGATACTGGCTTCGATCGGCGTCATCCTATTTACCGGGCTCAGGCATTTTACGGTCGGGCCAGATAGTGACGCCTATGCCAGTTACTTCGAAAATCTGCATAACGGCATATGGCTGAACGGGTACGATCGGTTTGAAAAAGGATTTTATTATTTATCGCGCTTTATATCCAAATTTACCGGGTCGTATACGGTATATTTCCTGATCATTGCCCTGATCGTTATGCTGGGGTATTTCGTTTATTTATATACGGCCAGTCGATCTTTCTTCTGGACGATATTTTTGTATATCACGATCGGCCCGTTCGTCTTCCAGCTGACGGGTCTGCGGCAGGCGATCGCCATGGCTTTATGTGCGGCGGGCTTGAAATTCGTAAAAGATAAGAAGTTTATTCCCTTTTTACTTCTGGTTCTGCTGGCGTCGCAATTTCACATAAGCGCTTTGATCTTTTTTCCGTTTTATTTTGTCGCACGGGTCAATCCGAGCATCAAATCGGTTTTGCTGTTTGCGATCGGCATGGTCGTGGTACTCTATGCGAACGAGGCGATTCTGAATCTTGCCAACAAGATCTTAGGGTCCGATAAAGGATACGAGGAAGTATCGGGCGGTTGGGTGAATTTCGTTACGTACGGCGGGGTCGTCCTTGCGTCCCTGACATCCTTTGCCAAAATGTATTCTACAGACGGCGCGTATACCTATAAGTTGCTGGATGATACACGAAAATATAACGTCATCAGTTTCAATCTTACTCTCCTTGCTTTCCTTACCTATTTTCTTCGCTATTGGTTCAGGATGGCAGAACGCGGAAGCAAGTTTTTCATGATCGGCGCGATCGTCCTGTTGGCGAATTATCTGTCGTCGATTGAAGACAAAAGGACAAGGATCGTAGTCAAGATGGCCGTAGTGGTTCTGGCCATCGGGTTGTTCGTATACAGGCAGACAAGAGAAGGAAGCCAATACATCTATCATTTCTTCTGGCAACTTGCGGAGTGGTAACCGAGGGGGATCGAAAATATGACGAACGAAAAAAAGCTTTTATAAAATATTATGTCAGATCCATTGCCATCCTTGTAAAACGTAAGATCCGCAGATCTTTGCATCTCGGCAATATGCGGGAGTACACGGAGTACGCAGGGAAAAAGTGTTGACTCAGGCAGATTTCAATGCACAGGTATACGATCTGCTTCAGACCGATCAGCCTTTTATGGTCTCTCACTTCGGCTCCAATGAGATCATGAATATGATCGAGCATCTTGCGGTAAAGTACGGCGTAAAAAAGCATATGAATCCAAGACTTGTCAGCCAGTCGAACATCAATGCGGGGGTTTTCCCCGCCGGAGAAGCAATGGCCGGCAGATTTGCGGAATATATGCTGCAATACGTTCCGGAAATCGATTTTTTGGGCGCCTGGTTCCGCAATATGGAAGATTATATTCTTACCTATTATGCCAAAGAGGCAAAGCCGGTAAGGTTGAAGTATTTAGAGCCGTATACGTCCGAAACGCCCTGGTCGAAGGGGCTTGCAGGAAAAAAGTGCTGGTCATCCATCCTTTTGAAAACACGATCCGAAAGCAATACGAGAAGAAAGATCTGCTGTTTGAAAACCCCGATGTGCTTCCCGACTTCAAATTGCTCACGTTGAAAGCCGTACAGTCGATCGGGAACAAAAGTAACGGGTTCGGGGATTGGTTTGAAGCGCTGGATTTTATGTACGACGAAGCGTTAAAACGCGATTTTGACGTGGCGATCCTCGGATGCGGCGCCTATGGGTTGCCGTTAGCCGCAAGATTGAAGCAGGCGGGGAAACAGGTGATCCATCTCGGCGGCTCGGTTCAGATCCTGTTCGGCATCAAGAGGAACAGATGGGATACGATCCGAGCACGAACTATTTGTATAATGAGCACTGGTGCCGTCCGATGAAAGAGGACGCGCCGCCCAAAGCGAATCTGGTCGAAAATTCTTGCTACTGGTAACGGAGAAACTGTCATGAGCGAACTGAAAAAATCCCTGGTCGATCTGCCGGTATTGCTGATATTTTTCAACAGGCCCGAAACCTTCCGACAGGTTTTTGAAAAGGTCAGAGAGGCAAGACCGAGCAAACTTTTTCTTGCCTGCGACGGCCCTCGGAAAGATCGGGCGGATGACATCGCCAACGTAGAGGAATGCAAACGCATCGCCGAGCAAATAGACTGGGAATGCGAAGTATATAAAAAATATTCCGAGGAGAATCTCGGATGCGGAAGAGGGCCCTATTCCGCGATCACATGGGCTTTTTCGATTGCCGATAAAGTGGTGGTGGTCGAAGACGACTGTGTGGTCGATCCGTCGCTCTTCACCTATCAGAAGCAGTTGCTCGATAAATATGAAAACGACAGCCGGATCGCCGCGATCAGCGGATTCAATCATTTCAAGGATTGGGATTGCGGCGAAGACAGCTACTTTTTCACGAAAACCGGCGCGACCCTGGCCTGGGGAACCTGGAAAAGGGTGTGGGATCAATATAACTTCGAATTGGAGAGAGGCGTATCGCCACGTTGCCGGCAGTTATTGATGAAGGATATTCGTTCTCAACGCGTCGCAAAAAAGCGTATTCTCGAATGGAACAGGATCCATGACGATATAAAGCGAAGAGGAAAAATAGATTATTGGGATCTGCAGTTCGGCTTCATCAAGTTCACGCAGTCGATGCTCACCATCGTACCGAAACATAATATGGTCTGCAATATCGGGATCGGCGCGGGGGCCACACATTCAAGCACGCAGGTCCAATCCTCCTGGAGACCCGGCGACATCCTGCTGATGCCCACGGCACCGATGGAGGATCCCATCCGGCACCCCGACTGTGTGATCTGCGACCACGCCTACGATGAAAAATATTTCAACGAGATGAAAAGCCCCAACCTATATAGGAGGGCCAAGAGAAAACTGAGAATGATTTTACGGAAGGCGGAGAAAAGATGAATCTTGAAAAAAAAGAATACGCTGCAGTAGATCTGTATAAATTACTGATGGCGATATTTATTGTCGTATCTCACACGAATCCTTTTATTGATTTCAACAAATGGATCGAAGTGGGCATCAGGGATTGTATCGTGATTGTTGCGGTTCCGTTTTTCTTTTTGGTTACGGGATTTTTTTCACTGAAGGATACAGAGTCTGCAAAAAAAACGTGCATACGTCTGTTGAAACTATATGTCATTTGGAGTATTATCTATTTACCCTTTTCAATCATCAAAAATATTGGGGAAGGGAAGAACCTGTTTTATTACCTCCAATCTTTCTTTCTGTGGGGCAGCTTTGACACCATTTGGTATTTGCTTGCCGCGGGGGTTGCAATTGCCATTGCTTGGCTGTTTTTGAAAAAGGATGCTCTCAAATGGTCCTGTGCGCTTGGCTTTGTTTTATATATCCTTGCTTTGCTGGGTACTTCCTATGCAGGTCTTATCCAAGGATCTTCTTTATGGAAGGTTTATGAGAAATATTATGAGATATTCCACACCTTTAAAAACGGGGCGTTTTTTGGATTGATATTTGTCTCTTTGGGCGGATTGATGCGGAAACACGTGGAAAGCCATCCTCAAAAAGAGGCGGACAAAAGGAAACTCATAGTCGCTACGGTGATCTCGTTAGCCTTGGTCATACTCGAATCCATCATGCTCGTACTTACAGACCTGAGTACAAAAGGGGTAGATTTGAAATTCTTTTTGATTCCGTTTACCGTATCTGTTTTCGGACTCTTGCTCAACCTGGATCTGCGCATCAAACCAAAGACGGCTATTCATGCACGAAAACTTAGCACGTTGATTTTTCTTACGCAGAGGATATTTTTGAGCGCGTATACGATGCTCGGGATTCACGATAAAGTGAATTCTTTCGTTTGGTTTGCTATTATTTTGGTTTCGACTGTCGCGTTTTCGGAACTGCTAATTTATATATCGAGCAAGTGCCGATTCGTGAAGGCATTATATTGACGGTGAGATATGAAAAGTAAAATCTTTTTGAAGAAAGCCATCAAGAAAACTTTGTACGCGATAACTCCAAAGAAAACTCTCCCCGAGAAAACGATTTTTATCAATAAAGACACATGGCCTTCCTTTGACGTTTCGGAATATAAGGATTGTAATAAATCCGGCTATACATTCGTTTGCGACAAGATTGAGCGTTTTCAAAAAAAGAGTCTTGGAAACATCGTAGCCTACATGGGGGGAGCAGAGAAGAAGTATCTTTCGCATATGACGGGGCTGAAATGGTTACAGCTCGCGTCACACGGCTTTAACGGTTTTGAAAATAAGGAAATATATGCGAACAAAGACGTCAATGTGACGAACTTAAAAGACGTATATGCAACGCCTATAGCGCAGTATTGCATATCTGCGTATTATCTGTTCAATTGCTATGCACTCAGGAAAGCGATGGGAAATGTGAAACTGCAGGATCTAAAGCCGAATTTCACTCCGACCATCACCATTGTAGGGGCGGGCAATATTGGGAGCAAAGTAGCACAAATCGCAAAGTCTCACGGATGGACGGTATACGGAATCAAAAGAAGCGTCACACAGATTCCTTATTTCGATTCTATCGGGACATTTGATGATATCGATCTTTTTTTGTCCAAATCAGACTATGTGATCAATTTATTGCCCGAAACAAATGAAACACATAAAATATATAACAAAAAATTCTTCCCCCAAATGCGTCGCGATGCAATATTCTGCAATGTCGGACGTGGGGCAAGTGTCGACGAAAGAGCCTTGGAATCTGCCGTAAAGAACGGTACGATCAGGGGCGCAATAATAGATGCAAGCTCCGGATATAAATATCATCATAAGAACATTTTGTGCACACACCATATGAGCAGCTTTTCTCCGGAAAACAAGGAAGATATTGCAAAATTTTATTCCGCACAATTGAAAGAATTCCTGTTGCAGTGATAAAAAGATTTAGTTTTTCATGGAAATGATGAGGGAAAAATGAAAACCGCCAGATTGCTCGGACAAAGAAAATTAGGAGTCGTTTTGCAGTATTCAATGTTGTTATTGAATACCCTCGTCGGGATTCTTTTTACTCCGTTTGTGGTTGGTTCACTCGGCGCGGCAGAGTATGGTCTGTATCAATTGGTTGCATCTTTTGCGGGATATCTTGGTGTTTTGGATTTTGGAATTGCAACCACACTGGCGCGTTACGTGGTAAAGTTTAGAACGGCCGGGCAAAAAGAGAACGAAGAAAACTATTTATTTATGAGTTTTATTCAAACCTGTTGCTTTTCAATGGCGGTCATTCTCATTGGTGCTGTTTTGTATTTTTTCCTTAGTAGCATCTTCGGAGGAACGCTTAATGCATTGGAAATGAGCAAAGCCAAATTGCTTTTTATAATTCTGGTTATCAATACAAGCTTATCCTTGATTGATCACTATTTTTGGGGGATTCAGATTTCACAAGAACGTTTTGTTTATAATACATCAGAAAAAATAATAAAAATTCTATTAAGGGTATGTCTAATAACTCTGTTGCTAAAACAGGGGATGGATTCCATCGCTATTATCGCAGTAGACCTTGCTCTTACAGTATTGATGTTGACATGCGATGTTATTTATGCTTTCAAAGTGCTTCATGTTAAGCTTAAGTATTATTTTTTCGATAAGTCGTTGTTCAAAGAAACGTTTATGTTTGCGTTTTTCATTTTTTTGCAGGCTATGGTAAATCAAATTACCATGAATACCGATAAAGTAATATTAGGAATCATGACAACGACGACGGTGGTTGCTGTTTATGCCGTGGCAATGCAGATATTTTCTATTTACAATTCGTTGTCAAGTGCGGTTCAGAGCGTTTTTTTACCTAAATCCACGCAATTCGTTCATTCCGATAAAAACGGAGAACAATTGACCGATTTTGCCATACGTCCGGCAAGAATTCAATTTATGCTTTTGGGGCTTGCTCTTTTAGGTTTTGTTCTGATCGGTAAAGATTTTGTTTTATGCTGGATGGGACCGACCTATTTGGACGCATATTATATAACACTTATCATTATGATTCCCGGAACGATAGAATTAACCGAAAACATCATTGTGAGTATCGTGCTTGCTAAAAATAAAAACGGGTTTAGAACGAGCGTGCTGGCGTGCATTGCAGTTTTCAATGTTATCACCACGATTATCCTCATAAAAATGATAGGGGTCATGGGCGCTCCGATTGCTACTGCGATATCGTATATTATTGGTCATGTAATAGTGATGAACATATATTACAAGAAAAAAATAGGGATCAATATCGGCAGATTTGCTAAGGAGGTTTTAAAAGGTACAATATTGGCCTTGGTAATAACGCTATGCGTTTCGCTTGCTTTACTAAACTTCATCATCATATCGGGATGGATAGGATTTTTTATAAAAGCTCTGATAATCGTTACGATATACGGTGTTGCCTTGGCCTTGATAGGGCTCAATCAGAAAGAAAAAGGCTTTGTAAAAGCAATCCTTAAAAAAATAATATTCAGGAAATGAAACAAGAACGGAGAATAGAAAATGAATCCCTTTAAAAACAAGACCCTGATGATCACGGGCGGAACCGGTTCGTTCGGCAATGCCGTTCTGAATCGTTTCCTGAAGACCGATATCGGAGAGATCCGCGTTTTTTCCAGAGACGAGAAAAAGCAGGATGATATGCGCCACGAGTTTCAGGCGAAGATGCCCGAACAGGCAGACAGAATCAAGTTTTATATCGGAGACGTCAGAGATATTTCTTCGGTCAGAAATGCCATTCACGGGGTGGATTACATATTCCATGCCGCTGCCTTGAAGCAGGTGCCCTCCTGCGAGTTTTTTCCCATGGAAGCGGTGCGCACGAACGTGATCGGGACCGACAACGTTCTGACCGCGGCGATCGAGAAAGGGGTGGAAACGGTCATATGTCTTTCGACCGACAAGGCCGCCTATCCGGTCAACGCCATGGGGATCACCAAGGCGCTCGAGGAGCGCGTGGCCGTGGCGAAGGCAAGAACGACGACGAAAACCAAGATCTGCTGCACCCGTTACGGGAACGTCATGTGTTCGCGCGGCTCGGTCATTCCGCTATGGATCGATCAGATCCGGAATGGCCAGCCCATTACCATTACGGAAGGAAAAATGACGCGCTTTATCATGTCGCTGGAGGAAGCTGTCGATCTTGTGCTTTTTGCTTTTGAGCACGGCGCGTCGGGCGATATTTTCGTACAGAAGGCGCCGGCCTGCACGATCCAGACGCAGGCCGAGGCGGTATGCGAATTGTTCGGTGGAGATAAGAACGCCATAAAGGTGATCGGCATTCGCCACGGGGAAAAGATGTATGAGACGCTTTTGACGAACGAAGAATGCGCCAAAGCGATCGACATGGGAGATTTTTACCGCGTGCCGGCCGATAATCGCGGGCTGAACTATGATAATTACTTCAAAAACGGAAATGCAGAGCGCAATTCGCTTCGCGAGTTCGACTCCAATAACACCGAGCTTCTCACGGTTGAAGAAGTCAAAAAGAAACTTCTGCAACTCGAATACATCCGGGCCGAATTGGCGAAAAAGTCATGACGGAACAAATATCTTATAAGAAATCTTCGTTTCTCGGATTTGCCTTTGCATTCGGATTGAAATACGTCCGGCGGGAAACGCTTCGCATCATGGCGAGGATGCTGCTGGAAGGAAAGCGCAACAGGATTCTTCTGGCCAAAAAACGCCGCCGGAAAGATCGTCGGGTATATCGTGGCAAGGCCCTGCCCGAAAAAATACGCTTTTGCCGAAAAGGGCGAGTGGATGGTCGGGCCGTGTTACGTCCTTCCGGCGTATCGCGGCCACGGGATCGGCACGGAACTTCTTCTACAAATGGAGAATCTTTGTCATTCCAAGAAGTATTGCGCGTATGTCCTGGTTCAGAATATCGGTTCGTGTGCGGCTCTTGAAAAAAGCGGGCTACGAGAAGATCGGTTTTATGAAGCAGGGGGAAGACGGGAAATTTTCGCTTGCCGATAACGGGAACTTTTATGTGTTCAGAAAAGAGGTGGCCACATCATGAAAAAGGTCATTACGGTTGGAGTTTTTGATTATTTTCATTTAGGGCATCTGCGACTCTTTGAAAACGCAAAGAAATTGGGCGATTATCTCATCGTGGCCGTTCAGGATGGCGATTGCATCTTAAAGACTAAGCCGAATGCCAACGTTCTTTATTCGACCGAGCAACGAATCGAGCTGGTTCGGGCGTTGCGCGTGGTCGATGAGGTGATTACCTACCGGGATGTAGACAAGATCCTGCCGGCCGTGGATTTTGACGTGTTTGCGATAGGCGGAGACCAGACGCACGAAGGGTTTCAAAGAGCTGTAAAATGGTGCGAAGAGAACGGGAAAGAGGTCGTGCGCCTCCCGCGAACTCCCGTGATCTGTTCGTCGGCTATCAAGAGCAGATTGGATGCGGAAAGAAAATGATCGCACAGACGCGTGTTTTCTATCGATATCCCGGCGTTCAATCGACGTTGCCAGCCGTTCGAATGAAAATCTGCAAGACCACATTACGCAGAAACGATTTTTTGGATCATGACCCGTTTTCAGATGGCAAGCCGACCCGGATGGCCATACAAAGACTGGGCGTGCCGGAGGATGAATGCAATGGATTATAAATTCAGATGGAAAGAAAACCGACGGATCAAATGCATGATCGTGTGCGGGACGCGTCCCGAGATCATTCGCCTGGCCGCGGTGATGAAGAGATGCCGGGAGTACTTCGATACCTGTGTTGTCTACACGAATCAGAACTGGGATAAGAATCTCTCCACCGTGTTTTGGGAAGATTTTGAGATCAGGAACGAAGCAGGGGAGTACGGGCCGGATATTTTGCTTCACGTCGTGGGGGACCACCTCGGTCAGACCTGCGGCAACATCCTTGCGCAGACCTATGAGGTGATGGAAACGCTGAAGCCCGATGCCCTTTTGGTGCTGGGCGATACCAACAGTTGCCTTTCCGCGATAAGCGCCAAGCGGCTTCATATTCCGATCTTCCATATGGAAGCCGGAAACAGATGTAAAGACGAGTGCCTGCCGGAAGAAACCAACAGACGGATTGTGGACGTAATCTCCGACGTCAACCTGCCCTATTCGGAACCGGCGAGAAAATATCTGCACGAGATGGGGATGCCCAAAGAACGCATCTATGTGACCGGCTCTCCGATGGCAGAGGTTCTGCGCGGGAATTTGGATAAAATTGAAAAGAGCAAGGTTTTGGAACGTCTCGGCCTTGAGCCGGGCAAGTATATCCTACTTTCCGCACACAGAGAAGAGAATATCGACACAGAGAAAAACTTTACCAGCCTTTTTACTGCGATCAATGCATTGGCGGAGAAGTACGATATGCCGATCCTGTACTCTTGCCATCCGAGAAGCCGGAATAGACTGGAGAAGAGCGGATTCAGGCTCGATCCGCGCGTAAGAGTGAACGAGCCGCTCGGATTTAACGACTATAATAAGTTGCAGATGAATGCTTTGGCGATCGTATCCGATTCGGGCACGTTGCCGGAGGAGAGCAGTTTTTATCTGAGCATCGGTCATCCGATCGCGGCAGTATGTATCCGTACCTCCACGGAGCGACCCGAAGCATTGGAAGCGGGGAATTTTATCCTTGCGGGGATCACCACGACCGAATTGCTTCAGGCCACGGAAATGGCGATCGACATGAAGCAAAAAGGCATCTTGGGAAAACCCTGCCCGGACTATGTGGATGAAACCGTATCCATGAAGGTCGTCCGCATCATACAGGGCTATGTCAACGTAGTCAACAAAATGGTCTGGAGAAAAGGGTAACGATACGCGATTTTGCGTTCCGGCGGCCTATCGGCGGAACGTATAAGACTCCGCACGGCATTTCGATTCACGGAATTCTTTGTTTAGGGGACAAAAAGCGCGGAAAAACTGAAATTTCAACTATTTTTTGTATGCTGTCGATGCTTTATTTACCATAAATAAAACCCGCCGCGTGACACACAATAATAGCAGAGACGCGGAGAATCGAGCCCAGGGATCGAGATTCGCGGGCTCGATGATATAGATACAAAAACAGGAGAAATGAAAATGTCCAAGAACAAAGTTGTGGTTCCTGAAGCTCAGGCTGCTCTCGACAAGTTCAAGATGGAAGCCGCCAGCGAAGTCGGCGTGAACCTCAAGCAGGGGTATAACGGCGATATCACTTCGCGTCAGGCCGGTTCCGTCGGTGGCCAGATGGTCAAGAAGATGATCGAGAAGTACGAGAACGACATCAAAAACAACGGCTGAATTCCTTTTTGAGGAGGGCCGCCCGCTCGGGCGGTCTTACATAGGATTCCCGTTTCACCCCAGCGTGAAACGGGAATTTTTCTCTTTGAAAAGAGTCTTCCTTTGGCGAGGAAGAAAAACGCGAAAAAGGATGAAAAAACTTAAAAAATCCCCTTGACAAAAGGGAAAAGTGATGATATACTACAAAAGCCGCTTGAGAAAGCGGAGATATTCCGGACGGGAACCGGGGTCTTGGGTGCTGGAAAGACGAAAAAAGTTTTGAAAAGCACT
>CASDOQ010000024.1 GCA_949282345.1 uncultured bacterium | reverse complement strand
TACCTCGGATTACGCCTCGCAGTACGGCATTCAGATCCTCATCGAACCGCAGGGGCTGACCATGAACGGGATCGAGCATCTTTCGGCGCTCTATGAAGCCGTCGACCGCCCGATCGGCGCGGTGCTTGACACCGGCAATATCCTGCAAAGCCCCGACTCCTGCGAGGACTATATCCGCGTATTCGGCTCTTATATCCGGCACGTCCATATCAAGGATATGTTCGTCCGCAAGACGGCGCCCCTCTGCCCCGACGCCAACTGGGAGAAGAGCATGAACGGCCTGCCGCAGACCTGCCGCCAGACCGTCATCGGTCAGGGCGATCTTGACCTTATCGGCATCCTCGGAATGCTGAAAGACCTGCATTACGATGGCTGGTACGGGCTGGAATACTGCGCGCCCGAGACCTTTGACAGATACTATCCCCTGAGCCAGCAGAACTTTATCGATCTCTACCACCGCGTTTTCGGTGAAGAAAACTGACCATGCCAACAAAACTTTGCTATACCCCCTGCGGAGATTACGAAGAAAGCAACGTCCGGGAGGCGCTCGACAAACTGCTTTTGCAGACCGGTCTGCTTGACTGGGTAACACCGGGCATGCAGATCGCGGTCAAGGTGAATCTTGTGGCCGCCATGAAGGCAGAGACTGCGGCCGTGACCCACCCGGTCGCCGTGGCCGGGCTCTGCCGGATCCTGACGGCCCGCGGAGCCAACGTCACGGTGGGAGACAGTCCCGGCGGCCCCTATACGGGCGCCGCGCTTTCCGCCGCATACCGCGCCTCCGGAATGACCGCCGTAGAAGCGACCGGAGCGAAACTGAATACCGATACCTCCCAACGTGAGATCGAAGTACGCGACGGGGAAAAGACGCACCGCTTCACCGTGACGGCATGGCTTTCAAAAGCCGATGCAATCATCAATTTTGCTAAGCTCAAGACGCACGGTCTGATGGGCTATTCCGGCAATGTGAAAAACCTGTTCGGCACGATCCCCGGCACAATCAAAGTGGAATACCACAACCGCTATCCCAACGCCGAACGCTTTGCGGATATGCTCGTCCTGCTGAACGAATACTGGAAATGCCGCCTGAACCTGCTGGATGCCGTTTTCGGCATGGAGGGAAACGGGCCGACTGCCGGGACTCCGCGCAAAATTGGCGTTCTCTTGGCCTCCCCCTCCCCCTATGTGCTGGACCTTGCAGCACTCTCACTGATCGGACTGCCCCAGGAGGAGGTTCCGACGGTGGCGGCGGCGGTGGCGCGCGGAGTCAGTCCCGCTTCCCTTGGAGAATGCGAAGGGATCGACGGTCTCTCTGCCTTTGCGGTGAAGGACTACGGTCTTATTCGCCGGGATGTCTCTTTCCGTCTCGGAAGCATCATGAAAGGGCCGATCGGGAAGCTGGCCGGTTACCTTTCGGTCAAATGTCTGACGGCGCGCCCGAGTCCCGAGAAAAGCGCTTGCGTGGGATGCGGCAAATGCGCGTCGGTCTGTCCGGCGCACGCTATCCAGATAGAAAATCGCCTCCCCCGTATCGCACGGCATGATTGTATCCGTTGCTTCTGCTGTCAGGAATTCTGCCCGGTGGGTGCCATGCGCGTCCGGCGGCCGGTCATTGCCCGCCTGCTGAACCACAAACGCCCAAAATAAAGCGCGGGACGAAAAAACCTCCTCTTTCCGGGGTCTCGGCTTCCCAGCGTGGGCAAAAAGAAAAGGGCCGCAAAAGCGGGGCCCCGAGGCGGACGTAAGATCGGTACGCCCGCCGTTATTTTTCCGACGCGTATATCGGTTATATGCGCCGGGGTTTCACACCCCCGGAAGTCACACGTACGACAGATCTTTCAAGACCTTTACGGCAACGCCCTGGATCTCGCAGGAAGGAACGTAGATATCGTCCATCACCTTGTTTTCGGGATGCAGACGTACCCGGTGGCGTTCCGGCTCCGGGAAATAGCGTTTCAGTGTCGCCTCATCCTCGACCAGTGCCACGACGATCTGCCCCGGCTCGGCCGTATCCTGCCGCCGGATCAGCACAAAGTCCCCGCTCGTGATCCCGACGTCTATCATGGAATATCCGTTTGCACGCAACATATAAAAATCCCCGGTACCGAAAATCGAGGAAGGAAGCTGAACGTAATCCTCGATATTCTCTTCCGCATAGGTCGGCAGGCCGCAGGCGACTGCGCCGAGGATCGGTACGCGGATATAACCACGCCGCTGGCGTTGATCGCGCTCCGTCACGTAACTGCGCCGTCCCCCGCTCATGACCTGCCCGTTCTGGATCAGTTCCTGCAGATAGCGTTGCACCGTGGCGCGCGGGATCTCTGTGGAGTCAGAAATCTCCCTCACGGTGGGGGAATATCCGTTTGACTCCGAGTAACTGTCAATAAAATTCATGATTTCGGTGAAAATCGTCTCATCCTTGGTGCGCACCGCTCTGCCTCCTCCTGCCCCTTTCCGGGACATAATGCTAAATGGGACATATTTCCCATTTATACCGCTATTATAGCACACCTCTTCCCCTCTGTCAACCCCTTTTTAAACTTTTTTCGACAATCCCGCAACTACCGCGTGCCTCCCACGAAAATCCGGAAAAGAATAAAAAATAAGGAGAAAACTCATGGACACTTCCCCGATTAAAGGAATCCGCTATGCCCATGCGGCGATCGTGGCCAAAGATTTTGAGCGCTCTCTGGCCTTTTACCGTGCGCTCGGCTTCACCCCCTACGTCAGTTGGGGCGAAGGAACCAAAAAGATCATGCTGCTCGACATCGGCAACGGCGAAAAACTCGAACTCTTCGCAAAAGGGTCGGACGAATACAGCCCGATGGGAAAATGGCTGCACGTCGCTTTCGCGGTCGAAAACGTAGAGGCGGCGTACGAACGCGCCCTCGCCGCCGGCGCAAAAAGTCTGATCCCGCCGAAGGATATGCCGCTCGAATCCGAACCTTTCCGCATCACCCTGCAGGTCGCCTTTGTGGAAGGGCCGGACGGAGAACAGATAGAATTCTGTAAGCAAAAGACCTACGGATTCTGAACAGGTCTTGCTTTTTCCAAAAATCCGTGCTATACTGGATTCAGCGATCTTTTTGCGCGGATTTTCGACTCGTCGGGATCTTCTCCGACGTTCGGTTCGCAAAAAAGAAATCAAAAAAGGAGGATATCAGCCATGGCAAACAAGTCCATCACCGGAGCATATGAATCCCTTCCGAAAGTTCTGAAGATCATTCTCCAGATCTTTTTCGGTTATCTCATTGGCGGAATCTACCGCATCTGTCGCTTTCTTGAAAGTGAGAACATCGTCACGCTCGTTGCCGGCATTCTCGTTCTTGCAACGGGGGTCGGAAATCTGATCGTCTGGATCTGCGATCTGTATACCGAGATTACGGCAAACCGCATTACCGTCCTTGCCGACTGATAAATTCCCCGGAGGTTCTTCCGAGACCTCCGGGGATCCTTTTTTTGTTTTCTTTTTCGGCTCCGGGGGGCGGAATCGTCCGTAATGATCACTGCACGATATAGTACATACTGTAATAGTCATCACGCGCGCGGGCGTACCGGCTCCGTTTCATGAAGGTGAAGGAAAGCCCGAGTTCCACCCGTTCCATAATCTCGGTCAGCCCCGCTTCCCGCACGTGGGAGGCAAAGATATCGGTTTTGCGGGCGCGTTCCTCCGCATCCGCGATCCGCACCGTCTGCATAAATTCCAGCGCGAGAGCCTCCCGTCGGATCCGTTTCAGGATCCCGGGGTCGCTTTCCGCCCTCTCCGCCGCCCGGAAGAGCTCCTCGGTTCGGGCAAGCAGTTCCTCGGTGATATACGCCGCGTCGGCATAATCGTAAATCGTCATATCCGCGCCATCCTGCGCTTCGGAAAAGAGGCGTACGTACTCCTTCATATAAGGAGCGGCCTTGCCGAAGACCGCATCCAGAAATTCATCAGCCGCCGTTCTGATGTCTGCTTCGGGATCCCAACAGAGCAAAGAGAGTAAATAGGTGCGCAACCCTCCCATACAAGCATCCCCGCCGTAGGAGAAATTGCCTTCCTGAAGCATCCCGCGGACGCCGTACTGCTTGAAAGTACGGAAGTTTTCCTTCATCTGGCGGAAGGGGAAAAAGGGGATCAGATAATTGCGGAAATCCACGGCGTAATCCCAAATATAGAGCCTGTCGGTAATGGCAGACCAGTCACGCAGGTTTTCTAAGAAGGCACGGCTCTCACGGGAACCGCGGCTCTCGGTCGCCTCGGCGGATTCGCAAAAACTCCGTCCGCGCGGACAGCCGAAACTGCAAAGACGCACAATGACGTTCTTCCGGGGTCTTATGTGGCGCGGAGCCTTGGTGGAATACATATAGGCAAAGGTGTGCAGTAGCACGTCGGGGTAATCTTCTGCAATATCGTCCGCCAGGCGGTTGACAAAGTCAATGATGCTTCCGGCCGGACCGCCTTCTTCCTCGTCGCGCCGGGCGCAGGCCTCACAACGGCAATAGCCCTCCCAGTCATTCTGCGCGACCGAAAACACCCGGCACTGCGGGTTCTTTCGGATCCAGCTGCGGAGCTTCTCCCGAGCGATAGAGAAAACGTCGGGATTGGAGAGACAGAGCTGGCGCGGGTCGGGATTCCCCGGCGTGAAGGAATAGTACTCGGGATGTTCTGCCTGATAGTACTTGGGCGGGACAAGATCGAAGAAAGAATGATGGCAGTTGAAGAACTTGAAGTTCCCGCCGCGCTCTTGCGGGATGGGGGAGAGGGTAGAGTTCAGGCGACGTTTCACGCTGAAATCCGCGTTCCATGCGTCACGGGTATATACGTCGCGGTATTCAAAAAAGGGCTTATCGGTGATCAGGGTTTCCGGGAGGATGAGCGAATCGGTCGGGTCGATCTTTTCCACCTCAGCCGTAAAAGCGCGAAAGCCGAGGAAACGCTCTAAGAACGCATACACGCCGTAGAGCGTTCCGCGCGGCGTTTTCCCGGCGATGAGAATATCTTCCCCCAGCGTTCTGATCACATAGCCCTCTTCCCCGATGTCATAGGTTTCGGGGCTTTCTCCGCAGTCACGCGCCGAGAAGCCGACAAGGATCTCGCGCTTTCTCTTTGGGCAACGGTCGGAAAAATAAGGCACGAACACCCCGGTGCTCTTATAGAGGTACTTTTGCAACTCCGAGGCGGCGTAATGCTCTGCCACATCGGCAAACTGCGAGGTCACGATAAAAAAGTTGCACTCCCCGTTCTTGATGATCTCGTACTCACGCATTTTTGCACCCCTCCTCTTTCTTTTCGTTCTCGGTCACCGTGCGGCGGATATTCCACCCGTTCTCTTCCAAGGCCTTTTGGGAACGCTCTTTTTCCCACCCCGTGATCTCGGAAACGATCCCACACATTCGGCCGCGGAGTTTGCGATTCTGCGGGCGCAGGTTGATCATGAGATTTTCATACACATACCCGCACCGGATCATCGCACAGGTCGAAATCGTGTTCAGGATCAGCTTCTGCGCGGTTCCCGCCTTCATGCGGGTCGAGCCGGTCACGACCTCCGCCCCGGTATCCGGGCAGATCGACATCTCGGCCGCCACCGTGATCGGGCTGCCGGCGTTGGAAGTCACGGCTACCGTCAGCGCGCCGATTTTTCTGGCATATTCGAGCGCACGGACGACGTATTCTGCCCCGCCAGATGCCGAGAGGCCGACCACCGCATCCCCGGCGCTGACGCCGTGCGCGATGAGGTCGCGCTCCCCGGCCAAGCCGTCATCCTCGGAATTTTCTGCGGCGGAGGAAAGACACTTTTCTCCCCCGGCCATGATCCCGACGACCCTGTCCCTCTCTACCCCGAAGGTCGGCGGGCATTCCGCCGCGTCCATCACGCCGATACGCCCCGACGTTCCCGCCCCGACATAAAAAAGCCGGCCGCCCTGCTGCAAGGAGGCGGAGATCTTTTCAACCGCCGCCGCAATCGCTACGGATTCAGCCGCCACCGCCTCCACGGCGCGGCGGTTTTCTTCATTGATCAACGCCACCATGGAAGCAACGTCCATTTTGTCGATATGGCGGCTCTTTTCATTTCTCATTTCGGTTTTCAGCATACTATCACCTCTTATTCAGCCGATCCGCGGCCGATTTTGTTTCCGCTAAGCGGGTTTTTACTTCACTGAGATTGCGACATGCAACGGAGAGGAAAAGAACGTCGGCAATAAAAAGCTGGGCAGAGCGCGATTGCAGGGCGCCGATGCGCAATTCATGCTCCCCGCACGGCAGATACAGCACCCGGCCGGCGCAGGCGGCCAACCGGTTCTTCCCTACGCGGGTCACGGCAACTGTCGCCGCCCCGCGCGATGCGGCGAGCTGGGCGCATTTTACCGTGCATTCGGTCTCCCCGCTGTAGGAAAAGAAGAGCGCCGCGTCCCTCTCGGTAATATTGAAGGCGTTCAGCAACTGGCCGTTTTCGGTAGGGTCGTACACGGCCTGCCGCCCGATACGGCGCAGTTTGATATACAGATCCTCTGCCGCCAGCCCGGAGCCGACGATCCCGAAAAGATAGATCTTCTCTGCGGCTTCCAGCATCTTTGCCGCGGCGGAAAATGCGGTATCAGGGTTCAGGAGGCGGACGTCCGCCACCGCCTGTTCGGTAATTCCGGCGACGCTCGTGATAATTTCAGGGATTTTTGCGTTTTCTCCGATGAAGAGCGTTTCTCCCGCCGTCTCCCCGGGTTCCCGCCCGCCGCCGAGCAGGACCTTCAGTTCTGTCAGCCCGCCAAGCCCCAGCCGGTGTACAAAGCGCACCACCGCGGAGGGAGAGGTCCCCGCCTCACGGGCAAGGCTCTGCGCGGTGAAGATCCCGTCCGCCCCGCTCCCTGTCAGATAATCGGCAATTTTCCGCTCAGCGGGAGAAAAAGCGGGAGAACACTCCTTGATTCTTTTATAAATATCGGCCTGATTCATCAGATCTCCTCCTATTTTTCATCCCCGGCGGTCAGGGCCGCCGCAAGCCGCGCTTCAAAAGCCGCGCCCGGTAGCTCTCCGGTCTGCGCGGCCGCTTCAAGCACCGCGCCGAACACCGGCGGCTCCCCGGCAAAGATGCAGGTACGCCGGCCGAGCCGCCTCCGGATGGCCTCCTGCAAAAAAGCCGAACGGCTGAGCCCGCCGACCACCGCCACCGGATATTCCTCCTCCGGAAAGAACTGCCCGGCCGCCTCAATCATCCGGCAGATATAGCCGGCCTGCCGGTCGATGATCCGCAGGGAAACGGCATCCCCGCATGCACACCCCTCGCTGACAAGAGGAGCAAAAGAGGCAACGAACTGCTTTCCTTCCCGATAAAGCAAGGGAAGAGAATCGCGCAGATCCGCGCCGAGCCGCGCCTCCAGCAAAGGCAAAAGCAGCGTCTTTTCCCCGATGCCGTCCCGTGCATCCAGCGCGGCCATGATCGCTTCCCGCGCCGTGCTCCAACCGCTCCCGCCTTCTTCAAAAAAGTAGCCGTATCCGCCGAGCGTGCGGATGTCCCCGCCGCGGCAAACCGCGATGCAGGAGCCGGTTCCCGCAATGATCGCTACCCCGTCACGCCCCCGCAGGCCGCAACGGGCGGCGTTCACAATATCGCTCGCGACGCGGATCCCCGGATATCTTTCCCGGAGGGCTTTCTCGATCATCCCGGCGTTTTCCCCGACCCCGCAACCCGCGCCGCCGACAAAAATGCCGTCCGCCTGCCGGCCGCCGAGAACCGCGCCGATCCCCTCCGCCAAAGCGGCCGCATAGAGGTCTGTTCCCAGGTCGTTCGGGTTCCCGCCTGCGGTCTTTCTCCGCATCAGGAGATTCCCCTCCCCGTCACACAGCGCATAGTCGGCCTTCGTCCCGCCGACGTCCACGCCGAGATAGAGCTTGCTCATTTGCCTTGCCTCCTGTCTTTTCTGCCTCTATTATAGCAAAATGAAATAAAAAGTCAATAATTCTATTTTTATTTTGAAATTTTATTTCATCATCCGCTTTGAAAACGCAAAGCGCGCAAGGAAGGCAAAAAAGAGAAATGACCGAAAGGGGGGGCGGGAAAGAAAAAGCGAAACGACCGAAAAAGGAGAGAAAAGAGAGAAAAAGCATAAAAAGTATAAAAAAGGAGGAAAATCCTCCTTTTCGGGCTACCGCCCATCTGTTTATTCTTTCTGTCTCAGTCTCTTGTTCCCTCGGGGATGATCGGCGTGTCGCGATCCTCGACGATGACGTCCAGCGAGTATTTCCCGGTGTGCGGGGCGGCGGGTCTTTCCCACTTCCCATGCGTGAAATCCGGGAAATTTTCCGGCGTTTTCACGCTTTCCCCGACCGAGAAGATCACCTTTGAGGATCTCTTCCGCAGGATCTTCAGTCTGATACACTGCGAAGCGCCCGCCGCAGAAGAGAGTGCCGCCTGCGCGCTGGAACTTACCTCCTTTTTTCTCCGGCTGTCTCTCTCCAGAAACGGGCAGGACACCCCCTTCTGCGGCGTAAGTGCCGCTCGGTACGGGGAGGTCGTTTCCTGCATGACCGAGGCGGGGCCGACGCGCCCGACAAAGAGAAAATCGGTAAAAATACCCGAATCGGCGAACAAAAACTTGACAGGTGCGGAGCATTTTGGTATACTGATATATTGAGAATACAAAGGAAGGGAGCCGCCATGGCGAAGACCGCACCGAAAGAATACAATGACCAAAGCATCACTTCCCTGAAGGGGGCGGAGCGCGTTCGAAAACGCCCGGCCGTGATCTTCGGCTCGGACGGGCTGGAGGGATGCGAACATTCTTTTTTTGAAATTCTGGCCAACTCCGTGGACGAAGCGCGCGAGGGGTACGGAAAAAAGATCCTCGTGACCGTCTTCCGCGACCGCTCGATCGAAGTGGAGGATGCGGGGCGCGGCATCCCCCTCGGATGGAATGAAAAAGAGGGGCGCTATAACTGGGAACTGATCTTCTGCGAGATGTATGCCGGCGGAAAATACGGGAACAACGACGGGGACGGCGCCTACAACTTCTCTCTCGGTCTGAACGGCCTCGGCGCCTGCGCCACGCAGTACTCTTCCGAATATATGCAGGTCAGGTCCTACAACGGCAAAAGCCTCTCCGAGATCTCCTTCCGGCGCGGTGAACCCGACTCTGAACTTTCCGTGCGCCCGCTGACCTCCTCGGACAAAAAAACACAAGGCACCGTGATCCGCTGGTTGCCGGATCTTGAAGTCTTTACCGATACTGCCATTCCCGGAGAATTTTTTGAAACGACTCTCCACCGCCAGGCGGTCGTCAACGCGGGCATCACGTTTCTCCTGCGGACCGAGCAGGAGAACGGAAAATTTACCGAAAAGTCCTTTTACTACGAACACGGGCTTTCGGACTATATCACAGAGGTCACGGATGGGAATTCGCTGACCGCCCCGGTGCTTTGGCATCTCGAGACCGAGGGGCGCGACCGCGAGGACAAACCCTCCTACCGTCTGCGCGCAGACATCACCTTCTGCGTGACGAATGCCACCGTGGCACGGACCGAATACTATCATAACTCGAGTTATCTGGAATACGGCGGCTCGCCGGACAAGGCGGTGCGGGGCGGCTTCACGGCGGCGCTTGACCAGTATATCCGCGCGCAGGGGAAATACAACAAAAACGAATCCAAGATCTCTTTTAACGATATAGCCGACTGTCTCTTCGTCGCGGTCAGCAGCGCCTCCACGGCCACCTCATACGAGAACCAGACGAAAAAAGCCATCAACAATACCTTCATCGCCCGCGCCCTCACCGATTTCATCAAGGCGCAGCTCGAGATCTACTTTGCCGAAAACCCGACCGAAGCCATGACCTTCGCCACGCAGGTGCTGATCAATAAACGCTCCCGCGAGAAGGCTGAAGAAAGCCGGATCGAGGTGAAGAAAAAACTCTCGGGCTCGGTCGATATTGCCAACCGGGTCGAGAAATTCGTCAACTGCCGTTCCAAAGATCCGGCGATCCGGGAGCTCTATATCGTGGAGGGAGACTCGGCTCTCACCTCCTGTAAACTCGGTCGGAACGCCGAATATCAGGCGATCATCCCGGTGCGCGGCAAGACCCTCAACTGTATGAAGAGCAACTATCAAAAGATCTTCTCCAGTGAGATCATCTGTGATCTGCTCCGTGTGATCGGGTGTGGGGTGGAGATCAGCGGAAAGGTCAAGGGGGACATCGTCGCCTTTAATCTCTCCGCCCTGCGCTGGAACCGCATCATCATCTGCACCGATGCGGACGAGGACGGTTTTCAGATCCGTACCCTGCTCCTGACCCTCTTCTACCGGCTGCTCCCTACCCTCCTGCGTGAGAACAAAGTCTTTATTGCCGAATCTCCGCTTTTTGAGATCGAATCGGGCGGTCTCATCCGGTTTGCGTACAATGAGCAGGAAAAGGCAAAGATCCTGCAGGAACTCGAAGGAAAGAAATATACGCTCCAGCGTTCCAAGGGGCTCGGCGAGAACGAGCCGGATATGATGTGGCAGACGACCATGAATCCGGCCACCCGACGTCTGATCGCCGTCTCCCCGGCGGAGGCCGAAGCCACCGCTTATATGTTTGACACGCTCCTTGGCGACGGGTTGGCGGAGCGCAAACGCTTCATTGCCGAAAACGGATATAAATATATTAAGGACGCCGATATCTGACGCGCCCGGAAGGATGATAAATATGGTTGAAGCACTGAAAAAATCCAAAAAATTCAAAGGGATCGAGGGACCGCTCGTCACGATCGTGATGGACGGGGTCGGCATGGCTCCCGATAACGGCGCCAACGCGGTACGCGCCGCACACACCCCGACGCTTGACCGCCTCCTGCGCGATTACCCTGCGACCACGCTCCGCGCGCACGGAACCGCCGTCGGTCTTCCCTCCGATGACGATATGGGGAACTCCGAGGTCGGTCATAACGCCCTCGGCGCCGGGCAGGTCTTTGCCCAGGGAGCCAAACTCGTTTCCCAGTCGATCGAAAACGGCAAGCTCTTCGCCTCCGAGACCTGGGGCGAACTCGTCAGACGTTCGCTGGCCGGCGGAACACTGCACTTTATCGGCCTTTTCTCAGACGGGAACGTCCACTCGCATATCGACCACCTGCGCGCCATGCTCCTGCACGCCAAAGCGGACGGGGTACGCCGGGTACGCCTGCATATCCTGATCGACGGACGCGACGTCGGCGAGACCTCGGCGCTCGATTATATCCTGCCCTTTGAAGAATTTCTGAACGGCCTGCGCACGCCCGACTTCGACGTGAAGATCGCCTCGGGCGGCGGCCGCATGAAGATCACTATGGACCGCTACGAAGCCGACTGGTCGATGGTCGAACGCGGCTGGCATACGCACGTTCTCGGAGAGGGGCGGCAGTTTGCCTCGGCGGCAGAAGCCGTGAATACCTACCGCGAGGAACTGCACGTGATCGACCAGGATCTCCCCGCCTTCGTCATCGCGGAGGATGGAAAGCCGGTCGGAACCATCGAGGACGGAGACAGCGTGGTCTTTTACAACTTCCGCGGCGACCGCGCCATCGAGATCTCCCGCGCCTTTGAGGGCGGTGCGGATTTTGCCAAATTCGACCGCGTGCGTCTGCCGAAGGTCTATTACGCCGGAATGTTGGAGTATGACGGGGACCTGCATATCCCCTCGCATTACCTCGTCAACCCGCCCGAGATCACCAACACGATGGGCGAATATCTGACCGCTACCGGCATCACGCAGTATGCCCTCTCCGAAACGCAGAAGTACGGCCACGTCACCTACTTCTGGAACGGGAATCGGAGCGGAAAATTCTCCGAGGAACTCGAGACCTACGTGGAAGTCCCCTCGGACGTTGTCCCCTTTGAACAGCGGCCGTGGATGAAGTGCGCCGAGATCACCGATAAACTGATCGAGGCCCTGCGGAGCGGGAAATACAAGATGCTCCGTGTCAACTTCCCGAACGGGGATATGGTCGGTCACACCGGCAACTTCTTAGCCACCGAATGCTCGATGGAAGCGCTGGATCTCCAGCTTGCACGGATTCTCCCGGTCATTGACGAGCTGCACGGCGCGGCCATCATCACCGCCGACCACGGGAACGCCGACGAGATGTACGAGATCGACAAGAAGACCGGAAAGCCGAAACTCGGCAAGACCGGCCTCCCGAAAGCCAAGACCAGCCATACGCTGAACCCGGTCCCCTGCATCATCTACGATAACTTCTCGGGGGATGCCTATCACATCCGTCCTGACGAAGGGAAAGACGGCCTGGCCAACGTGGCCGCCACCGCTGTTAATCTCCTCGGATATGAAGCGCCAAAGATGTGGGAAGAATCGCTGATCAAATAAACTGACGTAACGTAATGTTTACAGCCACGTTGAATCAGACGCTGATCCTCTTCGGCGCGGATACGAAGCTCGGCGCCTCGATGGCCGTGATCTCCCATACCCTTTCGGTTCTTACGATCCCCTTGATGTTTCAGATATTCTTATAACGAAAAAATCCCGCCGGAAGGAGGGGCTATATAAGAAAAAGATTTTCAAGGGGCGCACTTACTCACCCCCGAGGGCGGTGTAAATGCCTCCGCGGAGGTAAAAAGAAAATCGAGCAGAATCTTTTTTGATTTTGCTCGATTTTTTTCAGAGTGAAATATTTTGCTTTGCAAAATGTGAAATGAAAGTAATCTACTCACGCCCGCAGGCAGTTCACACGCCGTAGGCGTATTTCCCGCAGGTCGTGCATTTCATAAAGCCCTTGAGGGATTTATTTCGTTGTGGTGTACTTCCTTACGAAGTGCGCCACAAAGGCGGGATTTATATTTACTTCATAAAGCGCAGAAGCAGTTTGTGCGGCAAGACCTTGGTGGCCAGTTGCAGTCCCTGCATCGAAAGCGAGGGGACAACGACCTCTTTTTTCTTTTTGGCACCCAAAAACGCCCGGCGTACCACGCGGCGGCTCTCCCCCATGAAGAAGCGTTTATAGGCCGCGGCGGCCTCATGCTCCTCCGCGATCTTCAGGAATTCGGTATCGACAGGACCGGGACATACCGCCGTCACCGAAATATTCCGGGGACGCAGTTCACAGTTCAGCGCGCGCGAAAAACTCAGCACGTAGGCCTTGGAGGCGGCATAGACCGCAAACTCGGGTTGCGGCATAAAAGCGGAGGCCGAGGCAAACTGCACGATATGCCCGCCGCTCTTCATATACGGCAGGACGGTGCGCGTGATCGAGGTGAGGGCGGAACAGTTCAGCAGAACCATAGCGTCCTGCTCTTCGTGCGAAAGATCCTGTACCTTACCGATCATCCCGTAGCCCGCGGCATTCACCAGCCATACGACGTCCGGATTTTCAAGTTCCAGATAGTCGGCGAGCAACGTGAAAGAATTCTTGTCCAAGAGGTCAAGGGCCAGCGTGCGACAACGCAGACCGATCTTTTCCGAAAGTTTTTGAAGGCGTTCTTCCCGCCGGGCAATCAGCCAAAGTTCGTCAATGTCCTCATGCGCGAGCAACCGGGCAAAATCCCGCCCCATCCCACTGGAAGCACCGGTAATGATTGCAATTCTCAAAAAAATCCCTCCCGTCTCTGTCTGCTTTCGGTTCCGGCCGGTTCGCCGGCTGATGGCTCGGATCTCCGCGATAGCGCGCTCCCCCGACAGGCATTTTTTACTTTTCGGATCTCTCGGCTTGCGGTACGCGAAGCGTTAAGCCCTTTCATTTTCTATTATACACCGATTTCAGAATTTGGCAATGGTCTTTTTGTAACTTTTCGGTAAAATCGCATTCCCCGGGAGCGAGCAAAAAAGCAAAATCACGGAAAGCGGCGCCTTGACCGGCAGAAAAAGGGCCAGGAAGAGAGGCGCTTTGAAGAAAAAAGGGGCTGAGTCGAGTTTGGGAATTAATTCCAAATAACTGGCACCTTGCATAAAGAAACACTCGTTATTCCAAAAGAACGGCGAGTGTTTTTGTTAATCCATAACATAAGGCTGAGCCAAAAAATCAATTTGACTCAGCCCC
>CASDOQ010000023.1 GCA_949282345.1 uncultured bacterium | reverse complement strand
GGGCTGAGTCAAATTTGGGAATTAATTCCAAATAACTGGCACCTTGCATAAAGAAACACTCGTTATTCCAAAAGAACGGCGAGTGTTTTTGTTAATCCATAACATAAGGCTGAGCCAAAAAATCAATTTGACTCAGCCCCTGTTTTTTTATAATTTTGCTGGGGAAAGAACCGTAAAAAAATCCATATAGTTCGGCAAAAAAACAATTCCACTTTTCGTCTCGCACTGATATACTGGAGTCGAAATCATAGACGGAGGTTTTTCATGGAAACGATTTTCGGTACGCCCGGCCACGCGACGATATTTGCTTACTTATTTTTCTTCGCAAGCCTTCTCGTCGGTTGTTCCGGCTCTATATGGGTAAAAAAGCACGCAAAATGCACGCAGGATATTTATAACAGCGCCAACAGTTTCAACCTGATGTTAGTCAGCTTTGAAACGATTTTTTTCCTGGTTGCCAGTATCGTTGCGTCAATCGTCCGAAACACCGGGGCTCCGTTCGTCTGGGATACGCCCACGATCGTCTGTGCGGCCATCCGTGCCGTTTCTTACGTACTGGGCATGCTCGGGTATCTCATGGCAGTACGTCACGGTCCGCTTCTTCTGACGACGATCATCTGCCGTGCGGGACTGGCGATTCCGATCCTTCTCAGCGCGGTCATCTGGCCGGATTCCAACAAGGTTCGCTGGTATATGGCCATCGGTATGGCGCTTCTTTTTCTGGCGCTCTTCCTCTTTAATAAAAAAGAAGGGAACGGACAGCCTCTTTCCAAAACCACGCCGGCATTCTGGTTCTGGGCCATTACGGGAGCCGTCGGGAACGGGATGGAAGGCTTTTCTGTCAAACTTCTTGAAAACTGGACCAGAGGAAGTTCCGCCTCCGGTGCTTCCTCGTTGGAGAACTGTCTCTTTTATGCCTCGATCCTGCAAGTGATCGTCTTTGCGATCGTCCTTTTCCGGTACCCGCCGCAGAAGACCGGGATCGATGAAGACGGTGTGGCTCTTCCGGGGAAGGGACGTCCTTCTTTCAAGAAATTTTTGCCGGTTTCGCTGATCGGTTGCGGCTGGATCGTCTGCTACGCCATTACCAATGCGACATCCTTTTACACCAGCAGCCTGACGATCGCTTATCTGCCCGTCGTCTTCTACTTCATGGCAAACACGGGATTTTCGATCCTGTTCTCCTTCATCATCGCACGGTTCATCTTCCGCGAAAAACTGCGCCCCATGCAATACGTCGGTTGCGTGATTGCCGTGATCGCTCTGATCCTTTTGAACGACTGGGCATCGGTTCTGGCTTAACCTTCGCCCCCGTGGCGTCGGTATTCGGACGGAGAGACACCTATCATCCGGCTGAACACCCGTGAAAAGTAGAGCGGGTCTTCGTACCCGCATTCATGCGCAACTTCTGCGATCGGCATATCGGGGTCCATCAAAAGCCGCCGCGCCTTTTCGATCCGTAAAAGCGTGATATATGCGGCAGGCGTACGCCCCATTACCCGCCGGAAAAGCGTGCGATAGTGCGATTGACTCAGCCCATCCATGGCGGCAAGCGCATGCTTGTCTATCTCTTCGGCGAAGTGCTCCCGGATATAGGCAATAGATTTCGGCAACCGCCTCTTTTCCTCGCCGCGTTCTATACTGCGGCCGAATTGTGTCAGAAGCGAAACAGCCGCCGCGGCAGCCCGGGTACGGGTCAGCGGAGTTGGCGGATGGCGCATCTCATCGAGAAGCGCCGTGAAAGCGGCTGTCCCGCCGCTCTCGTCCGGCAGACTAAAAAGGCCCCCACGCTCAAATCCGCAGATTTTTAGCAACTTTAGCGCGTAACTGCCGGTAAAATGCAACCAATAGGACCGTCGCACGGGAGGATCTGCGGTTCCGTCATACCCGTACGTCACCGGAACGCGCGGCAAAATCACAACAACGGTACCACCCTTTGCAATCTGCTTTTCACTATTTCCGATTTGAAAAAATAATTCTCCCTCGGCTATATAACAGATCGAAATATCCAATCGTCCTTCTGGAATACGGGTCGTAAACGGGGAAGTCTTATTGCTGAAGTCCGCGCAGTTGACAACGATCGGCTCTTCATCGGTCCTGTAATTGGCCCGCGGCACCCACGTCGTGTAGTAATATTCACGCGGGGAAGTCTTTTTTCTATGATTCCGAACGGGTTCGTTCATGGCGTATCCTCATCATATTTTATTATCTACATTTTACACAAGCATAGAAGCTGTGTCAACAGGAAAGGAAAGAAGACATGAAAAAGGAATTACGTATCGAAGAACTGACCACAGAGCAAAAGCTCGGCATGGTGCTCTGTACCAATGCACAGCGGGGTTTTTCGGAAAACGAAATAGAAAAGATGCTTCAAATGATCCGGGAGCATCGCCTTGGTGCCGTTTGGGTAAGCCGCGGCGCCCCCGAGCGGAACGAGATCCTGAAAAAGATCAACGAAACTGCCGATTATCCGATCCTGATCGTCGGAGATGCAGAGCAGGGGTATGAACGCTTTACATTCCCCACCGCGCGTTCTCTCGGCGCCACCGGATATAATGAAGAATACGCCTACGCCTACGGCCGTGTTGTCGGATATGAACTGCGCGAACTCGGGTTCAATGCCATGAACGGCCCGGTCGTTGACCTTTCCAACGTATCGATGCGTCACATGGGAACCAACGCGGAAAAGGTCGCCCGGATGGCTTGCGCCACGGTGCGTGGCCTGCACGACGCAGGGATCTTCTCGATCGCCAAGCATTATCCCGGCCCCGGGGATGCCACGATCGACACCCACATGCAGGAAGGACGGAATGACCGTCCACTCGACGAACTGCTTTCTTACGATCTGCTCCCCTATTTCCGTCTGATGGACGAAGGGCTTCTGGACGGCATCATGCCCGGCCACCGGATCGTCTCGGCCGTCGATACCGAGCGTCCGGCCAGTCTTTCCAAAAAAGTGATGGGACTCCTGCGCGACCGCGGCTGGAAGGGCGTTTCGCTCACCGATGCGCTCTCTATGATGGGGCTGGTCCTCAAGTACGGTCAGAAAGATCCGACTCCTCTGTGTATCGAAGCCGGAAACGACCTGGCTCTTCCGTGGAACGTTTCCTGCGAGGTCGGCTATGAATATCTCCGTGACGGTTTTGAGAGAGGGCTGTTCTCCATAGCCGATCTGGATGAAGCCGTCAGCCACGTTCTCCTTGCACAGCACAAGGTGAACCTTCTGTCCGATCCGAAAGAGGCCCCCTCCAAGGAAGTACTGGATGCGTTCAACCGCATCCCGCGCGAATGCGTATCGGCTCGTTATGCCGAAGGCGTCGCACCTTCGATTCCCAAAGATGGGCATTTTCTCTTCGTTCTGCTGACAGAAAGAGCTTTGCGTGAAGACGTTCCCGCCCCGGACGCCCCGCCCTTTGCCAACGAATGGTTCTATCCGCACCACGTGCAGGAAATGGTGAAAAAACAGTTCCCGAATTCCGATTGCGTTTTCCTTCCGGAATATCCGTCTGCCAGCGATAACATCCGTCTGTTTGACAAGCAGATTCCGTATGACGGCGTTGTGTACGTCACCTCCCACCGGATGCAGGCCTATCTCGGCCGCGATTGCCTGACCGAGCGTGTGCTGGCCGTCATGCGGGCCCTCCAATCCACGAACCGCATTGCCGCCGTCCTCCACTTCGGAAATCCGCACGTCATGGACGACGTGCCGCGTTGCGACAGATTCATCTTGGGATATCCCTCTGAAGAATGTGTCGGTTACGCGCTTTCGATCCTCGCCGGGGAGGCCGAGGCCGTCGGTACGATCCCGTACGACGATGTGATCCTCCGTCAATAAAAAAATCGGGGCTGAGTCAAATTGATTTTTTGGCTCAGCCTTATGTTATGGATTAACAAAAACACTCGCCGTTCTTTTGGAATAACGAGTGTTTCTTTATGCAAGGTGCCAGTTATTTGGAATTAATTCCCAAACTCGACTCAGCCCC
>CASDOQ010000022.1 GCA_949282345.1 uncultured bacterium | reverse complement strand
GCCGGCTGATCCATTGTTCGGAGATCTGCATCTCCAACTGTGTGATCTACTGCCACGCCAGCGCGTTCAAGATCGGTACCGAGACGAACGGCGATTTCTATAACATCACCGTGACCGGCTGTACCATCCGGAACACGATCCGATCGGGCATTGCGATCGAAAGCGTGGACGGTGCGCATATCCGGGGGATCAACATTTCCAATATCACCATGTACAACGTGGGAACTCCGATTTTTATTCGCCTCGGCAGGCGGTTGCGCGGGCCGGAGGGATCTGTGGCGGGGTCGCTTTCGGACATTTGCATCAGCGGCGTGTATGCAGATTTCCCGAGGGAGGCTTACGCCACGGCTCCAATCCAGTTGCCGGGTCATTTCGTGCTGGGGGAATGGACAACTCCGTTTGAGTATACTTCGATGATCCTCGGCCTTGCCGATACGCCGATCCGGAACGTGACTCTCCGGGACGTCCATCTCCGTACTTACGGCGGTGCGAGACTTGCGGACGCCATTCCGCTGCCGCTTCCCGAAAACGAGGAGGTCTATCCCGAGGCCAGTATGTTCGGTTGGAGACAGCTTGTTCCCGTTTCCTGCCTGCTTTGCCGGCACGTGGACGGACTGCGTTTTGACAACGTTCGGCTGGAGACCCGGAACCCGGACGAGCGCCCCGAGAGGCTGATGATCGACGTCAAAAATTTCCGCGAAATCGAATAAACCGGAAATGCGGCGGCAGAAAAGGACGGGATGACCGTCCTTTTCGCTTTCTTAAAAAAATTCAAAATTCCGACATGAAAAAATGCGATTTTTTACTTGTGAAAATTTCTTGAAAATGATATACTGAATTTCTGAAAGTGTTGAAAACAATATACCAAATCGGCAAAGAAAGCAAGGGCCATGCGCCCGGGAGGAAGAGCCGTGATGAAAATCGATCAGACTGTTTTACGGGAGACCCGACTGCTGGCTCTCGGGGTAGGCTTGCTCAGCCTGCTTGAGCAGGGCGTTTTTCTCGTATGCGGCGCGTGGTGGACAGGCGTTCTCTTTTCGAACCTCCTGGTCGCCGCGGCGCAGATCCTGAATTTCTTCCTGCTGGGCGTGACGCTACAGTACGCTGTTGCCCGCGAGGATCAAAAGCGCCGCGAGTTGCTGATCCGTCTCTCGCTTGCGGGACGGATGCTTCTGATCCTCGGCAGCGTGACGCTCGGCGCGTTGTTGCCTCGCGTATTTTCGCTGTGGGCGCTCCTGCCGCCGGTCTTTTTCAACCGCATCGTCTTTCTTGTGCGCGGAATCTTGCCGGCCAGCGGAGAGAAAAAAAAGAACGGGGTTGCCGGCGGCAGTGCGGACGCGGCGCCGATGACAGAGACTTTTGCGGACGGCACGATCCCGGAGGACGGCACGCTTTCCGACGGGGAGGAGACGGGCGCGGATACCGCCCGGGAGACAGAGAATGAAAAATATGAAGAGTAAACTCGTCGATATTCTCTTTCTTTGCATGACGGTGTTGCCGTTCGCGGCGGGGATCGTCTTGCGGGTGCTCTTCCGGCCGTTGACCGAGGGAGTCACGGTGACCGGCGCACAGATCTATTTCACAGTGCCCATGCCGATACAGGATCTCCCTGTGACCGAGGCGCAGGTCAATTCGCTCCTGGTCGTGCTTTCACTGACCGGCCTTTGCCTCTTTCTGACCCACGGCGTGACCAAGATCCCGCATTCCCGCCGCCAGCTTCTGGCCGAGATGCTCGTCGAAAAGGTGCAGGAACTGACCGACAGCAATATGGGGCCGCGTTTTTCGGGCTTTGCGCCCTTCGTCGCCGCCATTCTCGCGCTTTCGGCTTTTTCGAGCCTTTCCAGTATGTTGGGGCTCTTCTCCCCGACCTCGGATCTCAATATCGTGGCAGGGTGGGCGTTGCTGGTCTTTATCCTCATCACCTATTATAAGACCCGCGGCGGGATCGGAAACTATCTGCGTGAATTCACAAAGCCGGTCGTCGTGCTGACTCCCGTCAATATTATCGGAGAGGTGGCGACCCCGCTTTCCATGACGCTCCGTCATTACGGAAACATCCTCTCCGGCATGGTCATCTCCACGATGCTTTCGGTCGGGTTATCCGGCCTTTCGCGCCTCATTTTCGGCTGGCTGCCGGGGGCGTTCGGGCAGTTCCCGTTTTTCGAGATCGGGATCCCCGCAGTTTTTTCGATCTACTTCGATATCTTCAGCGGATGCTTGCAGGCCTTTATCTTTGCCATGCTCACCATGATATATATTTCCAACGGTTTCCCCGGCGAGGCCTATGAAGCCCGCATGAAGCGCAAAAGCGAGCGAATCGCACGCCGGAAGCAACGCCAGGCCGAAAAAACCGGCGTTGCGTAAACATAACTTTGCAAATATCGCCTTTTAAACGCTTCCCGGTTCCCCGGGAAAGAAGCATTATCCGGAGCCGGCCGGTCCGGCTTTTATCATAAACAACTGCAATCAAAACACTTGGGAGGAAAAAACATGGAAATCGCAATCGCAATCATTCTCGGAGCCTGCGCCCTCGGCGCCGGCGTGGCGATGATCGCCGGTATCGGCCCCGGTATCGGCGAAGGCTATGCCGTCGGCCGTGCCTGTGAGATCATCGGCCGTCAACCCGAATGCAAAGGACAAGTCACTTCCACGATGCTGATGGGATGTGCCATTGCGGAAACGACGGGCCTTTACGCGCTGATCATCGCGATTCTTCTGATCTTCGTGGCACCCGGCATCTTTGTCAATATTCTGAAAAACGCGCTGATCTGACGTGGCGGACCGATGTTGTTGGAAGTACAGACGCTGGATGTGATCTCGGTCAACATCTGGCAGATTCTGATTTCTCTTGCCAATCTTCTGCTCCTGTATTTCGTCTTCCGCAAGTTGCTTTTCAAACCGATACAGCGAATCTTCACGGAACGTCGCGCCGACATTGACAAAACCTATGCCGAGGCCGACGAAAAGGCCGCGAAAGCCGAGCGTGACCGCGCCCTGTACGAGGAAAAACTGAGCGGGGCGAAGGAGGAAGCCGGGACGATCCTTGCGGATGCAAAACTGCGTGCCGACCGATTGGGAGAAGAGATTTTGGCCGGAGCGCGGGAGGAAGCGCGCGCCGTCCGCGAGGCGGCAGAGGCCGATATCGCCCAACAGAAGCGAAAAGCTGTCAACGAGGCCAAGGATGAGATCGCCTCGCTTTCGGTCGGGCTGGCCGAGAAGATCCTCGGCCGTGAATTGAATGCGCAGGATGGGGAACGTCTGATCGACGATTTCCTTGCCGGAATCGAGGACGACCATGAGTAAGGCCGGGGCCGAATACGGCGGCGCGTTGTTCGAACTCGCCGTGGAGGAAGGCCTGACCGAGAGGCTGACGCCGGAGGTCGAGGAGGTCGCGCGGATCCTTTCGGAAAATCCCGGGTACGTCCGTCTGCTTGCCTGCCCCACCGTTCCGGTCGGGGAGCGGTTGGCGGCTCTGCGCGAGGCGTTTGAGGGGAAGATCCACGCCCGCCTGCTCAGCTTTCTTTTGCTAATGACCGAAAACCGGCGCGCCGCATACCTGCCTGACGCGCTGATCGAATACCGGCGGCTCTTTTGGGAGTATGCCGGCATCGCAACGGGGCGCGCGGAGAGCGCCGTACCGCTTACCGACGGGCAGAAAGAGCGCCTGACCGCCGCGCTTTCCCGCCGGATCGGAAAGCGGGTCGAGCTGACCTATACGGTGGATCCCGCCCTGCTTGGCGGGGTGCGCGTCACGGTAGACGGTAGACTCTTTGACGGAACGGTATCCGAAAAGTTGGCGGGGATCCGGGAAGAATTCTCGGCTCTTACGCTTTGAGAGGAGGCATAGCATGAATCTGCATCCTGAGGAAATCTGCGCGGTAATCAAAAAGCAGATACGCGAATACGATAAAGACATTCATCGCGCCGAGGTCGGCACGGTCATTCTGGTAGGAGACGGCATTGCCAAAGCCTACGGTCTGGAAAACTGCATGGCCGGGGAACTGCTCCGTTTTGCCGGCGGCGAGATGGGCATGGCACTGAACCTGGAGGAAGAACTCGTTTCGATCGTGGTGCTTTCCGGCGGGGACGGCATCCGCGAGGGCACCGAGGTCTATCGCACCGGGCAGGTCGTCAGCGTTCCGGTCGGAGACGCGATGCTCGGCCGGGTCGTCAATGCGCTCGGTGAGCCGATCGACGGAGCCGGACCGATCGCCGCATCCGCCACCCGTCCGATAGAATCCGAAGCGCCCGGCATCATCAGCCGCAAGAGCGTCAGCGTGCCGCTGGAAACCGGGATCAAGGCGATCGACAGCATGATCCCGATCGGGCGTGGACAGCGAGAACTGATCATCGGAGACCGGCAGACCGGCAAGACGACGCTGGCTTTGGACACCATCCTGAACCAGAAGGGGAAGGGCGTGCTTTGCGTGTACGTGGCGATCGGGCAGAAGAACTCTACGGTTGCCGCTCTGACCGAAACGCTCCGCCGCCAGGACGCGATGCGCTACACTGTTGTGGTCTCTGCTACCGCGTCCGACAGCGCGCCGCTTCAGTATATTGCCCCCTACGCCGGGTGCGCGATCGCTGAATATTTTATGGCGCAGGGGAAGGACGCCCTGATCGTGTATGACGACCTCAGCAAGCACGCGGTGGCATACCGTGCGCTTTCCCTGCTGATCCGGCGACCGCCGGGCCGTGAGGCTTACCCCGGCGATGTCTTTTATCTGCATTCGCGCCTTCTGGAGAGGGCGGCGAGACTCGCGCCGGAGTACGGCGGCGGTTCCTTGACCGCTCTGCCGATCATTGAGACGCAGGCCGGGGACATCTCGGCGTATATCCCCACCAACGTCATTTCGATCACGGATGGGCAGATATTCCTTGAGACCGAACTTTTCCACAGCGGCGTTCTGCCGGCGGTGAACCCCGGCATTTCGGTCAGCCGTGTCGGCGGAAGCGCGCAGGTTCCGGCCATGAAAAAGGTGGCGGGCACCCTGAAACTCTTATATTCCCAGTACCGCGAATTGCAGAGCTTTGCACAGTTCGGCTCGGATCTTGATGCCGATACCAAGGCACGCCTGGCGCAGGGCGAGCGGATCGTGGAGGTGCTGAAGCAGGACAAAAACCGTCCCGTTCGCACCGGCGTGCAGATTGCGCTGATCTATGCCGCTGTTTCGGGATATCTGCGTGACGTTCGGCTTGAGAATGTCCGCGATTACGAACGGCAACTTACCCTGACGATGGAAAGCGAGCATAGCGAATGGCTGGCCCGCGTAGAAGGCGGACAGTACGGGGATGAGGACAAAAAAGAACTTGACGAAGCGGTGGCGGCCTTCACGGCGCGCTACTGCAAGACCCGGCCGTAAAGGAGGTGTCGGCGCGTGGGGGCAGACCTGCGTAAACTGAAAAAACGTATCCACAGCGTGGAGTCCACGCGGCATATCACCCGGGCCATGCAACTCGTTTCGGCCTCCAAGATGAAGCGGGCGGGCGAACGGCTGGAACGCTGTCGCGCCTATGCCGGAAAACTGCGGCAGATCTTCTCATCCGCCGAACAGACAGCGTTCCCCTGCGCGAAGAACGCGCCGCCCGTCTATATCGTGATCGCGGGTGACCGGGGGCTTGCCGGCGGATACAATAACGCCATTTACAAGGCCATGGCCGCGCGTCCTGATGCGGCTGACGCTTCGTTAATCCCCATCGGCGCGCGGGCGGTAGAGTATTTTACCCGCCACGGATATCGGATCCGGGAGAGTATTCCCGGCGTGGAGGCTCTTTCGCTTTCAGAGACCGCAGAAACGGCGCGGGCGCTGTACGGGGATTACCGTGCCGGTCGGATCGGGCCGGTGTACGTCTTGTATACCGCCTTCCGCACGGCGTTGACCCAGGAGGTGACGCTGCGCCGTCTGCTCCCGCCCGAACCCGAAACCGGGGAAGACGCGGGAAAAGTGAAAGTCGTCACCCCGCCGGAACCCGATGCGGGTACGGTGTTTGCGGCCGCTCTTCCCGAATACGTGACCGGGTGCCTGTATCACGCGGTGGCGGAAAGCTACGCCTCCGAACTGGCGGCGCGACGGAATGCTATGGAGAGCGCCACGAAGAATGCAGGCGAAATGATAGACTCCCTGAATCTTTCCTACAACCGGGCAAGGCAGGGCGCCATAACACAGGAAATCACGGAAATTGTCGGCGGGGCGGCAGAGAGCTGAGGCCGTCCGGAAAGGGTTACTATGAGTGAAAAAAAGAGAATCGGACAGGTGATCGAGGTCATCGGCCCGGTGATTGACGTCCGTTTTCCGGAGGGGGAACTTCCTCCGCTGCGGAACGCCCTGACGGTTGAATGCGGCGGGCGTACCGTCACGGCGGAGGTGGCTCAGCATATCGGCGACAATGTGGCCAAGTGCATCACCATGAACGGAACCGACGGTCTGGTACGCGGCGCTGAAGCGCTCGATACCGGTTCCTGCATTACCGTCCCGGTCGGGGACGGGACGCTGGGACGCATTTTCAATGTTCTCGGAGAGCCGGTCGATGAACAGCCTGCTCCCGACTCGCCCCGGATGCCGATCCACCGTCCGGCCCCCACGTTTGAAGAGCAGATGACCACCACCGAGATCCTGGAGACAGGGATCAAGGTCATTGACCTGATCTGCCCCTACGCCAAAGGCGGTAAGACCGGCCTTTTCGGCGGCGCCGGGGTCGGGAAGACCGTACTGATTATGGAACTTATCAACAATATCGCCACCCAGCACGGCGGTATTTCGGTCTTCACGGGGGTCGGTGAGCGCACGCGGGAAGGCAACGACTTATACAATGAAATGAAGGAGTCGGGCGTTCTTTCCAAGACCGCGCTCGTTTACGGACAGATGAACGAGCCGCCGGGCGCCAGAATGCGCGTGGCACTCTCCGGGCTTACGATGGCGGAATATTTCCGCGACAACGAAAAGCAGGACGTGCTTCTTTTTATCGACAATATTTTCCGTTTTACCCAGGCGGGGAGCGAGGTCTCGGCTCTGCTCGGGCGGATGCCTTCCGCCGTCGGATATCAGCCGACGCTTGCAACCGAAATGGGGGCGTTGCAGGAGCGCATCACCTCGACGCGCAACGGTTCGATCACCTCGATTCAGGCGGTATACGTCCCGGCGGACGACCTGACCGACCCGGCGCCGGCCACGACCTTTGCCCATCTGGACGCTACGACCGTTCTCTCGCGCGAAATTTCCTCGCAGGGGATCTATCCGGCGGTCGATCCGCTGGAATCGAGCAGCCGTATCCTGACCCCCGAGGTAGTCGGAGAGGAACATTACTACGTTGCCCGCGAGACCCAGCGGATCCTGCAACGCTATAATGAATTGCAGGATATCATCGCCATCATGGGGATGGATGAACTCAGCGAGGAGGACAAACTGACGGTTTCCCGCGCCAGAAAGATCCAGCGCTTCCTGTCCCAGTCCTTCGCCGTAGCCGAGAAATTCACGGGGATCCCCGGGGCGTACGTTCCGCTTCGTGAAACGATCCGCGGGTTCCGCGAAATCATCGAAGGAAAACATGACGATCTGCCTGAATCGGCCTTCCTGTTCGTCGGGACGATCGACGAAGCAGTCGAAAAGGCCCGGGGGGCAGTCCGATGAAGCCGTTTCGCTTTTCGGTCACGTCTCCCGACGGAACTCTCTTTTCCGGCGAGATCTATCAGGTCTCGGTCCGGGCGGTCGATGGAGAACTGGCGGTGCTTGCCGGGCATATCCCGATGATGACCGCGCTGGTTCCGGCCGAATGCCGCGTCTATCAGACCGACGGCACCATGCGCCGCGCACAGCTCGGCGGCGGGATCCTTTCGGTCACGCCCGAGGAGGTCTCTCTCCTTTCCTCGGAATTTTCATGGAAAGAATAGAAATTCCGAATAACCATTTTCGTTTTTATCGGGGTTGCGGATGCGGGTGACCGGCCGCCGCACCGAAGGCAGAAAATGGGGCGGAATAAAAGAAAGCACGGAAATTTTCCGTGCTTTTTCATTTTCCGGCATTCGGTTTTCGGCGAAGAAAGCGAGGGGAAGAAGGCGAGTGGAGAGAGGCCAGTGGGAAAAGAAGGCGGAAAAAAGCCAGAGGGAAAAGTGAGAGGGAAAGAGCGGGCGGCCGGGAATGCAGGAGGCCTAAAGCGGAGGCTTGCCGCATGAATCGGCCGCCGCGTTTTTGTGGTCAATCGCCGCTTTCAACAGCTCAATTTCCGTGGTTGGGTAGTTCAATCGCCGCCATCTTCCAGGGTCAGCCGCCGCATTTTTCCCACGGCCACGGGATCGGATGATGGCCTTTGATGAGGAAGGCGCGCTCTGCCATACGTGCCATCGGTGTGTCGGAAAGCGAATCCGAGAAGAAGTCGTCTACCGGCGTATCCCCGAAAACGGCGCGGTAACGGCGGCATTTTTCTTCCCCGTAGCAGTTTTCTCCGGCGTAGGCACCGGTCTTTTTATCGACCAGGGAAGCGATCAGCGTGCCGATATCCAGACGGCGGATGATTTCTTCCAGCAGGAAGGCAGGGGAGGCGGAGATTACAACGTCGTCCGGCCGATGGAGGAGCAGATAGTAGGGTTCGATATCCTTCTCATGCCGATCCCAGAAGGCAGAGACTTCCCGGTCGATATCCGGGATGCGGGAGAGGGCGGCATAAAAGCGCGCCTTGCATTCGGTCTTGCTGATCTTCCCAAGCAGAAAGCGCAATCCGGCCTCGCATTGCGCCGGCAGGGAAAGGAAGAGTGTCGGATAGCGCACCATCAGTTCGCGGTAAAATTCAAATTCACTGTCACGGGGATAGATGGTTTTATCAAAGTCGTAAACATTCATTTACAATTACCTCTTTTCAAATTCACGCAGTTCAAGTCCTTCGTTGTTTTGGAGGGCAAAGTTGATGCTCCAATCCCCGGTGAAGATCAGCAGGTCACGCCCCCGCACGTCCTGTACCCAACGGGTGTCGGAGGTCAGCTTCAATTTTCCGGCCGGGACGGGGGAGGCATCCAGATAGCGGATTTTTTCGTGCGGCATGGCCGAGCGACGCATCTTGACTCCGTATTCGTTTTCCATGCGGTATTCCAGCACTTCAAACTGCAATACGCCGACCACGCCGACCACCACGCGTTCCATACCGGCACCGGGTTCGAAGAAGATCTGAATGGCGCCTTCCTCTGCAATCTCGGACATTCCCTTGGCAAACTGCTTGCGCTTCATCGAATCGACCTGCTCGATCATGGCAAAATGCTCGGGCGCAAAGGTGGGGATCCCTTCAAACCGTACCCGGTGGCGGCTGTCGCAGACCGTGTCCCCAATCGAAAAGATGCCGGGGTCAAACACGCCGATGATGTCACCGGCGTAGGCTGTGTCGATCCCGGCACGCTCCTTGGCCATCATTTGCTGCGGGCGCGAGAGGCGGATCGACTTTCCGGCCTGCACGTGGAAGTATTCTTCCTCCCGGTCAAACCGCCCGGAGCAGATGCGCATGAAGGCGATACGGTCGCGGTGCGCCTTGTTCATATTGGCCTGGATCTTGAACACGAAGGCTGAGAAAGGATCGCGCAGGGGATCGACCTCGCCCTCCACGGTCTGCCGCGCCAACGGCGGGGTCGTCATGGCGAGGAAACTTTTGAGGAAGGGTTCTACGCCGAAGTTATTGAGAGCCGAACCGAAAAAGACGGGAGAAAGTTTTCCGTGCCGCACTTTTTCGAGGTCGAATTCAAAACTGGCCGCATCGAGGAGTTCGACCTGCTCGCAAAGTTCGCGCCGGCGGTATTCCCCGATCAGAGAATCCATTTTTTCTGTTTCGGCAAGATCACAGCGCGTGCCTTCGATCCGGCTGCGTCCGCTGTGCGCGTCCGCGAAAGCGAGGATCTCGCGCTTTTCCCGGTCATATACCCCGTGGAAGTTGACCCCGCATCCGATTGGCCAGTTGACGGGATAGGTTCCGATGCCGAACTCATGTTCCAGTTCGTCAAGCAGATCAAAGGGGTCGCGCGCCTCGCGATCCATTTTATTGATAAAGGTGAAGATCGGAATATCCCGCATGGCGCATACGCGGAAGAGCTTGCGCGTCTGCGGCTCGATCCCCTTGGCCGCGTCAATCACCATCACGGCACTGTCGGCCGCCATCAGGGTCCGATAGGTATCTTCCGAGAAATCCTGATGCCCCGGCGTGTCCAGAATATTGATGCAATAGCCGTCGTATTCAAACTGCATGACCGAGGAGGTGATCGAGATCCCACGCTGCTTTTCAAGATCCATCCAGTCCGAAACCGCGTGCCGGTCGCTGGCCTTTCCCTTGACCGCCCCGGCAGACTGGATAGCGCCGCCGTAAAGCAGAAATTTTTCGGTCAGGGTCGTCTTGCCGGCGTCGGGGTGCGAGATGATGGCAAAGGTACGCCGTCTTTCGATTTCTTTTTCCAACGTAATAGCCAAAACAAATATCCTTCTTTTTTTGAATTCTTATCGTTTGCTGACAGAATTTAATTTTAACACAAAAAAAGCCTTTTTGCAAGGCTTTTTCTGCGCAGGCGTGCGGAAGAGGTGCGCAGGCGTGCGGAAGAGGTGCGCGGACGTGCGGAAGAGGTGCGTAGGCGTGCGGAAGAGATGCGCAGGCGTGCGGAAGAGGTGCGCGGACGTTTGGTTTTATGGGGGTTGGGATCAGAGAGCTTCAAAGCGGCGCACGCCGCTCGTCATCAGCCACGCGAAGAGTGCCGCGCTGACGCCAAAGAAGAGCAGGAAGTGCAAAAGTAAAGCCACCCACCCCGGCAGGAGCAGGGAAAGGAAGATCAGTCCTACCCCGGGCAGACCGGCGGCCACGGCCCCGATGAGGAGCGTCAGCGCAACGGCCCCCCCTTGTTTGATCGGGACCATCTCGTTTTTCCATTCGAGTTTCGGCAGGAGGAGGTTCATGAAAAGCCCGAGAAGCGCCATAAAGACCGAAAAACCCGAAAGCGCAAGGAGCAAAAGAAGAAGCGTCGGCAGGTCAAACCCCTGGGAAAGCGAATATAAGATCCCCGTGAGCAACATGACCGGCAGGGTCGGGATCAGATGAAAGAGAATCTTGGAAAGCAGGACGGTGCGCGTCGGCACGGGGGCGGTGCGGACGATCCACAGATTTTTTCCTTCGAGTGAAACCGTGCAGGCGGAAAAGATAACCAAGGCAGCCATCACGTTGCTCGCCGTCAAAGCCAATACCGGGAGCGCGGAAGAGAAGCGGGAAAGTTCCGGGAGAGCCTCGGCAATGATCTGCCCGAAATTTACGCCCTTGATAAGGAGCATGATCGGGACGAGCAGGATGAGGAGCAGGCCGATGCCCGCATTCAGCATATAACCGGCAGAGGAGGTAAGATGGCGCAATTCCCGCATCGTGAGTGCGCGGAGGGGAGAGGCGGCCTTTTCTTTTTTCTCGCGGTATTCCACGCGTCTGGCCGCAGGCTTTGCCAGCACCGTCCGGAAGAAGGTGCGCTCCAGCCAGCGATACACGGCAAAGAAGAAGAGAGCGGAAAAAGCCGTAAAGAGCAGGAAAGAGAGGAAGTCTCCCGTGCAAGCCCGACCGAAAACGGCAAAGGGAAGGATCTTGCGAAGAACCGCCGTGAAGCGGGCGATATCGGCATCAACCAGTCCCTCCATCAGCGTGTCCAACTTGCCGATGAAATAGAAGTAGAGCAGGAAGAAGGCGACCGACAGGATCAGCACCACGAGTTGTTTTTTGCGGATACGGGAGGAGATGCGTGCCAGCACCCAACCGAACAGACAGGAAAGTGCCAGCACTGGGAAGGGGAGCATCAGGGTGAGAAGAAGCGAGAAGATCACGCCGGTCGCGCTGATTGGTCCGAAAAAAAGCCAGACGATGAGGGCGGGAAGCATGACGACGGCTTCAAACAGGTAATTGACGATAAGAAGAAAGAACATCCGGCTCGCGAGGATCAGGCGGGGAGAGATCGGAAGCGAGAGGAGAAACTCGTTGTCGTTGGCTTCATAAAGCTGATTCTGCGTGAAGATGATGCTCCCCGCAAACATCAATACGGCGGCCACGGTCGAGGCCAGGGCAAAATATCCCCAGGGTTCCCCCGTCGCGACAAAAAGCGGTCCCGTGACCCCAAAAATCGTGGCAAAAAGGCCGAGAAAAACGCCGCCGACATAAAGGCCGAGAAAGGCAAAGAGAAGAATGAGCGGAACAGGAGAGCGTTTTTTTCCTTTTGCGTTCGGTTTCGAGGCGGAGGCAAAAAGCCCGCGGATACGGAGGGCAATCAGACGGCGCAGCATCAGAACTCCTCCTCCGTCTTTTCCACCAGCTCCAGAAAGACGTCTTCGAGCGATTCGTTTCCGCGGACCTCCTCCATGGTTCCCTGTACGATCAGGCGGCCGCCCTTGATGATGGCGACCTTGTCACAGAGTTTTTCGGCCACGTCCAGCACGTGCGTGGAGAAGAAGATGGCGCCGCCGCGATCGCAGTGCTCGCGCATAATGCCCTTGAGGATGTGCGCGGCGCGCGGGTCGAGGCCGACGAAGGGCTCATCCAAAAGGATCAGTTTCGGCTCGTGGATCAGCGCGCTGATGAGGGCGAGCTTCTGCTTCATTCCGTGGGAATAAGCCGAGATCGGCTGGGCGAGGTCGTCCCGGATCTCAAAGAGATCGGCAAAATGCGCGATGCGGGCGGCGCGTTCCTCGGTCCCCACGCCGAAAACGTCGGCGATGAAGTTCAGATAGCGGATGCCGCTCAGAAATTCGTAGAGGTCGGGATTGTCCGGCAGATAGGCCATTTTGGCCTTGCAGGCGAGTGGGTCGCGAAGGAGGGAGGTCCCATCGACAAGGATCTCTCCGCCGTCAAAGGGGAGAATCCCCGTGCAGGCTTTGAGCGTGGTGGTCTTTCCGGCACCGTTGTGACCGATAAAGCCGAAAATTTCGCCGGGAGCGATGTGCAACGAGAGGTCATCCACGGCCTTCCGCTCTCCGTATTTTTTCGTCAGATGTTCAATACGCAGCATATAAATCTCCTTGTGTAAAGTGCTTTTTACATAATGCGCGAGATACTTCCTCGATTGTTTCGTTGAGGCCGGTCTTACGCGCGGGTCTCGGTTTTGCGTCCTGCGTCCCGTGCGCGACCGTGGGAGGCAGTGTACAAAAAGCCGCTACGGGAAAACATTATCTGTATTGTAGCATATTTTCCTCTCTCGTGCAACAGAAAAACGAATTATTTTACAGCCTGCACGGGGAGCGTCAGGCGTGCGGGCGCAGAAGGAGAGGAGCGAGGAGGGGGCGGCGCGCGGTGGGAGGAGGGCAAGGGGGAGACGGCAGAAAAGGCGGGAAGGAGGCGGGGTAGGCGTGCGGGCGCAGAAGGAGAGGAGCGAGGAAGGGGCGGCGCGCGGTGGGATTTTTCGCAGGCGCGGATGAATTTTCTGCGATTTGAATTTTCAGCAAAAACAAAAGATCGGAGAAAAGAAGGGGTTTTTAGATTTTTTTACCTTTAAATTGCAATTTTTACAAGAAACACTTGCAGAAAAGCAAAAAATATGCTACTATTAGTACGTTATTCTGAGGGCAGAATTGTCCCTTACCAAATATTCGGAGGAAAGAATCATGGCATTCAACAATCAGTATCTTGAAGAACTGATGGAAAAGGTCATCGCCCGTAATCCCGGCGAACCCGAATTCCATCAGGCAGTACGGGAAGTGCTGGAATCGCTTGAACCGGTAATCGATGCGCATCCCGAGTACGTGACGAGCGGCGTGCTGGCTGAACTGGTGGAACCCGAACGCATTATCAAGTTCCGCGTTCCGTGGGTCGATGACAGCGGCAAGGTGCAGGTCAACCGCGGTTTCCGCGTGCAGTTCAACAGCGCGATCGGGCCGTACAAGGGCGGTCTGCGCTTCCATCCGTCGGTCTACGAAGGGATCATCAAATTTCTCGGATTTGAACAGATCTTCAAAAACTCGCTGACCGGGCTTCCGATCGGCGGCGGCAAGGGCGGCAGTGACTTCGACCCGAAGGGAAAATCCGATGCAGAAGTTATGCGCTTCTGCCAGAGTTTTATGACCGAACTTTACCGCCACATCGGCGCGGACGTGGACGTTCCTGCCGGGGATATCGGGGTCGGCGGCCGGGAAATCGGCTATCTTTTCGGTCAGTATAAGCGTATCACCAAGGAATATACCGGCGTTCTGACCGGCAAGGGACTTTCCTACGGGGGCAGTCTTGCCCGCCGGGAAGCGACCGGATACGGTCTTTGCTATTTCGTGCGTGAGATGCTGGCGGATGCCGGTCTCTCCTTCGACGGCGCGCGTGTGGTGATCTCCGGCTCCGGCAACGTGGCCATCTATGCCTGTGAGAAGGCGACTTCCTTCGGCGCCCGCGTGGTCGCGATGTCGGATTCCAACGGGTATATCTACGATAAGAACGGGATCGACCTGGATACCATCAAACGGCTGAAAGAGGTCGAGAGAAAGCGGATCCGCGAGTATGTCACCGTCCATCCGGAAGCCGAGTATCATGAGGGATGCGCCGGGATCTATACCATCCCGTGCGATATCGCCCTGCCCTGCGCCACGCAGAATGAGATCAATGCCGAGGCGGCCGCCGCGCTGATCGCCAACGGTTGTCGTGCGGTCGGGGAAGGCGCCAATATGCCCTCCACGCCCGAGGCGGTTCACGCCTTCCAGAAGGCCGGTGTGCTGTTTGCTCCCGCCAAAGCGGCTAACGCCGGCGGCGTTGCCACCAGCGCGCTGGAAATGTCCCAGAACTCGATGCGGTATGCCTGGACCTTCGAGGAAGTCGATCAGAAGTTGCATGACATCATGGTCGGCATTTATCGGAACGCTTCCGCCGCCGCAGAGAAATACGGCATGAAGGGCAACCTCGTAGCCGGCGCGAACATCGCGGGCTTCTTGAAAGTTGCCGACGCCATGCTGGCTTATGGCGTGGTCTGATTCGCTTTTCTGAAAAGGGGCTGAGTCAAATTGATTTTTTGGCTCAGCCTTATGTTATGGATTAACAAAAACACTCGCCGTTCTTTTGGAATAACGAGTGTTTCTTTATGCAAGGTGCCAGTTATTTGGAATTAATTCCCAAACTCGACTCAGCCCC
>CASDOQ010000021.1 GCA_949282345.1 uncultured bacterium | reverse complement strand
AAAAACTGACCAAGCGAGGCTTAGTCAGTCTTTCCGATTACTACCTAAAGGTAGCACGTATTTAATTTGAATTGAACCGCCGTATGCCGAACGGCACGTACGGTGGTGTGAGAGGTGGATTGATTTCTACCTACTCGATTTGATGCGATGAAGCGGTGCCGGATGCGGCACCGCTTGCAGGGGGTAGCGGTTATTTGGCAGGGGTCAGACGGATGATGGCGTAGCCGGCGCCGGCAGAGGTGGCGGTCAGCCCTGCGTCGGTGACGCTGTCGCCGACCGTGAGGCCGCTGCCCTCAATGACCTCGGCGGTCATGCCGCTCATATAGTCGGGCAGGGCGACCGTCTTATCGACGGCTTTGTCGGTATGGAGCGAGAGGAAGATCTCGTCTCCGACCCAATACCAGTTGACGGCGAAGAAGTCCTCGTCGTAAATGACCGAGGGCAGACGGTAGCCGATAAAGCTGAAGTGATCGCCGGCTTTCAGCGTGCCTCCACTGATGAAATAGGGATACATTTTGTACGAGGTGTAATAGAATCCGCATCCGTTCTTAAGGTAAGTGGTGCGCTTTTCCGGCGTTCCGTCAGCGTATACGGTGTTGAAGCCGAGGTTCATCGCTTTGCTTCCCTGCGCGTCGGTCAGCTGGAAGCAACTCGATTGCGGTTGGCCGTTCTCCATCATGTCGAAGTACACGGATTCATACGGCTGCAGGGCGGGGGTCGCATAGGCACCGCCCGAACCGGGCAGATAGATATAATGATCGGTTTCGGAGAAAGCGCCGGACTGAACCCCGCCGATGATATGCAGCGAGACGTCCTTGTGGAAATCGTAGTCGCTGTACACAACGGTAGCGCCGTTTTTATGGAAGCGGTAGCAGATGCGGAAGGTCACATAGGATTCCTGCAGAACGTCGCTGCAATGCGATCTTTCGTTGTTGTTGCCGACGTTGTCGATCAGATATTGCAGAGCGGCGGGGAGATAGACCACGTCGTATTCTTCATAGAAATCAATGAACTCGGCGTCGTAGGTCGCGGCTTTGTGGATATCGACCTCGTATTTCCCGTCTAAGAAGGCGTGTTGCTTCACGTGGTTCAGCGCGGTATAGAACTGCACGACCCCGGCGCTGTATCCCGGGCAGGTTTCCGACAGTGTTACGAGAGTTTTCGCTCCATCATCGGAGACCAGTTTCGTTCCGGCGGGGATCCTATAAGCGGAGGAGCAGAATTTGCCGAAGTTTCCGGTCTGCATGGCGGTCTCGTCAAAGGGGCAGAACCAGATCATATTCTGCGCGAGTTCTTTGGTATAAGCGTCTATCCGAACGAGAACGTACTGCTTTTTGCTTCCCCCTTCGCCGAAAGAGAAGACTCTGCCGATGTCGTCTTCGGTAAGATCGTAGGAAGGGTCTTTGGGCAGGCACTGGATCAGGTTATACCCGTGATTGGCGCCGATGTAGGTACCGTTGATATTGATCGGCGTGATGTCATCGCCGGTGTACTTGAATGCGGTTCCTTCGGTGAAGGAGTTCTTCTCGGCATCGGAGGGGATCTCGTATAAGCCCGAGATGTTGAAAAATCCGTTGGAAGAACCGTTCAGGTAGGTATCCATGCAGAGGTCTTGCCCGGCGCGGGACCATTCGGTCGCGCGAAAGCGGAGGAACATCCCGTGCTCTTCCTCCCCGGCCAGAGGCTCACGGATCGCAAGGATCGTCCCTTCTTTCGCGGTGTGTTCTTCCTGCCTGGCGTAGCCGAGCGCGCGCAGCATGGCGCTCATCAGCGGTACGCCGTCCTCATTCTTTTCCATGTTGTAAGCGGCAAGAACGGTATACGCGCCGTCTTTTGCGGTTGCATATTCAAGCTTCCCGTCGTTCTCACGGAGATAAACGGTGATCGCCTCGGGCGACTCGATCCCCAGCGTGATATTGGCCTGGTTGCGCGCGAGGTTATCGAGGAGCGTGAGGGTGACGGTACGGTCTTCTTCGTCGAGTTCACAGGAAACGAAATGCGCGCCGTTATATCCGTCGCCCGCTGCCACGGTCGGATATTTCACCGTGCTCGTCCGTTTGCTCGTGGCGGACTTTTTGAATTTCAGCACGAGATTGCCGGATTCGTCGATCTTTGCGGCGGTGATCGGATTCTTTTCAACGCGCACGGCCGATGCGGCGGTGGTCGTGACGGCAGTCGTCACGGTGGTGGCGTCAACGGGGGAAGCGGTGGTCGTCTCCCCGGCGGGGAGCCCCGAACAGGCCGCCAATGTCAGGGTCATGAGGAATAAGGCCAATACCAAAAACAGCATACGGGTGTTTTTCACAGGAAACCTCCTTGCTTTTTGAATACAGCGTTCTCTATGCGGCAGGATTTTTCTCCGCACAATAATATATATTATATTATATCCGAAAAGAAAAGCCTTGTAAATGGGAAAACTTTCACAAAAAAAGCGCTATTTTTTGGTTATATAGAGCGGGGCGCTTCGGAAAAGCAAGAAAAAAGCGACCTCGAAAGGTCGCTTGGAGCTGGTGGCCGGACTTGAACCGGCGACCTGCTGATTACGAATCAGCTGCTCTACCAACTGAGCCACACCAGCATCAACGCGATTATTATAGCAGGGAAGCGGGACTTTGTCAAGAGGAAAAGGACAAAAAGCAAGGAATTTTCGCAGAGCCGCCCGCACGGGGGAAAAAGAGGGATTTTGGGCAGAAAAATCCGGGAACACTATGGACAAACCGGTAAAAATATGCTATACTATTATGAAAGTTCCCGGGAAATCGCCGGAAGAATGGGGAGAATGCCATGAAGGTATACAGTCTCTACCCCGCCTCGTTTGCTTCGGTCTGTTATCTTTTGACCGATGACCGGGAACGGGAAGCCGTGGTCATTGACCCGTCTGTGTCGCCCGATGCGGCGGAGGCGGCGTACGGACGGTCTCTTCCTTCCGTGACGGGCATTCTTCTGACACACGCTCATTTTGATCATATGATGGCGCTGACCGCATGGCGCGAGGAAACGCGAGCGCCGGTTTTCGTTCATCCGGAAGATGTCGGGGCGTTCGGCGACTCTTATCGGAATGCGTATCGCCTCTTTTTCGGCGGGGAGATGACGTTTTCGCCGCCAGACGGTCTGCTTGTCCCCGGGGAAAGCATTCCCGTCGGCGGGGAAGCCCTGCGGGTCCTTCATACGCCGGGACATACGCCGGGATCCTGCAGTTTTGACAGCGGGGAGAATCTCTTTACCGGGGATACGCTTTTCGCGGAAGGCGGCTTCGGCCGGACCGACCTGCCGGGCGGGGATGGCGTTTTGCTGCGCCGTTCGCTCCGCTCGCTTCTCGAATTGCCGGGAGAGCGCCGGGTTTTCCCGGGGCACGGAGAAAAGACCGATCTTTCCTCCTGCCGCGCCGCACTGAGTTATCTGGATGAAGAAACGATTTTATAAATGCTGGAGAAACGATTCTAAAAATATTGAGGAAACAGAGATGGAAGAAGTCATCAAATCAAATTTCATTCACGACATTATCGACCGTGATCTGGAAGCCGACCCCGCGTTGCGTATCCACACCCGCTTTCCCCCGGAGCCGAACGGCTATCTCCATATCGGGAGCGCCAAAGCAATCTGGATCAATGCCAATACGGCCAAAAAATACGGCGGTCTTTTCAACCTTCGGTATGATGACACGAACCCCGCCAAAGAGGATAACGAATATGTCGAGGCGATCTACCGCGACCTGAAATGGCTTGGCTGTGAGCCGACGGGCGGCGTCTTTTACGGGTCTGACTATTTCGATCAATGCTATGAATTCGCGCTCAAACTGATCCGGGAAGGGAAGGCGTACGTCTGCGATCTTTCGCCGGATGAGATGCGGGAATACCGCGGCACCCTGACCGAACCCGGACGGAACAGCCCCTACCGCGATCGGACGGTGGAGGAGAACCTCGACCTTTTTGAGAGAATGAAGAACGGCGAATTCCCGGACGGGGCCAAGACCCTGCGCGCCAAGATCGATATGGCTTCTCCCAATATGAATCTGCGTGACCCGGCCATCTATCGGATCGTCCATACCGACCACCATCGGCAGGGAAACAAGTGGTGCATATATCCGTTGTACGATTATGCTCACCCGATCCAGGATGCGCTCGAGGGGATCACGCATTCTCTCTGCTCGATTGAATTTGAGAACCACCGCCCGCTGTATGACTGGGTGGTAAACAATATCGGCTTTGAAAAAAAGCCGCACCAGTATGAATTTGCCCGGCTGAACGTCACGCACACCGTCATGAGCAAGCGGTATCTGCGCCAGCTTGTGGAGACCGGGATTGTGGACGGATGGGATGACCCGCGTATGCCGACCCTCTGCGGGTTGCGCCGCCGCGGATACACCCCCTCCTCGATCTTCGATTTTGTGGAGCGCGCCGGGGTTTCCAAGGCCTACAGCGTGGTAGATCACGAACTGCTTGAGCATTGCATCCGCGAAGAACTGAATGAGACGGCGGCGCGCCGCGTGGCCATCCTCCACCCCGTACGGGTGGAGATCGTCAACTTCCCGGAGGGGAAGACCGAATATTTTGAACTTCCCAACCACCCCCAGCACCCCGAGATGGGGAGCCGTAAAGTTCCCTTTACAAAAGAACTCTATATCGACGCGGATGATTTTGCAGAAGTCCCGCCACCGAAATTCTTCCGGATGAAGCCGGGCGGAGAAGTGCGGCTGATGGGCGCGTACATCGTGCGTTGCGAGGAGGTCGTGAAGGACGCGGACGGGAATATTGAAAAGATTCTCTGCACGGCGGATATCGAGACCGGCAACGGCGTTCCCGCCGACGGGCGTAAGGTCAAGGGGACAATTCACTGGCTCTCCGCGCCGACCGCCGCGAGTGTCACGGTGAAACTTTACGAGCATCTCTTTACGATCGAGAACGTTGCGGATATCCCGGAGGGGAAGACCTATGGCGACTATCTCAACACCTCCTCGGTGACAACGCTGACCGGATGTCGGGTCGAGCCGGCACTGTCGGAGGCCGAGGCGGGCGATCATTTCCAGTTCGTGCGTACCGGCTATTTCGTCAAAGATACGAAATATGAGAACACCTTCAACCGCGTGGTAGGGCTGAAGGACAGTTATAAAGTGTAAAGCCGGAAGACGGCTTGATTTGATCCCGGGCGGTGCCATGCGCGCCGCCCCTGCTTTTTTGTGATGTGGTATCGGAAATTACTTGATCTGCTTTTCGTTCCCCGCTGTTCCGCCTGTCGCGCCCTGCTTCCGCCGGGCGGCGGCGTTTTGTGCGACGATTGCCGCGAGGCTTATGAAAAAGAAAAGGATGCTTTCTGCCCGGTGTGCGGGAAGACCTTTCCCTATTGCCGATGCCCGGAAGAGATCCATCGGCGCTCGGGTATCCGCACTCTCTGCAAGCTCTTTCCCTACCGTTCCCACGCCGGAGAGTGTGTGACGAGCCGGATGATCTATCGGCTGAAGCATAAACCGGATGCCCGTCTTTCGTCCTATTTTGCGCGGGAGATGGCCGATGCGATCACGGCGTTTTTGCAGGAGGAGCCGGGAGAATATTGCCTGACTTACGCGCCCCGTTCGCCTTCTTCCCGCCGCCGTTACGGCTTCGACCATATGAAGGTGTTGGCAGAGGAGGTATCGGAACTTCTCGGGATCCCGCTCGTCCCCGCCTTCGTGAATCGCGCGAAGCGCGAACAGAAGACGCTTGACCGTTGGAACCGCTTTCGGAATTGCCGGAATGCGTTCTCTTTACTCGGAAAACCCGATTTCCGACGTCGGCGGGTGATCCTGCTCGATGACGTCACGACCAGCGGCGCAACGCTTTGCACGATGGCATACCTTTGCCATCTCTCTGGGGCGCGTCAGGTGGTGGCAGCTGTTCTGGGGGTGACAAAGCAATATCAGTAAAAGAACCCGTGTTTTTGATTTCAGACCGGCCGGGGAGCGACCGCGAGCCGGCGGATCTTTATTATTTTTCTTCTTTAGTATAGTCTTGACAAATCCGTGGAAATGATATAATGGGATCAATGACCGAAAGGGGATATTATTATGGCAACTTGTTCCGAATATCGCAGACGCGCGCGCGTCGCTCTGGATGGCAGCCTCTTTGGAAACACGTGGCTCTATCTGGTTCTTGCCGTGCTTGTGGCAAATGCAATCATTAGTGCATCGGGAATCATTCCCATCGCTCCTCTTCTCCTGGCGGGACCGGTTTCGATCGGCCTGTGTTCCTATACGTTGCATCTTTTGCGCAATACCGATAAGAAAAACAAAGCCGAGCCGTTGCTTGACGGCTTCCGCAATTCTATCGGCACGAATGTCCTCGTCGGATTTCTTTTCTGGCTGTTTACGGTGCTCTGGTCTCTGCTTTTCGTGATCCCCGGCATCGTGAAGGCGATCGCGTATTCGCAGAGCTACTATATCGCACTGGAGCATCCCGAGTATGATGCAAATACCTGTATCACCGAGAGCCGCAAGATGATGAACGGCCACAAATGGAAGTATTTCTGCCTGCAACTTAGCTTTATCGGCTGGATGATCGTCGGTTCTCTTTGCTTCGGGATCGGCACTCTTTGGGTATTGGCCTATATGAGCGCCGCCAACGCCGCGTTCTACGAGGATCTGAAAGAACAGCCGGTCGTGCAATAAATCAGGATCAAAAATCGGGGAGTTGTACCTTTCTCCCCGATTTTAATTTCATACAAAAGATCGGCAGAGGAATGACCCCTCTGCCGATCTTTCCGATCGATGGTTTTAGCTTCGGTTTCCGCCGCGCATCGCTGTATAAACGCGGATCTTTTATTGATTCTTTGCGCGATAATCGGCAAAGGTGGGGGGGAGGACCCGCTTGTGTTCGCTCCGGCTGTGATAGCGTTCGATGATTTCACGCTCTGCCGGGGTGACTGCTTCTCCGTTTATATAGGCCGCAACGGCCGCATAGGTCACGCCCATTTCGCCTTCGTCAGTCTGCCCTTCAAAAAGACCGGCAGAGGGGGCTTTTTTGATGATATGCTCCGGGGCTTTCAGATAGCGCAGGAGCGTGTAGATCTCGTCTACGGTCAGGTCTGCGATCGGGCAGAAATCGACGGCGCCGTCTCCCCATTTGGTGAAATAGCCCATGTATGCTTCGCATTTATTTCCGGTCCCGGCCACGAGCCTGTTCTCGGAAGCACCGATGGCATAGAGCGTCGTCATGCGCAGGCGGGGGGCAATATTGGTGAGAGCCGTGGCGTTGGGAACGGTAACGCCGTCCAGCGCGCCGAGAAGGCTCTCGCGTACCGCCGTGAGATCCACGGTGCGTGTTTCGATCGAAAACTGTTCCGCCGTTTTCAGTGCATCTTCACGGTCGGAACCGTAATTCTGCTTGGAGGAGCAGGGCATGATGACGCCTACGGTATTATCGCAGGCCATTTTACACAGAATGCCGACCAGCGTGCAGTCCTTTCCGCCGCTGTTTCCGTACACGATGCCGTCCGCATGTGCATCGGCCAGCATTTTTCGGATGAATGCCACTCTTTCCTCGATTTCGGTTTTGCAGTCGCGCATAAGATCGCCTCTTTCGCTTTCGGTTTTTCTCATTGTAGCGCAAAAGAGGCAAAAAATCAAGAACCTTCTATAGTTTTTTCAGAGTTTTTTTCATCGAAAATCGTTTCCACCGTTTTGGAGGCCCCGGCAGGTGAATAGACCCAGCGGGGCAGGTGCTGGGTGCGGGCGGGATCCACGAAATACTCGAATCTGCGTTCCCGGGGAGCGGCGTGCGAATCGATGACGATCAGCTTGATCTTCATTTTTTCCGGCAGGATGCTTTTGATGTAGACGGCGGCAGTATCTCCGGGGCAAACCCCTTCTTTCGGCTCTGCCAATCCGGCGAGGTTCGGGAGCAGTTCGATAAAGATGCCGTAATTCTCCACGCTCCGCACGGTCCCGGTCACCGTCTGGCCGGCCGAGAAGCGCGCCGCGTTTTCCTCCCAGGTTCCGAGCAACTCCCGGTGCGTGACGTAGATGCGCCCCTCTTCATCGATCCGTTTGATGACGGTGTAGATGCTGTCCCCGACCGAAAAGCGGTCGGAAGGGTGCGATATCCGGGAGACCGAAATGCAGTCGATCGAGAGGAGAGAGACGATGCCACATCCGATGTCGACGAACGCGCCGAAATTTTCAAGATGCGTGATCCGCGCCGGGATGACATCCCCGGGAAGGAGCGTGCTGATAAAGCGCGAGCGGCATTCTGCCTGCGCCGCCCTCCGGGAAAGGATGGCTTCGGTCTGTCCGTCCGCCCGGCGGGAAAATCCGATGATCTGGAAGCAGACGGGCTTCCCGACCCGGGTAAGAATGGCGATATCCTTGACTGCTTCTCCTTCTTCGGCCTGTTGTACTTCCTCCCGCGGCATGACGGCCGGGATCCCGTACAGGTCGAAATGAAGAGAAAGATCCTCGTCGCAGAGCAGTGCGACAGACTCCGCAATAACACCTTCTTCCATAGTGCGCTCGAGCGCACGCAGGGATGAGAGAGCTTCTCGGTTTTCAGGGGTGACGATACGGGTACCTTCCGGCGTGTATGTATTCATATGCTACCTCTTTCTTTTTTCTTTTTCATGCTGTATATCCTTATGAAAGAAGAAGGCGCTTTTAGACCCGGAAAGCAAAGGAAAATCCGAAAAATAACAAAAAACGCTTGAGAAATACAAAAAGCCGGCAGCCCCCGTTTGGGAGCGGCCGGCCTGCTGGCGCGTTTGAAGTTCAGAGCGTTCCGGCAGAGCCGAGAACCGTGTGGATCTTGTGCTTGACCATCTTCTTGACTTCTTCCCGGCCGACAGAGAGGTATTTGCGCGGGTCGAAGGCGGAAGGATCCTGGGTCATGACGCGGCGGATACCGGCCGTCATGGCGAGACGGATGTCGGAGTCGATATTGATCTTACAGACGGCGAGTCTGGCCGCCTGGCGGAGCATTTCTTCCGGCACGCCGCGGGCACCGTCCATGGCGCCGCCGCAGGCGTTGATCTCATCGACCAGTTCCGGGATGACCGAGGAGGCGCCGTGCAGAACGATCGGGAAACCGGGCAAACGGCGGCCGACCTCTTCCAGAATATCGAAGCGCAGGCGCGGTTCTCCCTTGAATTTATAGGCGCCGTGGCTGGTTCCGATGGCGATAGCCAGCGAGTCGACGCCGGTCTTGGAGACGAACTCCTCCACCTCATCGGGGTTGGTATACATGGCGTCGTCTTCAGAGACGTTCACGTCGTCCTCCACGCCGGCCAGTTTTCCAAGTTCTGCTTCGACCACCACCCCGCGGTCATGGGCATACTCCACGACCTTACGGGTCAGGGCGATATTTTCTTCAAAGCCGTATTTGGAGCCGTCAATCATGACGGAAGTGAAGCCGCCGTCAATGCAGGATTTGCAGAGTTCAAAACTGTCGCCGTGGTCAAGATGCAGTGCCAGGTCAATCCCCGTGTCTTCAATGGCGGCCTTGGCAAGCGCCATCAGATAGGTGTGCTTGGCGTACTTGCGCGCGCCGGCAGAAACCTGCAGGATGACGGGAGATTTTTCTTCTTCCGCGGCCTCGGTGATCGCCTGGATGATCTCCATATTGTTGATGTTGAACGCCCCGATAGCGTATCCGCCCGCATAGGCTTTTTTGAACATTTCGGTAGTTGTGACCAGTGCCATTTCCGTTCTCCTTGAATATCTGAATTTTATTCTCGTCTATTGTAGCATAAAATTCTTTTAAAATCAAGATATAGAATCCGAAAGTGGTCGATTTTTTTCAAAAAACCTCGGTCAGCCCTCCCGGCGTGTCTGTGTCGAAGGCTTTCGGGGATGTATCGGCGGCAACGGCAGGAGTCGTAAGGCCAAAGCTGACGGAGATTGCGTTGTTGACGCGCGCCATCGCGTCTTCATCCAGATGTCCCATCTTTTCCCGGAGGCGGCGTTTGTCGAGCGTCCGGATTTGTTCGAGCAGAATGACCGAATCGCGCGCCAGCCCCACCTTTCCGGCGTAGACTTCGATATGCGTCGGCAGTTTGTTCTTTCCCATCCGACTGGTAATGGCCGCGGCGATCACGGTCGGACTGTAGCGGTTGCCGATATCGTTCTGGATAATGAGGACGGGGCGAAGCCCTCCCTGTTCGCTGCCGACGACGGGACTGAGGTCGGCATAATAGATGTCTCCGCGTTTCACGTTCATGTTCGTTTTTCCGAAACGGATTTCCTTTCAAGAATATAGGTTTTGATTCCGGATGATATTTCTGTTATTTTAGCCGGAAAAAGAGAATTTCAGTCACGTATCCGAAAAAATCCGGCCGTTTTCAGTCTATGTTTTTCCGCGCTTTTCCGACAAAGAGAAAAAGGCGGCCGAAGCCGCCCTCTTTTTTACCGGTTTTCGCCGGTCGTGATCTCATTCTCTTCACGGGAACGGAAGAGCAGGGAAATACACCACAGCCCTGCCAACGCCACGACGACGTAGATCACGCGGGCGGCCAGAGTGGTCTGCCCTCCGCAGATCCATGCCACAACGTCAAAGCTGAAGAGACCGACGCTTCCCCAGTTCAGCGCGCCGATGATTGCAAGAAGCAGCGCAATTCTATCCATGACCATAACGGTTCTCCTTTCAAAGCAAACGCTTCTGCCACTTATTGTGCGCCGCCGCCGTTTTTTTATGCAAAAAAAATATGACGTGGAAAAAGTGATAAAAAAGTGTGCCGGAAAGGGCACACCGTAAAGGGGGGAGCGTGTTCAGGAATCCTCAAAGGAAGGGATAAAAGAGCCGAAGCGCTCTCGCATCCGGGAAAGCGCCTTTTTTTCGATCCTGCTGACGTAGGAGCGCGAGATCTGCATGACCTCGGCCACCTGGCGCTGGGTCAGGGGCGGATCTTTTCCGAGGCCGTAGCGCAGGATGATGACGCGCCGCTCCCGGGGATCAAGCACCTCCTCAATCAGACGGTAGGCTTTCTCCGCGTGGATCTTGATGTCGAGATCTTTCGAGATGTTTTCATCGGAACTGATGACATCGATATAGGCCAGTGGATTCCCGTCCCGGTCTACGTCGATCGTTTCGTTGATCGAGACCTCACAGGAGAGCCGCTTCTGCGACCGGAAGAACATCAGGATCTCGTTTTGCACGCATTTTGCCGCATAAGTGGCAAACCGCGCGCCGTTTTCGCAGTTGAAAGAATCGATCGCCTTGATCAGCCCGAGGCTCCCGATTGAAACGAGTTCATCGGGATTATGATAGGATGTATAATATTTGCGAACAATATGTGCGACGAGCCGTAGATTGTGTTCGATCAGTTTTTGCCGTGCGGCGCCGTCCTTGCTTTTCATCCGGCGGAAGAGCTCTGCCTCTTCGTCTTTCGGCAACGGAGGAGGAAAAGACTGGGGACTTCCGATCCCAAGGAGCAGGGAGATCAGGTGAAACGCCGGGGACGTGAATACGTAAGCCATAAGAAAAGCCCACCTTTCCTATACGGGTAGAGAACCGTTTCTACCAGTATATGCGGCGGGCGGCTTGTTTCTTGCAGGGGAAATCTGACGCTTTTGAAAGAGCGGCCGTCACGCCCTGGAAGGAGAAACGTGACCTTGATGCGCCGTTTCCTTCTCGCTTCCGATGCGGGATCGGTCGCAACGCGCGGCAATCTTCCGAAGGATCAGAAGTCCTGCGTTCTGTTTTTCTTCCGGCCTTTTACGCGGTGCAAGCGTTCCTCGCCCTCCTCCCGGTCGAGTGGAGCGGGAAAATAGCCCTCTTTCTGAATATGTAAGATGGCGGGCCGATGAATGATCTCCATGGCCATGCGGTTGATTTGTGAGATATAGGTGCGGACGCAGGCTTCCTTCCGGCGCTTGAGCGGGTTGCCGGTCGCTTTGGCGAGTTCGGTGTCGGGGACTGCGCGCGGAGCCTCCTCCAGGATATACCGAGCGATCGAGAGTTCTGCGGAGGTTGCGGGGCAGGGGATCGAACAGAAGTACAGGTCGTCGCTATAGAGATTCACGGACAGAATTCCACTACGCAATTCCGCACGGTCGCGCCCGTCCGCCAGGCGGCAGTGTTCCAGCAGTACGGCGGCTGCCTGCAGAGGCGGTACCGGGTTTTTCAGGATCGAGGAGGTACAGTCGGCAAGATCCCGGCGGAGAGCGAACGCTTTCTGCGGGGTGAGGGACGGGACGACCGGAATATCCGGATGCTCGCTCCGGAGCTTGCGGCAAAAGGGAACCAGTGCGGGGATCGTATCGGCTTCGGGCAGATAGACTGCACGGATGGGAAAACTTTCAAAGAGTTTTTCCGCACGGTCGCGCGGTGCGGAGACGGTATTCAGCCCGAGACGGTAGAAGGCAAGTTGTGTGTCGTCGCGCACTTCTTTTCGCTCGTGTACAATAAGAATCATTTTTCCTCCCTTACAGGATCGCGGGGGTGGCGCGACCCTTTTACATCGGTATCAAGAGTTTCACCGCATCCCGGAATTCCAGCAGGATGAAGCGGAATGCTGTCAGTATTATACCCGCATGAAAAAAGAAAAGCAAGGACTTTACAGAAAAGAAAAAAGATGCTACAATAAAATCAGGATAAAACGAATGAGAAGAGGGAGACTGAATGGGAGACCCGAATGAAAATACAGGCCGTGTGCTGGGGGTCGATCTGGGCGATGTACGCACAGGACTCGCCATATCGGACGAGGGACGTTTTCTGGCCGGGGGGATCGGTACGATCGCGGTCGGCGGCATGATGAAAACGGCGGCCCGGATCGCCGAGGAGGCCAAAGCGCGGGGGGCGGTGCTGATCGTCCTCGGTCTGCCGCGCAATATGGACGGGAGCGAGGGGCCGCGCGCCGCACGTGTCCGCGCCTTTGCCGAGATCCTCAGCGGAAAGACCGATCTGCCGATCACTTTTTTTGACGAGCGTCTTTCCACCGTGGAGGCACACGGCTTTCTGAGCGCTACCGGGGTCGGAGGTCGCCGCCGGCGCGATGTGGTCGACACGCTTTCCGCCGAGATCATCTTGCAGGATTTTTTGGAAGCCACTGCGCACAATTCAAGCGGAAATTTCCCCGTCATCACACAGAATTCACAAAGCAGGGCTATACTGGAGCCATCCAGAAAACCGGAGGAACAATTATGAAAATCAAACATACAACCAGCAGATCGGTCCGTCTGCTCTCGGTATTGCTGATCGCGGTGCTTGTGTGTGCCCTGTTTTCTTCCTGCTGGCCGGGCACGCTGCAGGAGGGGGAAGAAGGGTCTGCCACACAGACCACCTCCCAAAGTGGCAAGGTCGACAATCCTTTCACAAATGCAAACATTACTATACCGCAGCAAAGCGCGCCGAAAAAGACCGACGCCGAGCCGGGCAGCTATGCCTACGTGGCCGAGAAGGCGCTGGATGCCGTCGTTTCGATCACGACGGAGGCGACCGTCTATAACCGCTATTACGGAAGCAGCGTAGAGAGCGGGGCGGGGAGTGGTGTGATTCTGTGTGCGGACGATACCTACACCTATATCGTGACGAATAATCATGTCGTCGAGGGATACAGCACCATCAAGGTCTTTACGACCGAGGAGGGTTGCGAGGGGTACCCCGCCGTTGTGCTGGGGACCGACTGGCAATCGGATATTGCCGTCATCCGGATCGAAAAGACCGGGCTGACCGTTGCCGAGGTAGGCAGAAGTTCGGAACTTGTGGTCGGCCAGCAGGTCGCCGCTATCGGGAACCCGCTCGGCGTACTGGGAGGGACGATCACCGACGGTATCGTCGGATGCCTTGCCCGGCGTATCACGGTTGAGGGGGTCACGATGACGCTGCTCCAGCATTCCGCCGGTGTCAGCCCCGGAAACTCGGGCGGCGGACTCTTCAATCTTTCCGGCCAGCTGATCGGCATCGTTAATGCAAAATCTTCCGGGGAGGGTGTCGAATCGATCGGCTATGCGATTCCGATCGATCTGGCGATCGACCGAGCCACACAGATCATCCGGCAGGGCTATGTTTCGGATACGCCGTGCCTTGGTATCACCTATTCCACCTCTTCCTCGCGGGGGCTCTTGATCTCCGGCTATTTCTACAACGAGGAACTGAAGGAGAGAGGCGAGGATGAGATCAATGCCGGAGACATCCTCTTCAGCCTCGGCGGGGTGGAGATCACCAGTTCCAACGATGTGCGTACCGTACTTTCTTCCGCAAAGGTGGGAGAGGTATTGGAGGCCAAACTCTATCGGGTCAAGTATTCCAACCGGTTCAGTTATATCGATAAGGAATATACCGTGCATCTGACGGTACACGAGTATCTTCCGACCTCGGGCGGACAGGTTGAGTAAAGGCAAGGGGCGCATACCGCCCCTTTTGCCGTCTCATACAGCGAAGGGAGAACATCATGGCAAAACTTTTGATTGCGGACGATGAAGCGACCATCCGCGGCATCGTGCGGAAATATGCCGAGTTTGACGGGCATACGGTGGAGGAGGCGGAAGACGGAATGGCCGCTGTCGCAGCGGTGAAGAACTCGACTCCCGACCTTGTGATCATGGATATTATGATGCCTGAACTGGACGGGTTTTCGGCCGTCCGGGAGATACGGAAGTTTTCGGCCGTCCCGATCCTGTTCCTTTCCGCGCGCGGAGAGGAATACGACAGGATCAACGGGTTTGACTGCGGCGCGGACGATTATGTGGTCAAGCCCTTTTCCCCGCGTGAACTGATGAAGCGGGTCGAAGCGATCCTTCGTCGGGGGGCAGGCGGGCAGAGCGCCGCCGCGGAGAAAGAGGTTTACGATTTCGGCGGCCTTCATGCCGACATCACCGCACGGATCGTGACGGTGGACGGGGCAACCTGCGATCTTTCTCCGAAAGAATACGATCTTTTGTTCTATATGATCCGTAACAAAAATATCGCTCTTTCGCGCGACCGTCTCATCACGGAGGTGTGGGGCTACGATTTCTTCGGCGAGGATCGGACGCTCGATACGCATATCAAACTCCTTCGCCGGGCGCTCGGGAAGTACGGAGCGCACATTGTGACATTGCGGGGCGTGGGGTATCGGTTCGATGAAAAAATCCTGTAAAGATCGGCGTCCCGCTCCGTTGCGGGGAAAACTTTTTCGGTATTTTTTGCTTTTCTCGCTCCTGATTCTGCTCCTTCTTTCGGTTTTTCAGGTGCTTTTTGTCGATAGGTTCTATTTGGTCATTACCGAGAACCGTCTCCGGGAGGCCGCCGATATCCTGGCGATTACGCCCTTAGAAAAGATCGAAGAGGCGGCCAAAAAGATCTCCGAAAAAAACAGCGCCTGCCTCACCGTTTATGATATCTCGGACAGTCGCGCCACCGTGCTGGCGGGCGAGGATGCCGATATCGGGTGCGTGATCCATTCAATCTCCACCCGTCAGTTGAACGAACTGTATCAGCGGGCATCCGACCGCAAAGACGGGACGTACACCACGGATTATCTGCTCTATGATGCCGGGTATTACCGCTTTGCGTGGGACAGCGCGATGGGAACGCGGGACAATGCCACGCTGATCGGCGAGCGGCTCGTCGTTTCGTGCATCAAGACCTCGGTCGGAGGGAAAACGCTGTTTCTGCTCTTTGACTGCCCGTACGCTCCTTCTGCCGCAACGGTCCATGTTCTTCGCGTACAGCTTGCCGTCCTTTCCCTGGCGATGATCGCGGTGTCTGCGGTGCTGGCCTTTCTGATCTCTCGCCGCGTTTCCCGTCCGCTTTCCTATCTGAATATCGCCGCCCGCCATCTTCCGAAGGGAAATTACCCGAAGGATTACCGGGAGGATGACTATCGTGAGGTGGCGGAACTTTCGGGTACGCTCGCCGAGGCGGCGGAGGAGATTGGAAAAGTAGATCGTTTCCAGAAAGAACTGATTGCCAATATTTCACACGATCTGCGTACGCCTCTTACCATGATTTCGGGGTACGCGGAATTGATGCGCGATATCCCCGGGGAAAACAAGCCGGAAAACATGCAGATCATCATTAACGAGGTACACAGGCTTTCCTCTATGGTGGAGGATCTCGTTTCGATCTCGCGCTTTCAGAGCGGGGCGGAACAAACCTGCCCCACGCGTTTTTCACTTTCGGAACTGACCGAAGAACTGCTGACCGGATACCGGGAACTGACGTCGCTTTCCGGGTACAGATTTCTTTCCGAGATCACGCCGGATCTTTTTGTGACGGCTGACAAAAAGCAGATCACCGCCGTCGTCCGGAATCTTGTCAACAACGCGACGAATTATGCCGGAGAAGATAAAACCGTGATCCTACGCCTCTTTACCACACCGACGGGACAGGTACGGTTTGAGGTTGAAGATCACGGTATCGGAATCGAAGAGAAGGAGATCCCGCATATTTTTGAACGCTATTACCGATCCGAAAGCAATCACGTCCGCAGTGTCGTCGGCAGTGGACTCGGGCTTTCGATCGTCCGGTCGGTGCTGGAGTCACACCGTGCCGCCTATGGGGTGAAGAGTCGCCCGGGAGAGGGAAGCGTATTCTGGTTTGAACTGCCAAAGGCCCCGGCCGACCCCGGTGCTTTGCCGGCGCAGGGCTGATCTTCCGTGTTTGACTGAAAGGAAAGATCGTGACCGAAAATCTTTTTTATACGGCCGACCGTGCCGCGTGGCGCGCGTGGCTTTGGGAGCATTTTGAGACAGCGAAAGATATGGTTCGTCTTCCCGATGAAGGCGTCGGGGGAGGCGTGTCTGTCTTACAACGACGCAGTCGAGGAAGCCCTCTGCTTCGGCTGGATCGATAGCACCATCCGACCGATCGACTCGCTGCACCGCGCCCAGCGTTTCACGCCGAGGCGACCCGGGAGCGCCTACTCCCGCCCGAATATCGAGAGGCTCATCCGGTTGGATAAGCAGGGGCTCCTTCATCCCCGGGTGCGCGAGCGCGTCGCGGATATTCTCTCCGCTCCCTACGTTTTCCCGGAAGATATCCTACAGGCGATTCGGGCTGACGCTGCGGCGTGGGAAAATTATCATTCATTCCCGGAAGGGTATAAA